>NZ_FOBJ01000004.1:0-526024 GCF_900109805.1 Variovorax sp. YR750
GCCATCAGCAACCGCGACCTGATCGTGGTGCGCAACTGCGTGATGCTGCTGGCGGCCATGGTGGTCATCGTGAACTTCGTGGTCGACGTGCTCTATGCCGTCATCGACCCGCGCATCAAGGCCAGCGACATATGAGCGCCATCAACCCGACCTCCGGCGCGCTGCCCGCCGCCACCGGCGTGGCACTGAAAGCCCCCGGCTTCTGGCACCGCGCGCTGCGCCATCGCAGCTTCTGCATCGGCGGCGTGCTCGCCGCGCTGCTGGTGCTGGCCGCGCTGCTGTCCTATCTGTGGACGCCGTACTCGCCCTACGGCATGGACATGGCGAACAAGCTGCAGGCGCCCTCCGGCTCGCACTGGCTCGGCACCGATGCCTTCGGCCGCGACGTGGCCTCGCTGCTGCTGGTTGGTGCGCGCGCGTCCATCCTGGTCGGCGTGATCGCGGTCGGCATCGGCCTCGTGGTCGGCACCGCCCTGGGCCTGCTCGCTGCCGCCAAGCGCGGCTGGGTCGAGGAAGCGGTGATGCGGCTGTCCGACTTCACGCTGGCCTTTCCCGCAATCCTGTCAGCCATCATGATGACGGCCGTCTTCGGCGCGGGCATCGTGAATGCCATCGTGGCCATCGGCATCTACAACATCCCGACCTTCGCGCGCATCACGCGGGCGTCGGCCAATGCGATTTGGTCGCGCGAGTACGTCGCCGCCGCGCGCGCCTGCGGCAAGGGCAGCTTCTCGATCACCATGCAGCACGTGCTGCCGAACATCTCGGCCGTGCTGATCGTGCAGATCACCATCCGCTTCGCCATCGCCATCCTCGCTGAAGCCGCCCTCTCCTACCTGGGCCTGGGCACACAGCCGCCGCAACCTTCGTGGGGCCGCATGCTCAGTGAAGCGCAGACCCTCATGTTCCAGCAGCCGCTGCTGGCCGTCTTCCCCGGCATGGCCATCGCGCTCGCGGTGCTCGGCCTGAACATGCTCGGCGACGGCCTGCGCGACCTGCTCGATCCGCGCCTCGCACGCGCCCGCTAAGCGATATGCCACTCCTCGAAGTCAACAACCTCCAGATCGGCCTGCAGACCCAGCGCGGGCCGGCGCAGGCCGTGCGCGGCATCTCGTTCTCGCTGGAACGCGGCGAGACGCTGGGCATCGTCGGCGAATCCGGCTGCGGCAAGTCGATCACCGTGATGTCGCTGATGGGCCTGCTGCCCTCCAGCGCCAAGGTCGCGGGCAGCATCAAGCTCGACGGGCAGGAGCTGGTCGGCCTTCCCGAAAAGAAGATGTGCGAGATCCGCGGCAACCGCATCGGCATGATCTTCCAGGAGCCGATGACGGCCCTGAACCCGGTGCACACCATCGCGCGCCAGGTGGGCGAGCCGCTGCGGCTGCATCGCGGCCTGACCAAGGAACAGGCCCGCAAGGAGGCGCTGAACCTGCTCGAGCGGGTGGGCATTCCCGACGCGGCCTCGCGCCTCGATGCGTACCCGCACCAGTTCTCCGGCGGCCAGCGCCAGCGCATCGGCATCGCGATGGCGCTTGCCTGCGGTCCCGACCTGCTGATCGCCGACGAACCCACTACCGCGCTCGACGTAACCATCCAGAAGCAGGTGCTCGACCTGATCCAGGGCCTGGTCAAGGAAATGGGCATGGCGCTGATCCTGATCTCCCACGACCTCGGCGTGATCGCCAGCAGCGTGAAGCGCATGCTCGTGATGTACGGCGGCAGTGCGGTGGAAAGCGGACCGACCGACGCCGTCTTCGCCAGCCGCGCCCATCCCTACACCCGTGGCCTGTTCGCGGCACGCCCCGCACTCGGCGCGGTGCGCGCCGGCCGGCTGCCCACCATCAAGGGCAGCGTTCCGGAACTGGTCGACATGCCCCGCGGCTGTGCATTTGCCGGCCGCTGCGCGCACACCATCGACCTGTGCCAGAGCACGAAGCCGCGCGAGACGCTGCTGCCGAACAACCACACGGTGCGCTGCCTGCGGCTGGGCGAGATCGCCGCATCGAACGCCAGGGCCGCCGCCGCATGAGCCAGTCAGCCACCGCCCGCCAGCCCCTGCTGGCCGTGAACAACCTCTATCGCCACTACGCGCTGCCGCGCGAGAAGCTCTTCGGCCCGCCGCCGACCGTGAAGGCGCTCAACGGCGTGAGCTTCGAGGTGCAGGCCGGCCAGAGCATGGGCATCGTCGGCGAGTCCGGCTCGGGCAAGTCGACCATCGCGCGCCTTGTGATGGCGCTCGACACGCCCACCTCGGGCACTGTCTCGCTCGAAGGCCGCAACCTGCACGCGCTGTCGAAGGAAGAGCTGCGCGTGGCGCGGCGCGACTTCCAGATGGTGTTCCAGGACCCTTACGGCTCGCTCGACCCACGCCAGACCGTCGCGCGCATCGTCGCCGAGCCCTTGGAAGCACTGGCCGCAACGAGCCGTGCTGAGCAGCGCGAGCGCGCCAGCGAAACGCTGGCCGCAGTGGGCCTGCGCACCACCGATCTCGACAAGTACCCGCACGAGTTCTCCGGCGGCCAGCGCCAGCGCATCGCCATCGCGCGCGCGCTCATCACGCGCCCCAAGCTCATCGTGGCCGACGAGCCCGTGAGCGCGCTCGACGTGTCGGTGCAGGCCCAGGTGCTCAACCTCATGCAGGACCTGCAGCAGCAGTTCGGCATCAGCTACCTGCTCATCAGCCACGACCTCGCGGTGGTCAACCACCTGTGCGACGAGGTCTGCGTGGTCTTCAAGGGCCGCATCGTGGAGCGCGGCCGACCGGCCGACCTGTTCGAGCACGCGCAGCACGAGTACACGCGCACCCTGCTTTCCGCCGTCCTGCATACGCCCTCCCGTTAGCCGGGCCGGGCCTTCCTTCCCTTTCCACACTCACCTCCAGGAACTATCGAATGTTGAAGCGACGCACACTCATGACTTCCGCCATGGCCGCGGCAATCCCGGGTGTCTTCCTGCCCCAGGCCCGTGCGCAGGCCGGCAAGAACACGCTGACGATCGGCATGCCGCTCGAACCGCCGGGCCTGGACCCGACGAGCGGCGCCGCATCGGCCATCGCGGAAATCACGCAGTACAACATCTTCGAGACGCTCACCAAGGTGAACGCCGACGGCTCGGTCACGCCGATGCTGGCGGAGAGCTGGTCGTCCTCGCCCGACATGAAGACCTTCGTCTTCAAGCTGCGCAAGGGCGTGCGCTTCGAGAACGGACAGCCCTTCAACGCGAACACGGTGAAGTTCTCCTTCGACCGCGCGGGCGGCGCCAAGAGCACGAACAAGGACAAGCGCTTCTTCAGCGAGATCGGCACCGTCGTGCTCGACGAGCACACGGTGGGCGTCAACAGCACGCTGTCGAACCCCGACCTGCCCTTCATGCTCGGCCAGTCGACCGCCTGCATCGTGGAGCCCAAGAGCGCCGAGACCAACGCCACCGCGCCCGTGGGCACCGGCCCCTACAAGTTGAGCGCATGGCAGCGCGGCGCCTCGTGCACGCTGGTGAAGTCGCCGACCTACCGCGACCCCAGCCTCGCGAAGACCGAGAAGTTCGTCTTCCGCTTCATGTCGGACACGGCCGCGCAGACCGCCGCGCTGCTCTCGAACGACATCGACATCTTCCCGCGCGCGGGCACGCGCTCGGTGAGCCAGTTCAAGGGCAACGCGCGCTTCCAGGTGATCGAGGTGGGCACGCGCGGCAAGGTGATCCTGACCATCAACAACCGCAAGAAGCCGCTGGACGACGTGCGCGTGCGCCGCGCGATCCTGGCGGCCATCGACCGCAACGCGATCATCCAGGGCGCGGCCGACGGCTTCGGCAGGCCCATCGGCAGCCACTACGCGCTGGGCGCGCCGGGCTTCATCGACACCACCGCGATGAACCCCTTCGACGTGGAGAAGGCCAAGAAGCTGCTGGCCGAGGCCGGCGTGAAGACGCCGCTCGAACTGCGCCTGCAGCTGCCCCCGCCCTCCTACGCCCGGCAGGGTGGCGAGGTGATCGCCGCGCAGCTCGCGCAGATCGGCATCAACGTGAAGATCCAGAACGTGGAATGGGCCCAATGGCTCAGCGGCACCTTCGGCGGTGCGCACGACTTCGACCTGACCATGGTCGCGCACGTGGAGCCCTTCGACCTGGTGAAGTACACCGAGCCCGACTACTACTGGGGCTACGACTCGAAGAAGTTCCGCGACCTGTTCGTCACCATCCAGAACGAGGAGAACAAGAAGCGCCGCGCCGACCTGCTGGCCGATGCACAGCGCATGCTGGCGACCGACGCGGTCAACGGCTTCCTGTACCAGGCGGTGTTCCCGACCATCGCGCGCAAGGAAGTGAAAGGCCTGTGGCCGAGCATGCCGATCGTGGTGAACGACCTGGCCGCGATCTCGTGGGGTTGATGCGATGAGCACGTCGACATCGAAGCCCCTGTATTCCCTGGGCGTGCAGGAGCTGCACGCGGCCTATGCCTCCAAGGAACTCTCGCCGGTGGAAGTGGCGCGCTCGGTGAACGAGCGCATCGCGGCGTACGAGCCCGAGCTGCATGCCACCTGGCTCTTCCGCCCCGAACTGGCGCTGGAACAGGCCCGCGCCTCCGAGGCACGCTGGCTGGCCGGCAAGCCGCTCGGCACGCTCGACGGCGTGCCCGTGACCATCAAGGACAACCTCGCGACCGAGGGCGATGCGATGCCGCTGGGCACCGCCGCCTACGACCTCGTGCCGATGAGCTACGACTCGCCACCCGCCGCGCGCCTGAAGGAAGACGGCACGGTGCTGGTGGCCAAGACCACCATGCCCGACCTGGGCATGCTGTCGTCGGGGCTGTCGAGCTTTCATGAGCTCTCGCGCAATCCGTGGGACCTGTCGCGCACGCCCGGCGGTTCCAGCGCTGGCGCCGGTGCTGCTGCCGCCGCCGGCTACGGCCCGCTGCACGTGGGCACCGACATCGGCGGCTCGCTGCGCCTGCCGGCGAGCTGGTGCGGCATCTACACGCTCAAGCCCAGCTTCGGTCGCATTCCGCTGAGCTCGCCCTACATGGGCCGCTGCGCCGGCCCGATGACCCGCACCGTGGCCGATTCGGCGCTGATGATGGCTTCGGTCGCGCAGCCCGACGACCGCGACTATTCGGAACTGCCGCCGCCCGTCATCGACTGGAATGCCTTCGAGGTCGATCCGTCGTTCATCAAGGGCAAGCGCGTGGCGCTGCACATGGACGCGGGCTGCGGCCTGCCACTGGACCCGCAGATCGCCGAAGCCGTGCGCCGCGCGGCGAAGCGCATCGAGGCTGCCGGCGCGCACGTCGAGGAAATCCCGGCCTTCATGACCCCGAAGATGCTCAAGGGCATGGACCACTTCTGGCGCATGCGCTCGTGCATCGACATCCAGGCGATGGCGCCGGAGAAGCGCGCGAAGATCCTGCCGTACATCCGCGAATGGGCCGAGAGCGCGGCCGGCTTCTCGGGTGCGCACATCTTCGAGGCCTACAGCGAGTTCGTCGCCACGCGCGCCGCCGCCATCGCCGCGACCAAGGCCTACGACTTCGTGATCTCGCCGGTGTCGCCCAACATGCCCGCGCCGGCCGACCACGCCTCGCCGACCAACGATCCGATGCTGCCGCTGGAGCACATCGGCTTCACCGTGCCCTACAACATGTCGGAGCAGCCCGCTGCCTCGATCAACTGCGGCTACTCGGCCGAAGGCTTGCCCATCGGCCTGCAGATTGCCGGTCGCCGCTTCGACGACCTGGGCGTGCTGCAGTTCAGCCGCGCCTTCGAGCAGATCCGCGAAACGCAGAAACCCTGGCCGGAACCCAACGCGACCCGTTGACCGCCCCCTAGGAGACAAGACACCATGAACGCAGCAGCTCACTACATCGACGGACGCCACGTGCAGTCCGAAGGCAACGCCACCATCGACGTGATCGACCCGAGCGATGGCAGCAAGTTCGGCGAGATCGCACGCGGCACCGCCGCAGACATCGACACCGCCGTGCGCGCCGCACGCCAGGCCATGGGGGAGAACTTCGACGGCCCCTGGGGCGGCCTGACCGCGCTGCAGCGCGGCCGCCTGCTGGCCAAGCTCGGGGCAGCCGTCATGGAGCACCACGAGGAGCTGGCCCAGCTCGAGGCGCGCGACACCGGCAAGGCACTGCGCGTGGCGCGCAACGACGCCACCGCGCTGGCCCGCTATATGGAGTACTACGCCGGTGCCTGCGACAAGCTGCACGGCGACACCCTGCCCTACGAGCGCGGCTACACCGTGCTGACGGTGCGCGTGCCGCACGGCGTGACGGGCCACATCATTCCCTGGAACTACCCGATGCAGATCGCGGGCCGCAGCGTGGGCGCATCGCTCGCCGCAGGCAATGCCTGCGTGGTGAAGCCGGCGGAAGACGCGAGCCTCTCGCTGCTGCGCCTGGCCGAGATCGCGACCGAGGTGGGCTTTCCGGCCGGCGCGCTCAACGTGGTGACGGGCTACGGCAAGGAAGCCGGCGCAGCGCTGTGCGCGCACCCGGGCATCGACCACATCTCGTTCACCGGCTCGACCATGACCGGCCGCAGCGTGGGCCTGGCCGCGGCCGAACGCCACTGCCCGGTGACGCTCGAACTCGGCGGCAAGTCGCCGCAGATCGTGTTCGCCGATGCCGACCTCGACGCGGCCGAGCCGGTGCTGCTCAACGCCATCATCCAGAACGCCGGCCAGACCTGCTCGGCGGGCAGTCGCGTGCTGGTGGAACAGTCGGTCTATGAAGAAGTGGTGCAGCGCCTCGCCAAGCGCTTCACCGCCGTGCGTGCGGGCACGCCCGCCGAAGACCTGGACATGGGCCCGCTCATCAACGAAAAGCAGTTCCGCCAGGTGCGCGACATGGTCGCGACCGCCGAGGCCGCCGGCCTGAAGGTGGCGGCACGCGGCACGGTGTCGCCCAACGCTTCGTCCACCGGCTACTACCAGGAGGCCGTGCTGTTCCGCGACGTGCCGCACGAGAGCGACATCGCGCAGCGCGAGATCTTCGGCCCGGTGCTGGCTGTGACGCCCTTCGCTGATGAAGCCGAGGCGGTGCGCCTGGCCAACGGCACGGACTTCGGCCTGGTGGCCGGCGTGTGGACCCGCGACGGCGCGCGCCAGCTGCGCATGGCGCACAAGCTGCATTGCGGCCAGGTCTTCGTCAACAATTACGGTGCGGCGGGTGGTGTAGAACTGCCTTTCGGCGGCGTGAAATCCAGCGGCTTCGGCCGCGAGAAGGGCTTCGAGGCCCTGCTCGGATTCACGACCCTCAAGACCATCGCCATCAAGCACGGATGAAGACAACACATGACAACCACCACTGAACAGCAGCAAGCGCCGCGCAAGGTCGGCCTCGTCGGCGTAGGCCTCATGGGCCACGGCATCGCCAGCAACATCGTCAAGCACGGCCACCAGCTCACCGTGCTGGAGCACGCGGGCAACCAGCCCATCGACGGCCTGCTGAAGGCCGGCGCCACCTCGGTGAAAGACGTGGCCGCGTTGGCCGCGCAGGTCGATGTGCTGATCCTGTGCGTCACCGGTACCCCGCAGGTCGAGGCCGTGATGCTCGGCGACAGCGGCGCACTGACCACGCTGCGCCCCGGCACCGTGGTGATCGACTGCTCGACGGCCGTTCCCGCCTCCACAGCCAAGGTGGCCGAAGCCGTGAGCGCCAAGGGCGGCAAGTTCATCGACGCGCCCATGACCCGCACCGCGAAGGAAGCCGCCGAAGGCCGGCTGAACCTGCTGGTGGGCGGCGATGAGCAAGTGCTGGCCTCGTGCCTGCCGCTGCTGCGCTGCTTCGCCGAGAACATCACACACGTGGGCGGCATCGGTGCAGGCCATGCGATGAAGCTGCTGCACAACTTCGTCTCGCTGGGCACTGTGGCGCTGCTGTGCGAGGCGGCCGCCTGCGCGGAGCGCGCCGGCGTGAAGCCCGACGTGTTCGTCGACGTGCTCGCCAAGGGCGGCGGCAACGGCGTGGCGCTGGAACGCGTCAAGCCCAAGCTGCTGACCGGCAGCACCGATTCGCTGAAGTTCTCGATGGCGAATGCGAAGAAGGACCTGGGGTACTACAACGACATGGCGGAGCAGTCTTCTTCGAGCCATGGCATTGCGCAGGCCGTGGATGCGCTGCTGACTCATGGGGTCGAGAAGTTCGGTGGGGACCGGATGGTGCTCGATCTGGTTGAAGCGTTGCGCTGATCTCTTGCCCGCACTTGCTCTGTGCGGGCCGCTCGCTGTTCGGGGCGCGTGCGGCTATGAAGTTCGTGGTTCGACCGCTGCGGCGGATTGCGGATGGATATGCGCGGGCGCAACACTGAACATTTGCCGGACCTCGTCCATCCCAGCTCGAAGCACCCAATCTCGCACCATCACTCAAACCGTATCTCAGCCACGGTAGGCGCATTCGGCTCCCTGGTTTGGGCATTCGCAATGCCACCGTCCTTTTCGTTCCTGAACCAGTAGCGGCAGCCGGTTCGAGAAATCATCGTCACGCACATCGAGCCGTCGGAGTTGAGAACCCACTTGCCCGACGCCTTGCCGGGCCCGCTTTGATTGACAAAGTCGACGCGGCCATCCGAATAGAACTGCCAGCGCGACACCATGCCGGTCGAAAGATTGCTTGAAACGATGGGCTTGCCGATCAAGGTGGTCTCTACCTCGGCTTTGGTCAGAAACACCCGGCCATGGATGGGTGCGGACTCCTCGGAGATGGCCGGCACGGCGGCAATGCAAAGCAGCGTGCGGACGACGTATCGTGTGAACATGACATGCCCCTCTGACGTCGCGCAGTCGGCGTGCGTTCAGCCCTGCGCGTGCGTTCAAGCGCCTGGTTGGCCTGTCGGTAACGCCCGATGGCGTTACATGGCATTAACCAAAAAGCGCTACATCTCTGAGCGCTGGATCCGGCCGGTGCACGCGAACGAGGCCTGCTTCTTCCTGCGCTCCACAGCCATGCCGGGAGGTGGTGGCCCGAGATCGAGACGAGGAAGGCGGCGTTCTTTTTCGGCGACGACACGACTTGTGCTCCGATGGCCCTCCGGCAAGGTGGCCGAAGGGCGTTGTGGGGTGGCTTACGCAAACTCCGTAGCAACGCGCCGGCGACGGCGGAAGAGCACTATGAAGGCCACGGTGCAGTTGCTTGTATTGCGCTGTGTCGTGCGTACGGCGCTTGTAAACGGCCCGTTGATTTCCGCGCAGACGTAACCCACGTTTCCGCTGAATCTCGGCCCTTCCCACACCTCGAATCGCAGGCCTTCGCTCCAGTACATCGGCACGCGAATGGTTGAGGCCCCGACTTCAGGGCGAGTCACGCGTGCGGCTCGAGTCGGCCAGAGCTAACTAGTCACGCTCGCCGGCACAATTCGGTCAGAAGCGGTCGCGTGATTTCGCGGGCTGACTCACAGGCTGGGGACGGCACAATCTCACAAGTCATGTTTTCTTGGCCAAGCCTAACCAAAGTGCTGTCTGTTTGGAGCGTCGCAACCTTTTTCGCGTGCGTTGCTTACGTGCTCCATGCCAGGTCCCTGCCGCCTGGTGACCTGGCTATCGCGAGCACTCTCGAGTTTCAGGCAATGATGAGCTTCATCATCGTTGCGCTGCCGAGTGGTGTCTGTCTCTTGTTCTTCTTGGCTGTCGGTGCTCTGATGAAAGGCTGGGTCACCAAGTCCAGATGCGGGGACAGTGATGCGGCCGGCATCGACAAATAGAACTCTGAGGCCTCAGTCGGCCAAAATCCGCCGTTCACTACAGGGATTCGATTTGTGAGCGTGCCTTTCAAGGAAAAATCTGCGCAATCCTGTCCATGCTGCTCTTGCTTCACTCTTCTGGAGCGAGGCGCATACGAGATATGCCCGGTGTGCTTCTGGGAGGATGACGGGCAAGACGAACTGGACGTGTTTGTCGCTCGGGGCGGCCCAAACCGCAGTCTCAGTCTGGCTCAGGCCAGGGCTAACTACAGATCTGTGGGCGCCTGCGATGAGCGAAGCGTGCAGTATGTTCGGCAACCATACTCTTTCGAGCTACCGTGACGCCTTGCGGCCACAACCAGCCGGTCGCGCCGGCGGGCAAAATTCGGCCAGAATCAGCCAATCGCTGCGTCAGGCAAAGTTCGCCCGGAACAGACATCGACTCTCTTCCCCCAGCATCAAGGTCGCCCATGCGCTCAAGAGCAATATCGTCCGGTCTTGCATGTTCCTTATTGACTTTCGGCGCTTCGTCCATAGCATGCTCGCCCCCCAGTGACCCAACCCTTCGGGCCGAGTTCTTTGAGAGTATCAATGGGCGCTACAGATTCTGGGCAGTCGTTCTCGCAGAGGAGTCCGTCACGGTAAGCGCGCAGGGGGTGCGACCTGCGGCGACGATGGCAGGTCTGCGCGTTCGGATCCTGGAAAGCACATATGCAGGTCTTCCCGTGTCGAGAGAGTTCACCTTCTTGGAGGCCGCAACGGGACCGGCCTGTGAACCGAGCTATCGATCACTTTCGATCTTCAAATACCCTGTCGGAACAGAGCTGCAGCTCGGCTCTGAGGATCTGGTTGGCATCCGAGTCCTGGGTTTCTCGCGTGCGGCAACTCGGCAGTGCCCCGAGGCTCTTCCGGCCATGCCTACGCGGACTCGGTCCGAAGGCGAGATCGAGTGGGTTGCGATGCCGAGAACCGTACCTACCGGTTACAGCGGATGTCGGTATTCGTGGTTTCGCTTCATCGGTAGCGCAGCTCCCATGACCTCCGGCGCCACCAGCTACTTTCTGAGTGGACGTCTGCAATGGCTTCGAACGCCGGAGATGTTTTGTACCTACAAAGGCGGCGCACTCGTTGCGGAGGAGTCGTTCGGTGCACATATCTGTCCAGCGTCGGAAACCATTGCGTCGAGACTTTGGAGCTTCTCGTGATTGACCTCTGTGCGGCCGACAGGACATCGGCACGCCGCTGGATCCAGTCGGTCAAGCTGTTCACGGCAAACATCAGGCGCAAAGAAATGCATCGCTTCCTTCTACGAGGCCTTCTCACCTCTGCGGCGCTGGCCAGCATTGCCGCAGTGGCTCAGTCACGCTATGAAAATCCGGTCGATGGGAAGACCTATGAAACGCTTGGCCAATTCCGAACATATGTACCCGCAGTACCGAGGCCGCTCGGTGAGCATCGCACCACCACCGCGGGCGTCACGCTCCTCGTGGGAGAGCCGGAGCTTCAATCTCGCGTGAAGGTAGAGGAACTGGCAGGCTTCATCAAGGCAGTTGAAGCGCGCGCCTATCCCGAACTCGAGAAAAACAAGGCGCCGATGGCGGTGATCGTGCAATTCAACTGCCATCCTGGAAAGTGCGAGGTCAAGCTCATGAGCCAAGGAAACGCAGAAAAGTCCACCCTTCAGGCTTTGTACGATTCGCTCTCGAAGCTGGAGCCTCTCAAGGCAACAGGCGAGGTCATCTTTCAAATCGAATTCCGCATTCGCGCATAGAAGCCGGGGCTGATCGGCCAACCGAGCCTCAAAAAGCTCGCGCGCAGCCGACGCTCGAAGCTGAGCCAAGCAGCTGCAACGAGTTCAACCCACAGATTTGCGGCAGCCGGTCATTTGGAATCAACGACATCGAACTCGAACTGCACCGGCGTGGAGTCTTCGACGTAGGCGGTTATCAGGTAGTGGCCGGCAGGATCGCCACGGACCACGTCCCACGACTTCGAAATGGTGCCGTCGTAGACGTTCAGGGTCACGTCCAGCGAGATGGTCTTGCGATCCGCCGACATACCGTGGGGCTGGCCACCGGTGCCCCACGTCTTCGGGGTTTCCGGCAATGTCATGCGTTCGAGAACGCGGACCTTGCCGGACTTCTGGTTGAGTTTCAGGATCCAGCCGTAGTTCTGGTTGACCGTTCGAGGGACGGTGTTCGAAGCCTTGAAGTCCAGCACGTCGTTGTTGGGCGCGAGCTTGAAGAGGCCGAAGACCGCATCGAGCGGACACGCGCCATTCGTTTTTGGAGCGGCGGCGCAGGCTTTGAACACGGCGGCATTGGATTCGGCCATGGACCCATGCGACGTTGCGCCCACCGTTTGAGCGCCGATCTGTGTGCACGTGAGTGCGGCGAAAAGAACAAGAAGGTGGCGGAAATGGTTCATGGCAAATGAGGCTCTTCAAGCGGCGGTCAAACGATCAAGCCTTGGATGTCTTGTGGCGTGGCTGGGGCCAAGAGCGAGCATCGACCTTCGATGCGAGATACGCCCGCCGGGCTCTTCCGGCGAAACACAGCAGCAGTATCGCCAGCGAAGCCTGCTTGAATGTACGGTGCAATGGCTGGCTTCCGTCAATCAAGCGTACCGGGCGCAATCCTAAGCGTCCGCTTTCGAGAACGTCGTATGGTCGCCTCGAGCCCACACACCGGAAGTTAGTCGGGCTGAATCGAATTGCCAGCAAGCGGTCACCGAACCTTTGGCAAGAAGCCGCTTGCGGCTATGCTAGGTGTTACTCATCTGACTTCAATTCGGCAGGACGCATCAGGCTCAACCAACCTTGAATGGCCTCCCTTCTTGCGCGCAGCGCCCGTTCGCGAGAACCGGCGGCAATCATCGGCCGAATGGACCCCATGGCGAAGGACTCATCCTCCCAGGCCACCCATCGCTTGTTGAACTCCTTCCACGCGGCATGCAAGTCGCGGAATCGTGTGCGCTCCCCTTTCTGGGTCGCCACAGCCAAAGCTGCCCTGATTTCTGTCGCGAGAGCTCGTCGCTCAGCCTTGCAGCAAGACCAAGCCTCGACATTCATTTCGTACTGCGTCAGCGGCAAGTCTTTCCAGACTGTGGACCACATGACGGCATCTAGCGCGTTCACGAACGCGGCACATGAATCGACAGCGGACTTCGCATCGTCAAACGAAAGCTCAAACTTAGTCGCTGCCTCATGCGCCAAGATGTGTCGCCTCTCGAAAGCAAGTGCGAGCCCGCGCCACAAGTCATCTACCGAAGCTACCAGAGTGTCAGCGACGCTTACGTGCCCATTCCGCAGGCGATAAGGGTCGCGTGCTTCTGCAACTAAGATCTTGATATCTGCATCGAGAAGCGCGCGAAACGCGGCCTCAAGACTGGAGACCGCGTTGAAGGGAATGACGTGCGCTACTACCTCACCAATCGTCACTGACTTTCGGTGAAGCAACGGAACGACATCCACTGCGGATTTCAGCCGATCCTTTGCCAATGCGAGCCCGCGCTCGAGATACGGCGAGCCGGCATTGATGATGGATGCCACCGTCGTTTTGAAGTGGCTTTCAAGCACCGCTACAGCGGCGACAGGGAAGTGGCGGAACAGTTCCGGGTCACTCGCCGGACCAATGCCTCGTAGGCTGCGACCAAGCTGCTCCAAGCGCACGCTCGTTTCGAAGAGCTCTACTCCATCCACATGGCCCAACTGCATCCGTGCCCGCATGCTCTGCACCTGCGACTCGATTTCTGCCCCGAACCCTCTTGCCATACTCCGCCCCCCTGTGGTCTGAAGTCGCATTTTGTCTGACTGCAGTGGCGCGCCCTTGGCGCATGGCTCTGGGGAGGGCCGCGGGTAGGCCTCTCGATACCCGACATCGATGAGCTTCCGCTCGTGGCCGATTCACGCCGCTGAATGCGCCGGCGTTCATCGAGCAATACGCGCGGCCAATGCGTCGAACACCTCGGCAAGACCACGATCCTCTGAGCTGTAGGGGTAGTCGAAGTGTTCAACTTGCAGCCACTGCGTTTCCTGGCCGGGATGAACGTACTTCTCGAAGTCGTCGACCAGCAATACTTGGTGGGGATCTACGCCCGGGACAAATTGAAGGTCTTTGGTCTCGCCCTGCCAGGTGATGTACTCCATATCCGCAAACCAGGTGGGCGCGACCTTCTCATCCACCAATAGGCGCGCGATCTTTCGGAATCGCTCTTCCTTGACTGTGGTGAACATGACGATGCGGGGGAACAACTCAGCGCAACGAGTCAGGAACTCAGCCAGGCCTGGCCGCGGTATCTGGCTCATCGCGTTTGAGATCAAGGTGCCTTCGAGATCGAGGGCAAGGACATAGCTATTCATGTGGACTCTGAATCGACTGCGGGAAAGTTTGGTCTTGGCCGACTGAGATCATCGCGCGACAAGCTACATGTCATCCCAGTCCAAGTTTTCGCCATTCCATCTTGCAGCATTCAAACTCTTGGCAAGTTGACGCCAGAATTCGTCGAAGGAGCTCGCCTTGAGCTGCTTCTGATCCTCGTCTCTACCAAAACTGATTACCTGACCAGCCGTGCCGTCTCTGTCCGGGTCAAAGTCAAGGCCGATGTGGTTGCCACTCCAATCGTGGGTAAGCGGAATCCACTTCGGGTTGGTGTACTGAGGTTTGATGACGCCCGTTGGCAACGATGACATGAAGTCAGCGCAATCCGCGTTCATCGAGGCTTCGTCGATTGATCGCCACACGTCCCAGTTGGAGCGAATCTCACCAACAGAGAGCATCTGTTGACCAAAGATCAATTCAGTGCCGCTCGCTGCTTGGCCATCATGCTGCAGCAAGACCTCTCTGAGCGACTGTGGAAGCTCGACACCGATACGGCGCTCTAAATCCCGAATCGAATCCTGAGTTGCCCCTGCATTGAGTCCAATCTCGGTTCGGCAACCTAGATTCACCAGGGCCCTTTCGACTCTTTCCCAGCGATCTCTCATATTCAGCTCAAACCCTTCTCGTTGAAAGCTTGGCCCGAAGGACCACTTCTGGCCGATAACGCGAGTACAACACGAGTGACCAACTGACAGCAATCGCTGCAAAGCAGCTGCTCGCGTTGTCTTTCGACGATCAGCTGGAGCGCATCGCTGACACCGCCCCCACAAGCAGCCTTAACCGAACCGAATGCACTCCATCACGAGGACTTCAACCGCCGTACCCCAAAAGAGCCCGCTCTCCAGGGCGGGCCGCGAAACGCGGCCCGCAGACCGGCCACTAACCGCCAGTCTCAGGCGCCCCACGTCGCGCCCTCTCGCCCAGTTGAAACAGCTCACCAGCCTTGCGAGCAAGTTCAGCCGCAAGCCAGAGCAGGTTGTCCAATCGTCGAGGCCCATCCCCGCTGCACCAGTCGATGTCTTGCCCGTGGCAGACCCACAGTAGAGCTTCGAGCTGAGAGAGGGTGTTTTCAAGAAGATCCGCCGGGTCTTGGGCGTTTTCTTCGGAAGCTACCGGCGTAGTTGGCCGGGCTATAGTCTTGGTAGCCATTTTTGTGCGTTCCTTCCAAGGTAGTTGCACGAACTTGGTTAGACGGCTGGGGTGCTCGCTACATCCCGGCCGTCGCCTTTTGATACCTCGCATCTGCATCGCTGCTTTCGCACCGACAACCTGCCGCGAGGCAAGCAGCCTTCGAACATCTCGGAGATGGCTTGGTGTATTGCGCCTTTCTGTTCCCCTTGGTGGGGTATCGAGTGACAGGGGCATTCACTCTAGAGAAGAAGCCGGCAAAGCAGCCGCTGCCACAGCACGAAGTCACGGAGACTGCGAACTAATGCAGCTTCCGCAACACGCCGCGCGCAGGCCTCGCGAGCCCCGAGCCATATCAGCCCACAGCGGCTCCAAAACGCTCACGCCGATGGGGTACCTTGCGCAGCGAAATAAAGGGGGAGGCCGAAGGCCGGAGGACATTCGCGGAGCAAGGTACCCCGTCGGCGTGTGCGTCGCCCTGAATGAACCCGAACCCGAGCCCCTGCCTCAAGACATCCCACGTGCCAGCAAGTGATCCACCAGCCGCCGCTGCGGAAAACTCAACGCCTCCTGCCGCGTGCACAGGTACATCCGTCGTGAAGCCCACGCATCGGTGAGGTTGATGAAGCGCAGCTTCATCTCCTTGCGATAGGTCACCGCGGCGCCTTCGGGCAGGATGCCGACGCCCATGCCCGCTTCGATCATCCGGCACACGGCCTCGAAGCTCTTCACCCGCACGCGCAGGCGCAGCACCTTGCGCGCGCTCATCGCAGCGTCTTCCATGGTGCGCGAGATGGCCGAGTCGTCTTCCAGGCCGACGAAGTCGTAGTCGAGCAGTTCCTCGAACGACACCTCGCGGCCGCGCCACGGATGCTTCTGCCGCACGATGGCCACCAGCCGGTCGGTGCGGTACGGGATGAAGTGCAGCGCGGGATCGGCCGCCTCGCTGGTGATGACGCCGACGTCGGCCTGCCGGTCGCGAATCGCCTGCACGATGTAGACGCTGCGGTGCTCTTCCACGCTCACGCGGATCTCGGGATAGCGCTGGCGGAAGCTCGCCACGTCGTCGGGCAGGAACTGGCCCATGGCCGACGCGTTGGCATGCAGCCGCACGCGGCCGGTGGCGCCCTGCGCGTAGTCCGAGAGATCTGCGCGCATGCGATCGACGTCGCGCAATATCTGCCGCGCATGCACGGCCAGCGATTCGCCGGCGCCGGTGGGCGTCACGCCCCTCGAGGTGCGGTTGAGCAGCGCCACGCCCAAATGCTCTTCGAGGATGGCCAGCCGGCGGCTGGCGGCCGACAGCACCATGTGGCTCTCGGCCGCGGCCTTCGACAGGCTGCCGTGCTCAATGGCGCGCAGGAAAAGCGCCAGCGAATCGAGGTCGGGTCTCATGGTGTGCGGGGTCGGTCTGCGAGGCCGACATTGTCGGGCCAGCAAGGGCCATGGCCTCGGCCGAAATACTTTCGGCGGATCGCGCCCGCAAGAGACAGATCTTCCGCAAAGCGCCGCGCTTTGCCCAAACGAAGAAGCACTTTCCGCGGGCGAAGCGGAAGAATCGTTGCTGTTCCGGCGTCTACCCCGCCGGGGCGTTCCGCGAGCCGGCCCTCTACCGGGGCCATGCCCGCATTCCAACGAGTCCTACCCGGAGTCTTTTCCTGTCATGGCATCCCACGAACTGGCCAGCGTTGCGCTGGACGACAAATACACGGCCACCGAAGGCCGGATCTACCTCAGCGGCATCCAGGCGCTGGTGCGCCTCATGCTCGTGCAGAAGTGGCGCGACCAGAAGGCCGGGCTGAACACCGCGGGCTTCGTCTCGGGCTACCGCGGCTCGCCGCTCGGCGGCCTCGACGAAGCGCTGTGGAAGGCGCAGCCGCAGCTCGAAGCCAACGCCGTGAAGTTCCTGCCCGGCGTGAACGAAGAGCTGGCCGCCACCGCCGTCTGGGGCACGCAGCAGGTGCACCTGACGGGCGAGTCCGCCGTCGATGGCGTCTTCGCCATGTGGTACGGCAAGGCGCCGGGCGTGGACCGCTGCGGCGACGTGTTCAAGCACATGAGCCACGCGGGCACCTCGCCACACGGCGGCGTGCTGCTGGTGGCGGGCGACGACCATGGCGCGTCTTCGTCGACGCTGCCCAACCAGAGCGACCACCTGTTCGCCGCGTCGATGATCCCGATGCTCTATCCGCAGAGCGTGGAGGAGTACATCGAACTCGGCCTGCACGGCTTCGCGATGTCGCGCTTCGCGGGGCTGCCGGTGGGCTTCAAGGCGCTGGCGGACACGGTGGAATCTTCGGGCTCCATCCCGGCCGGCGCGCTCGACGTGCACACGCGGCTGCCTTCGGACTTCGTGTTCCCGCCCGGCGGCGTGCACGCGCGCCTCTCAACCGACACGCTCGGCGTGCAGGCCCGCAAGCAGGAAGCGCTGATGCAGGACTACAAGATCTACGCAGCCATCGCCTATGCGCGCGAGAACAAGCTGAACCGCGTGACCATCGATTCGCCGAAGGCACGCCTTGGCATCGTGGCCTCGGGCAAGTCGTACCGCGACGTGCTGGAGGCGCTGGAAGAACTGGGCATCGATGCCGACGAGGCCGCGCGCATCGGCATCCGGCTCTTCAAGGTGTCGATGCCCTGGCCGCTGGAACCCGATTCGATCCGCGAGTTCGCCGACGGGCTCGAGGAGATCCTGGTCGTGGAAGAAAAGCGCCAGATCGTCGAATACCAACTCAAGGAGCATCTCTACAACTGGCGCGAGGACGTGCGTCCGCGCGTGATCGGCAAGTTCGACGAGCAAGGTGAATGGGGAGCGCATCCGCGCGGAAAGTGGCTGCTGCCGGCCACGGCCGACTTCTCGGTGGCGCAGATCGCGCGCGTGATCGCGGGGCGCGTGGCGCGCTTTCACACCAGCGACCGCATCCGCATGCGGCTCGCCATCCTCGACGCGAAGGACGTGGTGCTGGGCAAGGCCGTCGCCACGCCCTCGCGCCCGGCCTGGTACTGCTCGGGCTGCCCGCACAACACCTCGACCAAGGTGCCCGAAGGCAGCCTCGCGCTCGCGGGCATCGGCTGCCACGTGATGGCCACCGCCATCTACCCCGAGCACAACCGCACGACCACGCACATGGGCGGCGAAGGCGCGCCGTGGCTCGGGCAGGCGTGGTTCTCCAAGCGCAGGCACGTATTCGCGAACCTGGGCGACGGCACCTACTACCACTCGGGCTCGCTCGCCATCCGCGCCGCCGTGGCAGCGGGCGTGAACATCACCTACAAGATCCTCTACAACGACGCGGTCGCCATGACCGGCGGGCAGCCGGTGGACGGCCCCATCACCGTACCCCGCATCGCGCACCAGATGGCCGCCGAGGGCGTGAAGCGCCTCGCGCTGGTGGCCGAAGACCCGTCGCGCTGGGCCGACCGCAGCGTGCTGCCGCCGGAGCGCGAGGGCTTCGTGCTCACCGTGCACCACCGCGACAGCATGGACGCCGTGCAGCGCGAGCTGCGCGAGTTCGAGGGCGTCTCGGTGCTGATCTACGACCAGGTGTGCGCCGCCGAGAAGCGCCGCCGCCGCAAGAAGGGCGAGTTCCCGCAGGCCGCGCGGCGCGTGTTCATCAACGACGCGGTGTGCGAAGGCTGCGGCGACTGCGGCGAGCAGTCGAACTGCACCGCACTGCTGCCGAAGCAGACCGACCTGGGCCTGAAGCGCGCCGTAGACCAGAGCGCCTGCAACGCCGACGAGTCGTGCATCAAGGGCTTCTGCCCCAGCTTCGTGACGGTGGAAGGCGTGAAGCCGCGCAAGCAGGCGCCGGTGGCCGCGAAGGCTGCGGCCGAAGAAGCACCGCTCCCTGAGCCGAAGCAGCTCGCGCTCGACGGCATGCACAACATCCTCATCACCGGCATCGGCGGCACGGGCGTCATCACCATCGGCGCGCTGATCGGCATGGCGGCGCACCTCGAGGGCAAGGGCGTGAGCGTGCTCGACATGACGGGCATGTCGCAGAAGAACGGCTCGGTGACTTCGCACGTGCGCATCGCGCGCGATGCTGCGCAGCTGAAAGCGCAGCGCATTCCCACCGGCGAGGCCGACCTGATCCTGGGCTGCGACATGCTCACGGCCGGCGCGCCCGACGCCATCGCGCGGATGCGGCCGGGCCGCACCTATGCGCTGGTCAACACCTTCGAGCAGCCCACGGGCCATTTCGCGCAGCAGCCCGACTGGCAGTTCCCGGCCGCGCAGGTGCGCGCGCTGATCGAGGAATCGGTGGAAGGCCGCGCCGACTTCGTCGATGCGACGCAACTGGCCACGCGGCTCATGGGCGACGCCATCGCGGCCAACCTGTTCCTGCTGGGCTTCGCCTTCCAGAAGGGTTATGTGCCGCTGTCGGCCGAGGCGCTGGACAAGGCCATCGAGATCAACGGCGTGGCGGTGAAGGCGAACCAGTCGGCATTCCGCTGGGGCCGCAAGGCGGCGCTCGACCTCGCGGCGGTGACGCGCGAAGCCTCGCCGCAGAAGGTGGTCGCTCTGCAGCGGCCGCAGAGCTTCGAGGCGCTGGTGAAGAGCCGCACCGAGTTCCTCGTCTCGTACCAGAACGCCGCTTACGCGCAGCGCTATGCGGAGCTGGTGGAACGCGTGCGCGCGGTCGAACAGCGCGAGCGCGGCAGCAACGTGCTGGCGAAGGCGGTCGCGTCGGGCCTCTTCAAGCTCATGGCCTACAAGGACGAGTACGAGGTCGCGCGGCTGTACACCGACAAGCGCTTCATGGAAAAGCTCGGCGAGCAGTTCGAGGGCAAGCCGGTGTTGCGCTTCCATCTCGCGCCGCCGGTGCTGGGTCGCCGCGACGCCGAGGGGCGTGCGGTGAAGACCAGCTTCGGGCCCTGGATGATGGGCGCGTTCCGCATGCTCGCCGCTTTGCGCGGCCTGCGCGGCACGGCTTTCGACGTGTTCGGGCGCACCGCCGAGCGGCGCATGGAGCGGCAGCTCGTCGCGGACTACCGCGCGATGGTCGAGGGCCTGCTCGCGCGCTTCGACTCCATCGACTTCGACACTGCGCTCTCGCTGGCACGGCTGCCCGAGCAGATCCGCGGCTTCGGGCACGTGAAGCAGGAAAGCGTGGTGTCGGCGCGGGTGCGTTGGGAGGCGCTGGCAAGCCAACTGGACGCGACCCCGGCGCAACGCGCGCCGAGGCAGCTGCAGCCGGTCGCGGCCTGAGCGAACCGGGCAGAGGGCGAGCGGCAAGGGCCCTGCCGGGAGGATCAGGGCAAAATCCGTCCGCCGCGCCGGTCGGCCCTGTTCCCCCATGCCGCCCACCACTCCCGAAACGCCAACACCCTCCCCGGCCGTCAGCCCGCGCCGCCGGCGCCGCAACGTGGTCGCCTGGACGGTAGCGTGCGTGCTGGCCCTGCTGCTGATCGGCCTGGCCGGCCAGTGGGCTGCGCGCCGCGAGGCGAACTTCCAGGCCGATTCGATCCGGCGCGCCATGGAAGTGCACGTGCTCGGCCTGCGCGATGCCGCCGGCAAGTACAACTACCTGCCCTTCACCACCGGCCTGCATCCGCTCGTGCTGGCCGCGCTGGACCATCCGGGCGACCCGGCCGCGAAGCAGCGCGCCAACCTCTATATCGAAGGGGTGAACCGCCGCGCTGGTTCCGACGCGCTCTACCTGATCGACATGCAGGGCCTCACGCTGGCGGCCAGCAACTGGGCGACGCCGCAGAGCTTCGTCGGCCAGTCCTACGCCAACCGGCCCTACTTCATCGACGCACGCGCGGGACGCAACGGCCTCTTCTACGGCGTGGGCCAGACGACCGGCGAGCCCGGGCTCTTCATCTCCTCGCCGGTGCGCGGCACGGACGGCGAGGTGCGCGGCGTGTTGACGGTCAAGGTGAGCCTGCGCCAGGTGCAGGAGACATGGACCTTCGTGCGCGACCCCATCCTGCTGACCGACGCGCGCGGCGTCGTGTTCCTGAGCTCGGTGCCGTCGTGGATGTACCAGTCCACTCGCCCCCTGGCAGCCGCCGAGCTCGAGGGCATGCGGCGCGACCAGCAGTACGGCACGCGCACCAGCTTCCAGGCGGTGCCGTGGAAGGTTGAGCACGAGGAAGGCGCGCACAGCTATCTGGTGCGCGCCAGCGTCGGCGGCCGGCCGCGCCACTTTCTCGCGGTCGACGAGCGCCTGCCCGACCTCGGCTGGACGCTGACCGTGATGGCCGACCACGCCGACGTGGACGTCGCGCGCGAGCGCGCCTGGATGCTGGGCCTGCTGCTGGCCGTGGTTCTGCTGCTGGCCGGCCTGTACTGGCAGCTGCGCGAACGCCGCTTCGCCGAGCAGCGCGACGCGCGGCGCGACCTGGAACTGCGCGTGCGCGAACGCACCCACGAACTCGACGAGGCCCATGCCTTCCGCAAGGCGATGGAAGACTCGCTGCTGGTGGGCATGCGCGCGCGCGACCTGGAAGGCCGCATCATCTACGTCAACCCGGCCTTCTGCGAGATGACCGGCTACGACGCCGACGAGCTGCTGGGCAAGCTGCCGCCCTACCCCTACTGGCACCCGAACGACGTGACCCAGCACTGGCGGCAGTACGACGCCATGATGAGCGGTCAGCCCGCGCACTCGGGCTTCGAATCGCGCCTGCGGCACCGCGATGGGCACGAGGTCATCACCATGGTCTACACCGCCGCGCTGATCGATGCCGACGGCAGGCACAGCGGCTGGATGAGCTCGGTGGTGGACATCACCGAGCAGAAGCGCGCCGAGCTGCGCCAGCGCCAGAACGACGAGCAGCTGCAGCACGCCCAGCGCCTCGCGAGCCTGGGCGAGATGGCCTCCACCCTGGCGCACGAACTGAACCAGCCCCTGATGGCGCTGAGCAACTTCGCGAGCGCCGCCAAGGCCTTTGCCGAGCAGGGCAACCAGCAGCTGCTGGTGAGCAGCCTCGACGAAGCCATGACGCAGGCCCGGCGCAGCGCCGAGATCGTGCGGCGCATCCGCGGTTTCGTGCGCCAGCGCACCGTCGGCACCGAAGACTGCGCGGTCGCCGCGCTGGCCGGCAACGCGCTCGCGCTGCTGCAGGGTGAGATCCGCATGCGCCAGGCACGCGCAGAACTGCGCATTCCGCAGGGGCTGCCCGACGTGCGCGGCGACCGCGTGCTGCTCGAGCAGGTGCTGCTGAACCTGCTGTCGAACAGCCTGCACGCCATGCAGGCCGTGCCGCCGGAGCAGCGGGTCGTGGAAGTCGAGGCCGGGCTTGAGGGAGGCCGCATGCACATCCGCGTGGCCGATCGCGGCCCGGGCATCGACCCGGCCGTGGCCGACCAGGTGTTCTCGCCCTTCTTCACAACCAAGACCGGCGGGCTGGGCCTGGGCCTCAACATCTGCCGCACCATCGTCGAGGCGCACCGGGGAAGCCTGTACTTCGCCGACCGGCCCGGCGGTGGCACAGTCTTCACACTCGAGCTGGAAACATCCCCGCCATGAACGCCATCACCGCAGCGAGCGCTCCCGCCAACAACCTGTGCATCGTGGACGACGACGAGGCCGTGCGCCGCTCGCTGGGCCTGTTGCTGCTGTCGCGCGGGTACGCGGTGCAGACCTTCGCATCGGGCGAGGCTTTTCTCGAAGGCACCGACCTGCAGCGCGCCGGCTGCGTGATCCTGGACCTGCGCCTGGGCGGCATGAGCGGCCTGCAGGTGTTCGACGCGCTGCGCACGCAGGAGAGCCCGCTGGTGGTGATCTTCCTGTCGGGCCACGGAGACATTCCCGTGGCCGTGGAGGCCGTGCAGAACGGCGCCTTCGGCTGGCTCGAGAAACCCTGCAACGACGAACGCCTGCTCGACACCATCGCCCGCGCCCTGCAGCAGGCCGGCGAAGTCGCCGCCCGCCGCCAGGCCCGCCAGGCCGCGCAGGCCCTGTGGGACAAGCTCACTCCGCGCGAGATGCAGATCGCCCGCCTCGTGGCCGAGGGCAAGCCCAACAAGCAGATCGCGCAGGAACTCGCGCCGCTGGAACAGCGCACTGTGGAAACGCACCGGGCGCATGTGTTCGCGAAGCTGGGGCTGGCGAACAGCCATCAGCTGGATCGGTTTCTGCGGGAGCATGCGCTGTAGGTGGCGCCGGCGCGAGCGCTCTAACGCGGATTCATGGCATCGAACGTGGCCTCGTAGCGACCGTCGCGCTCGGCCCATCGCCTGGCTCGATCGCGTTCGACAAGCAACTCGCCCCTGGGATGGTCCTTGCGCTCCAGCAACTGCATGACCTCCGCGACGTACGCAGCCACGGGCATGGCGCGCGGGTCGGACGCCTGCCTCGCGCCCGTCAGTTCCGTCTGCACGTAAGGCGGCGCAAGCTCGAGGACTTCGACGGGAATCTTGCGCAGCTGATGGCGCAGCGACTGGAGCCATGAGTGCAGGAACGCCTTGCTGGCGCAGTAGGCCGGGAAGTCGGCGCGGGGCACGAAGGCGAGGTTGGAGCTGGTCGCGATGATCGTGGCGCCCGGCTGTCGCTTCAGCACCGGCAGCAGCGCCGCCGTCACGCGCAGCACGCCCAGGACGTTGGTCCGCACTATCGCCTCGGCGCCGGAAGCGTCCCAGCTGTCGGCGGTCATGTCCTCCGCCTGCGAGATCCCCGCATTGGCGACGAGCACGTTGAGCTCGGGAAAGCGCGCGCGAACCTCGCCGGCGAGGCGCGACAGCGCTGCCGGGTCGTCGATGTCGAGCGGTATCCCGAAGAAGCCGGGACGGTTCGCGGTGATCTGGTCGAGCAGGGCCTGTCGCCGCCCCGTGACGATGACGCGGTTGCCGCGCGCCAGCAGGGCTTCGGCAAGCGCGCGGCCGATGCCGCTGGTGCCGCCGGTGACGAGAATGGTGTTGCCTGTCGTGTTCATGGTTGCTGCCTTTCTTTCGTTGAGTCGGATGACTCGAAAGGCGGCGGCAGGCCTGGAACACCGGACTCGCGAACGGCCACGGCAAGACGGCGCGCATGGGCGTCTCGATCGGGCGGTCGCGAGGCAGGAGGATGGGGGCATACCGTGGCGCCTTTCGATGCTTCGAGATTTCCCTGCTGGGACCCTCTCGACGAAGGACGCGTTGGATGACGGTAACGCCTACGGAAGCGCCATCTGGTGACGGCGGCTGCGGGCGGATTGTCGGCAAGGCGCCTTGCGACCGTCAAGCCCCTGCTCCCGATGCCAGGCCCGCCGGCCCCCTCCAGGCCTCTCTAGGTATTTACCCTTGCGTATCGATACGTAGACGCCCCGCCCCCAGCTACGGACGACAGCGCGACTCGAGGCGGACAGACTCGGCCGAACGGCCTCCGCGTGACTTTTTTCTTAACGCGGCGGGCCCCAGCCAGAGACAAGGACCCCTTTTCATGACCGCCACCGCAAGCGCGGCCGCCGGTGCTTCCAGCGCCGACGCGGCACCCGCCACCAGCAGCAACACCCCCTATACCTTCGAGGAAAAGCGCAAGCGCATCTTCGCCATCTTCGCCGCCTCGTCCGGCAACCTCGTGGAGTGGTTCGACTTCTACGTCTACGCCTTCTGCGCCATCTATTTCGCGCCGGCGTTCTTCCCCAAGTCCGACCCGACCGTGCAGCTGCTGAACACCGCCGGCGTGTTCGCCGCCGGCTTCCTGATGCGCCCGATCGGCGGCTGGCTGTTCGGCCGCATCGCCGACCGCAAGGGCCGCAAGACCTCGATGGTGACCTCGGTCGTCATGATGTGCGTGGGTTCGCTGGTCATCGCCTGCCTGCCCACCTACGCGCAGATCGGCGCGGCCGCTCCGGCGCTGCTGCTGCTCGCGCGGCTGTTGCAGGGCCTGTCGGTGGGCGGCGAGTACGGCACCACCGCCACCTACATGAGCGAAGTGGCCATGCGCGGCCAGCGCGGCTTCTTCTCGTCGTTCCAGTACGTCACGCTGATCGGCGGCCAGTTGCTCGCGGTGGTCGTGGTGGTGGTTCTTCAGCAACTGCTGGACGAGGCCGAACTCAAGGCCTGGGGCTGGCGCATTCCCTTCGTGCTGGGTGCCGTGGCTGCCGTGGTCGCGCTGCTGCTGCGCCGCACGCTGACCGAGACCGCCAGCACCAAGACCCGCGCCGCCAAGGGCGCTGGCACGATGCGCGAGCTGTTCACCCACCACAAGCGCGCTTTCTTCGTGGTGCTGGGCTACACGGCCGGCGGCTCGCTGATCTTCTACACCTTCACCACGTACATGCAGAAGTACCTGGTGAACTCGGCCGGCATGTCGATCAAGACCGCCAGCAATGTGATGACGGCCTGCCTGTTCATCTACATGTGCATGCAGCCGGTGTTCGGCGCGCTGTCGGACCGCATAGGCCGCCGCAGCAACATGCTGCTGTTCGGCGCGCTGGGCGCGCTGATGACGGTGCCGGTGCTGAGCAACCTGCAGAACGTGGGCAGCCCGCTGGCGGCCGGCCTGCTGATCACGCTGGCGCTGGCGGTGGTGAGCTTCTACACCTCGATCAGCGGCATCGTGAAGGCCGAGATGTTCCCGCCCGAGATCCGCGCGCTGGGCGTCGGCCTCTCCTACGCGGTGGGCAACGCGATCTTCGGCGGCAGCGCCGAGTACGTGGCGCTGGGGCTGAAGTCGATCGGGCACGAGTCGTACTTCTACTGGTACGTGACGGCCATGATGGTCGTGGCGTTCACCGTGAGCCTGCTGCTGCCGAAGCAGGCGAGCTATCTGCACCACGACAAGTAGCACAGGCAGGCAGACAGGGGCGCCATCGCCCCGCCGGGAGGCTTGCCACCTCCCGAAGCGATATCCCGGGAAAGCTTTTTCGAATCGATCGATCCACCAGAAAGCATGAGGGTAAAGCCATGGCGAGACGGATGGTCCACAACGCAACCATCACCTTGAAGCTGCCGTTCGACCTCGACACGGAGGCCAGGGTCAAGGCCCTTCGGGCGGCCGGTGTTCCGGTGGATGCGGAAGGCAACGCACGACAGGGCTTTCTCTTCGTGCGCTCGGGTGACGGCTACAGGAGCCGCGTCGACATCTTCCGGTGGTTTCCCGACGAGGTGAGCCCGATCGCGCGCGATGCGGCCGCCATGGCGAAGCCCCTGCGCGAACAGCGCCCCGCGCCGCCGCCGGGCAACACGCTCGACCACTGGCTGGCCCAGATCCTGACGCAGCCCATGCCCAGCCACGACGCCGCGCTGCGCTACGAGCCGGAAGCTCCTTCGACCACGTTCGGCTGAGACTGCTCGCTCAGGGCATCGCTCAGAGCCGGATGCTCTCGAAGCTCCTGACGAGCACCAGCCCCTCGCCCACGCGCGGCTGAGCGTCGTCAGCGATGGTGTCGGCGCCCCGGACCAATTCGCCGAAATCGAGGCCCGTCCGGGCCTCGATCTTCTCGATGGGCACGCGCCACTGGTTCACGTCCACCGAGGCCAGCGCCTGTGGCGAACCCAGGCTGCGCCGGGGTTCGGAAAGCAGCTTCGACTGATCGGCCACCAGCCCCACGGCCCTGGGGCCGGCCTGCCCCTTCCAGACCACGACCTTGAAGAACGACGAGGGGATCTGCACGTCGTCCGCCCACAGGTCGATCTTGTCGTCGAAGATGGGCCCCTGGAAGACGGCCAGCCTGCGCCGCACGTCGCCCGCGAGCGTGCCGTTCTCGAGCACGTAGCGCTCCAGCCCCTGCCAGTACCTCGCGCTCTGGTTGAACCTGAAATGCTGCGGCGAACAGTTCGTGAAATGGAAGGTGTCGGCATTGGCGCGCGCGGCGTCTTCCGCCGAGCCCCAGGTCGGGTCGGTGCGCCGCGTGAGGTGGCCGCGGTCGAAGTAGGTCGACCATGCCGAGTAGAAGCTCTGGTCGAGCACGAAGCTCGCGCTGACGCGCGGGTCCTTGAACCAGACCTCTCCCTCGGACGCGTTGGGCTGGCCGGTCTTCCTGTCGATTTCGAGATAGGTCTCGCCGTCGATGTTGGTTGCCGTGAAGAGCGCGATGCGCTTCGACTTGTTCAGCTTCAGGCTGAAGTGTTCGTACTTCAGCTCGCCCTCGGCGGCATCGGGCTCCTCCGCCCGCAGCGGGGCGACCTGCTTCGCCAGAGCCGGCGAGGGCTGCGGCAGCGGCAACTCCAACCCGGGAACGAACGCTGAGTCGTAGCCGTTGCGGTTGCCGTAGTCCTGGTCGACCTGCACGGCCTCGGCGCCACGGGCCAGCACCTTCGGCTGCAATGAAGCGGAGGCAAGCGATGACCGGGAGGTGCCGACGACGACAGGCTGCGCCTGCACCGCCTGCCCGATGCTGATCGTCAATTCGATGGGCACGGTCAGCCGGATGGAACTGGAAGGCGATGCGCTGCTCGGGGTGTCCATGGTGTGAAGCTCCGTGGTTGGGTTCGTGATCTCGACTTCCTTGGCCTCCCGTGCCGACGGCCGGGGCGGCGATAGCCTGCGGTCGCTTCCCACGGCGGCCGCGCTGCCGGGGTCTCCGAGCGCAAGCGCATCGCGCAGCAGCGACTGCCACTGCGCCGGCAGCCCGCTCAGGCGACCGGCGAGGTCGCGATAGATGGCGCTGATGCGAACGCCCTCGTTCACGTTCACCGGCGGCTTGTCGCCAAGGGCATTCCGGTCGATGAAGGGCTCGCCCCAGTGATGGAGCGCAACCAGTTGCCAGTCGTCGTTGAACACCGGCGAACCCGAGGAGCCCTGCTCGGTATCCGTCTCGTACAGCAGCGTGCGGTCGGTGCGCGCCGTGAGGATGTTGTTGCGCACCGTGATCATCTTGGGCCAGCCCGAGGGGTGCTGGACGATGTTGGTGTTCATCCCGAGCACGTGCTTGTCCGGCTGGTCCGAGAGCGCGCAGAAGCCCAGGTCGCCGGCCTCGGCCTCGCCGGACTGCCTGCGGCCCAGCGCCACGAGGGCGTAGTCGAGCTGGTCGTCGGGCGAGAACAGCGCGAAGCGGTCGGGGTCGAGCAGGAAGGTGGTCGTGGGCCTCGGCACGCCGCGCTCGTCGAGCTCGCGGAAGAAGGTCACCTGCGTGCCTCGCGCCGCGGACTCGTGCTGGATGACGTGGCGGTTGGTGATGAAGAGCGCCGGGCTGACCATGAAGCCGGTGCCGATCTCCGCCCTGGTTCCGTAGTTGACCTCGACGTAGCCCACGGCCCTGGCGCTGCGTGCTCCCTGCGACAGGAAGCTGGCCCGCTGGAAATCCTCGGTGGCGCCGGTGATGGACTCCGCGCCGCTGGACGACATGAGCGTTCGATGGCGCGTCGCATAGGCGCGCGAGCGTTCGACGTCAGGTTCTGCATCGCGCCAGCGGCCCTCGGCCACCAGCTTCCTCACCTGTTCACGCTCGGCGGCGGTACTCTGCAGGCTGGCCTTGAAGGCGTCGATCGCTTCCTCGTTCACGGCGTTCCTCCTTGTGAAGGCGCGGGACTTGGGCGTGAACCGCGCGACTGCGGTTCATTGAAGCGGCCGATGGCGTCATCCGGATGACAGTCCGGCCTGGTGCAGGGCCGTGCGAGGTGCGGGAAGAAAGGCGACAGCGGTCGGCATCGAGGCGGTTCCCTGAGCGGATTTTTTCTCCCTGGCCTCTACCAGCGCCGAACCGCTGTCGGGACGCAGTGTGCGCGCCGTGGGTGAATTCGCAGTGAAGTTCAGGAGGGAGTTCCGTGAAACGATACCTGCCGTCCCGCTTCGCGCGACTCCCGGGCTGAAACCCGCCGGGCAACCCGCCCCGTCCGGAAAAGAAAAAGCGCCGTCGGCGCCGACCCGGTTTCCGGGCGGTGCCGACAGCGCCGCTGGGTTGGGCGTTCGCCGCCGTGCTCTTCGCGCTACTCCTGCGGCTCGAGTGCCACGGGCACCGCCGGAGCGGTCTTCTTCCGCGCCTGGAGGACGAACGAAACGACCTGCCACACGACGAAGACCGCGATGAGGCTCAGCAGCGTGCCGCTGATCGGCCGGGAGACGAAGGTGCCGAAGCTGCCGCGGCTCAGCAGCATCGCGCGGCGGAAGTTCTCCTCCAGCATCGGCCCGAGGATGAAGCCGAGCATCAGCGGCGCCGCATCCAGCTCCAGGCGCATGAACATGTAGCCCATGAAGCCGAAGGCCGCCGTGATGAAGACGTCTTCCAGGTTGTTGTTCACGCTGTAGGTGCCGATGCAGCAGAAGAACAGGATCGATGGGAACAGCACGCTGTACGGGATCTTGAACACCGACAGCCAGTAGCGCACCAGCGGCACGTTGAGCACCAGCAGGAAGACGTTGCCGATCCACATGCTGGCGACCAGGCCCCAGAACAGCTCGGGGTGGCTGCCGATCATGTTCGGCCCGGGCTGGATGCCCTTGATGATGAAGGCGGCCAGCATCAGCGCCATCACGGCGTTCTCGGGGATGCCGATGCTCATCAGCGGAATGAAGCTTGTGCGCGCTGCCGCTTCGTCGGCTGCAGCCTGCCCGGCCACGCCCTCGATGCAGCCGGAGCCGATCTCGTGCTTGTACTTGCTGACCTTCTTGTCGATCGCGTAGGCCGCGAACTGCGCGATCGTCGGGCCGCCGCCGGGCAGGATGCCCAGGAATGAACCGACCACGCTGCCGCGCAATGCGCTGGGAATGATCCGCTTGAACTCCGCCCAGGTGGGAATCAGGTTGATCTTGCCGTTGAAGGGCGAGCGCTCTTCACGCGAGTCGAGATTCTTCGTGATCTCGGCAATGCCGAAGCAGCCCAGCGCAATGCTCACGATGCCGACGCCGTCCACCAGGAAAGGCAGGTCCAGCGTGAAGCGCTGCATGCCGCTGTTCACGTCGGTGCCGATGGTTCCGAGCAGCACGCCGATCATGCACATGGCCAGGCCGTTGAGCAGGCTGCCCGTGGTCACGAAGCTCACGCACACGAAGCCCACCAGCATCATCGAGACGTAGTCGGCGGGACCGAACAGGAAGGCCACCTCGCCGAGCACGGGCGCCAGGAACGACAGCACCAGGATGGCGACCGTGCCGCCGATGAAGCTGGAGAAGCCCGCCGTGAACAGCGCCAGGCCCGTCTGCCCCTTCAATGTCATCGCGTACCCGTCTATGCAGGCCACGATGCTGCTGGCATGCGGGATCTTCATCGTGATCGCGCTCACGCTGTCGCCGTACTGCGCGCCGTAGTAGATGCCGGCCAGCATGATGAGCGCGCCGGTCGTGGGAATCGAATAGGTCAGCGGCAGCAGCAGGCTGATGGTGGCCAGCGGGCCGAGGCCGGGCAGCAGCCCGACCAGCGTGCCCACGGTGCAGCCGATGGCGCAGAACATCAGGTTCTGCCAGGTCAGGGCGTGAGAAAAGCCGAACGCCAGGTTGTTAAGGACTTCCATCGTCGTGACCTCAGTAAAGCGGCAGGTTCAGGCCGAGGAGTTTCTGGAGGGCCAGAGCCATCACGATCAGGCCGGCCGAGATCTTGATGCTGCGCACCCACGAGGGCGAGCTGCCTGCGAACGACGAGCAGAACACCATGAAGACGATGCCCGCGATCATGTTCACGTACTGCGAGATCAATGCGAACCCGCAAAGGCTCGCGAGGATGAGACCGATGTTCTTGAAGTTGAAGACCAGCGGCACCTGCGCGACGAAGAAGGCCCGGATCACCGTCGCCACGCCGATCACCAGCAGCATGCCGCTCACAAGGGCCGGAAAGAGCCCGGGCCCCGCGCGGCTCAGGTCTCCAATGGGGTAGCGAAGCGCCGTGAGGCCGAAGGCCAGCGCGATTGCCATGAGGAATAGTCCCCTGACAAGATTTCTGTTTCTCATACGTTCCCGATGTACTGGGTAGTTGAATGCCACCGGCGCGGGTGAATCCGCCCGGTCCCGTCTCCATCCGGATGGAAATCCGGACGATGCGATGCTCTTGGGGCTAGCTGATCGCTGTCTGACGACGGCGTGAGGGGAACTACGTACCCAACGCCTGGGCGGGCAGCGCGCGGCGCCGGTGCCCGGGGGGGAAGGAACCGGCCGGATCGGCGGTATCCGTCCGCGCCGGCCATACGGCCTCCCATATAGCTCTTTTTTCTCAGTGACCTTCTGCACTGGCAGCCAGGGCCTGATTTGCTTAACTTCCGGGCATACGCAACAACCCAGGGAGCGATCAATCATGGCAGTAGACATGTTCATGCGCGTCGAAGGCGCGAACGGTGAATCGAAGGACTCGAACCACAAGGAGTGGACGGACATCAAGTCCTTCGCGTGGGGCGCGACGCAGCCCGGCAACATGGTCAGCGGCGGTGGCGGCGGTGTCGGCAAGGCCAGCTTCAACGACCTGCAGGTGCTCGCTCGCATCGACAAGGCGGCACCGTCGGTGCTGAAGAACTGCGCCAGCGGCAAGCACCTGAGCAAGGTGGAGGTGTCGGTGTGCAAGGCGGGGGGCTCGCAGATCGAATACACCCGCGTCACGCTTGAAGAGGTGCTGGTGACCTCCGTGCAGTACACGGCCGAGCAGGGCTCGGACGCGGTGTTCGTTCAGTACGCATTCCAGGCCGCGAAGGTGAAGCAGCAGTACTGGGAACAGACCGACAAGGGCGGCAAGGGCGCCGAGACGGTTCTGGCCTGGAACATCAAGGAGAACAAGGAGACCTGATTCCCGCCGCCGTCGGCCGAGCGTCAGGATGACCCGCAGTTTCATCGCCCACAGCTCGCTGGGCGAGCGCCTCAAGTTCCGTTCGATGACGGGACAGGAGCGCATCTCCACCCTGTTCGAGTCGCGCGTGCGGCTCGTGAGCGACATGCAGGGCATCCCGCCGAAGCAACTGCTCGGCGAGGACATGACCATCGAGATCAATCTCGCCACCGAACTGGGCGGGCCGGGCCTGCGCTTCCTCAGCGGCCAGGTCGCGCGCTTCGCCTGCGTCGGCAAGGACGACGGCGACATGTGCGTGTACGAGGCCACGCTGCGCCGGTGGCTCTGGTACGCCACGCGCCGGTCGGACTTCAGGATCTTCCAGTTCAAGACGGCGCCGCAGATCCTGCAGGAGGTGCTGGCGCCCTACGGCTTCGCCATCGACGCCAGGCTGGGCGGCAACTACCGCACCTGGGAGTACTGCGTGCAGTACGCCGAGACCGACTTCAACTTCGTCAGCCGGCTGATGGAGCAGGAAGGCATCTACTACTTCTTCTCGCACGCCAAGGGCAGCCACCAGCTGGTGCTGTGCGACGGCCCCGACTCGCACGCCGACCTGCCCGCCGGACCGGCGAAGGTGCCCTACCACGCGGGCGTGCTGGCGGCGCAGATCCTGGAGCAGGACTTCATCGACACCTGGCATCACGCAGAGGACATCGCCCCGGGCAACTTCGCGGCCGACGACTACGACTTCAGGAAGCCTAACGCCGAGATCGACACGCTGCGCCGCCAGCCCGCGGGCCACAGCCACGACAGCTTCGAGATCTACGACTGGCCCGGCGGCTACACCGAGATGGGCGACGGCGAGAACTACGCGCGGCTGCGGCTGGAGCAACTGGCCGGGAGGCGCGAGCTCGTCAGCGCCGAAGGCAACCTGCGCCACATGGCGCCCGGCTACCTGTTCGAGCTGGCGCGCCATCCGAGCGCCGAGGACAACCGGCGCTACCTGATCGAGGCCGTCACCTACGACTTCCAGGAGAACGCCCTGCGCGTGGCGGGCGCCGCCGACGCGGCCTACCGCGAATCGACCAGCAGCACCAGCTACCGCCAGGCCTTCGAGGTGCTGCCCGACAGCGCGCCCTACCGCACCGCGCGCGTCACGCCGCGCCCGCGCACCACCGGGCCGCAAACGGCCGTGGTGGTGGGCCCCGCCGGCGAGGAGATCCACACCGACGAGTACGGCCGCATCAAGGTGCAGTTCCACTGGGACCGCTACGGCAGGCGCGACGAGAACTCCTCGTGCTGGATACGCGTGTCGCAGACCTGGGCCGGCAGCAACTACGGCGCGATGCACATCCCGCGCATCGGCCAGGAAGTGATCGTCGACTTTCTCAACGGCGACCCCGACCACCCCATCGTCACCGGCTGCGTCTACAACGCCGCGCAGATGCCGCCGTGGGAGCTGCCGCGCCACAAGACCCAGACCGGCTTCCAGACCAACTGGAGCAAGGGCGGCGGCGGCAAGCACATGCTGCGATTCGAGGACAGCCGAGGCACCGAGCACATCGAGCTTTCCACCGACCACGGCAACACCCACCTGCACATGGGCTACCTGATGAACCAGGGCTCTGGCGTGCAGCGCAGCTACGGCTTCGAGCTGCGCACCAACGAGTGGGGTTCCATCCGCGCGGACAAGGGCCTGCTGCTGACCACCTACACGCAGGACTTCGCGCAGAAGACCTCGCGCGACAACCCCGACGGCCACGAGCACATGGGTGCCACGCTCGCGCAGAGCAGCGCGCTCATGCAGGCGGCGGGACAGGCGGTCGCGGCAACCAAGTCGCTCGTGAGCGCCATGGCACAGGGCAAGAACCAGCTGCTCTCGGGGCTGGTGCAGGGCGTGCAGTCGGTGGGCGGCATCTCGCAGGCCATCACCGCGCTGGCCGCCGGCGGATCGCCCGAAGCCGGCGTCTCGGACGACCCCGACCCGGCCATGGCCGATGCGCAGCAGATGCTCGACCTCTCACGCAGGATCGACAAGCCCGTGGTCTCCATCGTGAGCCCCGAGGGCCAGACGATGATCAGCCCCCGGCCCATCGTCATGAGTTCGGGACAGAGCGTGTCGATGCGCTCCACCTCGGCGATGACCATGACCACCGGCGCCCAGCTCACGCAGCTGGCCGCCAAGGGCATGCTCACGCAGGTGAGCGAGGGCGGGCAGGTCAACGTGGTGTCGGACGGCGACATCGTCTCGCACGCGAGCGCCGGTGCGATCAACCTGGTGTCGAAGACCGACGCCTCGGTGACTTCGACCACGGCCAACGCCAACCTCACCGGCCGGAAGTCGGTGCTCGTCCAGGCGGCCGAGCAGGACGTGTTCGTCACGGCCAAGACCAGCATCTCGTTGATCTGCGGCAAGTCGTCGATCGTGCTGCTGGCGGATGGGACGGTGAAGATCAACGGAGTGAAGGGGTTGGTGAACTTCACGGACAACCTGGATCAGCGGGGAGGGAAGATTTTTCTGAATTGCGAGGCGCCGATCGGGGGAGAGAGTTCGACGCAGGCCGATCTGGTCGAAGAGGAAGTCGGCGCACCTGCACACCCTGGCAAGCAAGTGCCGGCCAAGACCCCACCGGATCCGACGCGTCCATTCTTCACCCCGACTGAAGCGACCGAGCCGCCCGCCACGGCCCAGACCCTGGCTACGCCGATGTCACCCACCGGCGCACCGGCTCAGGTGAATCTCTCGGCCCTGAACGACAAGTTCGGCTATCAGATGAAATCGAGCTTTCCGGGGGGATTTTTTCAGGAGCAGGGCAGCACGCTGGTATCGGACGAAACAGGTAAGTTGAAGCTCGTCAACCCGCCCCCCACCAGCCCTTTCAGCAAGAGCACAGCCAAGGGCACCGCCACCAGTTTCAAGCCCGATCTCAATGTGGCCGAAGGCCGCACGGTGCAAGGCGTTTTTCATACCCACGGCTACGACTGGGACCCGAAGACCCAGACGGGCGGCCACGTCGGTGTTTCCTTCAGCGGCAGGGACGCGGCATACCTGGTCAACAGCAAGCAGAACGTGATGATTGCGCAAAGCGGATCGGACCAGTTCATGTACATGCGCACGGCCGCTACACCCGCCTCCGTCAACTCCAATCTGCTGAAGGTCCAACAAGCGGCGCGCGTCAATGAGCTGACGAACGGAGGAAAGCCCGGAGGGATGTCGTTCCCGGCAGCCACGCGCAGGGCGGCGCGGGAAACAGCGGAGAAGCTGAACCTGGCCTATTACCAAGGCAGTGGAGGCGTGCTGGAACGAGTGTGGCCCTAACAGGCTGCCAACTTGTAGCCAATAGATGCAGGTCTCGGAACGAGCGACAAGAAATGAACAGCAGTGACAGACTCATCAAGGAAATCGAAGCGATCCTGGAGATCGCCGATCAAGGCATTTCCCGTGAACAGTGGGACCTTGTCCGGCTGCAACTCGATCGCGGGATCGCATTAATCGGCGACCAATACGTTTCGCCCGACACGATCGATTCAAGCGACATGATGCTGGTGCTTTCCGACATAGAGGCAGGAGCGGGCAAGGCATTGGGCGCAGCAAAACTCAGGCGGACCGTTCTTTCTTCGCGACTGGAACAGCTGCAACACAAGTTGCAGGCACCCGGCACGCCTCCGACGTCCTCCGCTCCTTTGCATTGAGGAGCGGTTTGGTCATGCGCTACCACCTCAACGAAGGCCAGTTCGACATCCCCGACGACGGCCGCATCGACCGCTCGATGAACGTCCTCGCGATGCCCGACGGCTCGGGCACCACGCTCGTCGTGAGCCGCGACGCGCTGCGAACGCAGGAAACCCTTCCGCAGTTCGTCACGCGCCAGATGAACGACCTCACGCGGCAGGTGAGCCAGCTCAAGGAACTGTCGCGCGGCGAAGTCGCCATCGGCTCGCCGATGCTGGACCTGCGCGGCATCGAGCTCGCCACGCAGTTCAGGCAGAACGGGCAGGCGCTGCACCAGCGGCAGGCCGTGTTCCTTCCGTCGGCCTCGAGCCGGAACGTGCTGATCCTCACGGCCAGCAGCCCCCTGCCCTTCGACACCGAGGGCATCGCGATCTGGCAGCGGGCACTCGCGAGCTTCCAGCCGCGAGGCTGACGCCGCCAAGCCACGCACGCAAGCGCACCATGGCCGGCCAGCCCGCAGCACGCCTGCACGACCCCATCGCCCACACGAATGCGCACGCGCGGTTCTGGGCGAAGTTCGCCGGCGGGCTGATCGGCGGCATCGCCGTGGGCTTCGCGGCGGGGCTGGCCGCGGCGGCCATCGTCGGCACCGGCGGGCTGGCCGGTCCGCTCGTGGCCGGGCTGGTGGTCGTGGGCGCGCGTGCCGCCGGCGGCTACATCGGCGCGGGGCTCGGCGAGGCTGCCGCCGATGCGCTGGTGCCCGAGACGCTCACCGTCACCGGCGCGATCACCAGTGGCTCGTCGGACGTGTTCATCGACAGCAAGGCCACCGGCGCGGCGCGTGCCTCGCCCGACGTGCCCATGGACACCGTGAGCTGCTCCAGGGACTCGCCGCAGATCCTGCTGGCCGAAGGCTCCGAGACCGTCTTCATCAACATGGGCGTGGCCTCCCGCAAGGACGACCACACCGAGTGCGGCGCCAAGATCAGCGAGGGCTCGCGCACCGTATTCATCGGCGGGCCGACCGCGCGCGTGCGCGAGGTGGCCGACGAGGTGCCGCTGATCTCGAAGGTGCTGGTGACCATCTTCAACGTGGTCATGATCTACAAGGGCCTGCGCTGCCTGCCGAAGCTCGCGCGGCAGGGCAGGAACGCCCTGCCCTGCCTGATCGAAGGCGCCGTGGGGCTGGGCATGGGCATCCACGGCATGGTGAGCTCCTTCGGCAACCCGGTGCACGCGGCGACCGGCGGCAAGTTCCTGGGCGGCGAGAGCGAGCTCGACTTCACCCTGCCGGGGCCGCTGCCCATCGAATGGCAGCGCTTCTACAGCAGCCACGACACGCGCCGCGACGGCGCGCTGGGACAGGGCTGGAACCTGCCCTACGCGATGGAGCTGCGCCCCGGCACCGGCGCGGCGGGCGAGCCTGTGCTCACGCTCGTCGACGAACAGGGCCGGCTGCTGGAGCTGCCCGACATCGAACCCGGCACGCGGCAATACAGCCCGCGCGACGGCCTGGACCTGTGCCGCACCGAGAGCGGCCACTACTTCATCCATGTGCCGGGCGGGCTGTTCTTCATCTTCCAGCCGCCGCGCGAGGACCTGCCGCGCGAACAGACGCTGAAGCTCTCGCGGCTCGAAGACCGCAACGGCAACTTCATCGAACTGCGCCACGACGCGCAAGGCCGGCTGGGCGAACTGACCGACAGCACCGGGCGCCTGCTCGCGCTCGACTACGCGGGCGACGGCCGGCAGCTGCGCGCGGTCCGCCTCGCGGCAGGCGCGCCGGGCGAAACGCCCTGCCTGCTGGTGGCCTACCGGCACGACGCGGAAGGCCGGCTGCTGGAGGTGACCGACCGCAACGGCGAGGTGGTTCGCCGCTTCGGCTACGAAGCACAGGGCAAGGTGCAGAGCGGCCTCATGAACTTCCACGCCGACGCCGCGGGGCTCGAGTGCCACTACGCGTGGACCGGAATCGGCAAGGACGCGCGCGTGCGCCGCCACTGGACCAACGACGGCGAGAGCTGGGACGTCGACTTCTCTCCGCTGCAGGGAGAAGGCCCGGAAGCCTTCGGCGAAACCCGCGCAGTCGACCAGCTCGGCCGCGTCTTCGCCTGGCGCTGGAACGCGCAGCACCGACTGCTCTCGTACACCGATGCCTCGGGCCGGCACTGGCAGGCGCACTACGACGAGCTGGACCAGCTCGTGGCGATGACGGAGCCCGGCGGTGCCGTCACCCGCTGCACCTACGACTCGCAGGGCTTCATGAGCAGCCGTACCGACGCGCTCGGCCGCACGCACAGCACCGGCTGGACCGAGCTCGGCCTGCCCTGGCGCGAAACCCTGCCCGACGGCAGCGCCTGGACCTATGCCTACAGCGACGAGGGCAACCTCGTGCGCGAGACCGATCCGCTCGGCCACGTCACCGAATACAGCTACGACAGGCGCGGCCTGCCCATCTCCATCACCGATGCCAGGGGGGCGTCAGCAAGCTGAGCTGGAACGAATGCGCCCAGCTCGTCGCGCAGACCGACTGCTCCGGCAAGACCACGCGCCATGCCTACGACGACCGTGGATACCTGAAGACGCTGACCGACGCCGCGGGCCAGCAGACGCGGTTCACGCACGACGCCATGGGGCGCCTGCTCGGCGTCTCGCAACCCGACGGCAGCCACCAGGCGTTCCACCGCGACGCGGCGGGCCGGCTGCTCGCAAGCACCGACGCACTGAGCCGCACCACCCGGTTCGCACTCGGCCGCCGCGGCGAGCCGCTGTGGCGCCAGGACGCGGAGGGCAGGCACGTCGCCTGGAACTACGACAGCGCCCGCAGGCTGCAGTCGCTGGTCAACGAGAACGGCCTGCGCTTCGAGTTCGCGTACGACGACGCCGACCGCGTAGTGGAAGAGCGCCGCGTGGGCGGCACGCGCGTGCAGGTGGAGTACGGCGCCGACGGATGGCCGGTCGCCATCACCCACCATCCCGGCATCGGCGACGAAGACCTCGCGCCCGACGACCCGAAGGCCGGCCCGCGCCGCGCGGCGCAGCCGCTGCGCACCGAGCTCGTCCGCGACGCGATGGGCCGGCTCGTGGAGAAACGCACGGCCACGCACCATTACCGCTATCGCTACAGCGCGCTCGACCAGCTCATCGACGCCGTCAAGCTGGAAGTGGTGAGCCCGCTGGCCGAGGGCAAATCGGTGCAGCTGCGCGCGCTGCACCGCAGCTGCTTCGCCTACGACAGGCTCGGCCGGCTGGTGGGCGAGACGGCCATCGACGAAGTCACCGGCGAGCGCCACCAGTTGCGCCACGAACACGATGCGCTCGGCAACCGCACGCGGACCCTGCTGCCCGCGCTGGCGGATCAGGCCGACGAGCTGCGCGCGCTGAACTACCTGCACTACGGCTCGGGGCACCTGCACCAGGTCAACTTCTCGCTGCAGCGCGGCGACGCGCCGGCCGTGCACCAGCTCATCAGCGACATCGAGCGCGACGACCTGCACAGGGAGATCGCGCGCAGCCAGGGCACGCTCTCCACGCGCTTCGCGCTCGACCCGCTGGGGCGCCGCGCCGCGGCCTGGAGCCGGCCGGGGTCGCTGGCTTCTTCCTTCACCACCCGGGACAACTCATGGCGCCAGGCCATGGACAGCGCGGGCACCGCCGACGCCCGCCTGCTCGACGGCCTGATGAAGGAATACAGCTACGACCCCACGGGCGAACTGCGTCAGAGCCGCCACTCGCTGCGGGGCGCGACCGGCCATCGCTACGACGCCACCGGCCGCATCGAGGAAACCGTGCGCATGCCGCTGCCCGCAGCGCAGGCCGTGCGCGACGCAGCCAACCAGGAGCGCTTTGCCTACGACGCGGCCGGCAACCTGCTCGATGCGTCGCTGGCCGCCGCGCCCCGGGGCGAGATGCGCGGCGAGGTACGCGGCTATGTGCGCGACAACCTCGTGCGCGTGTTCGAGGACAAGCGCTACATCTACGACGGCCACGGCCGGCTCGCGTGCAAGAAGTCGGGCAGGCACACCGAGCAGCGCTTCGAATGGGACGACGAGAACCGCCTCGTTGCCGTGCACACCACGCGACGCCCGCACACGCCGGAGGCCACCACCCAGGTCGCACGCTTCGACTACGACGCCATGGGCCGCCGCGTGGCCAGGCACGATGCCTTCGGCACCACGCGCTTCATCTGGGAAGGGCTGCGGCTGATCGAGGAGCGCCGTGGTTCGCAGGTGGTCAGCTACGTGTACGAGCCCGACAGCCACGTGCCCATGGCGCGCGTGGACGCGAGGACATCGCCCGCGGCGGCAGCGGCGGCGGCGGCGTCAGCCTCGTTGCCCTCCGCGCGGGTCCTGCACTTCCACAACGACCCCGCCGGCATGCCGGAGGAGCTCAGCAGCGACGACGGCAACCTGTGCTGGCGCGCGAGCTACAGGACCTGGGGCGCGACCGTCGCCGAGCAATGGGAAGTCACCGCGCTCGACGGCCGCCCCGTCCGGCAGGGCGAGGAAGCGCCACGACCGGTGGAGCAGAACCTGCGCTTCCAGGGGCAGTACCTCGACCGCGACACCGGGCTGCACTACAACACCTTCCGCTTCTACGACCCGGACATCGGGCGCTTCATCAGTCCCGATCCGATCGGGCTCGCCGGGGGCTTCAACCTGCACGGCTACGCGCCCAACCCGATCCGGTGGATCGACCCGCTGGGTTGGATCTGCGGCGAGACTCTCTCGCGGCCGGTCGGCTTCAACCGGGGCAGCCGCAACTTCGTGCTCGAGCAGGGCAATGCGGCTTCGGGCTGGAAGCACATCTACGACCGGCACGTGGACCCGCTGCGATTCCCCAAGAAGTCGAAGTTCAACTCGAGCATGAGCCAGGACGACATCGCCTCGATGCTCGGCAAGACACTCAAGCACGGCAAGGAGTCGAGCTACGAGGGCAAGCCGGTCTTCGAGTCCAGGCTCAAGTACGGCGGAGAATACAAACGCTATCGGGCGACCGTGAACGAAGACGGGACCGTCCAAACCTTCCACCCGCTGGACTGACTGCATATGCTGGACATCTACTACGCGCCCTCCTCCACCAAGGCCATGCCGGAAGACCCCGGCAGCCTGGAGTTCGCCGGCTCCATCGATCTCGATGCGCATCGTTCGCTCGCCGCCCTGTTCGACAAGGGCAGGCAGGCAGGCGCCGATCTCAGGTACTCCGACGATTCGATGCTCGAGCCCGCGCAGGTGGCGACGCTGCTGAAGGTCTTCACGGTGAATGCAGGCGAGCTGTCGGGAAACCGGCAGGCGCTCGCGGCATTCGCCGCCATGCGCGAGCTTCTCGAAGCCGCGGTGGGAAAGGGCTGCGGGCTCGTGGCCTTCGGCGACTGACTTTGCGCAGGCCTCTTTCGTTCGTCACAAGGAACCTCTTGATCCACCGCATCCGCTCGGCCCTCCTCGCCTGCGCCCTCTGCACCGCTGCGCTGGCCGCATCAGCCCAGGTGAAGATCGGCTTCATCGGCACGCTCTCCGGACCTTCGGCGGCACTCGGGCAGGACCAGTACGACGGCTTCATGCTGGCCGTGGAACAGCGCAACGGAATGCTCGGCGGCGTGCCCGTGGCGGTCGTCAAGGAAGACGACCGGCAGGACCCCGAGCTCGGTGCGCAGTTGGTGGAGAACCTGGTCCAGAAGGACAAGGTCAGCTTCATCACCGGCGTGACCTCTTCCGACGTGATGATGGCAATGGCCAGGCCGCTCGCCAGATCGGGCGTGCTGTTCGTCGGCTCGAACGCCGGCCCCGCGCCGCTCGCTGGCAGGCAGTGCAACAACAGGTTCGTCTTCACCTCGTCCCAGGACGAGTACCAGGCCGGGATCGTGGGCAGGCATGCGGTCGACAAGGGCTGGTGGAAAACGCTGTTCCTGGCGCCCGACAGCCCGTCGGGCCGGGACCAGCTGCGGGGCTTCAGGCACTTCTATTCGGGCGAGGTGGTGAGCGAACTCCACGCCCGGCCCGGCCAGGCCGACTACTCGGCGGAGCTGGCGAAGATCAAGTCCGTCGCGCCGGACGCGGTGGTCGCCTTTCTTCCGGGCCAGATGGGCGTCGACTTCATCAGGCAGATGAACCGGTCGGGCCTGCTGGGGAAGGTTCCCCTGCTGACCATCGGCACCGTCGACGGCACGACGCTGCCGCTGCTCGGCGATGCCGCGCTCGGCGCGCTGGCGGGCTCGGTCTGGGGCCCCGACCTGCCGAGCCCGACGAACAAGGCTTTCGTTCCGGCCTTCGAAAGGAAGTACGGGCGCATCCCGTCGCAGTACGCCGCGCAGGGTTTCGATGCGGCACTCCTCATCGACAGCGCGCTGAAGGAAACCGGAGGCTCCGTCGCCAATCGCAGCGACCTGCGCAACGCACTCAGCAGGGCCGACTTTCCGTCGGTGCGCAGCGGCTTCAAGTTCCTGCGCAACGGCTTCCCTGTCCAGGACGGCCACGTCTTCGTGGTCGCCAGGGATGCCCAGGGCCGCGCGTCGCTGAAGCGGGTCGCGACGCCGCTCGAGGCGAACGTCGACGCCTACTGGAACGACTGCAGGTAAGAAAAGGGAAGCGGCGCGGACCCAGGCAAGGGTTTTCACCTATCTCCCGGCATGTCGATTCTCCTCACGCTCGCCCGACGTGCTGCTGAGGGTCATCCTCGGTTCTTCAGGAGTAATCAACCATGGCTACCAACACCAATACCGTCCGCCTGCACCGTGTCCTGCGCGCCCCGCCGGAGCGCATCTATCGCGCATTCACCCAGCCCGGCGCCTTCGAGCGCTGGCTGCCCCCGTTCGGCTACACCGGCAAGGTCCACACGATGGAACCGGTGGCGGGCGGCGTCTGGCGCATGTCCTTCACCAACTTCGGCACCGGCCACAGCCACTCGTTCGGCGGCAAGTACCTGGAGCTCGTTCCCCACACCCGCATCGCGTACGACGCGAGCTTCGACGATCCCAACCTTCCGGGCACCATGAAGACGACCGTGAGCCTGACCGCCGTGTCCTGCGGCACGGACGTTTCCATCGTTCAGGAAGGCATTCCCGCCGTGATTCCCGCCGAGATGTGCTACCTGGGCTGGCAGGAGTCGCTGGTCTCGCTGGCCCAGTTGGTCGAGCCGAACATCCCGGGCTGAGCGCCCGCGGGCTTCGCTGCGGCGAACCCGTGACCCTGCTGCCGGAACCCGCTCCGGCAGCAGGCCCCATCTCCCCAAAAGGCGACTCCACGCCTTGATTCCCCGGCCTACGCCCGGGAATACCCTCTGACGCCTCTTCGTTTGTCTTGCCTACATTTCTTGCATGCAAGAGATGGCATCGCTTGCATGCAAAACCCAGACACGACAGACAGACAGGAGACTTCATGCCCCGCTTCGCCAAATCGCTATTCGGTCAGGTGGTCATCGCGCTGGTGCTCGGCGTGCTCGCGGGGCTTCTTGCGCCCGAGTACGCCGTCAAGCTCAAGCCGCTCGGTGACGGTTTCATCAAGCTGATCAAGATGATCATCCCGGTGCTGGTGTTCTGCGTGGTGGTGCACGGCATCGCCGGCGCGGGAGACCTCAGGCGCGTGGGCCGGGTGGGCGTGAAGTCGCTCATCTACTTCGAGGTGCTGACCACCATCGCGCTGGCGATGGGCCTGGTGCTGGCCTTCGTGTTCCAGCCGGGCACGGGCATGAACGTCGATCCGTCCAAGCTCGATCCGGCCGCGATGAGCGCCTATGCCTCGAACGCCGACAAGCTCACGAGCGGCGGCACGGTCGAGTTCCTGATGAAGCTCATCCCGACCACGGTGGTGAACGCCTTCGCCACCGGCGACGTGCTGCAGGTGCTGCTGTTCGCGGTGCTCTTCGGCTGCGCGCTCACGCTGCTGGGCGAGCGCGGCAAGCCGGTGGCCGTGGTGGTCGACGCGCTCTCGCTGGTGCTCTTCAAGATCATGGGCATCATCATCAAGCTGGCGCCGCTGGGCGTGCTGGGCGCCATCGCGTTCACGGTGGGCCAGTACGGCATCGGCTCGCTCAAGCAGCTGGGCATGCTGGTCGCCCTCTTCTACGGCGCGGTGCTGGTCTTCGTGTTCGTGGTGCTCGGGCTGGTGATGCGCATGTCGGGCTTCAGCCTGATCAAGCTGCTGCGCTACCTGCGCGAAGAGCTCGCCATCGTGTTCGCCACCACCTCGTCGGACAGCGTGCTGCCGCAGGTCATGGCCAAGCTGCGCCGCATGGGCATCCGCGATTCGACCGTGGGCCTGGTGATTCCCACGGGCTACTCGTTCAACCTCGACGCCTTCTCGATCTACATCACGCTGGCGGCCGTGTTCATCGCGCAGGCCACCAACACGCCGATCTCGATGGCCGACCTGATGACGATCCTGGCGATCGCGCTGGTCACCTCCAAGGGCGCGCACGGCGTGCCGGGCTCGGCCATCGTGGTGCTGGCGGCAACGCTGCACGCCATTCCGGCGATTCCCGCCATCGGGCTGGTGCTGGTGCTGTCGGTCGACTGGTTCATGGGCATCGCCCGCGCGCTGGGCAACCTGATCGGCAACTGCGTGGCGACGGTGGCCATCGCCGCCTGGGAAGGCGACATCGACCGCGAACGCGCGCACGCGGTGCTCGACGGCACCTATTCGCCCGACGACGAGCCGCTGGCCGAGGCCGAAGACGCAGCCGTGGTAAACACCACGGCCACCGCCTCCGCATCGAGCGCCCACTGAACAGGGAACAGAAGAGAAACATGCCCGCCGACGTCAGCCCCACCGTCATCGCCGAACGCGTCGTCGAGGCCATCCTCGCGCAGAAGCTCGCGCCAGGCGAGCGGCTGGGCGAGCAGGCGCTGGCCGAGAACTTCTCGGTGAGCCGCACGATGGTGCGCGAGGCGCTGATGCAGCTGCAGGCGCGCGGTTTCGTCGAGGTGCAGTCACGCCGCGGCTGGTACGTGGTGGAGCCTTCGGCCGAAGAGGCGCGCGACGCCTTCTCGGCGCGGCGCATCGTGGAGGCCGGCATCCTCGAGGCCAGCGCGGGCCGGCCGCTCTCGAAGGTGATCCGCAAGCTGCGCGACCACATCGCCGACGAGCAGCGCGCCATCGAGGGCGCTGACGCCGCCACGCGCGCCTTCCTGCTGGCCGACTTCCACGTCTGCCTGGCCGAGCAGATGGGGCACCAGCTGCTGGTCGACGTGCTGCGCGATCTCACGGCCCGCACCACGCTGGCGGCCACGCTCTACCAGTCGAAGCACGAGGCCGGGCAGTCTTGTGCGGAGCACGGGGCGATCGTTGCGGCGCTGGAGGCTGGGGATACGGCCCGGGCGCGGCGGCTGATGCTGGAGCACATCGGCAATGTCGAGCGGGCGCTGGAGGTGGATGCTGCGGCGGAGCCGGATGCGACCAGCAGGCTGAGGGCTACGCTGGCGCCGGTGGCGTTGCCGCGGGCGCGGCGCTGAGGGTCTCAGGTCGCACGAGCCCGCGCCGTCGAACCGTTGGTGCGGCTGGCAGTGACGCCAGATTCCATTGATCCATGGCTTGCCATGCAATGCGCCTTTCGCGAATCGTCACTTCCTAGCAACGGTCGTCAGATACAGGCTCGCAAAGCGATTAGCGCGGATAGCGATGGCTTGGAATTCGCCCCCACTGAATTTGCACTTTGAATTTCTATTGCCTGACGTCGATGCCATGCGGTCCGATGGCATCGACCACCTCTACATCCAAGCCGAACTCTCTTGGCTGCGGCTCACGCCCCGCCAATTTCTCATAGAGCGCGCGCAAATAGCCCGACTTGTCCTCGACCTCATCAAGCGGCACGGCATGTGGCACTACGTATCCCCAAAGCTTGTCGATCTGACCCGACGACAGGATGAACTCAATTGCCTCCAAGACTCGCTGCTTGCTCAGAGGGCCGAAGCGGTCGAAGTCACGCTTCATCGCGTCAAATAACTTAGTGCGGCAATCAGCCTCATTGATGTAGAAATCGGCCAAATCGTCGTCGCTCATGGACCCAAGGTAATAGTCCAGTTCGCGAATGTAGTCAGGGAAGATTTGCTTCATATATCAAGGTCCAAGTTCTGGGTATGCGGTGATGACTCCATTTGCCCCCCGAAATACGGTTGCCTTCGTGGCTGTCTCCGGACAGCCTCCACCTCTCCTATATCCTTCACCAATAACACGCTTCATATCAATAGTTGCGCGTGAACTTCCAGTCTTATCCATCTCCTGATTCGCACGCTGGATGGCATCCAACTGATCGACGTTGCTCAGGAACCGGGTGGAATTCACCGGCCTTGGTCTTCTCGGGCAAGGGTCATCCGGAGGAATACCGGTTTTGGCTCGATGTTCCTGCTCTGCCATGGTCGTGTGCGCCCCGTGCCGCGAATAAGGATGACCGCCCGATGCTGCTTCTTGATCTCGAAGAATTTGTCCGGCCCTACGGTTGGCAAGATTGCCGATCAGCCCCAATGGATCAATCCACTGCACCGGGTTCGGCGCGTACTGCTGGAGATTCAAGCCACCAAGGAGCTTGATCGGATCATTGCTTATGAACCGTCCCACAACTGGTTCGTAGTACCGATACCGGTTGTAATGCAGCCCCGTCTCTTCATCCCAATACTGCCCCTGAAACCGAATCGGATTCCGAAAACCCGCTTTCCTCCCCGCCTCACTGATCGCCTGCCTCGCCTCCCCCCAAGCCTTGTAGCTCGCCGACCACGCCACACGCCCCTCATGATCCGTCAGCTCCTGCGGCGTGCCCAGGTGGTCGCACTGGTAGAAGGCGATTTCTTCCTTGATGAACGGTGCAGGCGTTCGAGTTTGTTCGCCATTCCATAGCGGGTCGAGCTCGATGTCGTAGCGACCGCCGTTGTCGGCCATCAGCGCCTCCACATCCGTCGTCTGGCTCAACACGACTGCCTGGGCCTGCCGGATCTGTACCAGCGGCACGAACGAGCCGGGTTCATGGATGTAGTGAATGCTGTCTCCTCGCCACGCATGCTCCCGCCAACCCTCTGTGCTTTGCGTGCTCTCGAACGCCAGCGTGTCGCCGTCCCAGCCGAACAAGGTGCTTCCATGCCGCGTGCACTTGGCGATGCGCCGGCCCAGCGGGTCGTAGCTGAAGGTCGTGGTTTCGCCGAAGGTTTCGGCGCTGCGCATGCGGTTGTAGCCGTCCCAGGTGAACACGGTCTTTTCGCCGTTGCGGCTGCGCTCGATCAGGTTGCCGCGCTCGTCCCATTTGTAGCGGGTGCCGGCGTAGTCCTTCAGCAGGTTGTCCATCAGCTTGCCGGACGTGCTGCGGCCATCACTGCCCGCGCGAACGGCGACGCGATTGGTGATGCGGCCTGCCGGCTGCGCTGTGCCTTCCGCTTCTGAAGAGGGGTTGCCGATGTTTCCCGCCGGATCGAACGCGAACGTCTCCCGTCCCAATCGGCTATTGGCTTCGAGCAGCCGCCCTACCGGGTCATAGCGGTAGCTGAGGTTGCCGCGCCGGCTGTCGCCGATGGCGATCAACTGGCCGGCTTTGTCGTATTGGTAGCTGCGGCGGATGCCGGCGGATTGAAAGGCGCCGCGCCTGGTCTGGAAGATCTGCTGCTCCAGCAAACGGCCGGCCGGGTCGTAGCTCTGTTTCTGCAGGAGCCCATTGCCCTGTTCGCGCCCGATCTCGCGGTGCAGGTCGTCGCGCTCGAAACCCAGGATGTCCTGCCCGTCGACGAGCAATCCGTGCACGTGGCCGGAGCCATAGGTGAGCCACTGCGTCACGTGACCGTCCGGGCGGATGGTCGCGACGCGCTGATTGAGTTCGTTGTAGCCGTGCTGCCAGACCGCGGTGCAGGCGCCTTCCAGGTAGTGTTGGTGCTCGCGCGTTAGGTTGCCCGCGGGGTCGTAGAACCATTGCAGCTTCGCGTCGCTGTTGCTGGCTTCGACCAACCGGCCGTTCCGATCGTAGGCAAAGCTCTCGGCAACGCCGCCGGCCGTGCGCTCGATCAAGCGGCCGATCAGGTCGAATTGCAGTCGCGTGGTGTGACTACCTTCGACCACTTCCGACAGCACGCCCGTGGAGTCCTCATAGCAGAAGCGTGTGGTCTTGCGGTCGAAGCCCACTTCTTCAAGCAAACGGCCTACGGGGTCATAGCGGAAGTCGTAGCGGCTGCCGTTCTCGTTGTGCAGTTCGCTCAAACGTCCCAGCAGATCCCAGCGGTACTTGAGCGTGCGCCCCGCCGCATCGGTGCGCCGGGACACGAGGCCGGATCGCGTGTAGTCATAGCTCGTCCTGCGCCCGAGCGCGTCGGTGTGCGTGAGCAGGCGTCCCTCGGCGTCGTGCACGAAATGCTCGCTGCTGTTGTCCGGCAGGATGATTTCCTCGAGTCGGCCCGGACGGTTGGCGTTCGTCGCGGCGGTGGCCTTGCGCTCTTCCTTCGCGTTCGCGTAGCGATACCGCGTGCTCTGGCCCATGGCATCGGTAGCCTTGACCAGGCGCCCCCGCTCGTCGTACTCCCACCGCGTTGTCTTGCCCGAGCAATCGGTGTGGCTGGCAAGCTGGCCCGCCCAGGTGTAGGTCAGCGTCTTGACGCCGTCCTTCGCATCGGTGATCCGCACGGGCCGGCCAGCCTTGTCGCAGGCGTATCCGGTCTTGTGCCCCAGCGGGTCGATCTCTTCGACGAGATTGCCGTCAGCGTCGTAGTCGCGCGTCCAGACGCCACCTTCGGCGTCGCGCAGCCCTGTCATGCGTCCGCGCTGGTCGTGCGCGAAATGCACCTGGCTGCCGTCGGCCCGGGTGTGGGTCCGCAGGTTGCCGTCGGCGGCGTAGCTGAAATCGTCCGTGCTGCCGTCGGTATGGACATGACGCGTGATGTTCTTCGCTTCATCGCGAAAGAACCATTCCTGGCGCTTGTCGGGATGGATGATCCGGTAGGTGTAGCCGAGGATGTCGTAGTAGTACCAGGTCTCTGCGCCGAGCGCGTCGGTCACGTAGGTCAAGCGGATGTTCCTGTCCCACTCCAGCCTGAGGGCAAAGCTCCCGTCATCGCTCCATTCGCGAACCGCCCTGGCATCGACGCCGGTGCCGTCGTATTCGAGGTTCATGCCCCGGCCCGTGCGGTCGGTGTATCGGGTCACGAGATGGTGGCTGTAGCGGTAGTTCCAGGTTTCGCCGTTCTCGTCCTGCGCCGATACGAGGTCGCCTTCGGCGTCGTGCACATAGGTGGCAAGTTGGCGGACGACCTGGCCGTCCTTGATCTCCCACAGGCTGTTGATCAATCCGCTTCGCGCATCGGGCGCGAGTGCCCACATGGGCAATCGTGCGATCGCCCTGCTTGCTGACGATGTCGCTCAAGACCTGTTCGCCAGTGGCTGCGATCACGTGGTCGTAGCGCAGGCCGATGCTGGCTTCCTTGCCGGCATGCAGCGCGACGAGACGAAAGTGCTGCCTGCCCTGCGTGGATACCTTGCGAGCCGAGGTATCCACCAGCTCGTAGACCTCGCGCCAGTCGCTGGCCTCGCCCGCCGTTGCGGCCTTGCCGAAATCCACGGTCAACAGCGTCTCGCTCAGCCGTGTGAGCGTCGCTTCTTCGATGGCATCGCGGTAGCTCTGGCCCGCGGCCAGCAGCGGGTAGGCATGGCTGCGGCCGTCGGCACCGTGATAGATCAGGCTGAGCTCGCCGGCCCGCGGACCTTGGGCCGGCGTGGCGATGTCCACGCGAGTGCTGTATGGGGTAAGCCATCTCGCGCCGAGGCTGCCCTCGTCGAAGGCGCCGAGGTTGCTCCGGTAGGTGCGCGCCCAGGTGATAGGCATCGGCGCAACCAGCGCGAAGTCGACGTGGGTGAAGCTTTCGCAGCCGGTCGCCAGGCTGATGGCGAACCTGCTTGACGAGGGAACCTGCGCGCCGGAAAGCGGACAGTTCTTGCAACCGGGATCACCCCTGACCGACGCCTGCACGCGGAGGTGTTCGACCCGGGTGTCGGGCCTGTTTCTTGTTGCTTCGCCACCGGCACCTGGCGGCACGATGGCTGCGCGCAGGCTCTTCTTCTGTGCCATGGCCAACAGCAGCTGGCGCAGCAGCCACATGATGCTGCCCTGCAGTTCCTGGTCGGCGAGGTCGGTCAGTTGCTTGCGGAAGTCCGCCTTCAAGGCCCCCAGGCTCTGGATCACCGCGTTGACCCTGGCCCTGACGCTTTCGGGCAGGTAGGCGGCCGCCTTCCTGGCAGCGTAGTTGGCGGCGCGCCTGGCCGTGCCCTCGGAGTACTTCACCGCCCGGCGCCACATGCCGCTCCACGTGCTTTGGGTCTTGGGGTCGTATTCGTTGATTTCCGCGGCGCCCGGTTTGGCGACGGTGAAAAGGTCCTGCCCGCCGAGCATGCGCTGAAGTATGCCGATCAGATCGTCCAGGATGCTGTCGGAGAGCTTTGCACAATCTTCCAGAATGCCCGAGAGCCTTGCGATGGCCCCATCGATGAAGGTCTCCAGCTCACCGACGATCGATGCATTGAGGTGCCCCGCCAGCATGGTGACGATGGTCCCGCCGAGATTCCTGGCCCCATGCATGAGCTCCTGCTTGAGCAGATGCAGCGTGGGTCGAAGGCTCATGCGCGCTGCGGCCATGGTGGGTGGCGCCGGGATCAGGCCGATGAGGTTGATGCCGAGGCTCGCCCAGTTCAGGAACCTGGTGACGGCATCGGTCGACTTCTTCTCGAGGATGGTGACGATGTCGAGAAACACATCCACCAGCGCCATGACGTTGCCCACTATGGGGATACTGCCCAGCACCGTGGTCAGCCGATCGAGCGTGACGTAGCCGCCGGTGAAGGACCGCAGCCACTCGTCCACTACCTTGCTCGCGGCGGCAATGTCTTCCTTGGCGATGGTGTTCAACGGGGCGACGGCCGTCTGGGGCTCGCGCTCGGCGATCGGTGTTGGTGCGGGCTGGCCTTGATGTGTGCCCGATGGTGGCCGCTGGGGCGTGCCTGATCCCATTGTCCAGTCTCCCTGACTGCGTCTGCTTGTGTCGTGAAAATCGATTGGTAAAAAAAGAGGCTCAGTCGCGCATGCGCACGGGACCGGCTTCGTAGCCGGGCTTCCGGCTTGCGGAATTACGGCGCCTCTGCCGACGGGATCTGAATCCGGCGTGCCGGATCATGAGAGGGCCGATGTATGCAGATACGGTGAGAAGTCCACGGGCAAATCCATGGACGAATCCATGGGCAAATCGTTCTGCACGAATAACAATTGCAAATTGAGCTCACGCTCACCTCCCTCTCTTATTTCTTGCAGGCAATCCTAGGACTCAGGCCGACACGAATTCGGCCATCTGAAATAAACGAGCGAGCTTTGGTGCGATTTATCTCGATATTCCCGCCCCAGGACGGCAGATCCTCGATCGATCGAGTGAGCCGCGGCCGGCGGACGGCTTCCGCCGTCGCTGTGCTCGGCTACAGTCCGAGACACTTATGAACTCACCCCAACTCCAGCGCGGCGTGTTCCTCGCCCTTCTCGCCGTCGTGACCGTCGCCTTCCTCTGGGTGCTGATGCCGTTCTTCGGCGCGGTGCTGTGGGGCGTGGCGCTGGCGATCCTGTTCACGCCGCTCTACAAGCGGCTGCTGAAGAAGATGCGCGGCAGGCCCAACGCGGCGGCACTGTCCACGCTGGCCATCTGCCTGTTCATCGTGATCCTGCCGCTGGCCATGGTGGGCGTGTCGCTGGTGCAGGAGATCGCGCTGGTCACGCAGAGCATCCGTTCCGGGCAGCTCAACTTCGCGGCCTACTTCCAGCAGATCCTGGACGCCTCGCCGCAGTGGCTGCTGAACCTGGTCGAGCGCTTCAACCTCGGCGACATGGCGGCCTGGCAGGCGCGCATCTCGGCCGCCGCCGGGCAGGCCAGCCAGATCATCGCGAGCCAGGCGCTGGCCATCGGCCAGAACACCTTCGACTTCATCGTCAGCTTCTTCGTGATGCTGTACCTGCTGTACTTCCTGGTGCGCGACGGCGCAACGCTGTCGAAGACGATGCGCGACGCGGTGCCGCTGGCCAAGCCGCACACGCACTACCTGCTCAACAAGTTCACCACCGTGATCCGCGCCACCGTGAAGGGCAACGTGGCGGTGGCCGTCGCGCAGGGCGCGCTCGGCGGGCTGGCGTTCTGGTTCCTCGGCGTGCAGGGCGCGCTGCTGTGGGCGGTGCTGATGGCCTTCCTGTCGCTGCTGCCCGCCGTGGGCGCGGCGCTGATCTGGGCGCCGGTGGCCATCTACTTCCTGGCCACGGGCCATTTCTGGCAGGGCGGCGTGCTGATCTTCGTGGGCGTGTTCGTGATCGGCCTGGTCGACAACATCCTGCGCCCCGTGCTGGTGGGCAAGGACACGCAGATGCCCGACTACATCGTGCTGATGTCGACCATCGGCGGCATGGCGATCTTCGGCATCAACGGCTTCGTGATCGGGCCGGTGATCGCGGCGCTGTTCATGGCCGCGTGGAGCCTGTTCGCCGATTCGGGCCACGTGGGCAACGGCCACGAGGCAGCCGAAGGCGCGGAAGGCGCCGAGAACAGCGACAAGAAGAAGGGCTGAGGCGGCTGAGGCAGGCGCGGGCACCCGCCCGCTCCTGCGTTCCGCCCCCGCCGCGCGCATTTCGCGCGCGCAATCCTGCGTTTCGTCACATGGCGCTGGGCACCGTGCCCGGCCTGCGAGATCGTCGGGCCTCCAACTTCCAACGAGGCCCGCCATGCAACTTCCCGCATTCATGTCCCGCCCGGCCGTGCACGCCCTGTGTGCCGCCGCGATCCTCCTGCCCGCCGGCGCCTTCGCCGCCGACCTGAGCCTGAGCGTCGCCGACGGCCCCGCCGCCAATGCCACGCTCTACGTCGCGCTGTACAACGACGCCGCCAGCTACGCCGACAGCAAGGCCGTGGCCTCACAGACCGCGCCGATGCAGGACGGCAAGGCCCGCCTCGTGTTCGCGGGGCTGGCGCCCGGACGCTACGCGCTGCGCGCATTCGCCGACGAGAACGGCAACGGCAAGCTCGACACCAACCTCATGGGCATGCCGATCGAGCGCTACGGCTTCTCGAACGACGCCAAGGGCAACCGCGCCGCGCCCGACTTCGAGGCCGCCGCGATCGCCGTCGACGCCGACCTGCAGACCGTCATCCACCTGCGCTGAGGAGCACGACGCCATGGAACGACGCGAACTCCTGCGCCTGCTGGCTTCGGCCGGCGCCCTGCCCCTGCTGGCACCGCTGGCGCGCGCAGCCGGCACCGACGATTGGCAGACCCAGTTCGAGGCTGCCGACGCCCCCTGGAAGACCGGCTTCGCCACGCCTGCCGACGACTTTCCGCTGACCCGTGCCACGGTGCGGGGGCGCTTCCCCGACGCCGTGGCGGGCACGCTGTTCCGCATCGGCCCGGCCGGCCACGACCTGGGCGGCGAGCGCTACCACCACTGGTTCGACGGCGACGGCATGGTGCATCGCTTCGTGATCGAGGGAACCGACGTGCGTCACCAGGGCCGCTATGTCGCCACGCCCAAGCGCGTGGCCGAGACGAAGGCCGGCCGCCGCCTGTTCGAGGCCTTCGGCACCATGCCGCCGGGCGTGGAGCCGCCGACTTCCGCCGACAGCATCAACGTCGCCAACACCAGCGTGCTGCCGATGCGCGGCGAGGTGCTGGCACTGTGGGAAGGCGGCTCGGCCACGCGCATCGACGCGCTCACGCTCGACACGCTGGGCGTGAAGACCTGGCGTGCCGATCTCGCGGGCATGCCGTTCTCGGCCCACCCCAAGGTCGATCCGGACGGCACGGTGTGGAATTTCGGCGTGAGTTCGGGCCAGGGCCTGCTGGCGCTGTACGAGATCGCGCCCGAAGGCGCGCTGCGGCGCGCGGCCGTGGTGCCGGTGGCAGACATGCCGATGGTCCACGACTTCGCCGTCACCGAGCGGCACCTGGTGTTCCTGCTGCCGCCGCTGGTCTACGACAGCAAGCGCAAGGCCGCCGGCGCGAGCTTTCTCGACGCGCACGTCTGGCGGCCGGAGCTCGGCATGCGCGCGCTGGTCATCGACAAGCGGAACTGGGAAAAGCGCCAGGTGCTCGCGCTGCCGGCCGGCTTCCTGTTCCACGTCGGCAACGCCTGGGAGGAAGACACGCCGCGCGGCACGCAGATCCACATCGACTACGTGCGCTCGGACAACGCCGACTCGGTGTTCATCACCAGCCGCGAACTGATGCGCGCCCGCCGCGTGAAGACCACCGAGCCGCACCTGACCGTGGCCACGCTGAACCTGTCCACGGAGCGCGCCACGCAGCAGACGCTGGCGCAGGAAGCCGAATTCCCGCGCATCGACCCGCGCCGCGTCGGCCTGCGCCATCGCCAGGTGGTGCACGCCACGCAGATCCGGCGCGACCTGCCCGGCTTCGGCGCGATCGCGCGCACCGACGTCGAGACCGGCCGCAGCCAGCGCTACAGCTACGGCGCGCAGGCCATGGTGGAAGAACACGTCTTCGTGCCCGACGGCTCGAAAGCGGGCTGGGTGCTGGGCACCGTGCTCGACTTCGGCAGGCAGAAGACGGCGCTGTCGTGCTTCGCAGCCGACAACCTGGCTGCGGGACCGGTGGCGCAGGCCACGCTGCCTTACGCTCTTCCTCTAGGCCTGCACGGTGCCTTCGTGAGCGCCTGAAGAAGAAATTCAGGCCTCCCACCAGCCTTCGTCGAAGCGCCCCTGCAGGAAGGCCACGAAGCCCGACACCTTGCCCGGCACCAGCTTGGGCGACGGGAAGACGGCGTGTATCTCCTGCTCGGGCAGCGCGTGGTCGCCGAGCACCTCGCGCACCTTGCCGGCCGCCAGCGAGTCGCTGGCCACGTAGCGCGGCATCAGCGCGATGCCCAGGCCGTCGCGCGCCGCCGCCAGCACGGCCGAGAGGTTGTTCGAACGGAAGCGGCCCGACACCGGCACCGTGACCGGCTCACCCCTGGGCGTGTGCATGCGCCAGAACTCGTCGCCCACCACGCTGCTGTAGATGAGTGCCACGTGCGCGCTCAGGTCCTGCGCGCGCTTCGGCGTGCCGTGCTTCTTCAGGTAGGCGGGCGAGGCAACCATCACCCACGGATTGGCGCCCAGGTAGCGCGCGCCCAATGACGAGTCGGCCAGCTTGCCCATGCGGATGGCCACGTCGATGCCCTGCGCGATGAGATCCACGTAGCGGTCCTCGAAGCTCAGGTCGAGCTGCACCTGCGGATGCCGGCTCATGTATTCCAGCGCCAGCGGCACCACGACGCGCCGCCCGAAGGCCACCGAGGTGCCCACGCGCAGCAGCCCCTGCGCCTGGGTCTGCCGCAGTTGCACGATGCTGTCGGCCTCCTCGGCCTCGCGCACGATGGTCTTGCACTTCTCGTAGTAGAGCGCGCCCGGCTCGGTGAGGCTCACGCCGCGCGTGTTGCGGTTGAGCAGGCGCACCTTCAGCCGCTCCTCGGTGGCCGCAATCTGCTTGGTCACCGTGGGCTGCGTGGTGTTGAACTCGCGCGCGGCCTTCGAGAAGCTGCCCGTCTCGACCACGCGCACGAACATTTCCATTGCCAGCAATCTGTCCATGGGCCGGATGGTAGTCACTTATTCCGCCGTGGAATAGGTTTTATGGTCCGCAGCCGTCTTCTTGGAAACAGCCCCGCTTCCTACAGTGAGCCCATCCCAAAGGAGACTCAGATGGCAAAGATGACAGCGGTCCAGGCCGCGGTTCTGGTGATGGAGAAGGAAGGCGTGACGCAGGCCTTCGGCGTGCCCGGCGCGGCGATCAACCCGATGTACTCGGCCCTGCGCCAGCGCGGCAGCATCGCGCACATCCTCGCGCGGCACGTGGAAGGCGCCTCGCACATGGCCGAGGGCTACACCCGCGCGGTGGCGGGCAACATCGGCGTGTGCATCGGCACCTCGGGCCCGGCGGGCACCGACATGATCACGGGCCTGTACTCGGCCTGGGCCGATTCGATCCCCATCCTCTGCATCACCGGCCAGGCGCCCCGCGCACGCCTCTACAAGGAAGACTTCCAGGCGGTGGACATCGAGTCGATCTCCAAGCCCGTCACCAAGTGGTCGGTCACGGTGCGCGAGCCGGGCCAGGTGCCGCAGGTGTTCCAGCAGGCCTTCCACCTGATGCGCTCGGGCCGCCCGGGCCCGGTGCTGATCGACCTGCCCTTCGACGTGCAGATGGCGCAGATCGAGTTCGACATCGACAGCTACGAGCCGCTCAAGCCCTACAAGCCGGCCGCCACGCGCGCCCAGATCGAGAAGGCCATCGGCATGCTCAACGCGGCCGAGCGCCCGCTGATCGTGGCCGGCGGCGGCATCATCAACGCCGACGCGTCCGACCTGCTGGTGCGCTTCGCCGAGGCCACCGGCGTGCCGGTGATCCCCACGCTCATGGGCTGGGGCTCCATTCCCGACAACCACCCGCTGATGGCCGGCATGTGCGGCCTGCAGACCAGTCACCGCTACGGCAACGCCACGATGCTCGCCAGCGACTTCGTGCTGGGCATCGGCAACCGCTGGGCCAACCGCCACACCGGCTCGGTCGACGTCTACACCAAGGGCCGCACCTTCGTGCACGTGGACATCGAGCCCACGCAAATCGGCCGCGTGTTCACGCCCGACTTCGGCATCGTGTCCGACGCCAAGGCGGCGCTCGAACTCTTCGTCGAGGTGGCCGAGGAAATGAAGGCCGCCGGCCGCCTGACCGACCGCCGCGAGTGGGCCAAGGCGTGCATCGAGCGCAAGAAGACCATGCTGCGCAAGACCAACTTCGACGAAGTGCCGATGAAGCCGCAGCGCGTGTACCAGTGCATGAACAACAACTTCGGCAACGACACCTGCTACGTGAGCACCATCGGCCTCTCGCAGATCGCCGCCGCGCAGTTCCTGCACGTGTACAACCCGCGCCACTGGATCAACTGCGGCCAGGCCGGCCCGCTGGGCTGGACCATTCCCGCCGCCCTCGGCGTGCGTGCAGCCGACCCCACGCGCAAGATCGTCGCGCTCTCGGGCGACTACGACTTCCAGTTCATGATCGAGGAGCTGGCCGTGGGTGCGCAGTTCAAGCTGCCGTACATCCACATCGTGGTCAACAACTCCTACCTCGGCCTGATCCGCCAGGCGCAGCGCGGCTTCGAGATGGACTACTGCGTGCAGCTCGCGTTCGACAACATCAACGCGGCGCCCGACGCGGGCATCGAGAGCAGCTACGGCGTGGACCACATGAAGGTGGTCGAGGGCCTGGGCTGCAAGGCGATCCGCGTCAACCGGCAGGAAGAGATCGCGCCGGCCATCCGCCGCGCCGAGGCCCTGATGGCCGAGTTCAGCGTGCCGGTGGTGATCGAGGTGATGCTGGAGCGCGTGACCAACATCGCGATGGGCACCGAGATCGACAACATCACCGAGTTCGAGCCGCTGGCCGAGACGCCGGCCGACGCGCCCACCGCCGTCGCGGCGCTGCTCGACTGAGACGAAGGAAGAGAAAAGACATGCCCAAGTTCGCAGCCAACCTGACGATGCTCTTCACCGAGCTGCCCTTCATGCAGCGCTTCGAGGCCGCCGCCAAGGCCGGCTTCAAGGGAGTGGAGTACCTCTTCCCCTACCCCTTCGAGAAGAAGGAACTCGCCGCCGCCCTGCGCGACAACGGCCTGCAGCAGGTGCTTCACAACCTGCCCGCCGGCGACTGGGACAAGGGCGAGCGCGGCATCGCCTGCCATCCCGACCGCACCGGCGAGTTCGCCGAAGGCATCGGCGTGGCGATCGACTACGCCACCGCGCTGGGCTGCCCGCAGGTCAACTGCCTCGTGGGCAAGGTGCCCGCGGGCGTCGACAGGGACGCGGCCCACAAGACGGTGGTGGCCAACCTTCGCCTCGCCGCGCGCGAGTTGGAGGCAGCGGGTCTGCGCCTGCTGATCGAGCCCATCAACACCTTCGACATCCCCGGCTTCTTCCTCACGCGCACCGACCAGGCACTGGCGCTGATCGAGGAAGTCGGCTCTTCCAACCTGCGCGTGCAGTACGACATCTATCACGCGCAGCGCATGGAAGGCGAGCTGGGCAACACGCTCACGAAGCACCTCGCGCAGATCGGCCACATCCAGCTGGCCGACAACCCGGGCCGCGGCGAGCCGGGCACGGGCGAGATCAACTACCCGTGGCTCTTCAAGCACATCGACTCGCTGGGCTACGACGGCTGGATCGGCTGCGAATACAAGCCCCGCGCCACCACGGTCGAGGGCCTCGGCTGGCGCCAGGCGCTCACGCAGCAATGAATGAATGAATGAATGAATGAATGAATGACATCGGACAAGGAAACAGAGACATGACGACCCAGCAACAGAAAATCGGATTCATCGGCCTCGGCATCATGGGCGCGCCCATGGCCGGCCACCTGCTCGATGCCGGCTACCAGCTGTTCGTGAACACGCACGGCAACACGCCCGAGCCTTTCGTCTCGAAGGCCACCATCTGCGCCTCGGCCGCCGAAGTGACGCGCCAGGCCGACATCGTCTTCATCATGGTGCCGGACACCCCCGACGTCGAGAAGGTGCTCTTCGGCGTGCCCGGCTCTGAAGGCGTGGCCGCAGGCCTGAAGGGCTCCAGCGGCAAGATCGTGGTCGACTGCAGCTCCATCGACCCGATCGCCACCAAGGACTTCGCGCGCCGCATCACCGCGCTGGGCGCCGGCTACATCGACGCGCCGGTCTCCGGCGGCGAAGTGGGCGCCAAGGCCGCCAGCCTCACGATCATGTGCGGCGGCGACGAAGGCACCTTCGAACGCGTGAAGCCGCTGCTCGACAAGATGGGCAAGAACGTCACGCTCGTGGGCGGCGCCGGCGACGGCCAGGTCTGCAAGGTGGCCAACCAGATCATCGTGGCGCTGAACATCGCGGCCGTGAGCGAGGCGCTGGTGTTCGCCTCGAAGGCCGGCGCCGATCCGGCCAAGGTGCGCCAGGCGCTGATGGGCGGCTTCGCCAGCTCGCGCATCCTCGAAGTGCACGGCGAACGCATGATCAAGCGCACCTTCGCGCCGGGCTTCCGCATCGCGCTGCACCAGAAGGACCTGAACCTCGCGATGCAGAGCGCACGTTCGCTGGGCGTGTCGCTGCCGCAGACTGCCGGCGCTGCCCAGTTGATGAACGCGTGCGCGGCGCTGGGCTACGGCCAGCTCGACCACTCGGCGCTGGTGCGCGCGCTGGAAGCGCTCGCCCAGCACACCGTCACGCCGGACTGACCAGGTACTCCCCAGGCTTCGCGCACTTCGTGTCGCTTCTCCTTCCCCCTCGCCGGGGGCAACACCAGCGGCCCGGCAAAGCCGGTTCCGCGGTGTTCCTCGAAAAGAATCAGGTTTTTGCAGCGGTCTCCAAGGATTCCTTGAGATTGCGCCGGCGCCAGGCCCAGGTCTTCACGGCCTGCGGCAGGATGCCCAGGCACGAGGCGTAGTACGTCACCTTGAAACCCCAGAAGCGCGGCCCGATCGGCGTGTTGCGGAACAGGTCGCCGGCCAGGATGGACAGCAGCGCCTCCTGCATGCGCCAGATGTTGCGCGGGTTCATGAAGAGCCGCCGGATGGCCGGCGAGGTGATGCGGTAGATGAACCACGAGAACATCTTCGGCCCGTGCTTCATCACCTTCTCGTAGTGGCGGAAGGCCTTTTCGGCTTCCTTCGCCTCGCCCTTGAGCCAGTGGTCGGCGGCGGTGGCGGCCTCGAAGCCGCTGTTCATCGCCAGGTACACGCCCGAAGAGAACATCGGGTCGACGAAGGCGTAGGCGTCGCCCACCATCATGAAGCGGTCGCCGCGGCAGAACGCCGAGTCGTAGGCGTAGTTGCCGGTGGAGGTGGCGCCTTCCATCAGCGTGGCGTTCTTCAGGCGAGCGGCCAGCTTGGGCGCGAGCGCGATGGTTTCCATCAGGAACTCCTCGAGCGAGCCCTTGCGGCGCTTGAAGTAGGCCGGAGAAGCCACCGCGCCGACGCTCACCGTGCCGTCCTTCAACGGGATGTACCAGAACCAGCCGTGGTCGAACCAGAACAGCGTGATGTTGCCCTCGAAGCGGCCCGGCCGGCGCTCGGCGTTGGCGAAGTGGCCGAACAGCGCGGCGCTGGCGTGCTTGCGGTTGCGGCGCTTGGCGTCGAACTGGTTCGACAGCAGGGTGTCGCGCCCGCTGGCGTCGATCACGAAGCGCGGGCGCCAGGTGGTCTCGGCGCCGTCGTCGCCCTTGACCTTCACCGCCGGCCGGTTGTCGGGCGTGCCCTTGCCGGCGTCCATGTCCACGCCGGTGACGCGCTGTCCCTCGAAGGTACGCGCGCCGCGCTTGCCGGCATGGCGGAACAGCAGTTCGTCGAACTCGGAGCGGCGCACGTGCACCGCGTAGGGAAAGCTCTTGTCCATCGCCTCGGCGAAGTGGAACTGGCTGGAGTGGTCGTGCCAGGGCGAGACGAACTCGGCCCCGTGCTTGCGGATGCCGATGGCCTCGACCTCGGTGCGCACGCCCAGGCGGTCGAACAGCGGCATGTTCATCGGCAGCAGCGATTCGCCGATGTGAAAGCGCGGATGCTGCGCCTTCTCGAGCAGCACCACGTCGTGCCCCTTGTCCGCGAGCAACGCGGCCACCGTGGAGCCCGACGGGCCGCCGCCGATGACGACGACGTCAGGATCGTTGCTGTTGAAAGGTCCGGATGCCATGCGTTGTTGCCCCTCTTGTCGTGGTGTTGTCGTTGTCGGCGATACCCCGGCCCGATTCCCGGCTGGACAGCCGGTCAGTTAACCAATGGGTAACGATCTGCAGTTTAGCGAACCCGCCAGCCCGTCCGACCGCCTTTTCCGTACCTGCCCTATCGGGCCGAAGATATGGATCCAGGCGTTTTCGGCATTTCCCCAGTAAGAAGAGGCCCCGCTTTTGCGGTAGCCTCATTGCCCGTCAGAAACAAGGAGACTTTCATGGCTGCACCCCTTTCCCCCGCAGAAGAAGCACTTCGCGAGGCAGCGCGCGAATACCACCGCTCGCCCGTCAAGGGCAAGATCTCGATCACCCCGACCAAGCCCCTGCTGAACCAGCGCGACCTGTCGCTGGCCTATTCGCCCGGCGTGGCCTATCCCTGTCTCGACATCGCCGCCGACCCGGCAACGGCTTCCGAATACACCGCCCGCGGCAATCTCGTGGGCGTCGTCACCAACGGCACCGCCGTGCTCGGCCTGGGCGACATCGGCCCGCTGGCCGCCAAGCCGGTGATGGAAGGCAAGGGCTGCCTGTTCAAGAAATTCGCCGGCATCGACGTGTTCGACATCGAGCTGGCCGAGCGCGACCCCGACAAGCTGGTCGACATCATCGCGGCGCTGGAGCCCACGCTGGGCGGCATCAACCTCGAGGACATCAAGGCGCCCGAGTGCTTCTACATCGAGAAGAAGCTGCGCGAGCGCATGAACATCCCGGTGTTCCACGACGACCAGCACGGCACGGCCATCATCTCGGCCGCCGCGCTCATCAACGGCCTGGAGCTGGTGGGCAAGAAGATCGAGGACGTGAAGATCGCCGTCTCGGGCGCAGGCGCCGCAGCCATCGCCTGCCTGGACGTGATGGTCGGCCTGGGCGCCAAGCCCGCCAACATCCACGCCTGCGACTCCAAGGGCCTGATCTACATGGGCCGCGCGGGCGGTTTCGACGAATCCAAGGCACGCTACGCCCAGAAAGACACCGGCGCCCGCACCCTGGCCGACGTGGTGAAGGACGCCGATGTGTTCCTGGGCTGCTCGGCCCCCGGCGTGATGACCGCCGAGATGGTCAAGACCATGGCCAGCCAGCCCATCATCCTGGCGCTGGCCAACCCCGAGCCCGAGATCCGCCCCGAGCTGGCCAAGGCCGTGCGGCCGGACTGCATCATCGCCACCGGCCGTTCGGACTACCCGAACCAGGTCAACAACGTGCTGTGCTTCCCGTACATCTTCCGCGGCGCGCTCGACTGCGGCGCCAGCAAGATCACGGAAGAGATGAAGCTGGCCTGCGTGCGCGAGATCGCCGAGCTCACCAAGGCCGACATCAGCGAAGAAGTGGCCACCGCCTACGCCGGCCAGGAGCTGGCCTTCGGCCCCGACTACATCATTCCCAAGCCCTTCGACTCGCGCCTGATCCTGCGCATCGCGCCGGCCGTGGCAAAGGCTGCGGCCGCCTCGGGCGTGGCCACGCGCCCGATCGAGGACATGGACGCCTACCGCCAGCACCTGACGCGCTTCGTCTACCAGACCGGCATGTTCATGCGCCCGGTGTTCAGCGCCGCCAAGATCGCCACCGCCAAGCGCGTGGCGTATGCCGAGGGCGAGGACGAGCGCGTGCTGCGCGCCGCCCAGTGGGCGGTCGACGAAGGCCTGGCAAAGCCGATCCTGGTGGGTCGCCCCGCCGTGATCGACGCGCGCATCAAGAAGGCCGGCCTGCACATCCGCGCGGGCGTCGATTTCGAGATCGTCAACCCCGAGGACGATCCGCGCTTCCGCACCTACTGGGAGAGCTTCCACAAGATCATGGGCCGCCGCGGCGTGACGCCGGAAGCCGCCAAGACCATGGTGCGCCGCTCGAACACCACCATCGCCGCGCTGATGATGCACCTGGGCGACGCCGACGCCATGATCTGCGGCCTGGTCGGGCGCTTCGACGTGCACCTGGAGCACATCCGCAACCTGATCGGCCTGAAGCGCGGCGCACCTGGCTTCGCGACGCTGAACGCGCTCACGCTCGACAAGCGCACGGTGTTCATCACCGACACCAACGTGAACGAAGACCCCAGCGCCGAGCTGCTCGCCAGCATCGCGGTGATGGCCGCCGAGGAAGTGCGCCGCTTCGGCCTGCCGCCGAAGGTGGCTTTCCTCTCGCACTCGAACTACGGCACCTCCAGCCGCTCGTCGGCCCGCAAGATGCGGCTGGCGCGCGACCTGTTCGCGCAGATGGCACCCGACATCGAATGCGACGGCGAGATGCACGGCGACGCAGCGCTGTCGGAGGAAATCCGCCGCACCGCCCTGCCCGAGACCACGCTGAGCGGCGAAGCCAACCTGCTGGTGTGCCCGAACCTCGATTCGGCGCACATCCTCTACAACGTGCTGAAGATGACCGGCGCCAACGGCATCACGGTCGGCCCGGTGCTGCTGGGCGCCGCGAGCTCGGCGCACGTGCTCACGCCTTCGTCGACGGTGCGCCGCATCATCAACATGACGGCGCTGGCGGTGGCGAAGGTCACGGTCGACAAGTAAGCAGCAGCAAGAGCCGCTCAGGCATGGAACGGTGACGCGACCGGCACGTCGTCCGGGTCGAACACCTTCCATGCCAGCAGTTCCTCTTCCTCCGGCGGCGGCTCGCAGCCGCCCACGCGGCTGGGCTTCCAGCCGAAGCGCTGCCGCGTGTCGGCCAGCGCCTCGGCGCGCTTGAAGGCGGCCAGCGCCGAATCGATGACCGGCACGCCCAGCACGTCCTGCAGCTGGCGATAGAAACCGAACTCCAGCGTGCAGCCCAGGATCAGCGCCTCGGCGCCGTCCTCCTCGATGGCGCGGCGGCCCTGCTCGATCATGCGGCGCGCGGTTTCCTCGCGGTCGCGCTGGAAATCTTCCACCCCGAGCTGCAGCGCGCGGCACGAGGCCAGCAGGTGGCCGTACCCGTACTCGCGCACGCGCGACTCGATGCGCGGCACCCACTTTCGTCGCCCGACGATGACCGACACCTTCTGCGCCAGGTTGGCCGCCACCTCGAACGAGGCCTGGCAGGGCGCGACCACCACCGTCTCGCCCGAAATCTCGCGCGCCTCGACCAGCACCGGGTCGTAGAAGCAGCCGAGCACCACCGCGTCGAACTTCTTCACGGCCGCGTCTCGCACCACGCGAACGATGTCGGCGCCCAGCAGCGCCTCGTAGCTCTGGTATTCGACATGATGGCGCACCGAGGCGTTGCGCAGCGAAACCACCTCGACATCGGTGCCGGGGTTCTTCACCTCGGCGAATTCACGGGCGAAGCGCTCGTTGTAGGTGTCGTTGCCGACCGTCCGTATCCATCGCACGCGCAGCGTCATGGCGGCTCCTCCTTGCGTGCGCTCAGGCCAGCGCTTCCTCGGCCGGCGCGAAGGCCTCGCCGAGCGATTTCTCGAGCGGCCGGTAGAGCTCGGGCATGAACATCGTGCGTGACAGCAGCAGCCGCGCGCGCGGCGCGACCAGCACGCGCAGCCGCGCGCCCTGGCGCACGTGGGCCGACACCACCGGCCTGCCGTCATCCGAGAAGGTCATCACGAGATCGGGAAAGCGGGCGATGCGCTTTCCTTCCTGCTCCAGCAGCATGTACTCGTTGATGAAGCGCAGCGTGGTGCGCGCCGCGTCGTCGAGCTCGACGATGCCCACGTCCAACCCCTCCTGCTGTTCGCAGCGGTAGGTGCGCACCTCACCCTCGGCCACGATGCGGCCTTCCAGCGAGCGGGCCACCGCATCGACGCCGCCATCGAGGTACGTCTGGCCCAGCGCGATGGCATGGCTGATGGCGCCCGGCGCCCCGTGCCGGCGCGCATAGCCCACGCTGACCGGATTGCGCGCCACCGCCACGAGGCCGCCCGCCTCGACGGAGGCGCGGCGCACCACGGCGGAGGTCTGCTCCAGGCGGCCCGACACCACGCCTTCGACATAGCGATGCGGCTCGCCGCCCGCGTAGGCCTGCACCGAAAGGTAGTCGGGCTCGGTGTGCAGGCCCAGCGCACCCATCACGCTCGACGGATGCGCGCGGCCGTTGCAGGCCAGGTCGATCACGGGCAGCCCGCTCATCGCGGCATGGAACCAGCCGTTGACCGTGGTCTCGGCGCCGTTCTCGTTGGCATGCAGGCCGACCAGCTTCTGGCCCGCCGGCAGTTCGCGGCGCAGCAACTCCAGCGTGCGCAGCAGGTGCGCGGGCTGCACGTGCGGATCGGGCGCGGCCGGGGCGCCGACCAGCGCCATGGTGGCAGTGAGCGCCGAGTCGTCGAATTCGTCGATGCTCCACAGCTGCGGCGTGCCGACCTGCAGCGCGAGCTTCGCGGCGCGCTCGCCGGACTCGATCAGCCCGCCGCCACCGCCGCCGAGGATGGCGCCGCCCCAGATGGCCGCGCGGACGTCGTCGCTTGTCAGATTGCGTTTCATGGATTCGTGGTTCCTGTGTGATGAAGGGAAGGAGGAAAGGCGGAGCGCGGTGCCGTGGCGCTACTTGCGCAGGCTCTTCACCGCGCCCGAGAAGAAGCTGTAGAGCGCGTCGCCCGCGATGACGCCGCCTGCGAACACTTCGAGCCGCTCGCGCGCCGAGGCGCCGAGAACGCGATGCACGACCAGCCGGCAGGCGATGCCGGCCGCGACCATCCAGCCCGCCATCGGGCTCGCGATGAGCAGGCCGGTGGCGAACAGCACGCCGAGTTGCTGGCGCGCGCCGCCCACGATCTGCAGCAGCGCGCCGGGCAGCGCCCACAGCGCAAGGTTGCGCGCCGTGTCGCCCGAGATGCCGGCCTTGATGGCCGCCACGTAGGCCGCGTTGATGGGCGCCGTCTGGTGGTTGGCGAAGAACAGCCTGTAGCTGCAGGCCACGACCACGATGGCCACGGCGAAGCCCACCATGCCCGCGATCATCTGTTCGCGCCGGCCCTCGGTCTCGAAGGGCGTGCCCGATGTCTCGCCGCGCAGCAGGTGCCCGGCCTTGAGGTCGTAGCCCATGTCGGCGAAGGCCGGCCCGGTGGCCGCCGAGAAGCCCGCCAGCACCACCAGCGCCTCGGGCGGAAAGCCGATCAGGATGCCGATCAGCAGCGAGATCAGCGCCACCGCGAAGGCCGGGAACCAGCCCGAGTGCATGGCCGCGATGCCCACGATCAGCTCGTGCACGAAGGCCGCGAAGGTGCCGTAGATGACGAAGCACACGAGCATGCCGGGCGACATGCCGGTGTACACGCCCGTGCCCACCGCCAGCAGCACCATGATCGCGAGATAGCCCACGCCGCCGAGGCGCAGCGAGCGGCCCAGCGCGGTGGCGCCGCGTGCCTCCAGAGAGGCGGTTGCACCTGTGCCGGGCACAGCGGAGCCGTGCTTCTTCAGCACCACGCGCCCCACCTGCACCAGCGCCACGATGCCCGCGCCGATCATCATTCCGTGCGGCACGTAGCGCGCGCCGATGTCGAAGCCGAAGAGCTGCGCCGAGTAGCCCCGCAGCAACAGGCCGATGCCGAAGGCGGTCATCGCGCCGAGCCCGCCGATCAGCGCCACGCCGAAGGCCGACATCGGCAGCTTGAACACCGCGCCCACCACGCCCGTTGCGAGCCCGCCCAACAAGAGCCAGGCCTGCTTGCCGCCGCCGTCGCCCGCCTTGATGGCCTCGGCCGCCGCGATGCCCAGCGGCCACGGGTTCTTCGCCGGGAAGGCGGGCGTGTCGAACATGCGGTAGAGCAGCCAGGCATCGAGCAGCATCGCCAGGCTCACGCCGACGAGCATGGGCACAACCATGTCGGGCAGCCCGAACAGGAAGGGAATGCCGATGGGCAGGAACAGGCTGTTGGCGGCGCCGAAGGTGGCCGACGAGATGCTGGTCTGCGCGAGGTTCTGCGCGTGCACCGAGCGGAAGCCCCGGAACATGGCCAGCGGCACGCGCGCCAGCGTCATCGCCGCGAGCGCGCCGATCAGCGAGGTGCTCGGCGTGATGCCCAGGCTCGCCAGCATCTGGATGCCGACGATGGCGCCGAACACGCTCAGCACCACCGTCAGGATCAGGTTGGCCGGCGCCAGTGCCTTCGGGTGCAGCTCGGGTGACGGATGGGCGGCGTCGCCCTCCTGCAGCGGCATCGCCGCTGTTGCCTCGTGGTTCATGGTCATTTTCTGAAGTTCCATTTTTTGGAACTTAATCCAATAAAATTGAACCAAATGATAGAACCCGCCGAAGCGCTGTCAAGGCTGGTTCACCCCGAGCCGGCGGACGCGTTGCGCGCCGAACCTATGATTCCCACCCGCCAACCCATCTGAACTATGAGCACCCTCGCCAACGCCATGGACGTCCTGAAGCTGATCGCGCGGCTGCGCCGCGACATCACGGTGACCGACGTGGTGACGGAGCTGGGCCTGCCGAAGAGCTCTGCCTCGCGCACCCTCAGCATGATGGCGAGCTACGGCTTTCTCGATCGCGACGCGGCCACGCGCGCCTACCGGCCGGGCGGCGTGATCATGGAAGCCTCGTACCACTTCCGCGCTTCGCGCAACGCCGCCTCGCTGGTGGAGGAAGCGCTCGACGCGCTGGTGGCAGAGACGCGCTTCACCGGCTACATCAACGTGCTCGACGGTGCCGACACGCTCGTGATCCAGATGCGCGCCGGTGCCGGCGCGCTGCAGATCTACACGCCGCCGGGAAGCCGCGCGCCGGCCTATTCCAGCGCCATGGGCCGCGCCCTGCTCGCGCGGCAGGGCGACGCCGAAGTGACTGCCCTGCTGGGCGGCCGGCTCGACCAGGGACGCGGCGACGCACCCCGCACGCGCAAGGACCTGCTGGCGCGCCTCGCGGTGATCCGCGAAACCGGCTGGGCCCTGTCACGCGGCGAGTACGTGACCAACGTGGCGGGCATCTCTTCCGCCGTGTTCGACCCGGCCACGCGACAGGCCTACGCCTTCGGCATCGCGCTGCCCGCGGAGCTGCTGTCGGACGCGCTGGTCGAGCGCTTCGGCGCCATCGTGCGCGATGCCGCCGCGAGCGTCGGCAAGCGCGTCGGCGATCCGTACTGGCTCGCATTCGGTGCAAGCGCCCCCTGAAACCGAAGGGATTTCCCGCCAAAGGTGCGAAATGCGGAAGCGACGCACCAGTTCGATCCACAGGAAGGGTTCGCACCAATCACGTGCGGGCACCGTTTTTGCTTGAATGCAGAAGCATTCAATCCCCTTTCATCCAACGGATCGATCTCCGCATGAACAAGCGCCAACTGCTCCAGTCCTTCCTCGCCGCCTCGGCCCTCAGCTTCGGCCTCACCCCGGCCTTTGCGCAGACCTCGACGCCGATCAAGTTCCAGCTCGACTGGCGCTTCGAAGGACCGGCCGCGCTGTTCCTGCATCCCGCAGCCAAGGGCTACTTCAAGGCCGCCGGCCTCGACGTGACCATCGACGCCGGCAACGGCTCGGGCGGCACCGTCACGCGCGTGGCCTCGGGTGCCTACGACATGGGCTTCGCCGACCTCGCGGCGCTGATGGAGTTCCACGCCAACAACCCCGACAGCCCCAACAAGCCGGTCGCGGTGATGATGGTCTACAACAACACGCCGGCATCGGTCATGACGCTCAAGAAGAGCGGCATCACCAAGCCCGCCGACCTCACGGGCAAGAAGCTGGGCGCGCCGGTGTTCGACGCGGGCCGCCGCGCCTTCCCGATCTTCGCGAAGGCCAACAACATCGGCACGGTCAACTGGACCGCCATGGACCCGACGCTGCGCGAGACCATGCTGATGCGCGGCGACATCGACGCCATCACCGGCTTCACCTTCACCTCGCTGCTCAACCTCGAGGCGCGCGGCGCCAAGACGGCCGACGTGGTGATCCTCCCCTACCCCGACTACGGCGTGAAGCTCTACGGCAACGTCATCATCGCCTCGCCCAAGCTCATCAAGGAGCACCCGGAGGCGGTGAAGAAATTCCTCTCGGCCTTCGCCAAGGGCGCGAAGGAAGTCATCGCCAATCCGGCGGTGGCCATCGAGTCGGTGAAGGCGCGCGACGGCATCATCGACAGCAAGCTCGAGACGCGCCGCCTGCAGCTGGCCATCGACACCGTCATCAACAGCGCAGACGCGCGCGCCGAAGGCTTCGGCGCAGTCAACGCGGGCCGCATGTCGCTGATGGCCTCGCAGGTGTCGGACGCCTTCAACACCAAGACGCGCGTGAGCCCCGACGCGGTGTGGACCGCGGCGCTGCTGCCGCCGGCCGCCGAACTGAACATCCTGAAGAAGTGATGGCAGCCGCATCGCAGGACGCGGCCACAGCCCCTTTCGTCGCACCCTTCGTCGACTTCCAGGACGTCTGGCTCGCCTACAACGAGGAGCTGCTGCGCGCCAACCACTTCGCGGTCGAGGCCATCGACCTGAAGGTCAAGCGCGGCGAGTTCATCGCCATCGTCGGCCCCTCGGGCTGCGGCAAGTCGACCTTCATGAAGCTCACCACCGGGCTGAAGATGCCGTCGATGGGCAAGATCCGCATCGACGGCCAGCCGGTGACCGGGCCGCTGAAGATCTCGGGCATGGCCTTCCAGGCGCCTTCGCTGCTGCCGTGGCGCACCACGGTCGACAACGTGCTGCTGCCGCTGGAGATCGTCGAGCCCTACCGCTCCAGCTTCAAGGCCAAGCGCAAGGAGTACGAGGAGCGCGCCCGCCGCCTGCTGCAGAAGGTGGGCCTGGGCGGCTACGAGGACAAGTTTCCGTGGCAGCTCTCGGGCGGCATGCAGCAGCGCGCGAGCATCTGCCGCGCGCTCATCCACGAGCCCAAGATGCTGCTGCTCGACGAGCCCTTCGGCGCGCTCGACGCGTTCACGCGCGAGGAGCTCTGGTGCATCCTGCGCGACCTCTGGACCGAGCAGCAGTTCAACGTGATCCTGGTGACGCACGACCTGCGCGAGTCGGTGTTCCTCGCCGACACGGTGTACGTGATGAGCAAGAGCCCCGGCCGCTTCGTGGTGAAGCGCGAGATCGACCTGCCGCGCCCGCGCGAGCTCGAGCTCACCTACACGAAGGAGTTCACCGACATCGTGCTGGAACTGCGCGGGCACATCGGAGCCATCCGCAATACCGGCGCGAGCGCCGCCCAGTCCGCCGCGGCGGTATCTCACTGAGGGCGCGCGACACATGAAGAACACCAGGCAAATCGAACGCTGGTCGCCCTGGCTGCTGCTCGTGGCGGTGATCCTGCTGTGGCAGATCATCTGCTCGGCCTTCGAGGTTTCCGACTTCATCTTCCCGAGCCCGTGGCGCATCTGGAACCAGTTCTGGGAATTCAAGGAAGTCATCGCGGGCCACGCGTGGCGCACCTTCTGGGTCACGATGGCGGGCTTCGGCCTCGCGATCGTGGTGGGCGTGCTGCTGGGCTTCGTGATCGGCAGCTCGCGCATCGCGTACGCGGCGATCTACCCGCTGATGACGGCCTTCAACGCGCTGCCCAAGGCGGCCTTCGTGCCGATCCTGGTCGTGTGGTTCGGCATCGGCATCGGGCCGGCGATCCTCACGGCCTTCCTGATCAGCTTCTTCCCGATCATGGTCAACATCGCGACCGGCCTCGCCACGCTCGAACCCGAGCTGGAAGACGTGCTGCGCGTGCTGGGCGCCAGGCGCTGGGACGTGCTCATGAAGATCGGCCTGCCGCGCTCCATGCCCTACTTCTTCGGCTCGCTGAAGGTGGCGATCACGCTGGCCTTCGTCGGCACCACCGTCAGCGAGATGACGGCGGCCAACGAAGGCATCGGCTACCTGCTGATCTCGGCCGGCTCGGCCATGCAGATGGGCCTGGCCTTCGCGGGCCTGATGGTGGTGGGCGCGATGGCGATGCTGATGTATGAACTCTTCAGCGTGGTCGAGAAGCACACCACCGGCTGGGCGCACCGGGGTTCGCAGAACCAGTGAGCCGCCGTGCCGATGCGGGCGATGCGGGCTGCGGCTACGAAGCCGAACGCTGCAGCCGCATCGACACCGAGAACCGGTCCGCCGGATGGACCGACACCGAGACCTCGAAGGCCAGCCCCTCGGCATCTAGATAGCGGCGCACGATCTTCAGCGCCGCCGCGCCCTGCTCCACCTGCAGGGCCTTCGCCATCGCCGCGTCCCTGACGGTGTCGGCGCGCACATCCTGGTGGATCTCCACGATCTGCCGACCGTAGCGCTCGGCGATCAGTGAGCTGACGAGGGTGCCGGGCGACTCCCGCACCAGGTCGCGCACTTCCGAATACGCCGGGTCGACGTACAGGTCGGTCCATCCGATGGGTCCGCCTTCTCCGCCGGTGTCGAGCCGCAGGCTGGAGATGCGCAGCCAGCGCGTGCCGGGCGCGCAATCCAGGTCCCTGGCCACCGGGGCCGCCACGGCCACCTCCTCGATCGACTGCACCTGCCGCAGGTACTCGGTGCCGAAGTGCACGAGATCGTCCACCGACGCGATCGAGGGACGGAAGGTGTCTCGCGGCTTGGTCGCCTCGACGCGGGTTCCCGCGTTCTTACGCCGCGACACGAGGCCCAGTCGCTGGAGCTCGGCCAGCGCCGCCCTCACGGTATGGCGGCTGGTCTTGTAGTGGTCGCAGAGCTCGAGTTCCGTCGGGAGCACCGAGCCGACGGCGAAATGACCGCTGGCGATGGCTTCGGTGAGGTGACGCGAGATGTCGCTGTGGTGAGGCTTGGATGGCGAAGACATGTTGCCCCCGAGGATCGCATTCATGGCGTCAAGGGTAAACCCCGATTCGTCGAATATGTTCGTACATATTAAAGTTGAATATGTCCGAACATATTTGCGTTCGCTGCTTCTACTTTCAACAACTCCCATGACCCTTACCCGCTCCTCGATTCCGATGGCCAGCACCGTCGTCGACTCCATCCTGTTCCGCGACGCCTTCGGCACCCAGAAGATGCGGCAGCTCTTCTCCGACGGCGCGCTGGTCCAGCGCTACATCGATGCGGAGATCGCACTGGCCAAGGCCGAGGCGCGCACGGGCGTGATCCCGGTCGAGGCGGCGGAGGCGATCGCGCGCGAATCGCGGATCGAGCGCATCGACTTCGACCACATGCGCGAGGAGACGGACATCGTCGGCTACCCCATCCTCCCGCTGGTGCACCAACTGGTCGGGATGTGCGGCGAAGCCGGCCGCTACGTGCACTGGGGCGCGACCACGCAGGACATCATGGACACGGCGGTCGCCCTGCAGGTACGCGACGCGCTCGACAGCATCGGCGAGGACATCCGCGAGCTGCGCGGCATCCTCGCCTCGCTCGCGAAGAAGCACCGCGACACGCCGATGGCCGGCCGCACCCACCTGCAGCAGGCGCTGCCCGTGACCTTCGGCTACAAGGTCGCGATCTGGCTCGCGATGTTCGACAGGCACCAGCAGCGCATCGCCGAGCTGCGTCCGCGCGTGGCGGTGGTCGAGTTCGCCGGTGCCGCGGGCACGCTGGCCTCGCTCGGCGACAAGGGCTTCGAGGTGCAGAAGGCCATGGCCGAGGAATTGGGGCTGGGCGTGCCCGCCACCACCTGGCATGTGGCGCGCGACGGCTTCGCCGAGGCGGTGAACCTGCTCGCGCTGGTCACGGGCTCGCTGGGCAAGATCGCGCTCGACATCATGATCATGGCCTCGACGGAGTTCGCCGAGGTCTACGAGCCCTTCGTCAAGGGACGCGGCGCATCGAGCACGATGCCGCAGAAGCGCAATCCGATCTCCAGCGAGCTGATGCTGGCCGCCTCCAAGGCCGTGCGGCAGCACGCGGGGCTGATGGTCGATGCAATGGTGCAGGACTTCGAGCGTGCCACAGGCCCCTGGCATGCCGAGTGGATCGCCATTCCCGAGAGCTTCATCCTCACCTCGGGCGCGCTGCACCAGGCGAAGTTCGCGCTCGGCGGCCTGATCGTGGACGAGGCGCGCATGAAGCACAACCTGGGCATCAGCCGCGGCCTCATCGTGGCCGAGGCCGTGATGATGGGCATGGCGCCCCACATCGGCCGCCAGCAGGCGCACGACGTGGTCTACGACGCCTGCCGCACCGTCAACGAAAAGGGCGGCACGCTGGCCGAGGCGCTGTCGGCGCTGCCCGAGGTCACGAAGCACTTCGACCGCGCGGCCATCGATCGCATGACCGATCCGGCGAACTATCTCGGCCTCGCGCCGCGGATGGTGGACCGCGCGCTGGCCCTGTCCGCCGAAATGGCGGCCTGAGCCGCGACGACGAACCACCAACCCCGAGGAGACAAGACAGATGATCGACATCAAGAAGCTGGCCGTGCGTGCCCTGCTGGCAGTGGCATTCACAACCGCGGCGCACGGCGCGAGCGCGCAGGCCTATCCGGCCCGCCCCGTGACCTGGATCGTTCCGTTCGCGGCGGGCGGCCCCACCGATGCGCTCGCACGGGCCGTGGCGGAGCGGGTCGCGCGCGAACTGGGCCAGCCCATCGTCATCGACAACGCACCGGGCGCAGGCGGCACCGTGGGCGCGGCGAAGGCATCGCGCGCGCCGGCCGACGGCTACACCATGCTGGTCGGGCACATGGGCTACATGGGCGCCGCGCCGGCGCTGTACAAGAAGCTCGCCTACGACCCGGTCAAGGACTTCGCACCGGTGTTCCGCTTCCCCGACACGCCGCTGGTGCTGATGGTGCGCAAGGAGCATCCGGCGAAGGACATCAAGGCGCTGGTCGACTTCGGCAAGGCCAACCCCGACAAGCTCTTCATCAGCAACGCCGGCGTGGGCTCCAGCTCGCACCTCATCGCGGCCCTGTTCGCCGCCTCGGCGGGCATCAGGATCTCGCAGGTTCCGTACAAGGGCGCGGGGCCGGCGCTGATCGACGTGATCGGCGGCCAGGTCGACGGCATCTTCGACCAGACCAACACCGCCCTGCCGCAGATCAAGGAGGCGAAGGTCCGCGCGCTGGCCGTCACCTCGAAGGTGCGGCTGCCGCAGCTCAAGGACGTGCCCACGCTCGCCGAGACGGTGCTGCCCGGCTTCGAGGCATCGACCTGGTACGGCATCTACGCGCCCAAGGGCACGCCGCAGCCGGTGCTCGACAAGGTGCAGCAGGCCTACCTGAAGGTGATGGGCGACAAGGCCTTCACCGACCGCCTGGCCGAGCAGGCGATCCAGATGCTGCCGCCGGAGCAGTACACCGGCGCCGCGCTGGGCAGGCACACCGAAGCGGAAGTGGCCCGCTGGAGGGCCGTTGCGGCCAAGGCCAGCATCTCGCTGGACTGACGCGATGACGGCCACGCGCATCGAGCACGATGCCTTCGGGCCGGTGGAGATTCCGGCCGGCCGGTACTGGGGAGCACAGACACAACGCGCGCTGGGCGTGTTCGACGTGGGAACCGAGCGCTTCCCCGTATGCCTGCTGCACGCCTTCGGGCTGCAGAAGATCGCGGCGGCAAGAGCCAATGCCCGCTGCGCCGCGCTCGACGCGGCACTGGCGGAAAGCATCGCCACGGCCGCCGGGGAGCTTTCGCGCGGCCTGTTCGACGACCACTTCCCGCTCACGATCTGGCAGACCGGCTCGGGAACCCAGACGAACATGAACGCCAACGAGGTGATCGCGAACCGGGCCAACGAGCTGCTCGGGCAGCCGCTGGGCACGAAGTCGCCGGTGCATCCCAACGACCATGTGAACGCATCGCAGTCGTCGAACGACAGCTTTCCGACGGTGATGCACATCGCGGCCGCGATGGAGCTGACGCAGCGACTGGTCCCCTCGCTCACCATGCTGAAGGACGCGCTCGACGACCGCGCACGCGCGTTCGCCGGCGCGACCAAGGTGGCGCGCACACACCTGATGGACGCCGTGCCGATGACGATGGGCCAGGCGTTCGAGGCATTCGCGTGGCAGGCGAACAGCGGCATCGCGCGGCTGAAGGACGCATTGCCACGACTGCTGCTGCTCGCCCAAGGAGGCACGGCGGCGGGAACCGGGCTCAATGCGCCCGAGAACTTCGACGTGTTCTTCTGCGAGGAGATAAGCAAGCTAACCGGCCTGCCATTCGAGCCTCATCCGTGCAAGTTCGAGGGCATGTCGGGCCACGATGCGCTGGTGGAGCTGTCCGGAGCCCTGAACGTGATCGCCGCCTCGCTGATGAAGATGGCGAACGACATCCGCTGGATGGGATCGGGCCCGCGCTGCGGCATCGGCGAGCTGGTGGTGCCAAACGACGGCCTGACCTCCTCGATCATGCCGGGCAAGCGCAACCCGACCATCGCGGAAGTGGTGGCCCAGGCTGCCATGCAGGTGGCGGGCAACCACGTGACGGTGACGATGGCCGGCGCCTCGGGCAACTTCGAGCTCAACGTGGCCAAGCCGGTGCTGATCCACGGTGTGCTGCAGTCGATCCGCATACTGGCGGACAGCGCGCGCGTCTTCGCAGGCAGGCTGGTTGCCGGCCTCGAGGTCGATCGCGAGCGGCTCGAAGCGAACCTGGGCAACGCGCTGCTGTCGGTGACGGCGCTGAATCCGGTGCTCGGCTACGACAAGGTGGCGCGCATCACGCGCACCGCCGTGGAGCGCCGCATTGCGCCAAGAGAAGCGGCCGTCGAACTGGGCTACCTGAGCGCCGAGGCGTACGACCGGCTGGTCGACCCGCTTCGCATGGCAAGGGGAAAGAGCTAGCGGCAGCGCCGGATCAGACCAGATGCCGGCGCCGGCTGTGCTGTCCCTGCTTCGCGAACACATGCGCGAGATGCTTCTTGACTGTGTTGACACTGATGTCGAGTCGCTCGGCGATCTGCTTGTTGGTCAGGTCCCGGTGCATCAGCGAGAGCACTTCGCCCTCTCGTGCGGTCAGCCTCGTTGCAGGCGATATCGCTCGGGAGGCCGCCGGTCCGTCGGCTGCCTTCAATCGCAGCACCGACAGATACAGTGCCTGCAACACCGGCCCCGGGAAGCCCAGGATGCCTGCCAGCACGGCATCCAGCGATTGCGCGAACTGCTCCGCGCTCGCTGCCCACTCAACGCAGCCGCGGGCCTGGATCCGGATCGCCGCATCCAGCCCCAGCATGGAGGGCGCCTCCCAGCCCAGGAGCCAGTCGATGGCTGAAAAACGGCAGCGCAGATCGTCCAGCCTGTCGACTCTCTCGGGCGAAATCAACGCGATGTCCACCAGCACCAGGCGAGGCGCCTGCTGCCGGCAACGGGCGTCCAGGTCGGAGAGGCCGTTCATCTCCGCATGCTCGACCTGGTACATCCGCCCGGCACGAATCCTCGAGGCCAACAGGCCTGGCCCGGACAGCGGCGATGCACGGCCTGGACAGGTTGCGACGAGAACCGGAACACGGACTTCGACCGCAGGGAAAGGGGATCGAATCTCAAGGCAAGCCGGCTGAAATCCGCTTGATGTCCACAGCGCAGGCGGCGCGAATGGCAAGGTCGGGGGGAAGTCTTGCGTGAACGGCCGCGTATCCGCGTTCCACGCAGGTTCGAGCCCGGCAGGCGACAGTGGGACTTCTTCCATGGCTTCCTCCGAAGCACTTGTTTTGGAGGCATCCGAAAGGTAATGATAAAGACCACACCACCGTGCAGGTAGGCCCGCAACCTTCGCAAGGTATCAAAAGGTTAAGGGCTTGCGGGCGCATGCCCGGCACGGCGCGTCACCCTTTGGGTGACAACTTTTATCCTATGGACAAGGCATCGTCACGCGGTTCAGCATGCCTCCTCTGCTGATACGCGAACCTGGTTGCTTGGCAGCGAACGCGCCTCGATCGGGTGATGCCTGTCGGCGGGTTTTCTTGTCAACCGAGGAGTGTTTATGGCTGCGCTAAATCTGACGGCCGGCTCGACCGTCACTCTGGACGAATCCGCCAATCTGCAGAACCTTGCCGCTACTCCCGCCGCTGCCGGCGACAGCAACGACAACGACATCTCCGCAGGCTCGCTGCCGGCTGCCTTCAGCAGCCGCCTCGCGGCCCAGAGTGTCGGGACCGCCATCAACGCCGCGTTGAGCGGCTACAACGGGTCCAACACCGGCACCAACGCGTTCACATTCAGCACATCGGGCACGGTCACCGACATTTCCTTCACGGACGCGAACGGCGCTCCGCTCAACGGCTTCGACAGCGGACTCGATACCGCCGACGGCGAAGACATCTTCCTCTACACCGACACGACCAACAACAACGTCGTCTACGGGAAGACCGCCCTCAATGTCGTCGTGTTCGCCGCCTATCTGGAGGAAACCGGAACCCCGGTGAGCGGCGCCAAGATCTGGATGGTCCAGTACGAGGCGATCGCGAACCCCGACGCGACCAACCCCGACGACGCAGTCAACCTGCTCAACAAGGTCTTCGTCAGCGTCAGCCAGGATGCGGAGTTCAACCTCGCAGGCGCGCCATCCGGCCAGAACCTGTTCCTGATGTTCACCAAGGACAACCCGACGATCGTCAACGGCCGGATTTCCGACGTGACGATCATCGCGACCGGAAAGGACCCGGCGAACCAGTCCGGGGCCAATCCCAACAGCACCGCCGACGACATCAACATCTCGACCGGCGACACGATCAACACCAGCCAGGCCGGCGGGCCGACGACGTTCGGCACCAACAGCCAGATGATCACCGAGCAGGAAGGCATCCGCTTCACGTTCGTGACCGGCGCCAGGGCGAACGTCACCATTCCGAACCTTGACCAGAACGAGGCCGACCTGGAGTCGAACATCGACTTCACCGGCATGTTCGGAGCGAGGACCGCCGATTTCGACGTCGTGCAGCTGCAAAGCGGAAAGAGTGCCCAGGTCAGGATCACCGCATACAGCACGGCGGTCGAGTCCGGCAACAGCTTCATCGATGGCTACGCGGGCGACCAGGTGATTTCGATCACGAGCGTGCGCGTGCTCGACTCCGTTACCGGCGCGGCTCTGGAGACCTACGCGAACGGTGCCGAGGGTGGACAGAGTGCGGCCATCGCGATCAGCATCACCGGCGGCGTCGCGATGATCACCGGCGTCAAGGCCGGCTACTCGGTCGAATACACGACCTCGGCGGACCACAACCGCGTACTCATCGAGAACGGGGCCGCCCTCAATGCCTCGGGCAACACCCACGCCGACTTCGACATCGGTGGCTTCCGGCTGCTGCAGGTTTCCAGCGCGACGGCGGAGGTCGGCTCCATGATGGTCTTCGAGGACGATGGCCCGTCCATCGTGCTGGCAACGCCCACCGATACGGCGCTGCTCAACACCCAGGACGCGCAGACCATCGGGGCAGCCACCGACTCCGCCAGCCAGGACTTCGCGGCGGCCTTCGGCACGACCTCGAGCAGCTTCGGCAGCGACGGAGCCGGCACCACCGACCCGACCTTCACGCTCGGCGTGAAGGCACAGGGCATCGACTCCGGGCTCAAGAGCGACGGCGCGACCATCTACCTGTACCTGCTGAACGGCAAGGTGATCGGCTCGACCTCCGCCACCGAGCTCGGCGTCGCGGCGGCCAACACCGTCTTCGACCTGGCCGTGAACGCGGCAGGCTCGGTGACGCTGCAGCAGTTCGCTGAAATCGACCACGCGCTGCCGGGCTCTTCGTCGAACTACGCGGCCCAGCAGGCCACGATGGCCGACGACCTGATCACCCTGACCAATGCCGTGACACTCACCGATAGCGATGGCGACACGGCCTCCGACTCCAAGCTGCTCAACATCGGCTCGAACATCAGGTTCGACGACGACGGCCCGACCATCGTGCTGGCAACGCCCACCGACACGACGCTGCTCAACACCCAGGACGCACAGACCGTCGGCGCGGCCACCGACTCCTCCATCCAGGACTTCGCGCCGGCCTTCGGCACGACTTCGAGCAGCTACGGCGCCGACGGGGCGGGCACCACCGACTCGACCTTCACGCTCGGCGTGAAGACGCAGGGTGGCGCATCCGGGCTCACGAGCGACGGCGCGGCCATCAGGCTGTACCTGGTTGCAGGAGCGGTCATCGGCTCGACCTCCGCCACCGAGGCAGGCATTTCGGCGACCAACACCATCTTCGACGTGAGCGTGAATGGCGCCGGCTCGGTGACGCTGCGGCAGTTCGCCGAGATCGACCACGCGCTGCCGGGCTCCTCGTCGAACTATGCGGCCCAGCAGGCCACGATGGCCGACGACCTGATCACCTTGACCAATGCCGTGACGCTCACCGATGGCGACGGCGACACCGCCTCCGATTCCAAGGTGCTCAACATCGGGGCGAACATCAAGTTCGACGACCACGGCCCGACGGCGACCGCCATCTCCGACCTCACCGGAGCGAACGACGCCCAGCCGATTGCGGGAACCTACAACTTCTCCATCGGCGCCGACGACGTGGACAACGCGTCGACCGACGGCATCGTGCTGAACAGCCTGACCGGCACGACGGGCGGCGGACGGCCCATCACCGATGCGACGGTCTCCCACTTCGCGGAAGACGCCACGACGGTCACCTACAACTTCAGCTTCAACTACTACCCCGGGCCGACGTCGACGACGACGCAGGCGGCCACGGGCACGGTCGTCTTCAACAAGACGGACGGTACCTTCACCTTCGACCTGGACCAGGTCTTCGGAGGACAGACGACGTTCTCCACGAGTGCGCCGCTGGCATCCTTCAACTACGACACCATAGGCAACAACTCGCCGGAGATCGTGGTCCAGAAATACAGCAACGACTTCTTCGGCGTGCTGTCCGCCAGGTCCGCCACGCCTCCGAGCGACTCCGGCGACCTGCTGGCGGGCAACAATCACGCATTCGTGCCGGGCGAGACCTTCACCAGCGAGAGTGTCGGCTTCGTCAACGTCGCGACCAACACCCTCGGGGTGAACTCCGATACCGTCCAGGCGGGCGAGCTGCTGAACTTCGACTTCTACAAGTCGAATCCGGTGAGCAACCCCAACCTCACGAGCCCGCCGCAGCGCCCCGGGGCGGCCATCGTCGGTACGGACGTTGCCTACGCCGACTCGATCAACATCACGATCGACCAGATCACGGACGGCGAAGACGTGGCCGTTCTGCTGAAGCTGTTCAATGCGTCGACCAACACCACCACGACCAGGCTCCTGATCGCCAACTCCGCGGCGGACTACCAATCGGCCGGAGGAGGCCTGAAGGTGGTCAGCATCGGCGAGGACGACTACGACAGCGCCAACTACCAGATCACGGGCCTGCAGGTCCTGAGCAGCACCGAAGAGATCACCGGCACGGGCATCAGCCTGACTGGCCATAACACGGTGAATCTGACCGCGACCGGCACGAACTACGCCGATACGGCGGACAACGACGTGTTCAAGATCATCAAGATCGACGTGATCACGTCGACGACGATCAATTCGGACGTGGACCTGAACTTCGTGGGTCAAGTGATCGACGGCGACGCCGACTTCGCGGGCTTCGACTTCGACGTCCACCTGGAAATCGACGGCGTGGCCAACCTGATAGGCACGACCCAGCAAACGGAAGCGATCGCATAGCGAGCCCTGGAGCAAGGGGTGGCGGAAATGCCGCCCCTTCTCGCCTGGCCTGTGCCCAGGCTTACCGATGTCGAACCTGCGAGGTGGTATGAAGCCCCAGGAAAAGTCTGGCGAATTGCGGCAGGCGGTGACAACGCTCCACGCCTGCTTCGTGCGGGCCGCCTGGTTCAGTGTCTGCTCGAGCCTTTTGCTGCTGGCTCCGAGCGCGTACATGCTGGAGGTGTATGGGCGGGTCGTGAACAGTCGCAGCATGCTCACGCTGGCCATGCTGACATTGCTGGTCCTGGCCGCCTACTGCCTGATGGAAATACTCGACTGGGCACGCGCGGAGGTGATGTACCAGGCGGGGCAGAAGCTGGACCGGAAAATGCGCGACCGCGTGTTCGCCGCCGTCTTCGAAGCGGGCCTCAAGCGGCTGCCGGGCGGAACCGTGCAGCCGCTCAACGACCTCCGGACTTTGCGGGAATTCCTGTATTCGCCGCCGCTGCTGGCGCTCATGGAAGCACCGGTTTCGCTGGTCTTCCTGGCGCTGATGTTCGCCATCAGCCCGGTGCTGGGCTGGTCGGCTGTCGTGGGCTCGCTGCTGCAGGTGTTCGTGGGCTGGATCAACGACCGGAACACGCGGCCGCCGCTGGTGGCGGCCAATCGATGCGCGATCGAAGCGCAGCAGTATGCGGACGCCGCGCTGAGAAACTCGCAGGTCATCGAGTCGATGGGCATGCTGCGGGACGTCCATCGCCGATGGATCGCCAGACGACGCGACTTCCTGCAGCGCGAGGCCCTGGCTTCGGACGGCGCCGGAGCCTGCCAGGCCGTCAGCAGATTCCTGCAGGTCACCATGGGTTCGCTGTTGCTCGGCCTGGGCGCCTGGCTGCTGCTGAAGAACCCGCTCAACGGCAATGCCGCGATGATGGTCGTCGGCTCGATCCTGGGCGGCAGGGCCCTGGCGCCGCTGGTGCAGCTCCTGGCGCAATGGCGCATGGTGGTCAATGCCTGCGACGCGTGGCAACGCCTGGACAGCCTGCTGAGCGCCATTGCCCCGAGACCGGACGCGATGTCGTTGCCGCCACCCAAGGGCGCGCTGCAGGTCGACAACCTCGTGGCGGGCGCACCGGGCAATGGCCCGGCCATCCTGAAGAACGTGGCCTTCGCCCTGGTGCCCGGCGAAGTGCTTGCCGTCGTGGGCCCTTCTGCCGCGGGAAAGACGACCCTGGCACGCCTGATCGTCGGCCTCTGGCCGGCAGCCAGCGGCAAGGTGCGGCTGGACGGCGCGGACGTGTTCACTTGGGACAAGAGCGAACTCGGCCCGCACATCGGCTATCTGCCCCAGGACGTGGAATTGATCGACGGCACACTGGCCGAGAACATCGCGCGCTTCGGGGAGGTGCGGCCTTCGAAGGTCAAGGCGGCGGCATTGGCCGTCGACCTGCACGCATCCATCACGAGCCTTCCGTTGGGCTACGACAGCCCGATCGGACCCGAAGGCGCCGTGCTGTCGGGCGGACAGCGGCAGCGGGTCGCGTTGGCGCGCGCGATCTACGGCGAGCCCGCGCTGGTAGTTCTCGACGAACCGAATTCGAGCCTCGACGATGCCGGCGACGCAGCGTTGGCGAGCACCATCCTGAACCTCAAGGCGCGCGGCACGACCTTCGTCGTCATGACGCACCGCACCAGCGTGCTGGCCGTGGCGGACAAGATGCTGGTGCTGTGCGACGGCACGATGCAGGCGTTCGGCGCGCGAGACGAGGTCCTGGCCTCGCTGCGGCAGGCCAACGAGCAGGCGGCGGACCGGATGCGCAAGGCGGAAGGCAGCCTTGCATCGAAGCGGCGCGATGCCGGAAACGCCGCGGGCATCGCGCTTCAGGCGCACACGCTGCCATGAAGACACCTGCGTTCTTCGACCGCAGCGACCTGGGACGCGCTCTTTGGGGGTTCCGAAGAGACTTCCTGCAGGTCGGATCGCTGAGCTTCCTGAGCAATCTGCTCATGCTCGCGCCGACCATCTACATGCTGCAGATATTCGACCGCGTGCTCGCCAGTCAAAGCGAACTGACCCTGCTCGCGATTTCGCTGATCACGCTGCTGCTTTTCGGAGCGCTGGCCTTGTCGGAATGGCTGCGCTCGCGGCTGCTGGTGAGGGCCAGCCTGCGCTTCGACCGGCAACTGGGCACACGGGTGTTCAACGGAAGCTTTCAGGCTTGCCTCGGCCAGTCGGCACCCAGCGTGTCAAGGCCGTTCGCGGACCTGAACCAGATCCGCCAGTTCCTGACGGGCCCGGGCGTCTTCGCGCTCTTCGATGCGCCCTGGACGCCGATCTACATCGCGGTGATCTTCTTTCTTCATCCCTGGCTCGGCGTCCTGGCACTCGGCTTCGCGCTGGTCCAGGCCGCACTGGCCTGGTTCGGGCAGAGGAAGACCGTCGCGCCGTCGGAAGCGGCCCTGAAAGCCGCGAGCGAGACGATGGGCGACCTGCAGGGCAAGCTCCGGAACGTCGAGGTGCTCGAATCGATGGGCATGGTCGCCAACCTGCAGAAGCGCTGGAATCGCCAGCACGCGGCCTGCATGGACAAGAGCGCATCAGCGAATGGTCTTGTCAATCGCGTCGCCGGCTGGAGCAAGTTCGTGCGCTACAGCCAGCAGTCGCTCGCGCTGGGGGCGGGCGCGCTGCTGGTGATCGACGGCCAGTTGTCGCCGGGCGCCATGATCGCCGCGAATGTGCTGATGGGCCGCGCCCTCGCACCCATCGACCAGCTGCTCGGCACGTGGCGAGGCTTTGTCTCCTGCCGCGCCGCATTCGGGCGTCTCGAAAAGCTGCTGGCCGAGTTCCCCGGGCAGCCCCCCTTCCCTCCCCGGGCCGGCCCCACCGGCGAGATCAGCCTGCAAGGCGTCTTCGCGGGAGCCGCGGGGCGCCCGGCGCCCATCCTGAAGAACATTTCGTTCGCGGTCCCCGCGGGAACAGTGGTCGCGCTGCTGGGGCCTTCCGGTTCCGGCAAGTCCACCCTGGTGAAAGTCATGGTCGGGATCTGGACCGCATCCCGCGGCGCGGTGCTGCTCGACGGCGTGCCGGTCCGAGGCTGGAATCGTCTCGAGCTGGGTCCGCATCTCGGCTACCTGCCGCAGGACGTCGAATTGTTCGGAGGCTCCATTGCCGAGAACATTGCGCGGCTCGGCGAGATCGACTCGCTCAAGGTCATCGAGGCCGCATGCAGCGCCGGCCTGCACGAGACGATCCTGCGCTTTCCCAAAGGCTACGACACCCTCATCGGGGACGCGGGCCATCTGCTTTCCGGGGGGCAGAAGCAGCGGATCGGACTGGCCCGGGCACTCTACGGCGACCCGTCGCTCATCGTTCTGGATGAGCCGAACGCCAACCTGGACGACACCGGCGAAGCAGCGCTGCTGCGAGCCATACGGGAACTGAAATCCAGGGGGAAAACGGTGTTCCTGGTGACACACCGCCAGGGCGCGGTTGCCGTGGCCGATCGCCTCATGGTCCTGAGCGACGGCGAACTGACCGCGGACGGGCCACGAGACGCCGTGCTCGCGTCCTTGCGCCGACCTCAGCCCGACGTGCGGCCGGCAGTCCTGGCGCAGTCGGCCTGATCCGGAGCCGTCCTGCAACCTATCGATCTCGAAGGGAGTTCCAGATGGCCAAGCCGAATGCTCTCAGGGACGTGACTGCCATCCCGTCGCCGGTCGGGGAAGATCGATCGCAGGATGCGGATGGCCTCGGAACCGGGCTCGGACGCGCCGGGCGGATCGGCGTCTGGGCCCTGGTCGCCGGATTCGGCGGGTTTCTGCTGTGGGCCGCGTTTGCTCCGCTGGACGAGGGCGTGCCGAGCCAGGGGCAGGTCGCCATCGACACGAAGCGCAAGGTGGTCCAGCACCAGGTCGGAGGCATCCTCAAGGAAGTGCGGGTCGGCGAAGGCGATCAGGTCCAGGAAGGCCAGCTGCTGTTCAAGCTCGACGACGCCGCGGCCAGGGCGAGCTTCGAAACCGTGCGGCAGCGCTACCTGGGGCTCCGCGCCATACAAGGCCGCCTGCTGGCCGAACAGGGAGGACTGGACGCCATCGACTTCCATCCGGACTTGCAGGTGGCGGCCTCGGATCCGCTGATCCGGCAGCAGATGTTCAACCAGGAGCAGCTGCTCAAGTCGCGACGCGCCGCCCTGCGCGCCGATCTGCAATCGATCGAAGAGAACATCCAGGGCCAGCAGGCGTTGGCCCAGGCTTACGCGAGCATGCTGAGCAGCCGCCGGACCCAGCTTTCTCTTCTCGACGAGGAACTGGGCCAGACACGCAAGATGGTTGCCGAAGGGTATGTTCCGCGCAATCGCCAGATGGAGATGGAGCGCCAGGTCGCGGAATCGAGCACCTTCATTGCCGAACTTCTCGGCAACATGGGCCGGGCCCGACGCTCGGTCGCGGAGCTTCGCCAGCGTGCCATTGCAAGGCAGCAGGAGTACCACAAGGAAGTGGAGACTCAGCAGGCGGAAGTCAGCCGCGAGGTGCTCGGAGACTTCGAGAAGTTCGTCGCCTTGCGGGACGAACTGGGCCGCACCGAGATCCGCTCGCCCGCCTCGGGCCAGGTAGTGGCATTGGTGGCGCAGACCGTGGGCGGCGTGATCGCACCGGGGCAAAGGCTGATGGACGTGGTGCCCGTCAACGAGCCCTTGCTGCTCGAGACGAGAGTGCCGCCGCATCTGATCGACCGCGTCCACGCCGGCATACCGGTGGACGTGCGCTTCTCGACCTTCGCCCATTCCCCGCAGCTCGTGGTGCAGGGCAAGCTGGTTTCGGTCTCCGGCGATCTGCTGACGGACCCCCAGACCAACACGAGCTACTTCCTCGCGCGCGTGGCGGTGACTCAGGAGGGCCTGAGAAAGCTGGGCAAGCGTTCGCTGCAGCCGGGCATGCCGGTCGAGGTGGTCTTCAAGACGGGAGAGCGCTCGCTGCTCGCCTATCTCCTGCACCCGCTCACCAAGCGCATCGCAGCCTCCATGACGGAGGAATGACCGGTGAAGAAAACCGCGCTGGCATTCGCTGCCGCCGGCCTTCTCTGGGGGCCGGCCTGGTCGCTCGACCTGTCCCAGGCCTACCGGGAAGCACTGGAACAGGACTCGACGATCCGATCCGTGCGGGCAGCCACGGACGCCCGGCGCGAACGCCTGCCGCAGGCCCGTGCGCAACTGCTTCCAAACTTGTCGGCAAGCGTCTCGCGCTATCGGAACTGGCTGGAAAGAACTTCGCCGGACACCTCCGGGCAACTCGTCACGGCCAACCTGCGCTACACCAGCAGCAGCGAAGTGCTGAGCTTGAGGCAGCCCATCTTCCGCATGTACCTGATGGCCGACTACCGCCAGGCCCAGGCGCAGGTCGACGATGCCGAGGCGACTCTCGATCGCGAACTGCAGAACCTCGGCGTCCGGGTGAGCGGCGCCTATTTCGAGGCGCTGCTGGCCGAGGAGCATCTCGCGCTGGTGCTCTCGCAGAAGACGGCCTACACGACCCAGCTCGATGCCGCGCAGAAGCGGCTCGGCGCGGGTTTCGGCACGCGCACCGACATCGACGAAGCGCGTGCGGCCCTGGACCTCAACGTGGCACAGGAACTGGAGGCGCGCCAGAACCTGGACTTCACGCGCAGGCAGCTCCAGAGCCTGGTCAATCGCCCGATCGACAGGCTGGCGCCGCTGGACCCGTCCAGGATGCAGCTCGTCCGGCCGACGCCCGACCGGGTCGAGGACTGGATCGAGCGGGCCGAGCTCGAAAGTCCGGAGCTTCGTTCGCTCGGTGCCCAGGTCGAAGCAGCCAGGCACGAACTGGCGAAGGCACAGGCAGGCCACTATCCGACCCTGGACGCCATCGCCCAGTGGTCCCGCAACGACAGCGACACGATCACCAGCATCAAGACCCGCTACAGCAACAAGTCCATCGGCCTGCAGCTCAACATTCCCCTGTATTCAGGCGGCCATGTGAGCTCCACCGTGAGGCAGGCGGTCGCGGGCCAGCAGCGGGCCGAAGAGGCCCTCGAAGCCCTGCGCCGCGACCTCGGGGTGCGGCTGCACCGCGAATTCCGTGGCGTGACCGAAGGCACCCTGAGGGTCAAGGCCCTGGAGCAGGCGGTGCGTTCCGCGGAGCAGGTCGTCCTCTCGAACCGGCGCTCGTTCGAGGCCGGCAGCCGCACCCTGCCCGACGTGCTGAACGCGGAACAGCAGAAGGTCTCCGCCCAGCGCGACCTGGCGCAGGCCCGGTTCGTCTACCTGATGTCTCGCATACGCCTGCAGGCACTCTCGGGCGGCGCCAAGACCGAAGTCATCGAGGAGATCAACGGCTGGCTCGCGCGCTGACGACGCCAGCGGTCCGGATCGGCAGGCCGGGGACTCATGGGCGCTGCACGCCTGCGAAGCGCGCCGGCCCCTCCACCTGCCAGCCGGTGCCGGCGGCCGGATCGAGGTCGCGAACGCAGCGCGTGAGCCCGTCGTCCAGGTCGAGCGTGACGCCGATCCGCCAATGGCCGCCGGCGTCACGCTCCACCTGCAGCATGGCGAAGCCGTTGCCGGTGCCCACGGCCGCCGTGACCATGGTGCCGCCGAAGGCTTCCGACATGGGGCCGGGCTCGACATGGCCGTCGAGCCAGAACGTGTCGGGCCGCGCGTTGACGAAGGGCCATGGTGCATACAGGCCCGAGGACACGACCGAGATCACCTCCACCGGCCCGCCTTCCGCCTGCAGCCAGAGGCTCGACACGCTCGACATGTGGCGGTCGCCCGACAGCACCACCACGTGGCGCGCGGTGGTGTCGCGCAGCAATTCGAGCAGCACTCGCTGCGAGGCCGGGTAGCCGCTCCAGTCGTCCAGCCCGAGGCGCTGCGCCGGGTCGCCGAAGACGGCCGCGCGCGGCATCGGGAACAGCGTCACCGGCGACACGATGAACTTGGGCAGTCCGGCGGGCGCGGCCTCGAGCCACTTCTTCAGGTCGTCCATGCCGGCCTCGGCGCGGATCGCGGCCCGATCCAGCGGCGCGGCGACGGTCGGGGCTTGCTCGGCCGCGCGCAGCACCCGCTGCTGGCGCGTGCTGCGCGTGTCGAGCATGTAGAACGGAAAGCCGGCCGGCGCGATGCGATAGTCGAAGGGACGCTGGTCGCGGCGCGGGCCGGTGTCGCGCACCAGCTTGTGCTGCTGCGCAAAGTAGGCCTCGAGCGCGACGCGCACTGCCGGCGTTCCGTAGGGTTCGGGGCCCGGCTCCCAATCGTCCATCACCTCGTGATCGTCGAGCAGCGGATAGGTCGGCAGCGAGGCCGTTACCTGGCGCAGCGCCTCCAGCCGGAAGGTGAGCGCATAGGCCTGGCCGACGTCGTCGCCGCCCGCCGGCACGAAGAGGCCCGCGGTCTGGTCGACATACACCTGGTCGCCGACGAGCAACAGCAGCTGCGGCTTGTGCGGTGGCGCGAGCGCCTCCAGCCGCTGCACGAGCCGCCGGTACGACGCCTGCGCGGGCACCCGGTCGACCAGACCCGGCACGTACTGGCAACTGGCGAGCGCGAAGCACAGCGAGGCCTGCGCGGGCTCGCCCTCGCGCTGCACGGCGCCCGTCCATGCGGGGTCGAGGCGCACCACGGCGCGCTCGAGCTGCGCGTCGGTGGCCGCGTCCAGCGTTCTCGTCACCTGGCGGCGGATGGGCTCGATCGGTTCGTCCTGCGGCTGCGCGAACAGTCCGGTCTCCAGCCGCCGGCCCAGCACTTCGACAGGGCCGCGTGCCATGGGCAAGTCGTCGTGCGCCGTCAGCACCGCGAAGCCCTGGTAGTCGGCGAGCCGGTCGTCGAAGAGGTCGATCTCCACCGCCTCCTGCAGGAGCTTTTCGCGCGTGGTCTGGAGTGCCGCCATCCATGCGAAGTCGAAGCACCATCTCCCGCCGCGGCGCCACGCGGGCACGAAGACCACGGCGCGCGCCGACACATGCGCGGGCGGCGGGCGCAGCGCCAGCCGGCAATGCAGCCGGCCCGCGTTGCCGGCCGCGCGACTCGCATGGCCGAGCCATGGGCCGGTCAACGGCAGGCTGGCGCGCCAGTCGGGCGGCACCGGCGTATCGGGGCCGGGCTTCCTGTCGAAGGCCTCGAAGAACCGCACGATGTGCGGGAACACGTCGTTGCAGGCCTTCTCTCCGATCAGCGTGTCCTGGTGGCCGTAGGCGCCGAGCACCAGCAGCTGGTGCGGGGTGCCTTCGCCGAGGAACAGGTCGCCTCCGGACGGGCTCGAGGAGTCCGAAGGGTCCGACGGGTCCGGCAGCTCCGGCGGCTCCCGGGACAGGCCACCGTCCTTGCCGAACACGCGCTTCAGTAGCCAGAAGCTGTCGTACGAGCCGCGCCAGTCGAACACCGCGTTGCGCTGGCCGTGCAGCATGAACACCGGGAAGCCGAAGCGCTCGCCGACCTGCTCGAAGCCGACGGCGTGGCCCTGTCCGCCGGCGTCGGTCAGCACCTCTTCGCGGGCGTAGTTGCCGACCTGGGCGAGGCCTCGCAGCTTCACGAAGCCGTAGATCGAATCGAGCGCATCGAGCGTGTCCTTGCCGATGTTGTGCAGTCGCATGGTCTGGCCGAAGATGGCGTCGGCCCGGTGCCGCACTGCCGCGAAGCCCGGTGCCTCGCGCAGGCGCTGCGCTTCGCCGTCGTCATCGGGGTAGGGAAAGGTCGCCAGCAGGCCGTCGACGAGCAGGCGCTTCATGTGCGTGAGAGCTGGCCGCGTGTCGAACTCGTTGACGCCGATGAACTGCCGCAGGTAGCCCGCCACATAGCCCCGGAAGCGGTTGAAAGCCGTGGCGCGCAGCAACGGCCCCACCTGCGACAGCACCACCGCGCCGATGGACGCATGCAGCCCCGGCAGGCGCAGCACCGCCACGCTGAACATGGCGGCACCGATGCAATGCGCCACCACGTCGACCTGGACAGGCGCTGCTTCGTCGGGCATGGCGTACGCCGCCTGTACGGTGCGCAAGGCGTCGGGAATGTCGGTCTCCGCCACCTCGTCGAACGACCAGCAGGGCCGCGGCCGGTTCGGAAAGCCGATGCTGGTGCGCAGGTCGAGCACCCAGACTTCGCGCCCGGCTGCGAGCAGGCTGTGCACCAGGTTGCCGGGAATGCTCCTGTGCGCGAAGGTGGAACCGCTCGCGCCATAGCCGTGGATCAGCATCACGGGCCTCGTGCCCGCGCGGCGCGCCGGCGGGCGATAGCGCGACAGCAGTCGCGACGGAACGCCGCCAGGGCCGGCAGCGGCGTCGAGCTCGACCGGCTCGGGCCGCACGCCGTACACCTCGCCGGGCAGGCGCTCCCAGTCGCGCCGCGGCGAGTCGGGCGGCGGCACGAAGTCCAGCAGATGGACGTGCAGCACGATGCGCAGCACCCACAACGCCAGCTCGGCCAGGTCGCCCAGCTGGTTGGGCATGTCCTGCTGATGCTCGACACGCAGCAGCGGCTGCAGCTTCTCGACGAAGTAGGAAGGGTCCAGCACCATCCGGCCCAACCGCTGCGCGCCGAGGTGATCGATCCGCTGCAGTTCGCCCTCGCTCAGTTGCCGCCACGGGTTGCCGCCCTCGACGAACGTGATGCGCTTGCTGAGCCGCAGCCGGTCGCCCACCTTCAGTGGCGCGCCGCGCTCCACCCGTGCCACCGTCCAGTCGTATTCGATGAGGCGCGCCTGCCCCAGGTGCGAGCACAGCGCCATCAGGTCGGCCATGACCGGGCCGTCGAAGGCCAGGCTCTCTCCGCCTTTGTCGTTGCCGCCGTTCGGGCCCACCGTGGACGCGCGCGAAGGCAGCAGTACCTCCGCCAGCGCCTGCAGCTTCTTGCGGGCAAGCTCGTGGCTGCGCAGGATGCGCTCGATGCTGTCGCTCTTCTCGCGCACCAGCATCGATGCGGTGCCGGTGCAATACGCGACGGGCGCGTCGTCGCCCTTGCCGAAGCGCAGGACCACCACCGGCTGGGCCAACGCGTGCGGTGTCGCGCGCAGGGCCGGTACGTCGACCGGCTCGAATTCCACCTCGGCGCTCAACGCGAAGTCCTGGCCGTCGATATGCACGCGGCCCGTCATCCGCTCGCGCAGGGAGACGCGCGTGGGCGCGGGCGCACGGGGTCGGGTCAGGTCGCGGCGCAACGGGCGCTCCGACGTTGGGGGCTGCGGCGAATCCACCAGCGCCAGGCCCCAGTCCGCGGCCAGCACGGGCACTGCGCGCTCGGCCAGTGCCGCGATGGTGAGCGAGGGGTTGATGCCGAGCGACACCGGCACGATCGAGCCGTCGAGCACCGCCAGGCCGGGCACCAGCGCAGCAGCATCGGCAGCGGCGCCGTCGTGGACGCGGCCCCAGCTGTCGACCACGCCGCGCTCGCGCCCGTCGGCCATGCGGCAGCCGCCCAGCGGGTGCACCGTGAGCACCGAGCCCGCCGCTCCCACCAGGGACTCGAGGCTGCGAAACGGCGGGAGCGGATTCCAGAGCGGATTGGGCAGCACGCGGCCGCCGAGCCCGCCCACGCCGTCGTGGGCCACATGCAGCGCACGCATCTGCGCCGCGAACACCGGCAGGGCCGCGACCTTGTCCCACGCGACGCGCACTTGCGCATCGGCCAGCACCGCATCGCTGCCGCCATGGCCGACCGGTTCGATGATGCCGGCGGCGCCGTCGTCGCCCATCATTCCGTAGACCGGCGTGCGGCGCAGCATGTCGTCGTCCACGGCCAGCGGATCGCGCCCCTCGTCCGGTGCGTGAAGGTCGAGGTCCATGCGCGCAAGTGCGTGCAGTGCGTCCGTGGTGGTCACCACTTCGGCCAGCAAGCGGCGCAGCGGCGCGGGAACGGCGAACTCCTCGATCACCAGCGGGCGCTCGCCCTGCTTCGCGCGGATACGCGCCAGCCCGGTGATGGTCGGCCCGACGCCGCGCTGCGCCGGCGCGTCGCCCTCGAGCGCACTGGACAACGCCTCGTCGTGCTGGTCGGTCGCCGCCGCGATCATGTCGCCGTTGGCCGAGAAGCCCGTGCCCAGAGCCTGGGAAACCGGCAGGCCGGCGGCCCTGGAGCGCAGCAGCAGTTCGGTGGAGCCCAGCGTGCCGGCGGCCACCACGACCCGCCGCGCGCGCACCACGTAGGGCCGGCTGTTGTCGCTGCGTGCCTTGCGCCGGTCGGTGAAGAAGAACTCGACCGCAAAGCCGGCTCCTCCCGGCAGGGCCGCGATGCGATGCGCGGTGGCGCCGGTGAACAGGCGTGCACCGCGCGCGTGAGCCAGCGCAAGGTAGTTGGTGTCCAGCGATTTCTTGGCGCGGTGGTTGCAGCCGCTCACGCAATCGCCGCAGCGCAGGCAGCGGTGCATCGCCACCTGGGCCGGCGTGCGCGTGCCGTCGACGAAGGCGATCGCAACGTGTGCCTTGCCGCGCTCCGCGTGCAGCCGCTCACCGGCTTTCAGCAAGGAGTCGAGCTTCGACACGCTCTCGGGAATCTGCTCCAGGCCCAGCATGGCCTCGGCCTTGTCGTAGCCGTCCGCCAGCGCGGCGAGATCGAGGCCTGCGGGCCAGGCACCGCCCTCGAAGGCATCGGGCGTGGCGCGTTCCATCACCGCGGCGTTGATGAGCGACCCGCCGCCCAGCCCGTTGCCGAGCAGCGCGTTCACGTCGCCGCCCAGGCGCAGGTCGAACAGCCCCGAGGCGTTGCCGCGCGCGGGCCTGCCGTCCTGCATGCTGAAGCGCACGTGTCCCGGCAGCTCCGCGAAGGTGGCCGGAAACTCGCCCGGCAGGTATTCGCTGCCGCGCTCCAGCACGTAGACCTTGATCGGCACAGTGTTCGCTGCCGTGCCGGGCGATGCGTCCACCGGCAGCGCGCCCGCCAGCCGTGCCGCCGCCACCGCACCGCCGTAGCCGCTGCCGATAACGAGCACCTCGCAATGCAGCGCGTCGGGTGGTGCCGCGAGGAGTTCCCGCACCAGCACTTCGGCGCCCTCCGAGAGCAGGCGATCGCCCGGGGTCTCGTCGTGATGGCGGCCGCCGTCGTTCATGTTCGGCTCCTCGCAGGGTGGTCGCGGATTCAGGAATGTTCGATGGCTGCGGCCAGCGTGCGGCCGAGCGTCTGGTCGTCGACGGGTTTGCGCAGCAGCGGCAGCGCCTGCCGCCGCGCGGCCTCGACCACCGCCGGGTCGGTGTCGGCCGTGACCATGACGATGGGCAGCGCCGGCTGTGCGCAGCGCTGCGCGCGCAGGCGCTCGGCGGCATCGAAGCCCGAGATCCCGCCGAGCCGGCAGTCGACCACCAGCACATCGGGCTCGTCGATCTGCTGCAGCGCCTCGTCGAGCGTGGAAGCGGCGAGCACGCGGCAGCCCATCGCGCCCAGCGCGTTGAGGTAGGCGCCGCGCACCATCGGGTCGTCCTCCAGAACCAGCACGCAGCGACCGTCCAGGCTCCATGGAGCGCCCGCGCCATCAACCTCGGAACCATCGGCGCCGAGGGAGGCCGCGCGCGGCAGCCGCAGGCGGAAGCAGGCGCCAGCGCCGAGACTGGACTCGAGCTCGACCGGTACGCCCAGCAACTCGGCCATACGTCGCACGATGCCCAGGCCCAGGCCATGCCCCGTTGCAGCCGCGGCGCCGGGGCCCGCCGCCTGGAGTTGCACCAGGTCCTCGAACACGATCCGGTGGTTCTCGGGTGCGATGCCGGGGCCGCTGTCCTGCACCGTCAGCTCGACCTCTGCATTCGGTGCGTCCGATGCATCCGATGCATCCCGCGTGCAGGCCTGCACCAGGACCTGCCCGTCCGGGGGCGAGAACTTGATCGCGTTGTCGATGAGGTTGGCCAGCATGCGGCGCAGCAGGTCGGGATCGGTGCGCACCGCCAGGCCGGGCGGACAGGCAGTGCGCAGGCCGACCCGGCGCGCCGCTGCCGCCGCGCCGAAGCTGGCCATCACGGCCGTCAGCAGCCGGTCGATGCGCACGCGCTGGGGTTGGGCCACGACCACGCCGGCATCGAGCTTCGAGACGTCGAGCAGTGCATCGAGCATCGCGCGCAGCTGCTCCAGGCTGCTGTCGACCACCTCGACGATCGCGCGCGCATCGGGCGCCATCGCCACGTGCCGCAGCGCACCCACGTTGAGCGCCATCGCCTGCAGGGGCTGGCGCAGGTCGTGGCTGGCACCGGCCAGGAAGCGGCTCTTGTCGTTGTTGGCGCGCACCGCCTGGTCGCGGGCGATGGCCAGTTGCGTGCGCTCGAACTCCAGCGAAACGGCCAGCGCCTGGTTTTCGGCGCGGATGCCGAACGACTCCTCGAAGGTCTGCAGGTTGCGCCGGGCAAAGCGCGTCTGCACGCCGAAGAACATCAGCACCAGCGCGCCCACGCCCCAGCCGAGCCAGCCGCCGGCCACCAGCCACATGGCCGCCGTGGGCACGAAGAGCAGCCCCGCGTAGGCCAGAAAGGCGGGCATCACGGTCGCGCTCGTGGACACGGCCCCCGCGCCCCACGACACCAGGATCATCGTGAGGACCGCATCCAGCGTCGGATCGAGCCGGAGCATGAAAAGCGCCGCGGAGCCGTTGCAGGCGCCGATCAGCACGTTCCAGCGCACGGTGGCGCGCAGCCGCTCGGCGATCGGGCGGGCGCGGTCGGCGGCCATGCGCGCGAGCGCGGCGGCGCGCCACTCGCGGCTGGCGATCACCGCCGCGAACCAGCCCAGCACCCAGGGCGCCGGAAGGTCGCGCCAGACGATGGCCGCGACGACGACGGCGGTGAGCAGGATCTGCCAGCGCAGCCCCACGGCCTGTTCGGCGACCACCTGCAGGCGCCGTTCGTCCAGCTCGTCCGGTGCGGCCGGCATGTCACGCAGCCTCGAGCGCCCATGCCGCCTGCGCGTCGAAGACGCGGCACAGGGCATCGGTGCGGTTGCGGGCGCCGAGCGCGCGGTAGACCATCGACAGGTGCACCTTCACGGTACCCTCGGCAATCATCAGCTGGCGCGCGATCAGCTTGACCGGCATGCCCCGCATCGCAAGCGCCAGCACCTGGCGCTGACGCGGCGACAGCTCGACGCGCAGGAAGCCGGCGAGATCCTCGCGCGGCAATTCGTCGGGCTCGCGCGCGCGGGTCACGTCGTCTGCCAGCACGAACTCGGCCGGCAGGTAGATCCTGTGGCGCAGCACCACGCGCAGGGCGGCCTCCATGTCCTCGAGCCGGTACGACTTGGGGATGAAGCCGGCCGCGCCGGCCTCGATGACCTCGCGCACGCGCTGCGGCGAACTTTCCGCGGACTGCATGCACACGGGCGTGGCTTCGAAATGCGCCTTCACGGCCTTGAGCGCGGCCAAGCCGGAGAGTTGGGGCAGGTGGTAGTCGAGCAGCAGCAGGTCGACTCCGACGGGGTCTAGCCGGCAGGCCTGCTCGGCGTCCCGCACGGCTTCGAAGTGGAAGGGGCGGCCCGGTTCGATCTCGGCGGCCATGCGCTCCAGCAGGAGGCGGGTGCCGTTCCAGACGATCTCATGGTCATCGACCAGCAGAACCTTCATACAGGCCTCTCGTCTACGGTGGCCCTCCCCGTCCTGAATGCAGATTAGCGCAAAGCACCCCAACAAGCGAGTGCGCGCGCCTACACCAACGGCCTAGTCGGATGGCCACGCCGGCACTGCGCCGGGGACTAGGCGCAGCGTTCAATTGTTGCGGCGGGCGCCGCGCGGAAGACTGGCTGCATCCGATGCACCGAGGACCGCCATGAACACCCCGAAATCTATTGCCGCGCTGCGTGCCGCATGGGAGCCCCTTGCGTGCCGGTTCTGCATCCTGGCGCTCCACCACGCGGTGCTCGCCCGCGCGCTGTGCGCCGCGGCCATGCTCGTGGTCTCGCTGCTGGCGGGTTGCGCCGCATTGCCGGACAACGTGCACCGTGTCGCGTCGCAGGCACGCACCGACGTCGGGGACAGCGCGCTCGCACGCATCGCCGCCGCGTCGCTGCCGGGCCTGGACGGCGCGATGCCCGAAGCAACCGACGTATCCGGCGTGCGCCTGCTGCCTGGCGGCGACCAGGCCTTCGACGCACGCATCGCGCTCGCGCAGGCCGCGCTGCATACCGTCGACGCGCAGTACTACGTCGTGGCCGGCGACACCTCGGGGCGGCAATTCCTGCGCGAGCTGCGCGACGCGGCCCGGCGCGGCGTGCGAGTGCGCCTGCTGGTCGACGACCTGTACGCGGGCGGCGACGACGAGATGCTGGCAGGGCTGGCCGCACACGCCAACGTGGAGGTACGTGTCTTCAACCCGCTGCCGGCGCGCGGCGGCGGTCTGCGCACGCGCGTGCTGCTGTCGCTGCACGAGATCGGCCGCGTGAACCGGCGCATGCACAACAAGCTCTTCATTGCCGACAACAGCTTCGCGATCACAGGAGGGCGCAACATCGCCGACGAGTACTTCGGGCGCAGCAAGCCGGCGAACTTCATCGACATGGACGCGTTGCTGGCCGGGCCGGCGGTGCGCGCGCTGTCGGCGAGCTTCGATGCCTTCTGGAACGGGCCGCTGTCGTACCCGTTCGAAGCCATCGCAGCCGGCCAACGCCCGACGCCGGCCCATGCCCGCGAACGCTTCGCCGAACTGGTGCGCGACCTCGCGCGCTTCGTGCCACCCGACGAGCGCGACGTGCTGGGGCGTGGCCCGGTCGGCGCGCAACTGGCTCAGGGGCTGGTCGAACTGGTGCCGGCGAAGGTGCGCGTGGTAGCGGATGCGATGGTGCAAGCCCCCTTCGCGAGCGACGCCGGCGCAGACGTCGGGGAAGCCGGAGAACCGCGAGGCCGTGAAGGCGCGGTCATGGCCGCGAACCTCGACCTTTTCAAGACCGCGCGCTCCGAGGTGCTCGTCGTCTCGCCCTACTTCGTCCCCATGCCCCGCATGATCGAGGCGCTCGCCCATGCGAGCCGCGAGGGCGCGAGCGTGTCGGTGATGACCAATTCGCTCGCCACCACCGACGAGCCGCTGGTGCACTACGGCTACGCGCGCTACCGCAGCGCACTCCTGCAAATGGGTGCCGCGCTGTATGAATTGATGCCGGCCGGCGAATCGCATCCGGCCTGGAGCGACACCGACAGCGGCCGCGGTTCGTTGGGCCGCCTGCACGCCAAGCTGGCGGTGGTCGACCGGCGCTGGTTCTACGTGGGGTCGATGAACATGGACCGGCGCTCGGCACATTGCAACACCGAGCTGGGCCTGATCGTCGACAGCCCTGCGCTGGCCGGCGAGCTGGCCGACCTGATCCGGCGCGTGCGCATGCCCGCGAGTTTCACCGTGAGCGAGGCGCCGCAGCGCGGCGGCCTGCAATGGAGCTTTCTGCGCGAAGGACGCCGCTGGGTACTGCATCGGGAACCGGAATCGAACTGGGCCCAGCGACTGCGCTGGTCGGTGCTGTCACTGGTGGTGGACGAAGATTTTCTGTAACGCGGCTTACCCAAATTGCCACATGCCGCTCTCTGCATGGAGCGGCATCAAGGAGGGCCTGCCGAAGATTCCGTGCACGTGATCGAGTTGCGTGCAAGAGAGTGCGACTGTGCAAGAAATAGATCAACGCAGGCGTGGCCCAGGACTACCATTCAATCGTTCACGTGCGGTTCTGCACGAGGCTGCCGTGGACCAATTGCTCACTCGTGCAAGGAGAGTCGCGATGGCAAGTCCTATGAGTGTCAACAAGCTTCAGACGAAATCCCATGACGAACCGGATGAGGTTCGAGAGCCCGAGAAGACCCGGGTCGAAGTGGTCCGCCTCGAGGGGTACACGCTCGGACGTTTCAAGTTCGAGCCCGGGTGGCGCTGGTCGAAGTGCATCAAGCCGGTCGTGGGCACCGACAGTTGTCAGGCGGCTCATGTCGGTTATGCGGTCTCCGGCCGGATCACCGTGCAAATGGATGACGGCTCGCAGACCGTCATCGAGGAAGGCATGTCGTACACCATTCCGCCCGGTCACGATGCATGGGTCGAAGGCAACGCCCCGTTCGTCGGCCTCGAGATGATGAGCGCGGAGGAATACGCAAAGACCAAGAGCTGACCCGAGGCGAGAGACCTCAGGGCAGAACTTCTCGGGATGGTCGAACGGGAATGCTGTCCGAACGGAACGCCGGACTGGAATGATCCGGCGGACCGATGACAATCGGCCGCAGCGGCCGCGGTCCTTTCGCCCGCGAACCCGTTCGACTCCTTCTTCCTCAGCGATACATGTTTGCCCTGACCCGCCTGACCATCGACCGCGCCAGAAAGGAGCGCTTGCCCCAGGTAGCCGGAAGCCTGGCGTTCACGACCTTGCTCTCCATCGTGCCCCTGCTGGCAGCGAGCTTCGCGCTGCTCACGCGGTTCCATGCCTTCACTCGGTTCAAGGATGCGCTCCAGGAGTTCCTGCTCAGCAGGCTGCTCCCCGCGGACATCGCACGCACGGTGCTGAAGTACCTGAACCAGTTCGCCGCGAACGCCAGCGGCCTGACCTGGGTCGGCTCGCTCTTCTTGCTGGGTACAGCCATCGCGATGTTGCTCACCGTGGAGAACGCGCTGAACCAGATGTGGAAGATCCGGAGGAACCGGCCGTTCTTCAGGAGAGTTGGCCTGTATCTGCTGATGTTGGCCGTCGGCCCACCCGTCCTGGGGCTGAGCCTGTGGGCCACGTCGTACCTGCTGGGTATCTCCATGGGCCTGATCGGCGCGCTGCCGCCCTCGTTCGCATTCGTGCTCGACCTCGGGCCGCTCATGCTCGGCATGGTTGTACTGACGAGCATGTTCTACCTCGTTCCGAACACCAAGGTACGGCTGCGCGATGCCTTCGCGGGCGGCCTGGTCGCCAGCATGGCCTTCGAGCTCGGCAAGCGCGGCTTCACCACCTATCTCGTCAAGGTGCCAACGTACAAGGCGCTGTATGGAGCATTCGCGGTGCTCCCCATGTTCCTGCTGTGGGTGTACTTCTCATGGCTGGTCACGCTGGTCGCGGCCATGATGACAGCCAACCTGGCGCTCACCCGGCAGCGACCGGCAGGCAAGCCCGCGCGGGCCTAGGGCCTGTTCACACTATTTCCGGGGTCGCGAAGGGCAGCCAGGGCGGGCCAATCAAGGCGCGCGACGACGCGTGTGCATGCGCACACGCCAGGAGCGCAACGCCGAGTGGCCCGCCCTGGCTGCCCTTCCCGCAGGGTTGGCGCTCCAAGGGGCCGTCTGCGGCGTTGCCCGCGCTTGCAGCCAGCCCCTTGGAGCGCCAACGCGACCCCGGAAATAGTGTGAACAGGCCCTAGTTGCCGCACCGGCATCGCCTGATGCCTTCACCCGAGCAGCAGTGAAGCCTCGTCGCGCCAGTAGGCCACCGCGGCAAGCCAGCCTTCCCATACACAGCCGTTGCAGCCTCGCCCGCAGCAGGTAGTGGGTTCGGGCGGCGGTGCGCGCATGGCGAGCCCTTCGGCATCGAGCTGCGCGCGGACGCGGGCGATCAGCGCCTGTGCGGTGGCGAGATCGGTCGGAGGGGAAAGGTCCTGGTCGGCGAGAGGCATGGCGGCAGGCTGCGATTGTCGGTGCTTCAGGAGCCCTTCAGCCGTCGCGCGGCGGACGGCCACAGAATCGCGCGATGTCTTCCTCCGCCCCGCTGCCCCGCCTGGCGCACGTCGACCTGCTGCGCGGGCTGCTCGCGATCTTCGTGGTGCTGCTGCACGCCAACCTGCGCATTCCCTTCGGGCCGCCGGAGCTGGCCCAGTGGCTGGGGCCCCGGGCCTCGGGGATCCTGTTTCGCAGCGGCTACTACGCGGTGATCGTGTTCTTCGTGGTCTCGGGCTACCTGATCACGAGCGCGTCGATACGGCGCTGGGGCGATCTGTCGCGCGTGCAGCCTGCATCGTTCTATCGCCTCCGCGCGGCGCGCATCCTGCCGCCCCTGTTGTTGCTGCTCGCAGTGCTGGCGGTGCTGCACCTGGCGGGCAGCGCATGGTTCGCGCTCGACACCTCGAAGGTCTCGCTGTGGCGAGCGCTGCTGGCAGCGCTGGGGCTGCATCTCAACTGGCTTGAGGCGCAGGTCGGCTACCTGCCCGGGCCATGGGGCGTGCTGTGGTCGCTTTCGGTGGAAGAGGCCTTCTACCTGGGCTTTCCGCTGTTTTGCGTGCTGTGCGGCAGCGAGCGGCGGCTGGCACTGCTGCTGGTCGCGCCCATCGTGCTCGGGCCGCTGGCGCGCAGCATGCTCAGCGACAACGAGCTGTGGCAAGACCACTCCTATCTCTCGGGCATGGACGGCATCGCCTTCGGCTGTCTCGCCGCCTTGCTCGCGCACCGCGTGCCGCAAAAGCCGACAGCAGCGATACGCCGTGCAGTGCTGCTGACGGGCCTGGTTCTGAGCGTGGCGGTGTTCTGCTTCCGCAAGGAGGTGTACCAGCTGGGCCTCACGCGCTTCGGCCTGCAGGTGACGCTGCTGGAGCTGGGCATCGCGCTGATGCTCGTCGCTGCGCACTGGCGGCCGTGGACCTGGTGCGCCGGAGCGATGGCCGCGCCGTTGCGCTGGTTCGGCCGCAACAGCTACGAGGTCTACCTGAGCCACATGTTCGTGGTGATTCCCGCCGCATGGCTCTTCCAGTGGCTGGGCGCGTCGCCGTCGTGGATCCCGCTGTGGTTCTTCGCAGTCGTCGCGGCCTCGGGGCTGCTGGGGCAGGTCTTCGCGCAGTGGTTCTCCGAGCCCTGCAACCGCGCGCTCAGAGGTCGAGGTTCAGCTCCAGCCGCATCTTCGCTCCGCCCGATTCACTGGAACCGATCGTGAGCTGGCCGCCGTGCAGGCGCGCCACTTCGGCCACGAGGTGCAGCCCGAGCCCTGCGCCGCGTCCTCGCGGCACCAGCCGGTGGAAGGGAGCCACCACGCGCTCGCGGTCGGCCTCCGGAATGCCGGGGCCCGAGTCGAGCACTTCGAAGCCCGAGGGCTCCCACAGCCGCACCTGGATGTCGCAGCCCTGCCCGCCATGCTCGATGGCGTTCTGGATCAGGTTGCTCAGCGCGCGCTCCAGCGAAGGCGCGTCGCCGCGCACCCACAGCGGCTTCGGCGCTTCCACCGACAGCGTGCAGCGGTTCATGATGGCCAGCGGCGCGATGTCGCCCGCCACGCGCTCGCACAGCGCCTTCAGGTCGACCTGCTGCTGGTCGTGCGCGGCAATGCGGTCCAGCCGCTGCAGGTCGAGCAGCTGCTCGGCCAGCGTGGCGAGCCGCGCCGAAGCCTGCATCAGCTTCACCTTGAGCGGGCCGTCCTGCAGCCCTTCGAGATGGATCTGCAGCGTGGTGATCGGCGTGCGCAACTCGTGCGCGGCATCGGCGAGGAAGCGCTCCTGCCGGTCGTAGCCCTCGTTGAGCCGGTCGAAGGCGCGGTTCACCGCGTTGACCAGCGGACGGATCTCGCTCGCCACGTTGGCCAGCGGCAACCGCGTGGTGCGCTCGTGCACGTCGATGCTCTCGGCATGCTCGGCCGTGGCCACCACGCCCTTGAGGCCGCGCTTCACGACGAAGGGCGTGGCCAGGATCACGCCGAGGCAGGTCACCAGCGCCATCGGCGCCACCAGGAACAGGAAGGCGATGCCGGTGCCCTTGAGCGTGTTCTTCACCGTCAGCGGGCCGCCGGTCTGCGTCATCAGCGCCACCGGGCCGGCCCGGGTCTCCACGCGCTCGAAGCGTGCCTTGGGGCGGGTGTTGTCGCTCTCGGGATTGATGGCCATGCGCTCCATGCCGTCGAGCGAATCGAAGAGCGCGGCATAGATGGGTGGCACCTCGCCGTTGCGCACCTCCGAGCCCTTCTCGTCGCGCGCGATGAACCAGAACGGCGGGTCTGCCTCGCGCAGGCGCTGCACTTCGGGCGTGGGCTCGACCACCAGCTGTCCGTCGGGGCCGCGCGCGAGCGAGCGCTGGATCACCGCGATGGTTTCCTGCCCCGTCTCGTCGACCACCCGCCCCAGCGCCCAGGCAAGGCCGAGGAAGCCGCCCATCACCAGCGTTCCGACGACCACCTGCAGCAGGATCAGGCTCCAGATCAGCCGCCAGCGCAGCGAGAGAAGGCCCTGCCTCATGCCGTCATGCCGCGGGACGGGCCGCGCAGATCAGGTAGCCCACGCCGCGGATGGCATGGATCTCGACCTGCGCGCCGGCCTTGTCGAGCTTGGAGCGCAGCCGCGACACATGCGTGTCGAGCGCGTTCGACTGGATGTCGTCCTCGTGGCCGTACACGCGCTCCTGCATCGCCTCGCGCAGCACGGTGCGGCCGCGATGCTCGAGCAGCGCCTCGAGCACGAGCAGCTCGCGGCGCGGCAGCGTGATGCAGTGCTCGCCCACGTGGGCCTGCCGCGTGTGGTGGTCGAAGCGCAACTGCCCGAGCGTCATGACAAGATTGGCGCGCACCGCGGGGCGACGTGCCAGCGCACGCACGCGCGCCATGAGCTCATCCATCGAGAAGGGCTTGGCGAGGTAGTCGTCGGCACCGCCGTCGAGGCTCAGCACGCGCTCGGCCACGTCGGTCATGGCGGTGAGCACCAGCACGGCGGCGGGAATGTCGTTCTCGCGCAGGAAGGCCACCAGCGAGAGGCCGTCGCCATCGGGCAGGCCGCGGTCGAGCACGATCACGTCGTGCTGCGCCGAGAGCGCCGCGTCCTCGGCCTCGCGCAGCGAGCCCGCCACGTCGACCACCGCCTGGTTCTGCCGCAATGCGGAAGCCAAGGCTTGCGCCAGGTCGACTTCGTCTTCGACGAGCAGGATTCTCATGGGAGTACGGAGAAAAGGGAGGCCAAAGGCCGGCCATTCTAGGAGAGGCCCTCTTGCGGAAGGCGCAATGTTCACGCAATGCAGTTGCATAAGCTGGGGCGTCAATGAACTCCCGCCCGGCGATTTCCTCCCCCGCACCCTCCGTTTCCTGGTACCAGGCATTGGGCCGGCGCATCGCCACACTGTGGGTGGTGAAGATGATCGGCACCACTGTCGGCATCTCGGGCTTCTTCGTCATCTACTTCTGGGTGATGCACAACCCGCCCTCGGAGCCGACAGTGATGCCGCTCACGCTGCTCGACCACTGGGTGGGCGTGAGCGACGACGCGATGCTGCTCTACGGCTCGCTGTGGTTCTACATCTCGCTCGCGCCGGCCTTCGCGAAGGACAAGGCGGAGCTATGGGCCTGCGCGCGCGACGCCGCCCTCATGGCAGGCGTGGGCCTCGTGGTGTTCTGGTTCTTCCCGACGACGGTGCCGGCATTCGCGGTCGACTGGGCCCAGTACCCGACACTGCAGTTCCTCAAGTCTGCCGACGCGGGCGGCAATGCGTTTCCGTCGCTGCATGTCGCGTTCGCGGTGTTCACTGCCGTGCTGCTGGAGCGCCAGTTGCACGCGGTGGGGTCGCCTGCATGGGTGCGCGTGCTGAACATGCTGTGGGCCCTCGGCATCGTCTACTCGACGCTGGCCACGCGCCAGCACGTTCTGCTCGACGTGCTCGGCGGCTCGCTGCTCGCGGCCGTCGTGAGCTGGGCCGGCAACACGCGCAGCCGGCTGGTGTGGACCGGGGCCTGAGCCCCGGCAGTCTCAACCGGTCTTGCGCTCGTCCGGCGGAACGCCGCCGCCCTGCGCCGCGACGATGCCGAACGCCTTCAGGGCTGTGTCGATCTCGGGTTCGCCCGTGTGGCGATGGGTGACGCAGCGCAGCCTGTTCCTGCCCCAGGTGCGCACCAGCACGCCCAGCTTGCGCAGCTCGGCCTCCCACCAGGCCGCGTCGTGCCCCGAGGCGGCCACGTCGACCTGCACGATGTTGGTCTGCGGGAGGTTCGCCGAAAGACCCTGGAACTGGCCGATGCCGTGAGCGAGCCGACGCGCGTTCGCATGGTCGTCCGCGAGACGGCCCACCATGGTGGTGATGGCGACCAGCCCCGCGGCGGCGGCGATCCCGACCTGCCGCTGGCTGCCGCCGAGCAGCTTCCTGTGCCACCTCGCACGCTGGATGGTGACCGCAGGCCCCGCAAGCACGGCCCCCATGGGCGCGCTGAGGCCCTTGGACAGGCACAGCGACACCGTGTCCGCGAACGCCGTGATGCCCGATGCCGGCACGCCCAACGCCACCGCGGCATTCATCAGCCGCGCGCCGTCCAGATGGATCGAGGCGCCCGCGGCCTTGGCCGCGCCAAACACCGCCTGCATGTGCGAAAGCGGCAATACGGCGCCGCCGGCGTTGTTGTGCGAACTCTCGAGGCAGACGAGCCCGGTGCGCAGCTTGTTGCGGCCCGGAGCCAGTGCCTGCGCGAGCAGGCCGAGGTCCATGGCGCCGTCGACGCCGTCTATGGGCTGGTAGAAAGATCCGGTCAGCGCGGCCGCGCCGCGTTCGGTCACGTAGATGTGCGAGGCCGCCTCGGCAAGAACGACCTCCTGGCGCCCGGCCTGGGCGAGGATGGCCAGCAGGTTGGCCATCGTCGCGCTGGGAACGTACAGCGCGGCCTCCTTGCCCAGCAGGCGGGCGGCCTCGGACTCCAGCTCCAGTGCGGTCGGATCGCCGTCGAGCCCATCGTCGCCCAGGGGGGCTGACGCGATGCGGTCGTACATCTGCGGCGTGGGGCGCGTCACGGTGTCGCTGCGCAGGTCCACCGTCGTGTCGCGATCTTCGGCACCGGGAGCGGCCATGGCGTGGGGTTGCTGCGTCATTCGGCCGTCGCGCCGGACGCTTTCACGACCTCCGCCCATTTCTTTCTCTCGCTGTTCAGGAAGGCGTTGAACGACTCCGGCGTTCCGGTGCGCACATAGACGCCGCGCGCTGCCAGGCCGGCCCGCACGTCGGGCGCGTCGAGCACCTTGTTGATCTCCGCGTTCATGGTCCGCACGATGTTGTCCGGCGTCTTCGCGGGCACCACGACGCCGTAGAGGGTGTAGTACTCGAAGCCCTTGAAGCCGCTTTCGATGAAGGTGGGAACCTCGGGCAGCGAGGCATCGCGCGTGCCCGAAGTGACGGCCAGCGCGCGCAGCTTGCGGTCCTTGATCAGGGGCAGCGCCGACACCAGGGAGGAAATGTAGAAGTCGACCTGCCCGCCCAGCAGGTCGGTCATGGCGGGGCCGCCTCCCTTGTAGGGAATGTGCAGCACGTTGGCCCCCGCCGTCACGCGCAGGCTTTCGGCCACCAGGTGCCCGACGGTGCCGTTGCCGGAAGACGCATAGGCAAGCTGCTTCTTCTTCGCCGTGGCCAACAGAGAGGCGAGGCTGTCGATGGGGCTGGCGGCATTCACCACCAGCACCGACACGCCCGTGCCCACCAGCGCGACCGGCGCGAGGTCTTTCACCGGATCGAAGTTGAGCTTCTTGTAGAGGAACTGGTTGACGGTCAGGTTGCTGGTTTCGCCCAGCACCGCGGTGTAGCCGTCGGGCGGCGACTTCGCGCCGAACTCCAGGCCGATGTTGTTGCCGGCGCCGGGCTTGGTGTCGACCACCACCTGCCATCCGGCCTGCTCGCCCAGCTTGGCCGCGAGCAGGCGCGACACAGCGTCGGTGCCTCCGCCGGGAGGGCTCGGCGAGATGAGGTGGATGGGGCGCTCGGGAACCCACGCGGCGGCGGCTTGCGCCTGCCATGCGGCGAATGCGAGCCCCAGGGTGCACACCAGGCTCCTGGCGCGCGCGAGGCGATGTGGTCGGGTCTTGTTCATATGTCGGGGGCTTCCGGTCTGGCAGGCGTGGCGGTTGTGACAGTTGCGATGGACCGGAGCGATCGTAGGCACCCCATAGAATGAGTAAAGCGAGATATACAAACACCAACTGTGAGGATTTCTCATGAATCTCACGATGCTCGTCACGCTGCGCACCATTCTCGAGCAGGGCAGCTTCACCGCCGCGGCGGGCGTCGTAGGCTGCAGCCCGAGCGCGGTCAGCCTGCAGGTCAAGCAGCTGGAGCAGTACTTCGGACGGCCGCTGTTCGACCGCTCCACGCGCGTGGTGGTGCCGACGGCATTTGCCCGCGAAGTGGTGAGCGCGGTGGGCGACTTCTCCCACAGGCTGCAGATGCTGCGCTCGCGCCCGGCGGTCGAGGTGGCGGGCCGGATCCGGGTGGGCGTGATCACCAGCATGCAGAGCGACGTGCTGCCGCAGGCGCTGCATGCGCTGCGGCAGAAGCACCCGACGCTGGACGTGGTGGTCCCGCCGCTGAACGACAGCGACGAGATGATCTCCGAGCTCAAGGCGGCGCGGCTCGACGTGGCCCTGCTGGTGCGCCCCGAAGCCGGCGGCTCGCGCCGCCTGGTCTGGCAGGAGCTGCACCGCCAGCCCTACGTGCTGCTGGCGCCGCCGAACGCATCGGGAAAGACGGTCAGGCAGTTGCTGGAGAGCTATGACTGGGTCGGCTACGACCTGTCTCTTTCGGGCGGACGCGTCGCCGCGCGGTACGTGCGCAGCCTGAAGCCCGATGCGCGCTGCGTGATGGAACTGCGCTCGATGGACGCCATCGTCGCGATGGTCGCCCAGGGCCTGGGGGTGTCGGTGGTGCCGCAACCCAGGCGCCCGCTGGTCGATGCCTACGCGGTTCGAGAGGTGGGCCTGGGAAGCCGTGCTCCGTTTCGCAAGCTCTCGCTGGTATGGCGCAACTCGGACGAAGGCAACCGCAACGTGGAGGCGGTTGCGCAGGCCTTCGCAACCGCGTTCGGCCTTCAGCGAAGGCCGTGAAAGAAGGGGCTTACCAGAAGATCCAGAGCGCCAGGCCGCCGAAGATGGCCCACTTCACGAGGTAGTACACCCGCTTGTCCCAGGCCTTGAGGCGCTTGCCGACCACGCGGATCTGGTAGATGTACTTGAAGGCGCGGTTGAGGCCGCCCGTCTTGTCGTTCGCATCGTTGGGCGAGGCGGCTGCGGCCAGCAGGTTCTTCGCGAACCAGCGGTTCACCGCGCTGGCCCAGCGGTACTTCAGCGGACGCTCGATGTCGCAGAACAGGATCACGCGGTCATGGTCGGTCGTGTTCTCGGCATAGTGGATGTAGGTTTCGTCGAACACCACGGCCTCGCCGTCGCGCCAGTGGTAGCGCTGGCCGTCGACGTCGATGTAGCAGCCTTCGACGCCCGGCGTCCACAGGCCCAGGTGATAGCGCAGCGAGCCTGCGAAGGGGTCGCGGTGGCGCACGAGACGGCTGCCCGGAGGCAGCTCGGCGAACATCGCGGCCTTGATGGTGCCGATGCCCTTGAGCAGCTCGGTGGTGCGCGGGCACAGCACGGCGGCCGAGGGATGCGCATCGTCGTACCACTTCAGGTAGAAGCGCTTCCAGCCGCTCTTGAAGAAGGAGTTGAAGCCCACGTCGTTGAACTGGTTCGACGCCTTGATGCTGCCGCCGTTGCGCATGGCGAGCGCTTCCTCGCGGATGACTTCCCAGTTCTCCTCGAGCACGCGCATCTCGGGAAACTGCGAAGGCGACAGGTAGGGCGTACCCGGCACCTTCGAGAAAAGGTACATGAAGACGTTCAGCGGAGCCAGGAAGGTCGAGTGGTCAGAGAGCTGTCTGAAGAAGCGATGCCGCACCTGGCCGCGGAAATGAACGTAGAGCGCACTGAGCGCGAAGATGGCAAGAATGACCCACTTCATTTGGAAAGTGTCCTGTAAGCAGCGCCGGGTAGTGTAATTCCTCGCCCCGAAATGGACCTGACGGCGCCCTTTGGCCGTGCACCGGGGCAGGTTTCAGCTGCACAGCATGGGTTGGGGCGAATCGGCCAAGGCCAGCGGCAGCCGCACGGTGGCCAGCAGGCCGCCACTGGCGGTCTCGCCCAGCATCACCTCGCCGCCGTGGCGGTCGACCACCGACTTGACGATGGCCAGCCCCAGCCCGCTGCCGCTCTGATTCTGGTCGGGGTTGCGGAAGAAGCGGTCGAACACCCGCTCGCGCAGCGCGGGCGGGATGCCGGGGCCCTGGTCGGCCACCGTCAGCAGGGCCTGCGAGCCGTCGCGCGCCACGTTCACCACCACCGTGCCGCCGGGCGGGCTGTACTTGATGGCGTTGTTGATGAGGTTGTCGATCATCGAGACCAGGCTCTCGCGCTCGCCGAGCACCGGCACGCGGTCTTCGCACTCCAGCTCCAGTTCGACATTGCGGGCGCTGGCCAGGCTTTCGATCATGGCGAGCCGGTCCTGCACCAGCGCGTCGAACGACAGCATCACGGGCAGCGCGCTGTCGGAAACCGCGTCGCTGCGCATCAGCTGCAGCAGCTGCCCCACCAGCCGGGCCGCGCGGTCGTTGCTGCGCAGCAGGTTGCCCATGAGCTCGCGCTGGCGCTCGTCGGTGCTCTGCTCCTTCAGCGCCTCCACGTTCACTCGCATGGCGGCCAGCGGCGTGCGCAGCTCGTGGGCGGCGTCGGCGATCAGGCTGCGCTCGCGAGAGGTGCTGTCGCGCACCCGCTGCAGCAGGCTGTTGATGCTCTGCACCAGCGGCTGCAGCTCCTTGTGCGGCGGCGTGTACGACAGCGGCGTGAGGTCGGCCGGCCCGCGCTCGGCGGTTTCCTGGCTCACGCGGCGCCAGGGCCGCAGCGCGAGACGCACCGACAGCCACGCGGGAAAGATCAGGAAAGGCAGGCTGATCACCAGCGGCAGCAGGTAGTAGCCGCGATACATCACGGTGACCGTCAGCCGCCAGACGCTGGGCTCGGCCAGCATCACGCGGATGTCGCTGTCGGGCGAGGCCAGCGTGCGCGCCCGCCACTCGCGATTGCCCGCCTTCACGGTCTCGATGCGGTTCGGCTCGGTGTTGAGGATGACGGGCACCGCGGCCGTCGAGCGATAGACGAGCCTGTCGCCCTGCCACACCTGCAGGACCGGCGAGGTGTCGGAGGCGGCGTCGCCGTCGCCGATGGTCTCGAGCAGCGCGGCATCGAAGGCGGCGATGGTCTCCTGCTGCTTGTCGGGCCGGTCGGCGGTGTTCTTCGCGATCGCGATCACCGTCTGGAAGATCTTGTCGAACTTCAGCAGCTCGGGGTCTTCGTAGGAGTCGTACAGCAGCAGGGCGATGGCCATGGTCCACAGCAGGGCGACCACGCCCATCTGCGCAAGCAGCAGGCGCCGCATCAGGGAAGGTTGTTTCCAGTTCTTCCAGCGCTGCGCCAGCGCCTGAATCATTTCTGCGTGCTCCGCGCCAGCGATTGCACGTCGATCACGTAGCCGATGCCGCGCACCGTGCGGATGTAGCCCTGGCCGATCTTCTTGCGCAGGTTGGAGATGTGCACCTCGAGCGAGTTGCTGCCGTTGGCCTGTCCGCCGGGCAGCACCTGCTCTTCCATCACGCGGCGCGTGACCACGCGGCCAGTGCGCTTGAGCAGCAGCGCCAACAGGTCGAACTCGCAGCGCGACAGCTCGACCGGCTCGCCGTCGACGATCACGCCGCGCGTGGGCTCGTGCAGCGCCAGCCCGCGCATGCGGATGGTCTCGTCGTTGAAGCCGTAGCTTCGGCGCGCGAGCGCACGAACGCGCGACAGCAATTCGGCCAGCGCGAAAGGCTTGACCAGGTAGTCGTCGGCGCCGTCGTCCAGGCTTCGCAGCCGGTCGTTGAGCGCGTCGCGCGCGCTGAGCACCAGCACAGGCAATATCTGTCGGTCGCGACGCAGGCGGAACAGCAGGTCGAGCCCGTCGCCGTCGGGCAGGCCGAGGTCGAGCAGGACCATGTCGAAGGTGCCGCCGTCGAGGGTGCGCAGGGCGTCGTCGAGTCTGCGGACCCACACCACATCCATGCCTTGATTGGCCAGCGCAATGCGCACGCCATTGCCGAGGTCAAGGTCGTCCTCAACAAGCAAGAGATTCATGAGCCTCCACGTGAACTGACCACTCCGTTTCCGGAATGTGGCGGAAGTATCTGCCAAGCGCCGTCACGGCACTTCAGGAAATCTTCATGAATGCCGAAGCAGGCCTTCAGGTGCGGCTCGGACACTGGAGCCATTCCCTGCACACGGAAACGGAACACCCAAGTGAATGGCCTGCCCTCGCCCCCGGCACGTACTGCCCGCCCGGACCGCTACCGCCTTCGACGGCGGGACATTCTTCATGCCATGGCGCTGACCGGCGTCGCGGGCCTCGCGGCCTGCGGTGGCGGCAGCCACGGCGGTGTCGGGGTCGGAGGGGTTGGCACCGGTGGCGGCGGCAAGCCCACGGTCATCGACCGCCGGGTGAAGGTGTCGGCCACGCCCGAAGTCTCGCTGCAGGTGCGCGACTGGCAGCCGCCCGGCAGCACCGGCCCCGTCATCGTGCTGTTGGCCGGACTGGGCGGCAACGCACGCTATTTCGACAGCCTCGCGCCCGCGCTGGCAGCGAGATCGCGGGTGCTCGCCATCAGCCGGCGCGGCTACGGACTCTCGGACAAGCCGATGCCGGTGAAGACCGCCACGCAGTACTACGAGGTCGATACGCTGGTCGCGGACCTGAAGGCGGTGCTCGACGCGCTGGGCGTGCAGCGCGCGGTGCTGGGCGGCCATTCGATCGCGGGCAACGAGCTCACGCGATTCGCGGGCCTGTATCCGGAACGGACGCAAGGACTCATCTACCTGGACACCACCTTCGACTACACCTTAGACGGCGACAGCGGAGGCGAGACGGTGCCGGACAACCGCCTGCTCCACGAGCCCAAGCCGACGCTGGATGACGGCCGATCCCTGCAGACTGCAATCGCCTTCTTCCAGCGCAACTCGAAGAACTGGTGGCCTGCGCTGGAAGCGAACCTGCGCGACGCCATCGACATACGCGGCGACGGAAGCGTGCGCCTCAATACCCCCGATGAAGTGGAGACCGCCGTGGACACAGCCGGACACTCTTTCTCGCCGGACTACAAGGCCGTGCGCGCGCCGTCGCTTGTCGTGACCGCCCTGCCCTCTGGCAGGCGCGACATGTTCCCGTGGCTCGAGCTTCCGCTCGACGCGAAGACACAGAAAGACGCTGACGACTACCTGCGCATCTTCCGTCGCGTGTCCATCACGAATTCGAACCAGCTCGTGGCGGCGCTCGACACGCCGAACCGGCTTACGCTGGACAACGCCAGCCACGGCGACTTCATCATGGAGCGCGAGGCCGAGGTGCTGCGCGCCATCCAGTTCATGACATGGGCCTGAGCTATGCCGATGTTTGCTTCGCGCGCAGCAGCTTGATAAGCGCCGCGAGTTCCTCGCCGCCGAGGCCGGCTGCGTCCGCCCGCTGGAAGATGCCGGCCGCGAAGGCCGGGAAGCCGGTGTCGATGCCGGAGTCCTGCGCCGACTGCAGGATGCGCCGCGTCGCCTCGACCGAGATGCGCATCGGGCTCTGCGAGATGGCGAAGTCGCCCGACTGGATGACGGAGCCCTCGTGCTGAAGAAAGCCGGCGAAGGTCGGCATGATGCCCGCGACGATGCGGCCGTATTCGGCCACGTCGAAGCCTTCGTGCTCGGCGATGCGCGCGCCGTGGATGAAGCCGAGCATCGTGCCGTAGATGGTGGACAGCGTGGCGAGGTCCATGGCCGCCGCCGCGCTCGCGGCCTCGCCCAGGTAGACGATGCCGCCGGCCAGCGCCTTCAGCCAGGGCTCGGCTTCATCGAACACCGGCCTGGTGCCCGACACCAGCAGCGGCGTGTCGGGCTGGCCCATCTGGTCGGGTGCGGCCTGGATCGCGCCTTCGAGGTAGGCGGCGCCCTGCTTGTGCGCCCACGCCTGCGCGTCGCGGGCGTCCTGCGGGCTGCCGGTGGTCAGCTGCACCAGCAGGCGGCCGTCCATGGCGGCGGCGACGCCGTCGAGCGCGAAGATGGCATCGGCCGCGCGGTAGTCGTAGACGCACATCACGACGACGCGCGCGGCGCGCACCGCCTCGCTCGCACTGCGCGCCAGTACCGCGCCTTTCGCGACCACCGCATCGGCCTTGCCTGCCGTGCGGTTCCACACGGTCACCTTGTAGCCCTGGTCGAGATAGAGCCGCGCGATGGCTTCGCCCATCGCTCCCAGGCCCAGAACGGAAACTTCCTTGATGTCGTTGCTCTTGCTGCTCATGACGATTCGCTCGTTGCGGGTTGTGAAGATGGACGTATCGTAGGAATCGGGCTTCCTAACGGTCAAGTACCTACAATTAAGTTAGGTACTTACCAAAATGTATGTATTACCTACTGATGGGGATGAAGATGAAATCCAAGAAACCCTACAACTGCGGCATCGGCCCGGCTTTCGACGTGATCGGCGGCAAGTGGAAGGCCGTGATCCTGTGGGAGCTGCACGTGCAGCCCCTGCGCTTCGGCGAGCTGAAGCGGGCGCTGCCCGACATCAGCGAGAAGATGCTGATCCAGCAGCTGCGCGAGATGGAAACCGACGGCATCGTCCACCGAGAGGTGTTCCACGAAGTGCCGCCGCGCGTGGAGTACTCGGAGACGAAGCTGGGCGCCACGCTCAATGCGGCGCTCGCGCCGCTGGCCGACTGGGGCGACCGCTACGCGAAGCGCGTGGAGGCTGCGCGCACGCGGGCCGAGGCTGCGAAGTGACGAGACAGGCGAAGTCCGCCGCCGCGCTGCTCGCGCTCTGCGCGGCCTTGCATGCCTCGCCGGGCATGGCACAGGCCGCGTGCTCGCCCTCTCCCGCATGGGCCGGCCCGCAAATGCGCAGCGCGCCCGAAACGGTCTGGCGCAAGGACTTCAAGCGCCCCATCGACGGACAGCTCCCCGCAGGGCTGCAGGCCGCCCTCGGCGATGCGCTAGACAAGATGCTGCAGCACGTTCCGGCCGCGAGCGTGGCCGTCGCCATTCCCGGCGAAGGCATCTGGTCCGCCACGCGCGGCCTGGCGCGCAAGGAGCCGGCGCAGCCCGTGGTGCCCGACCAGCAGTTCCAGGTCGCGAGCACCGCCAAGACGCTGACGGCCGCGGTCGTGCTGCAGCTCGTCGAGGAAGGCAGGCTCGGGCTCGGCGACACCCTCGACAAGTGGTTTCCCGACGCGCCGAACGCGAAGCTCACCACCATCGAGCAGCTGCTGCGCCACACCAGCGGGCTCGTGAGCTTCAACGCGCTGCCGTCGCTGGGCACTGCCTACCGCACGCCCGCCGACATCGTCGCGCTCGGCACATCGCAGAAGCCGCAGTTCTGCCCCGGCACGAACTGGAGCTACAGCAACACCGGCTACGCGATGCTCGGAATGATCGTCGAGAAGGTGGAAGGCGCGCCGTTCGCCGAAGTGCTTTCGAAGCGGCTCATCAAGCCGCTGGCGCTCACGCACACCGTCATGCGCAAGGCCGGCGTCGAACTGCCCGTCGCCACGGGCCATGCTTCGGGCAGGCCGGTCGAGGCGCCCGACCAGTACGCAACGCCCTATGCGGCAGGCGCGCTGGCATCGACGGCGGGCGACCTCGCGGTGTTCTGGCACGCATTGCTCGCGGGCAAGGTGCTGCCGGGCGAATCGGTGCATCGCATGTTCACCGGCATGCCCGCGATGCTCGGCCCCTACGCCGGCAGCAACTCGTTCTACGGCATGGGCGTGCAGCTCTACGACGTGCCCGACGGCCCCGGGCTGATGCTCGGCCACAGCGGCGGCATCGAGGGCTTCACGAGCATCGTGGCCTACGTGCCGGCGGACGACGTCTACATCGCCGTGGCGTTCAACGAGAAGAAGGTGCCGGCAGAGGCCGGCCTGTGGGCGCTGCTGCGCGCAGTGCGGACATATCGCGCGCTGCAGTGATTGGCGAGAGGAAGAGCCGGCTCACTCGGCCCAGCCGGTCTCGATCTCGGTCTTCACTTCGGTCATGAGCTTGTGCACCGGGCACTTTCCGGCCACGCGCAGCAGCTCTTCGCGCTGCGCCTCGCTGAGGTCGCCGCTCAGGCGCAGGCCCGACTTGAGGCGGTAGACGCCCTTGCGCTCTTCGCTGTCGTCACGGTCGACCACCACCTCGATGTCTTCCACCGGAATGCCCTTGCGGCGCGCGTAGATCAGCACGGTGAGCGCCTTGCAGGCCGCGAGCGATGCGTCGTACAGGTCGTGCGGCTCGGGGCCGGCGTCGCTGCCGCCGCCGGCCGGCGATGCGTCGACCGGGATCTCGTGGTTGCGGATCTTCAGGATGTGTCGCGTGCCGGTGGTGCCGTCGCGGCGGATCGAGATGCTCATGCGTGTTTCCTCTGGGAGGGTGTTGCGGTTCGGGGAGAAAGCGTCTTCACGTACAGGATGGTGGTGAAGCCGCTGTGCCATTCGAGGTCGGGGTAGCGGTCGGCCTCGCGGTAGCCGAGCGCGAGGTAGAAGCCCTGGCTCTTCGTGTTGAAAGTGTCCGTCTCCAGCCGCGCGACCTCCACGCCGTCGGCGCGCATGCCGTCTTCGGCGAATGCCATGAGAGCGCGGGCGATGCCCTTGCGCTGGTGCATGGCCGGCACGTGCAGCGCGTGCACGAAGTCGTGCTCCCAGTGCACCATGCCGACCACCTCGCCGTCGATCTCGGCCACGAAGAAGTCCGGGCCTTTCTCGTCGATGTAGCCCACGGGCGCGCCGCTCTCCTCCTAGGCCCTGGCGGCCTCGGGCGTGAGTTCCGGCAGCCAGGTGCCGGCGAAGGTGTCGTCGAGGATGGCCTTCACCGCGTCGAAGTCCTCGATGCGCCAGGGCCGGATGGTGACGTCCGGAACGTCGTTGTTCGTGCTCATCGGTTCAGTTGCTCAGCGGTCCACCGCCAGCATCAGCGTTTCCTTGATTTCTTCCATCACCACGTAGCTGTGCGACTCGGCCGCCACCGGCAGCTTCTTGAGGATGTCGCCCAGCAGGTGCCGGTATTCGCTCATGCCGCTGAGCCGCGCCTTCACGAGGTAGTCGAAGCTGCCCGACACCAGGTGGCATTCGAGCACCTCGGGCATGTGCAGCAGCTCCTTGCGCACCTTGTCGAACACGTCGCCCGACTTGGCCGAGAGCTTGATCTCGACGAACACCAGCAGCGTCTTGTCCAGCGCTTCGGGCGACACGTGGGCGTGGTAGCCGGTAATGACGCCGTCGCGCTCCATGCGCTTCACGCGCTCGGCGCAGGGCGACGCCGACAGGCCGATGTGCTCGGCCAGCTCGGTCATGGACATGCGGCCCTGGCGCTGCAGGACGTCGAGGATCTTGCGGTCTATGCGGTCGAGTTCGGGCATTTCACTTCGGAGGGCGCCTTGGGCGATTTTCGGCAGTGTATTCCACTGCCAAGTCGCCGAAATCAGTGGAATCCACTGCATTGAGGACTTTAGATTCCATTCATTCCATTTGAATCGGCGAATACACCATGAAAGTCATCGTTCTCGGCGGCGGCGTGATCGGCACCACCACGGCGTACTACCTTGCCCGCTCGGGCGCCGAGGTCACCCTGCTCGACCGGCAGGCCGGCCCCGCCGAGGAAACCAGCTTCGGCAACGCCGGCCAGGTGTCTCCCGGCTACTCCACGCCATGGGCCGCGCCGGGCATTCCGCTGAAGGCGATCAAGTGGATGTTCAAGAAGCACGCGCCGCTGTCGATCCGCCCCGACGGCACCCTGTTCCAGCTACGCTGGATGGCCGCCATGCTGCGCAACTGCTCGCCCGAGGCCTACGCGGTGAACAAGGAACGCATGATGCGCGTGGCCGAATACAGCCGCGGCTGCCTGCAGCAGCTGCGCGCCGACACCGGCCTGCAGTACGAGCAGCGCACCGGCGGCACCCTGCAGCTGTTCCGCACGCAGGCCCAGCTCGACGCGGTGGAGCGCGACATCGCCGTGCTCGAGGAATGCGGCGTGCCCTACGAGCTGCTCGACCGCGACGGCCTCGCCCGCATCGAGCCCGCGCTGGCCGGTGCACGCGACCGGCTCACCGGCGGCCTGCGCCTGCCCAACGACGAGACCGGCGACTGCCACCTGTTCACCCGCGGCCTCGCCGAAATTGCACGCGGCATGGGCGTCGACTTCCGCTTCGGCCAGACCATCGCCGCCCTCGAAACCGACGGCGGCCGCATCACCGGCGTGCGCACCACGGCCGGCAAGATCCTCACGGCCGACCGCTACGTGATGGCCTTCGGCAGCTACTCGCGCGCCGCCATCGCCTCGCTGGGGCTGGACATCCCGGTGTACCCGGTCAAGGGCTACTCGCTGACCGTTCCGCTCGTCGACGAATCGCTGGCGCCGCAGTCGACCGTGCTCGACGAAACCTACAAGGTGGCCGTCACGCGTTTCGACAACCGCATCCGCGTGGGCGGCATGGCCGAACTCGGCGGCTTCGACCTGCGCCTGAACCCGGCGCGCCGCGCCACGCTCGAAAAGGTCGTGACCGACCTCTTCCCCGGCGGCGACGTGCCGAAGGCCACCTTCTGGACCGGCCTGCGCCCGATGACGCCCGACAGCACGCCCATCGTCGGCGGCACGCGCTACGCCAACCTGTTCCTCAACACCGGCCACGGCACCCTGGGCTGGACCATGGCCTGCGGCTCGGGCAAGCTCATCTCCGACATGGTGATGGGCCAGCGCCCCGAGATCCGCACCGACGGCCTGGCGATGGACCGCTACGAAACGGGCTCGTCGCGCGCAACGCGCCCGAACCCGGCGACCGCGCCGGCTTGATGCGCTTGATGCAGGGGCCGCTCAGGCGGCCTTTGCGATCGGAATCACGGCACTGCTCATGCCACGATAGACCTCCGCCTCGCCGTGCTTCGCGAGCAACTGCATCAGGTGCTTGCGGATCAGCATGCCGGGCCGGTCCGACTCCATCGAATACTCCACCCCGCGCCGGCGCGTGTCGACCAGCGCGTCGGGGTCGGTCGACTCGAGGATGTCCTTGTCCTCGCGCGTCACCGCCTCGTCGAAGTCGATCAGCATCTGCGCAGTGCAGTCGGCCTCGGTGTCGTTGCGGAACAGCCATTGACAAAGCTGCATGCGGCCGTCGTCGATGGGCGTGAAGCAGTTGATGATGATGTGGCGCACGCCGCTCGGATACTCGATGTCGAGCCGGCGCGAGAACGGCAGGAAATACGCGTTGCGCATGTGGCGCGTGGTGATCGGGTCGGTCACGCCGCTGATCGCATGGAACTTCACCGGGTTGGTGGCCTCGATGACCGTCTCCGCGTAGAAGCCCGAATCGTTCTCCACCAGCTCGTACTTGCTCGGCTTCGGGCTCGCGGCCACGCCGAAGGTGGCGCGGTGCACGAAGCTGAAGTGCGAGTTGTCGAAGGAGTTCTCCAGCGCGCGCATCGGGCTGGTCTGCCACTCCTCGTAGAACTGGAAGATGGTGCGGTAGCCCGGGTCGTCGAACTCCGGAATCGCCGGAATGTCGGCGATGGGCTCCTCCAGCGCCACCCACGCATAGCCGTAGCGCGCGGTGCAGCGGTAGGCCGTGGTGCGGTACTCCGGCGAGATCTTCCGGTCGGGCTCGTACTGCGGAATGCGGATGACCTGTCCGCTGCGGTCGTAGGTCCAGCCGTGGTAGCCGCACTGGATCGCACCGGTGCCGCAGGCCTGGCCTTCGGCGTCCACGCACCAGCCCTTGGAAAGCTTCGCGGTGCGGTGGCAGCAGCGGTCGCGCAGCGCGGCGGGCTGGCCGTCGGCGTCGATGAAGAGGACGATGTCTTCGCCCAGCAGCCTGAAGGGCTTCGGGCCGTTGGCAAGTTCGGTGAGCGGCATGACGGCATGCCAGAACTTGCGGAAGACGGGTTGTTGGGTGACGAGCATGCGCGGACTCCTTCCGTGGTCGTGTGGGGACGAACTGAAAGAGCAATTTCCTGCCTGGATGCGTGGGGCATCGCGCGGCTGAACGCTTCTACTCTGCGCAGACTGCCTTGCAAGTTGCGCGCCCGGATTGTGGCTCGACCGCGCCGCCGCTCCAAGCCCCGGCCCGCAAAGCCCGAGCAAAACACCCGAGCAAGATAGTCGAGAGGGCCCTTGGCATGCGTCGTGCATGACCGGCCGCAAGAGTAGAAGCGTTCAGCAGCGCACGCACCATGAAAGTGCGCCCGCCCGGAAATTGCTCTTGAAATGCCCGCCGCCCTCCTTCACCAGGAAAAGGCGACCGGATTCAAGACACGAAGCTTCCGAGGCCCCACATGCAACGTCGATCCTTCCTCGCGGCCAGCGCCGCAGCCATTGCCGCCCCCGCCGTGCTTGCGCAGAACGGCAAGCTCACCCCGCTCAAGTTCACGCTCGACTTCCGCATCAACGGACAGACCGCGCCCTTCTTCCTGGCGCTCGCCAAGGGCTACTACCGCGACGAAGGGCTGGACGTGAGCATCGACACCGGCGCCGGCTCGGTCGCATCCATCACCCGCATCGCCAGCGGCGTCTACCAGCTGGGGCTGGGCGACATCAGCTCGCTGGTGGAGTTCAATGCGCAGAACTCCGGCACGCCGGTGGTGCAGGCCGTGTACCAGTACTACAACCGCGCACCGTTCGTGATCATCGGCCGCAAGGACCGCGGCGTGAACGGCGACTTCAGGAGCCTTGCGGGCAAAAAGGTCGCTGCGGCGGCCGTCGAATCGACCCGCCGCGCCTGGCCGATGGTCGCGCGCAAGCAGGGCATGCGCGCCGACGCCTTCCAGTGGCAGACCACCGACTTCAGCGCGCGCGACAACGTGATGGTGCGCGGCGACGTCGACGCCGCCACCTACTTCCACGACTCGGCCGTCTCGCTCTTCGCGCGCATGAAGCCCGAGGAGCTCTCGGTGCTCAAGTACGCCGACGCGGGCGTCAACCTGTACGGCAACGCCATCCTCGCGGGCAGCAACCTGATCGCGCAGAACCCGAAGGTGGTGGCCGCCTTCCTGCGCGCGAGCAACCGGGCCATCGTCGAGACCTTCGCCAACCCGGCACCGAGCATCGCGGCCATGCGCCAGCGCGAGCCCATCCTCGATGAGAAAATCGAGCTCGAGCGCTGGGGCATCACGGCGCAGTACGTGGGCGCCGCCGACACACGCGGCCACGGCCTCGGCGATATAAAGAAGCTCACGCTGGAGCAGCAGGTCGACGAAGTGGCCGATGTCTTCGGCCTGAAAGTCAAGCCCGCCTCCGACGCCATCTTCAACACCTCGATGCTTCCATCGCGCAGCGAACGCTCCCTCCCCAAGGCATGAACACCACCAGCAGCAACAACGGCATCACCTACCCCGCGGAAACCGCGCTCGACGAGCGCGACGGACGCTACCTGCGCAAGGCCATCGTGTGGTCGCACGCGGCGCGCCGGCGGGGCAACCGCCCCTTCGGCTCGGTCATCGTCTCGGCCGCCGGCGAGATACTGGCCGAGGCCGGCAACAGCAACACGGAAACGGGCGACTGCACCGCCCATGCCGAGGTCAACGCATTGCGCGCGCTGGCCGGGCGCAACATCTCGCGCGAGGAGCTGGCCGGCGCCACGCTCTACGCCTCGGGCGAGCCCTGCGTGATGTGCGCGGGCGCGATCTTCTGGTCGAACATCGGCCGGGTGGTGTTCGGCATCGACGCCGAGCGGCTGCGCGTGTTCCGCGGCGAGCGGCAGGACCAGCGCGACGCGGAGCTGTCGTGCCGCGACGTGTTCCGTGCCTCGCCGCATCCCATCGAATGCATCGGCCCGGCGCTGATCGACGAGGCCAGCGCGGCCCACGACGGCGCCTGGAAGACCTGAAAGCCGGCGCACTAGACTCCCCGGATGCCCTGGCACGCCCGTCTCCATCTTTCCTACCGGCAGGAAGCCTCCCGCACCGTCGCCCGCTTCCGCCATGACGGCCCGCTGCGCATCCTGCAAAGCCTGTATCCCGAGGGCGACGCCGTGTGCCACAACGTGCTGGTGCATCCGCCGGGCGGCCTGGTGGGCGGCGACACGCTCGACATCGACATCGAGGCGGCCGATGGCAGCCACGGCCTGATCACCACGCCCGGCGCCTCGCGCTTCTACCGCTCCGAGGGCGATCTCGCGCTGCAGCGCACGCGCATCCGACTCGAGGCCGGCGCACGGCTCGAATGGCTGCCGCTCGAGGCCATCTGCTACAGCGGCTGCCGCGCCGAGAACCGGCTCTCCATCGAGGCCGCGGCCGGCGCCGAGCTGATCGGCTGGGACGTGACCGCACTGGGCCTGCCCAACGCCGGCCAGCCCTTCGAGCGCGGTACCTACCTGCAGCACATCGAAGTGCCCGGCATCTGGCTGGAGCGCGGGCGCATCGACGCGGCCGACCAGCGCCTGCTGCAGAGCCCCATCGGCCTCGGCGGCCAGCGCTGCCTGGCTTCGCTCTTCTTCGTGGCGGGCTCGCCGATCGCGCGCGCCCGGCGCGACGCCCTGCTGGCGCACGCGCGCACGCTGCTCGATGCGAGCCCGCTGGCCGAAAGCGCCGGCGCCACCAGCCCGCACGCCGAAGTGGTGGTGCTGCGGGTGCTGGCGCCCGTGGTCGAACCCGCGATGCAGCTGCTGCGGCAGGTCTGGCAGGCATGGCGCGCGGAGCTGTGGCGGCTGCCGGCGGCCACGCCGCGCATCTGGTCGACCTGAGGCCGTTTCGCCCTGCCCCCGGGGCCTCGGGGGATGAATCTGTAGGCACCGTCTGACGGACAGCCGCCGCGCAAAGGCGCACTCTGGCCCCTTGCCCAGCGGATGACGAGGATCGGCCATGCCTGTTGACGACACCCCGGACACCCTTCACCGCCGACTGGCGCGGTTCAACGCCGCACGGCTGAGGCCCGGCATCCCTTCGCCCCGGTGGAAGGAAGAGCTGGAGCATGAGCATGCCTGCCGCCTGCTCGAAGGCGAGTACGTCGAAGGCCTGCGCACCACCGTGCAGGCGGCCGCGTCGGCTGCCTGCGGCAACGCGGCGCATTTCGTCGCCTGGTTCGAGTCGCTGGCGCACACCGGGCCGGGCCAGGGCCACCCGCTGTTCGACTGGCTGGCGCAGGAGGCCACGCTGCCGCAGATGCGCTGGTTCCTCACGCAGGAGGCCGCGGGCGAGGCCGGTTTCGAAGACCTGCTGGCCTACGCCCAGGTCAAGTTGCCGCCGCAGCCCAAGCTGGAATGCGCGCGCAACTTCTGGGACGAGATGGGGCACGGCAAGCAAAGTGCCATGCACGGCCAGATGCTGGAGCAGATGGTGCGCGAGCTCGACCTGCATCCGGCCGTCGACACCACCGTGTGGGAATCGCTGGCACTCGCCAACACCATGGTCGCGCTGGCCACCACGCGGCGCTACGCCTTCCACGCCATCGGCGCGCTCGGCGTCATCGAGCTCACGGCCCCCGGCCGCGTGAAGCAGGTGGCCGCCGGCATGCGACGGCTGGGCCTCGGCGGCCGTGCGCGCGCCTACTTCGACCTGCATGCGGCGCTCGACGTGTCGCACTCCCGCGCGTGGAATCGCGAGGTGATCCTGCCGATGGTCGAGGCCGACCCGGCCTGCGGACAGTTCATCGCCGAGGGCGCGCTGATGCGGCTCACCTGCGGCGAACGCTGCTTCGAGCGCTACGGCGCCGAGCTGCGGCAGCCGGAAGAGGTCGCCGCATGCTGAACGCGGCCGAAGTGCTGCGCCAGGTGGCGGCCACCGGCTACCGCTTCACCGCGGTCACGCCGCTGACGCACCAGCGCGTGCTCGCGCGGCGCGGACGCGAGCCGGGCGCCACCCTGCGCGACATCTTCGGCTGGAACCTGCCCTTCGAGACGCGCGCGCTGCCGCCCGAACTGCTGGCCGGCATGGAGCGCGCCGGCATCGTGCGGCGCGAGGGATCGCTGCTGCGCAGCACGGTGCGCATCGCCAGCCTGGGCGACGACCTGTTCTTCCACTCGGCCTATCCCACGGTCGAGGAGAACGCCGTGTTCTTCGGCCCCGACACCAGCCGCTTCGCACGCTTCATTGGCCATGCACTGGCCTCGCGCAAGGCGCAACGGCAGTCTCTTCGCGTGCTCGACGTGGGATGCGGCAGCGGTGCGGGCGGTATCGCGGTTGCACGCGCTCTGGCTAGCACGGGCGCGACGCCGACGGTGGTGATGAACGACATCAACCCCCTCGCGCTGCAGTACACGGCGACCAACGCGGAGGTGGCGGGCATCGCCGTCGCGCTCGCACAGGGAGATGCGCTGTCGGCAGTCGATGGCGACTTCGATCTCATCGTGTCGAACCCGCCCTACCTCGACGACGCCGCGCAGCGCGCCTACCGCCACGGCGGCGCGCGGCTGGGGCGGGCGCTCAGCGTGCGCATCGCGGCCGAGTCGCTGAGACGGCTCGCGCCGGGCGGGCAGCTGCTGCTCTACACCGGCGTGGCGATGGTCGACGGCGAGGATCCCTTCCTCGCCGAGATGCAGCCGCTGCTCGCGGCACCGGGCCTGGCCTGGTCCTATGCCGAAATCGACCCCGACGTGTTCGGCGAGGAGCTGGAACGGCCGGTGTACGCGCACATCGACCGCATCGCCGCGGTCGGCCTGGTCGCCACCCGCGCGGCGGAGGCAGCCTGATGGCCGCCGGGCTCGACCTCGGCATCGACACCGCCCGGCTCGCCGTGGTGCGCGAGTGCAGCGTGCTGGAGCGCATGCCCAAGTGGCTCATCTGCGTGCCGCTGGTGGTTCAGTGGCTGTGGCTCTCGGTGCGCTACGGCGGCGCCACCGTGCCCACCGCCGCCAATCCGCACATCACCTCGGGCGGGATGGCCGGCGAAGGCAAGCTCGAATACTTCCGGGGCATGGGGCCGCTGGCGCGATCGGTCACGGCCGAACACGTCGGGGTGCTGAACGACGGCACGGCCACCGAAGACGCGCTGTTGCAGGCCATGGCCTCCAGCGGCCTCGCGTTTCCCGTGGTCGCCAAGCCCGACCTGGGCCTGTGCGGCTACGGCGTGCGCCTGGTGCCCGACATGGCGGCGCTGCTGGCCTACCTGGCCGTCTTCCCCGCGGACGAAACGGTGGTGCTGCAGCGCTACCTGCCGCAGGAAGGCGAAGCCGGCATCTTCTACGCCCGCGATCCGGCCACCGACGAGGGCCGCGTCATCGGGCTGGCGCTGCGCTACTTTCCCCGCGTGACGGGAGACGGCCGCAGCACGGTGGCGCAGCTCGTGGCGGCCGACGTGCGCGCCCGCCGCATCGCGCGCTCGCCGCGCCACCAATGCAGCGTGCCGCCGGACAGCGTGCCCGCCGCCGGGCAGCAGGTTCGGCTGGCCACCATCGGCTCGACGCGCGTGGGCGGCCTCTACCGCGACGGCGCGGCGCTCGTCACGCCGGAGCTGGTGCGCGCCATCGACGCCGTAGCTCGCGACATGCCCGACTTCCGCTTCGGGCGCTTCGACGTGCGCTACGAAAGCCTGCGCGAGCTCGGCGCCGGGCGCGGCTTCACCATCATGGAAGTCAACGGCGCGGGCTCCGAGGCCATCGAGGCGTGGGACCCCGACATCGGCGTGATCCAGGGCTTCCGCATGGTCTTCGCCAAGCAGCGGCTGCTGTTCGCCATCGGCGCGGCGCAGCGCAGGGCCGGCGTGAAGCCCATCGGCCTGCTCGCGCTCGCGCGGCTCAACCGGCGGCAGAACCGGCTGGTCGACCGCTATCCACCTTCCAACTGAGCACCTTCCAACCGAGTCGTCGCACGCACATGGACATCACCGCCCCGCACGCCCTGCCCCACCGCTCGCCCACGCCCCTCGCGGCCGTGGCGCCCGTCCTGGAAACCCGCTGGGCCGATTGCGAGGAGGACGTTCGCGAAGCGCAGCGTCTGCGCTTCTGCGTATTCGCGCAGGAGATGGGCGCCCGGCTGACGCCGCCCGAGGGCACGCCGCCCGGGCTGGACGCGGACCGCTTCGACGCCTTCTGCGACCACCTGCTGGTGCGTGCCGTCGATCCGGTGCACGGCCCCGGCCCGCTCATCGGCACCTACCGCGTGCTCACGCCGGAGGCGGCGCGCCGCGCGGGCGGCTTCTACACCGACACCGAATTCGACCTGGCACCGCTCGCCCCGCTGCGCGGCAGCGCGCTGGAGCTGGGCCGCTCCTGCGTGGACGCCGACTGGCGCTCGGGCAGCGTGATCATGGCGCTGTGGACCGCGCTCGGGCAGTACATGGTCGACCACGCGCTCGACACCATGATCGGCTGCGCCAGCATCGGGCTCGACGACCAGGGCACGGCCGCGGCGCGGCTGTGGCACCGGCTGTGCCGCACCCACCTGGTGGAGGAGCGCTGGCGCGTGGAGCCGCGCATCGCGCTGCCGCTCGATGCTGAGCCCGACACCGATGCCGACAGCGACCTGCCTCCTCCCGCCACGCCGCCGCTCATCAAGGGCTACCTGCGCTGCGGCGCGCGCCTGCTCGGGCCGCCCGCGCTCGACGTGGCATTCAACACCGCCGACCTGCCGCTGATGCTGCGGGTGGACGAGGTTTCGCCGCGCTACCGCCAGCATTTCTTCGGCATTCAGGCGTGAACACGGGCACCTGAACGGCAACGCGAAGACGGCGCAAAACGGGCGCAAAAACGGCGCCGAAAGGGCAGCAGGAGCGCTTCGGATACAGTCCCGCACCAGCCCGCCTCAAGACCTGCCGCCAGCGTGACCTTCCGAAGAACCGCCAACAGTCTGGTTTTCCGTCTCCTCGTCATGGGCCTGGCGATGGCGCTCGTCGGCACCGCGGCCAGCTACATCCAGCTCACCCGCTTCCTGCGGGAGGACCTGACGAAGTCGGTGGCGACGCAGCAGACGGCGCTGGCCGCCTACGTGGCCCGCGACGTGGACAACTACATCGTCGAGCGGCTGTCCTTCCTGGAACGACTGGCCCTCGCCCTGCCGCCGGAACTCATGTCGCAGCCCCGGCAACTGCATGCGTGGCTGGCGGAGCGAGGCGCGCTGAGCGACCTCTTCCCGCTGGGCCTGGCGGTCGCCGACGTCGACGGCAAGCGGCTCGACGACTCCGGACAAATCACAACGGACAGTCCGGAATTCACCGCCGCATCCGCCGGGCGGCGCGCCGTGGGCCGGCCACGGGCCACGGCCTCGCAGCACTCGGCCCTGCCCATGGGCGTGCCCGTGCGCAACGCCGCCGGCCAGGTCATCGCAGTGCTGCTCGGCATGGCGGACCTCACGGCCGACGGCCTGCTCGACCATCTGCAGGAGGGGCGCGTGGGCCAGAACGGCGGCATCCTGGTGATCTCGCCGCGCGACCGCCTCTTCGTCGCCTCGACGGACGTCTCGATGTCCCTCAAGCCGACGCCGGCCGATGGCGTGAACCTGCTGCACGACCGCGCCATGGCGGGCTTTCGCGGCAGCGGCACGACGCGCAACGCCAGGGGCATCGACGAGATATCCGCCATCGCGTCGGTGCCCAGCGCCGGCTGGTTCGTGGTGGCGCGGCTGCCGGTCTCGGAAGCGCTGGCGCCGGTGGCGCGCATGCAGACCTTCATCCTGCAGCAACGCGCGCCCGCCGTGACCGCGGTGCTGCTCGTGATCGGCCTGATCATGACCTGGCTGCTGCGGCCGCTCTTCCGCGCCGCCGACCAGGCCGACCGCATGACCCGCGGCGAACTCGCGCTGGCGCCGCTGCGGGTGGTGCGCGACGACGAGATCGGGCACCTCACGCAGGCCTTCAACCGCCTGCTGGCCAAGCTCGTCGACAACCAGGAGGCGCTGGCGCACCTCGCCCACCACGACGCGCTGACCGGCCTGCCCAACCGCCAGCTGCTGCGCGACCGGCTGCAGCAGGCGCTGGCCCACGCCGGGCGGCACGGGCACCAGGTGGCCGTGCTCTACCTGGACCTCGACGGATTCAAGAGCCTCAACGACACCTTCGGCCACGAGGCGGGCGACAAGGCCCTCGGGGAAATCGCGCGCCGCCTGCAGTGCCTGGTGCGGCAGACCGACACCGTGGCGCGCATCGGGGGCGACGAGTTCGTGCTGCTCGCCACCGGCCTCAAGGCGCCGGCGGAACAGGGCGCGCTGGTGCTGGCGCAGCGATGCATCGACGCCATTGCCGCGCCGCTGCCGCAGGAACTCGCCGGCATGGCGATCGGCGCGTCGATCGGCATCGCCCTGGGCAACGGAAGCGAAACCCCGCAGGACCTGCTCGCCGCGGCCGACAAGGCGATGTACCGGGCCAAGCAAGGCGGGCGCGGCAGCTATGCGATGACGGGCGTGGCGACCGGGACGTAAGCCCTGGCGCCGCTTCGGCTCCTACGCCGGCATGTCGGTACGCGGCAGCCGCAGGTGCTTCTTCAGCGTCTCGAACACCTGCCGCGTGACCGGGTTCACCACGTGGCTGCGCACGTAGAGGTAGTAGGCCAGGTCGGGCAGCCTGGGCATGCCGTCGCCCGCGCCGAGCACGCGCAGGCCGGCGTCGAGCTGCTCCACGCCGCGCGCCGTCACGCCCAGACCCGCCCGCAGCGCGGCCTTGATGCCGATCAGGCTCGACGAGGTGTAGCGCGGCGTCCAGGCCACGCCCGCCGTGTCGAGCGCCTCGTGGCCGATGCGGCGGAAGATGCTCGGACCGTCGGCCATGATGAGCGGCACCGGCTTGGTCGGGTCGTGCACGTAGCTCGCGGCGCACAGCCACACGGTGGGCGAGTTGCGCAGCACCACGCCCTCGAACTGCGACTGCGCGTCGGCGCGGTTGGAGATGATCATGTCGACCTCGCCGCTCTTGAGCGAAGTCATCAGGTAGGGGCTGCGGCCGATGTGGATGTCCAGCTGCAGCAGCGGCGAGGTGCGCGCCACCTCGGCCAGCAGCAGCGGCAGCATGGTCTCGGCCACGTCGTGCGGCGCGCCGATGCGCAGGTTGCCCTCCAGCTGCCCCTGCCGCAGGCTGCGCAGCGCCTCGTCGTTCAGCGCCAGCATGTGGTGCGCGTAGGTGAGCAGCCTCTCGCCGTGCTCCGTCAACCGCTTCTGCCGGCCCTGCTTGACGAACAGCGGGTGGCCGATCTGCTCTTCCAGCCGCTGCATCTGCTGCGTGATGGCCGACTGCGTGCGCCCCAGGTGCACGGCGGCGGCGGCAAAGCTGTGGAGGCTGACGACGGCCGCGAAGGAGCGCAGCAACTCGAGATCTAGCGTGGGCATCCATCAATTTTATTAATGTGTTTACTGCGTCGGCTGGATTGTTGCGTCACGCCCCCGTCACTACAGTGGATGCACACGAAACAGGCAACCCCACTGGAGAAACCGCATGAGCACCCCATCCGAGCAACGCAGCCGGGCCGTCGAGGCGTCCATCGCCGAGATGAAGAAAGCCATCGGCGGCGCTGAAGCCACCCGCGAAAAACTCGACGTGGTGCTCGATTCGCTGCAAGGCCTGGCCGCGCACACCGAATACTGGGGCGCCGCCGACTTCCCACCGCCCGAGGCCGGCGAGCACCAGGCCCGCTACCTGATCGCCGAGGACCCGGACCAGAGCTATGCGCTCTACCTGAACGTGATGCGCCCGGGCAAGAAGATCGTTCCGCACAACCACACGACCTGGGCCTGCATCGCGGCCGTGGAAGGCACCGAGCACAACCGCGTGTACGAGCGCACCGACGACGGCAGCGTGCCGGGCGTGGGCAAGCTGAAGCAGACCGAGCTGGTGGTCGTCGCGCCGGGCAAGGGCATCGCGCTGATGCCCGAGGACATCCACTCGGTCGAGATCCAGGGCGAGCAGGTCATCCGCCACCTGCACATGTATGGCCGCGCCCTCGAGACGCTGAACAGCCGCACCGCCTACGACCTGGCTGCCGGCACGTACCAGACCATGGGCATCGGCGTGCAGACGCGCCGCTAGCCGCCGCTTCCCCATTCGCATCCCTTCCTCATGCGGGCCGCGCGCCGTGGCCCCGCAGGACTTCGTTCGTCCCGACGACTTGCCCTCATGACTTCCTTCATCGACCCGAAGACCCTCAAATCCTGGCTGCACGACGGTGGCGAGATCGCATTGCTCGACGTGCGCGAGCACGGCCAGTACGGCGAGGCGCACCTGTTCTACGGCATCCCCCTGCCCTTCAGCCGCTTGGAGATCGATGCGCCGCGCCTCGTGCCGCGCCGCGCCGCGCGCACGGTTGTCTACGACGAGGGCGACGGCACCAAGGTCGCCGAGCGCGCCGCCGCGCGGCTCGCCGCGCTGGGCTATACCGACGTGCACGTGCTGCAGGGCGGCGCCCCCGCATGGAAGGCGGCGGGCTACGTGCTCTTCGCGGGCGTGAACCTGCCTTCGAAGACCTTCGGCGAGCTGGCCGAGGAGGTCTATCACACGCCCCGCGTCAGCGCCGACCAGCTGGCCGACATGCTGGCGCGCAAGGACAAGGTGGTGGTGCTCGACGGCCGCCCCACCGGCGAGTTCCGCAAGATGAACATCCCCGGCGCCACCTGCTGCCCCAACGGTGAGCTGGCCTACCGCGTGCGCCGGCTGGTGCCCGACACCACCACGCCCATCGTCATCAACTGCGCGGGCCGCACGCGCAGCATCATCGGCGCGCAGACGCTCATCAACCTCGGCCTGCCCAACCCGGTGTATGCACTGGAGAACGGCACGCAGGGCTGGTACCTCAACGACCACAAGCTGGAGCACGGCGGCACGCAGCGCTACGCCGACGACAGCGGCAACACCGACCTGCGCCCCGCCGCGAAGGCGCTGGCCGCGCGCTTCGACGTGCCGAGCGTGAACGCGCAGACCGTGCGCCAGTGGGCCGACGACGCGGGCCGCAGCCTGTTCCTGTGCGACGTGCGCACTCCGGAAGAATTCGCGGCCGGCAGCCTGCCCGGCGCACAGCACACGCCCGGCGGCCAGCTGATGCAGGCTGGCGACCAGTACTTCGGCGTGCGCGGCGCGCGGCTGGTGCTGTTCGACAACGACGGCGTGCGCGCGCCCACCGTCGCGAGCTGGCTGCGGCAGATGGGGCACGACGCGTGCGTGCTCGAAGGTGGCCTGGCGAGCGGGCTCTCGCTCGCACCGGTCGCACCGGTCGCGGCACCCGCGGCGCCCGCGCTGGCCACCATCGACGCGCAAGCGCTTGCGGCACGCATCGAGCGCAACGACGCGGCGGCGATCGACCTGCGCGGCAGCATGCAGTTTCGCGCCGGCCACATTGCGCAGGCGCGCTGGTCTATCAGGCCCCGCCTCGCGGCCGATGTGAAGAGCGAGACCCGCCAGCTGGTGCTGATCGCCGACGACGCGGCGCTCGCCGCATGGGCGGCCGCCTCCGAACTCGCCGGCATCTCGCCCGCCCCGCTGCTGCTGGCGGGCGGCATGGCCGCCTGGAGCGCCGCCGGCCTGCCGGTGGAAGCCACTCCCGCACTGCCCGCCGATGCGGACTGCATCGACTACCTGTTCTTCGTGCACGACCGGCACGACGGCAACAAGGAAGCCGCGCGCCGCTACCTCGCATGGGAGACCGGCCTGGTCGCGCAGCTCGATGCGCAGGAGCGCGCGGCCTTCCGGCTGCCCGCCGCCGCATCGCACGGCTGACCTGCCTGCCAGCCTGCCAACGGTCCCGCTTTCTGTTCGTCCTTGTCAGTTCCTATTCCAGGAGTTCCGTCATGTCGTTCGCCAGCCGCATCCCGCATATCGCCCGTCTCGCCGTCGCAGCCGCCTGGCTCTCGGCACTCGCACTGCAGCCAGCCACAGCCGAACCGATGGCGCCGCGAAACGGCTTCCCGTCGCAACCGGTGAAGTTCATCTCGCCGTTCCCGCCGGGCGGCGGCAACGACGCCACCGCGCGCCTCGTCACCACGCGCCTGCCGGAAATCATGGGACAGCCCGCCGTGGTCGACAACCGGGGCGGCGCCGGCGGCAACATCGGCGCCAAGGCCGTGGCCGATGCCAAGGCCGACGGCTACACGGTGCTGACCTCGCAGGTGTCGATCATGGCCGTGAACCCGTCGCTGTATGCGTCGCCCGGCTTCGATCCGATCAAGAACTTCGTTCCCATCACGCAGATCAACGCCGCGCCGCTCGCGCTGGTGGTGGAGGCGAACTCGCCCATCAAGAGCTTCGCCGACCTCGCCGCCAAGGCGAAGGCGAGCCCCGGCAAGGTGACCTACGCGACGCCGGGCAACGGCACGCTCTCGCACCTCGTCGGCGTGGTGCTCGCGAAGGACAACGGCGTGGAAATGACGCACGTGCCCTACAAGGGCGCCGGCCCGGCGCTCACCGACCTGATCGGCGGGCAGGTCGACGTGATGGTCACCTCCACCGCATCGGTGGCCGGCATGGTTCAAGGCGGCAAGCTGCGCGTGCTGGCCGTGACCAGCCCGCGCCGCATCGGCGTGTTCGCCAAGGTGCCCACGCTGGAAGAGCTGGGCTACCACGGCGCGCGATTCGAGGACTGGTACGGCTTCTTCGCCCCCGCCGGAACGCCGCCCGAGCGCGTGGCCTTCCTCAACGAAGCCATCGTGCGCACCCTGCGCATGCCCGAAGTGAGCAAGCTCGTCACCGACGGCGGCAGCGAGGTGGTGGCAAGCACGCCCGAGGCCTTCGCGGCGCAGCTGAAGCAGGACATCGATCGCTGGTCGCGCATCGTCAAGCTTTCCGGTGCGCGCGCCGACTGATTGGAGCAACATAGCGGGCCGCCCGCTCCTCGTCTTCTCTTCTCCTCGCCTCCTCTGCACATGTCCGACTCGCACAACGCTCCCGCCGACCTGAAGCTCGACACCCGGCTCACCCGCACCGGCAAGACCGCGTCGTACGCCGGCGGATCCCCCGTCAACGTGCCTCTGGTGCGCGCGAGCACCGTGCTGTTCGACAGCGTGGGGGCGATGCGCGACGCACGGGCGCGGCGCGACGAGGAGCGCGTCTTCAGCTACGGCGCGCGCGGCACGCCGACCGCGTTCGCGCTGGAAGACGCGGTGAGCGAACTCGAGGGCGCCTACCGCACACGGCTCTTTCCGACCGGCCTCGCGGCCATCGGCATGGTGCTGCTGTCGTACCTGAAGCCGGGCGACCACGTGCTGATGTCGGACAGCGTGTACGAGCCCACGCGCAACCTCGTGCACTCGTTCCTGGAGCCGTACGGCATCCGCAGCTCGTTCTTCGCGGCGGACGGCAGCGGCATCGAGGAGCTGTTCGAGCCGAGCACGCGGCTGGTGTACGCCGAGTGCCCCGGCTCGCTGGTCTACGAGATGTGCGACCTGCCCAAGCTCGCCGAACTGGCCCACTCGCGCGGCGCGCTGCTCGCCGCCGACAACACCTGGGGCTCCGGCTGCCAGTACCGCCCTCTCGCGCTGGGCGCCGACATCTCGACGATGGCCGCCACCAAGTACCTCTCGGGCCACTCCGACGTGATGATGGGCACCGTCGCCACGACCGAAGCCGCATGGCGCCCGCTCAACGAACGCTGCGACGCCTTCGGCATGACCGTGAGCCCCGACGACGCATGGCTGGTGCTGCGCGGCATGCGCACGCTGTCGGCGCGCCTGCAGGTGCACGAGCGGCATGCGCTCGAAGTCGCGCACTGGCTGGAGAAACGGCCCGAAGTCGCGACCGTGTTCTGCCCGGCCCTGCCTCAGCACCCGGGGCACGAGATCTGGAAGCGCGATTGCACCGGAACGAACGGGCTGCTTTCCATCGAGCTGCAGCCGGGCGTCGAGAACGCGGCGGTCGAGCGCTTCGTCGATGCGCTCAGCCTGTTCGGGCGCGGCTCGTCATGGGGCGGCTACGAGAGCCTCGTCGCATGGACCAACATGCGCGCCGCGCGCAGCGTGACGGACTGGAGCAAGCGTGGGCCGGTGGTGCGGCTGCATGTTGGGCTTGAGGCGCCGGCGGATCTCACGGCGGATCTGGCGCGTGGGTTCGATGCGATGAACATGGTGACCTGAGATCGAGCCTCCATGTGTCGCATGTCCTGGTCGCTGCGCGCCTACTTCCTCGGCCAGTCCAGCGATTGCGGCGTACTGAACTCCAGCACGGGCGATCCATTCTTGAAGGCATTGAACTGCACGAGGATCTTCTTTGCCTTCTTGGCCGATGCAATGAACTTGCCCGCGCCCTGTAGAAAGATCGTCTCGCTGCTGTGGTCAGCCGGCCCGTTGCCCCCGAAGCGCACCGGAGGCCCGTCGTCGAATTTGATCGTGACCTTGCAGTCATAGGTGCTGCAGAGCATCTGCCCCTTGTCGATCGAAATGAGGACATCAAGCCCGTACTGAGGATGCTGACGGACGGTGAGGTAGCCCCGGTTTTTTCCTTGATAGGGAAAGTCGAAATTCAGCAAGTTGTCCGAAACCGTCTGAGCGCTTGCAGATTTCTTCCCTGTCATCTTGTCGACCGACTCTTCGTAGTTCCAGCCTACGGCATGGGCGGCCGAACAAGCGGCCAACAGAACGGCAACGCCGAACCTTTTCATTTCCTCGCTCCTTTTACTGAAGGAGCAACCTTACCCCATGGAAAACGCCAGGATGACGAAGGTCGGCTAGCGGTTTTCCCCGATCAGCGCCCCAGATGCCTGTCGAAGAACCGCGCGATATCGCCGAACGCCTCCCTCGTCTCAGGCGCATCCGGATTGATGCCGTATTGCGCGTGCGACTGTCCCTCGTACACGTTGAGCTCGGCTTCCACGCCTGCGCGGCGCAGCTTGCGATGCGTACGCACGGTGTTCGACAGGAACAGGTCGCGCGTGCCGCTGGTCAGGATCGCGGGCGGAAAACCCTTGAAGTCGCCGTAGATCGGCGAGAGCTGCGGATCCTTCAGGTCGCGGCCCGCCGCGTACAGCAGCGCGGCGCGGCCGAGCCAGCCGTCCCAGGTGACGAGGATGTTGTCTATCCATTCGTTGGTCTGGTAGCTGTCGCCGATCTTCGAGATGTCGGACCACGGTGTGCCCGGTGCGATGGCGGCGGGCAGCGGCACGTTCTCCGCCTTGGCGCGCAGCACCAGCGCCAGCGTCATCGCGCCGCCGGTGGAAGTGCCGAAGACCGCCATGTTCCTCGGCCTGTTGGTCTTCACCAATTCCTTCCATACGGCCATCGCGTCGTCCATGGCGGCCGGGTACGGGAAGTCCGGCGGCATGCGGTAGTCGACGGAGACGACCTTGTAGCCGCCGATGCCGGCCAGCAGGATCGCCTCGGGCAGGGCCGACTCGCCGGGGCCGAACACGTAGCCGCCGCCGTGCACGTGCATCAGCAGCCGCTTCTCGTTGCCGGGCGCGATCTTGTTGGGCGTGACGATGAAGGCGTTCACGCCCGCGATCTTCGTTGCCTGCACGGAGACGCCGAGCTTCTGCTTCAGCGCGGGTATCGCAGCGATCACCGGCGCGGCGCGGCTGTTGACGAGCTGCTTCCACTCCGCCGCGTCCTTGGGCGCCGCGTTGAAATGCGGCGGGTACGGCGCCGCGATCAGCGCCTGCATCTGCGGGCTCACCTCGTTCGTGGGCACGGGGCTGAGCTGGGCCGGCGAGCGCCGCCCGCCGGCCTGCGCATTGGCCGCGGCCTGTGCGGTGGCCTTCTCGGCATAGGTCTGCGGGGCTTGCGTGGAGCACGCAGACAGTACGACGGCAGCGAGCAGCGCCGCGGCGCGCGAGATCCTGGAAATCATCGGCTTCCTCTTCTTTGTCTTGTGGATGGCGCCGGCTGAAGGCCGTGCGCACCGATGCTCGCATTGCACGCACGCGGCAAGCACCCGTTGAAACCCCAAGCGAAGGCATCGCGATTGCGCCCGATGCGGACAAAAGCACTCAGATGGAATGAAAACTCAGCGCCACTGCGCCAATATCCGGCGCACTTCTTCGTCGGTGGTCGCACCGAACGATCGGTACCAGTTGCCGACAGCGACGAAGGGCTCGGGCACGTGCATGCACACCACCTCGTCGGCACGGGGCGCCGGGCCTTTCAACGCATCGCACGCGGTCGCACTGCCCACGGGCACGGCCACGACGACAGACGCGGCACCGAGCGCCCGCGCCGCGATCACCGCCGCGCGCATCGAAAGACCGGTGGCGAGCCCGTCGTCGACCAGCAATGCCGTCATGCCGCGCAGGTCCAGCGGCGCGCAGTGCTCGCGGTACTCGTGCTCCCGCCGCTGCAGTTCGCGCCGCTCGCGTTTCAGGACGCGCGCCACGCCCGGCACGTCTTCGCCGGTCACGTGGATGCCGCCCGTGGCGATGGCGCCGACTGCGTATTCCTCATGGCCCGGGAAGCCAAGCTTGCGCACGACGAGCACGTCGAGCGGCAGGTTCAGCGCCCGAGCCACCTCGGCGCCGACCGGCACGCCGCCCCGCGGCAATGCGAGCACGATGCAGCACTGCGCATCGCGGTAGTGGCTCAGCAGCGTCGTCAGTTGCCGGCCGGCATCGGTTCGATCCCTGAACATGGCATGCCTCTTTGCACGCGCTTCATCCGTGGCCGCCTGGCGCGTGAGCGTCGCCGCCTTCGAGGACGGTTTCGGCGCGCATGCCCATGCCACCGCCGCCTCCGCCGATCCCACTCTTCGAACCGCCACCGCGCCCGCCACCAGCGCCCTCGCCGCGCGCGGGCGTGCCCTTGGCTCGCACGGGGCCCTGCCTGGGAATGCTCAGTTCCGCCGGAACGGGGTCGAGGTCGAGCACATCGCGGATGAAGGTGCGCAGCGCCACTACCAGCTCGGCGGTCTCGACCGCCCGGCCCGCGACCATGTCGTTGGCGGCCTTGGTCGCGAGGCGCACGTGCGTCTCGGTGCCCAGCAGGATCACGTCGGAGAGCGCAGCCTCCACGGTATCGCGGATGCGCCGGCGGCGGTCCGATGCGGACAGGTCGGCATGGCCCGCCGCATCCTCCGGTGAAGCGGCTTCGGCCCGCTGCCTGAGCTCACGCAGATGGCTGGGGTCGACGGCCAGGTCGCCGGTGAACGAGCCACCCAGCACCTTGTAGGCCGCGATGAGTGTCTTCAGCCGCTCGTTGATCTGGCGGTTCTGCCGCTCGCGCCGCTGCTGCACGCCGTGCATCACCAGCAGGCGGATGCCGACCGCCACGACGGAAACCAGCACCAGTCCCAGCAGCGTCGTGAAGAGGCCCTGCCAGGAACTGAAGTCGAGCACATTGCGCATGGTTGGCTGTCCTTGCGTCGAGGGCGACCGGATGCCCTCGCCATGCGGCATTGTGCGACCGGCGCACGGGCGCCGCCGTAGTCGGATGCCGACTCAGTCAGTCGCAGGCACGCTTGCCGGAGGGCGAGGTCCGCAGGCGGTTCAGGAAGGTCAGTTGCACCTTCGCCGTCTCGCTGCCCTGCACCGCCGCGCGGCGCATCCACTCGCCGGCTTCGCAGCGGTCGGCCTTCACGGCGGTGCCGTAGAGCGCCGGGCCGGTCATCAGCACCATGCCGAGCATCTCCTGCGCCTCCGCGTGGCCTTCGATGGCGGCCTGCCGCAGGTGATCGAGCATCGCGCGGTAGTCGCGACCGGCCTGCGCCTCTAGCGCGAGCTGGAAGCGCTGCTCGGCCTGCAGGTCGAGGTCGGCACCCGCGGGACGCGCCGCACTGATCGCCGCCACCAGCAACAGCACGCCCGACAGCAGGACGCGCAGGCGCAGCGACAGGCCGGTCATCTGGTTGAGGTTGAGTTCGGATGGCATCGAGGTTCTCCACGAGTGATGTTGTCGTGGAGGCATCGTCGCGCTGCCGCGCCGAACGGAAAAGCTGGAATTCGCGCAGGCGGGCTCAGCCGCAGACTGAGGCGACGCCCTCACCCATGCTCAGCGTACCCGGGCTCGCGTCAGCAGGTAGCTCTGGTGCACCACGTTGTCGACGTAGTACGGCTCGGCCAGCGCATCGAACTCGGCCCGCAGCGCCGCCAGCTTCTGCGGATCGTCGGCGAGGCCTTCGACGAGCTTGCGCATCGGGCCGACCGAGCGCTCCAGGAACAGGCGGAAGTGGTCGATGCTCAGGGCCGGAAAGTGCATGGTGCCGCGCCCGAAGAACGGAGCATCGAAGTGCGGCCCCAGGCGCTCCGCGACGATGCCGGGGTTGCCCCATTGCGGCGGCGGCGATGCGCCGGCCGGAGGCGGCGGTGAGTTGCGACCGATGAAGGCGAACAAGCGGCCCACGAAGTGCTCGGGCGGCCAGGTGGCGAAGGCGATGCGCCCGCCGGGCTTGAGCACGCGGCGCATCTCGGCAATGGCCACTTCCGGGCGCGGCGCGAACATGTGGCCGAACTGGCTGAGCACCACGTCGAAGGAGGCATCGGCATACGGCAGGTTCTCGGCATCGCCTTCGGTCCAGACGATGTCCTCGAGCCCGGCGATGGTCGCGTTCTCTCCCGCGGCCTCGATCAGCTCGGGCGTCAGGTCGAGCCCCGTGACGCGTGCGCCGCGGCGTGCCGCCGTGACGGCCACCACGCCGGTTCCGGTGCCGACGTCCAGCACCGACTCGCCTTGCTCGACCTGCGCGAACCTGACGAGATGCCCGGCCACCGGGGTCGTGAACATGGCGGTCGGCGCGAAGGTCGACCACATCTCGCGCTGCCGGTTCTTGAACTCTGCAAACGGGTCCTGGGACATATCACCCTCCATGTCAGCCACGAGGCTGCGGACATGGGCGGGACTCTAGGCCCGGGGAATGAGCCCGTCCATCCCTCGGGACGGGGCTTCGACAGGCAAGAGCTGTAACGCAATGCCGCGCCGGGCTCAGCAGCAGCGGCCCTTGCCGGCGCCGTAGCGCGCCTCCAGCCGCTCGCGGAAGAAGGCCTCGTAGCTCATCGGCGGCTGGTCGGGGTGGGTAGCCGCCATGTGCGTCAGGTAGGCGTCGTAGTCGGGCAGCCCGACCATGAGCCGCAGCGACTGCTTGAGCGAGCGCGCGAAGTAGCGCCCGGCTTCCGGCAATGCAGCGAGGCCCATGGCGTTCAGTGGGCGGCCGTGGTGGCGGCGCCCATCGCCTCGAACGGCGTCTCTTGCGTGGTCGGCCGGTTGGCCGCGCGCGCAGCGATGCAGGCCTTGATGCTGTACACCAGCACGCTCAGCACCACGAAGATGAAGAGCGCGCACAGCGCGGCGTCGAGGCGGTCGTTGAAGACGATGCGCGACATGGCCTCGGGCGTCTTCGCCGGCGCCACCAGCACGCCGTTGGCAATGCCCTCGGTGTACTTGGCCGCGTGCGAGAGGAAGCCGATCTTCGGGTCGGACGAGAAGATCTTCTGCCAGCCCGCCGTGAGCGTGCAGGCCAGCAGCCACGCGGCCGGCGCAATGGCAACCCACGCATAGCGCTCGCGCTTCATGCGGAACAGCACCACCACGCCCAGCATCAGCGCGACGGCGGCCAGCATCTGGTTGGAGATGCCGAAGAGCGGCCACAGCGTGTTGATGCCGCCCAGCGGATCGACCACGCCCTGGTAGAGGAAGTAGCCCCAGGCCGCCACGCACAGCGCGGTGGCGACGAGGTTGGCCGGCAGCGAGTCGGTGCGCTTGAGCGCGGGCACGAAGCTGCCCAGCAGGTCCTGCAGCATGAAGCGGCCCGCGCGGGTGCCGGCGTCCACGGCCGTGAGGATGAACAGCGCCTCGAACAAAATCGCGAAGTGGTACCAGAAGGCCATCATGGCCTGCCCGCCGATCGCCTGGTGCAGGATGTGGGCCATGCCCACGGCCAGCGTCGGCGCGCCGCCGGTACGCCCGAGGATGGTGGTCTCGCCCACGTCCTTGGCGGTCTGCACCAGCATCTCGGGCGTGATCACGAAGCCCCAGCCCGACACCGTGGCAGCCACCTGCTGCGCGGTGGTGCCCACCAGCGCGCCGGGGCTGTTCATCGCGAAGTAGATGCCGGGCTCGATGCACGAAGCGGCCACCAGCGCCATCACGGCGACGAAGGACTCGGCCAGCATGCCGCCGTAGCCGATGAAGCGCGCGTGGCGCTCGTTGTCGAGCATCTTGGGCGTGGTGCCCGAGGAGATCAGCGCGTGGAAGCCGGAGACAGCGCCGCAGGCGATGGTGATGAACAGGAACGGGAACAGGCTGCCCGACCACACCGGGCCGTTGCCCTGCGCGAACTGCGTGATGGCGGGCATCTGCAGCGTGGGCATCACGAACACGATGCCGATGGCCAGCGCGATGATGGTGCCGATCTTCAGGAAGGTCGAGAGATAGTCGCGCGGCGCGAGCAGCAGCCACACCGGCAGGCTGGCGGCGACGAAGCCGTAGCCCACCAGCATCCAGGTGAGCGCCTTGCCGTCGAAGGTGAAGAGCGGCGCCCATTCGGGGCTCTGGCTCACGGCCTGGCCGCCGAAGATGGCGAGCATCAGCAGCACGAAGCCGATCAGCGACACCTCGCCGATGCGCCCCGGGCGGATGTAGCGCAGGTACACGCCCATGAAGAGCGCCACGGGAATAGTCGCGGCCACCGTGAAGGTGCCCCACGGCGATTCGGCCAGCGCCTTCACCACGATCAGCGCCAGCACCGCGAGGATGATGATCATGATCATGAAGGTGCCGAACAGCGCGATCATGCCGGGCACCGGCCCCATCTCCTGCTTGACGAGGTCGCCCAGCGAGCGGCCGTCGCGCCGCGTGGAGATGAACAGCACGATGAAGTCCTGCACCGCGCCGGCGAACACCACGCCGGCCAGCACCCACAGCAGGCCGGGCAGGTAGCCCATCTGCGCGGCGAGCACCGGGCCCACCAGCGGCCCCGCGCCCGCGATGGCCGCGAAGTGGTGGCCGAACAGCACGTTCTTGTCGGTCGGCACGTAGTCCAGGCCGTCGTTGTGGCGGTGCGCCGGCGTCTTGCGGTTGCCGTCCAGGCCCAGCACCTTGTCGGCGATGAAGAGGCTGTAGTAGCGGTAGGCGATCAGGTAGGTGCAGATCGCGGCGGCCACCACCCAGAGGGCGTTGACGCTTTCGCCTCGGGTCAGGGCCACGGTGCCCAGCGCGAACGCGCCGATCACGGCCACGACCAGCCACACCAGATGGCGTCGGATGCTGTGCATGCGGATGTCTCCTAGGTATTGAACCCGGGGAGTTTTGCCGGGCCGGGGCGTCGGCGCATCCGTCGGACCGCGCGGAGCGGCCGCGTGGCTTTGCGTAATGGAAAACCCTCGATTGCGCTGTTGCGCGGACCCGGCAACGGGCCCGTTCGAGGGCTTGCATTTTGCATAAATGTGATAAATTCACATTCTTAACAATGTGAAACATTCCTTTCGAGCCACGATGAACCAGCATTCGCAGGCACGCAGACGCAGCAGCGGCTTCACATTGATCGAGCTCATGATCACGGTCGCGATCGTGGCCATCCTGGCGTCGATCGCCCTGCCGAGCTATCAGCAGTACGTCATCCGCTCGAAGCGCTCGGCGGCCCAGGCGCAGATGCTGGACATCGCCAACCGGCAGCAGCAGTTCCTCATCGCCAACCGCGGCTACGCCGACAAGGCGGCGCTCACCGCCAGCGGCTACAGCCTGCCCGCCGAGGTTTCCGGCAGCTACAGCTACGACGTCACGCTCTCCACCACCGGCGCCCCGAGCTACACGCTCACCTTCACGCCGACCGGCTCGCAGTCGGGCGACGGCGCTCTCTCCCTCACCAGCGAAGGCGTGAAGACGCCGTCCGGCAAATGGTGACGAGCCGCCCCGCCCGCCGCCAGCGCGGCACCACGCTCATCGAGGTGCTGGTCACGCTGCTCATCCTGGCCTTCGGCCTGTTCGGGCTCGTGGGCCTCCAGGCCCGCATGCAGGCATCCGAGATGGAGTCGTACCAGCGCTCGCAGGCGCTGATCCTGCTGAACGACATGGCCAGCCGCATCGCAACCAACCGCCGCACGGCCGCCAGCTACATCACCAGCGCACCGCTGGGCGCCGACGCCGCCTGCCCCACCTCCACCGGTACGCGGCAGCAGGTGGACGCCAAGGAATGGTGCAACGCGCTGCAGGGCGCCGCCGAGGTCTCCGGCAACAGCAAGCTCGGCACCGTGATCGGCGGGCGCGGCTGCGTGGAGGACATGGGCAACAACGAGTACCTCGTCACCGTCGCCTGGCAGGGACTGGGGCCGATCTCGGCGCCGCCCGACGGCGTGGCCTGCGGCAAGGGCCAGTACGACACCGGCACCCAGTGCAAGGACGACAAGTGCCGCCGCACCGTGACCACGCTGGTGCGCATCGGGTCGCTCTCATGAGCAGCCGCCGCACCGCGGTCGTCGCGCCGCGCCGCATGCGCACGCCACTGCGGGCCCAGCGCGGCCTCACGCTGATCGAGCTGATGGTCGCCATCACCATCATGCTCATCGTGGTGGCGGCGCTGCTCGCGCTCTTCCTGAACGTGAGCAACTCGCAGCGCGAGCTGGAGCGTGTCAACCGCCAGATCGAGACCGGCCGCCTCAGCGTCTTCGTGCTCGAGAACGAGCTTTCCCACGCGGGCTTCTGGGAAAACTACATGCCCGAGTTCGACGACCTCACCGTCACCGGCGCCCCCACGCACGTGCCCACCGGCGCGCTGCCCGACCCGTGCCTGCCCTACTCCGCCGCGAACTGGACCGACGACTACAAGCGCCAGTTGCTCGACCTGCCGGTGCAGACCTACGACAGCGTCCCCGCGAGCTGCGCCGACCTGCTGAAGAACAAGAAGGCCGGCACCGACATCCTCGTGGTGCGCCACGCCGAGACCTGCCTGCCCGGCACGACCAACTGCGATGCCGACACGAGCGGCGCCATGTATTTCCAGTCGTCGCTGTGCGGCACGCAGAAGCCCTCCTCGTTCGCCCTGTCGACCGCCGGCTTCGACACCATGTTCCGCAAGGACTGCACCACCCCATCGCCCAAGCGCAAGCTCGTGGCGGACATCTACTACGTGCGCGACTACGCCGAGACCGCCGGAGACGGCGTTCCCACGCTCGCGCGCTCGCGCTTCGACCTGGCGGGCGGCACGCTCGCGCAGCAGCCGCCCGTGCCGCTGATCGAGGGCGTCGAGGGCTTCCGCGTCGAGCTCGGCCTCGACACGCTGAGCAAGACCGGCGCCGCCGTCGACTACACCACGGCCATCGCCTGGGCCGACCCCGCGAACAAGTCCACGCCCGCCAACCGCGGCGACGGCAGCCCCGACGGCGCCTTCGTGCACTGCAGCACCAGCCCGGCCTGCACCGCCGACCAGCTGGTCAACGTGGTGGCCGTCAAGCTGCACGTGCTGGCGCGCAGCGCCGAGGCGTCGCCCGGCCACACCGACACCCGCACCTACCAGCTCGGCGGCTCCACGCTGGGCCCCTTCAACGACCACTACAAGCGGCACGCGTTCTCCACCTCCGTGCGCCTGACCAACGTCACCGGCCGGAGGGAAACGCCATGAACCCACGCGCGCCACTCGCCCGCGGCACCGGCCAGCGCGGCGCCGCCCTGCTCATCGGAATGATCATGCTGCTGCTGATCACGCTGGTGGTCACCGCCGCCTTCAACCTGAGCAACGCCAACCTCAAGGCGGTGGGCAACCTGCAGACGCGCAACGAGGCGGTCGCCGCCGCCAACCGCGCGATCGAGGAAGTCGCCAGCAGCCTGCTGGTGCCCGGCAGCGACGGCAGCCCGACGCTCGCGGCACCGCAGCAGACCGTGAGCATGGTCGACATCGACAACGACGGCGTCACCGACTACATCGTGACCGTCGCTCCTCCCGTCTGCGTGCGCGCCACCAAGGCCCTGGACAGCGGCGGTGGCGGCACCACGGGCCCAGGCGGCATCACCGGCGGCGCCTCCAGCAGCGGCTCCGGGCTTGCGACGCTGCCCGACCAATACAACTCCGTCTGGGACATCAGCACCACGGTCACCGACGCCCGCAACGCCACCGGCTCTTCCACTGCCGTGCGTCAGGGCGTGCGCGCGCTGCTCAACAAGGCGCAGTTCGATGCCTTCTGTGCCTCCTAGGCATGCCACTTCACGACAACCCGACGACGAACAGGCCCGCACCATGATCCGGAAACTTCTCGCTTCGCTGTGGACGGCCGCCGCGCTCACCGCGTTGACGGCGGGCCAGGCCCGCGCCGAGGACATCGACCTCTTCGTGGGCTACAACCCCAGCGCGGCGCAGGCGCCGAACGTGCTGTTCGTGCTGGACAACACGGCCAACTGGAACCAGCCCTTCACCGCCGAGATGACCGCGCTCGCCTCGGCCTTCGAAAGCCTGAAGGCCAACAAGTTCAAGGTCGGCCTGATGATGTTCACCGAGACCGGCCAGGGCAACTCCAACTCCGACGGCGGCTACGTGCGCGCCGCGGTGCGCACGCTGGACGACGGCACCAAGATCAAGTACGGCGCGCTCATCCGCAGCCTCGACAAGCTCGGCGACAAGTCCAACGGCGGCAAGGCCGGCAAGACCATGGCCGAGGTCTATCGCTACCTCGCCAGCGGCACGCCCATCGCCGGCAACAGCAAGAACAAGGCCGACTACAGCGGCAACGTGAGCGGCACGCAGGCCTCGAAGGACATCTACGCGCTCACGCGCAACGCGCTCAGCGGCTTCTCCGCCACCACCTACGTCGGCCCGAGCACCGAGAACTGCACCGGCACCTACGTCATCTACATCAGCAACGGCGCGGCGCAGGACAACACCAGCGACAGCCAGATCTCCAACGCCGCCCTGCGCGCAGCGGGCGGCGATGCGACGCAGATCGCACTGAGCCCCAGCGGCTCGCAGGACAACACGGCCGACGAATGGTCGCGCTTCCTGCAGACCAGCATGGGCGTGAAGGTCTACACCATCGAGGCCGCCAAGGCCACCGGCGGCCAGGGCCCGGGCTGGAGCGCGCTGCTCAAGAGCATGGCCACCCAGAGCAAGGGCGAGTACTACGACATCTCGGCGCAGCCCAACCTCGGCAGCGCGCTCGGCGCGGCGCTGGACGACATCTTCAGCAAGATCCAGTCGGTCAACAGCGTGTTCTCCTCGGTGAGCCTGCCGGTGAGCGTGAACACCCAGGGCACCTACCTGAACCAGGTGTTCGTGGGCATGTTCCGTCCCGACCAGGACGCCTTTCCGCGCTGGAACGGCAACCTCAAGCAATACAAGCTGGGCCTGGACAGCACCAACCAGCTGATCCTGCAGGACTCGGTGGGCAACAACGCCGTCAACAACCAGACCGGCTTCATCGCGCCCTGCGCGCGCAGCTTCTGGACACCCGCGCCCAGCGACACCGACGTCTACTGGAGCTTCCGGCCCTCCGGCGACTGCCTGGGCAAGGAAGCCGCCGACAGCCCCGACGGCAACGTGGTGGAAAAAGGCGCGCAGGGCTACATGCTGCGCCGCCTCGCAGTGGCCAACCGCAACATGAAGACCTGCGCGCCGGGCAGCTGCACCGCCCTCACCGCCTTTGCCGACGGCAACTCCGCCATCACCAAGGCCGCGCTGGGCGTCACGGCGGACACCGACCGCACCGCGCTCATCAACTGGGCGCGCGGCCTCGACAACAAGGGCGACGAGCGGCTCGACGCGCAGGGCAACCCCGTCACATCGACCTCCATGCGCCCCTCCGTGCACGGCGACGTGGTGCACTCGCGGCCGGTGGCCATCAACTACGGCACCGACGCCTCGCCCCAGGTGGTGGTGTTCTACGGCGGCAACGACGGCGTGCTGCGCGCCGTCAACGGCAACCGCAGCGCGGCCATCGGCTCGGCGGCCGCTGGCGACGAGCTCTGGTCCTTCATGCCGCCGGAGTTCTACGGCAGCCTCAAGCGGCTTTACGACGACACCACGCGCATCAACTTCCCCGGCCTGCCGGTCACCGCCGGCGCGGTCGCGCCCAAGCCCTACGGCATGGACGGCCCGGTCTCGGCCTACCGCAAGGACAGCACCGCCTGGCTCTACGCGAGCATGCGCCGGGGCGGCCGGCTGATCTACGCCTTCGATGTTTCCTCCGCCTCCGCGCCCACGCTGAAGTGGCGCAAGGGCTGCCCCAACCAGGGCGACGACACCGGGTGCGACACCGGCTTCGAAGGCCTCGGCCAGACCTGGTCGGCGCCCAAGGTGATGCGCGCCAGCGGCTACGGCGGCGGCAACAGCCCGCTGCTCATCTTCGGCGGCGGCTACGACAAGTGCGAGGATGTCGACACCAACAGCGCCAGCCAGGCCTGCGGCAGCGGCGCAAAGGGCAGCGGCATCTACGTGCTCGACGCCGACACCGGCGCGCGCCTGCAGATGTTCGCCACCGCGCGGCCCGTGGTCGGTGAAGTCACCGTCGTCACCGACTCCCTCGGCATCGCCCGCATCGCCTATGCCGCGGACCTGGGCGGCAACGTCTACCGCATCGCACTCGACAGCGGAGCGCCGTCCGCCTGGACCATGACGCAGGTCGCCTCGCTCGGCTGCGACACCGTGACCACCTGCACGCCCAACCGCAAGTTCATGTTCGCCCCCGACGTGGTGGAGGACAACGGCTCCTTCGTGATCCTGCTGGGCTCCGGCGACCGCGAGAAGCCGCTGCGCTACTACAACGCCGCGCTGGGCGTGGCCAACCGCTTCTACATGCTGGTCGACAAGCCCACCGACAGCACCTGGCTGAGCAGCGAAGTCAGCCGCTGCGGCACCGGCAACGGCCTGCTGTGCCAGGCCTCGCTGCAGCCCATCACCGACACATCCACGCCGAGCTCTTCCGACCTCGCGACGAAGAAGGGCTGGTACCTCGCCCTCGCCGCCGGCGAACAGGTGGTGACGAGCTCGGTCACGGCTTACGGCATCACCACCTTCAACACCCACACGCCGACCAACCCCAACACGCAGTCGTGCCGCGCCGACCTCGGCACCGCGCGGGTCTACAACGTGTCGTACGTCAACGCCGCTCCTCAGGGAACCGGCGGCCGGTTCCAGAACGTGGTGGGCGGCGGCCTCGCGCCCTCGCCCGTGGTGGGCCGCGTCCAGCTCGACGACGGCAGCATGCGCGACGTGGTGATCGGCGCCAACCCCGACTCCTTCCTCAGCCCCAAGGGCACCGCGCCCAAGGCCGCGTTCAAGCAGCCGAAGGGCCGGGTCTACTGGTTCATCCAGAAGTGAGCCCGCGGAGCTCCGGCAACATGCGCAACCGCCCCCGCACCGCCCGCGCGCACGGCTTCACGCTGGTGGAGCTGATGGTCACGCTGGCCGTGCTGGTGGTGCTCGTCGCCATCGCCGTGCCTTCGTTCGACAGCATCCGGCTGTCCACGCGCCTGAGCGGCTACGCCACCTCGCTGGTCTCGGGCAGCCAGCTCGCGCGCAGCGAGGCCATCAAGCGCAACGCCCCGGTCACCCTGTGCGCCTCGGCCAACGGCACCAGCTGCAGCACCAACGGGCAATGGGAAGCCGGCTGGATCGTGCTGAGCGGCACGCAGGTGCTGCGCGTGGAAAGCGCCGCGGCCTCCGGCTACCTGCTGCGCGAAGCGGGCGGCGCCAGCGCCATCGTGTTCCAGGCCACCGGCATGGGCGCGGGCCAGAGCCGGATCACCATCTGCCGCACCACCCCCAGCGCCAACCAGTCGCGCGCCGTGAGCATCAGCGCGACGGGGCGCACCAACGTCACGAAGTCGAACGACGGGACCTGCACGTCGACCTAGGAAAAAGCGGCCCGGCGGACCAACGACAATACGGCGCAGCGACGGGGGTTGGATGGCGGCCCGCCCCCTGTCTTGGAACTTAGAACTCACGAACCCAGGAGCAACGACCGCATTCATGGAACACCGGCTGGATTGGGCCCTTGCCGCCTGCGCTCGCATCCTTCGTCCGGTCGTCCGGCTGGCGCTCGCCATGGGCGTCAAGCACCCGCACCTCGAGGAACTGCTGCGCGACCTGCTCATCGAGGAGGCGCAACGCTCCTGGCGCCAGCAGGGCGTGAAGCGGCCCAACCTCAGCCAGATCTCGGTGACCACCGGCCTGAACCGCAAGGCCGTCACCGCCAAGGTCCGCTCCACCGTCGATCCCCTGCCCCACACCGAACTCTCGGCCGCGGCCAAGACCTTCACGCTGTGGCTGCAGATGATGACCGGCGACGACGCACTGCGCCGCCTGCCCGTGACCACCGAGAGCGAGGAGCCTTCGTTCGAGCGCGTGGCGCGCCTGGCCAGCCGCGGCAACATCCATCACCGCACCATCCTGGATGAGCTGGTGCGCCTGAACATGGTGGCCGAGGACAGCGGCGTCGCCGAGCTCATGTCAGACGGCTTCGTTCCGGTCGAAGACCTCCAGTCGATGCTCGCCTTCCTGGGCGACAACGGCCGCGACCACCTGCTGGCGGCCGTTTCCAACACGCTGGGCGAATCGCCCCGCATGCTCGAGCGCGCGGTGTACGCGCGCGGGCTCACGCTGGAAGACTGCGAGAGCATCGAGCGCCTCGCGCGCGAACGCTGGGCCGGACTGCATCACGAGCTGGCCCGCGAAATGACCAAGGCCGTCGACCGCGCGCCCGCCGACAGCAAGGCGCGCATCCGCGTCGGCATCTATACCTATTACGAAGACGACGAAGCCGCGCCGAAGAAGAGCGGGCCCTCACGATGAACACGATCCTCACATTCACACGCTCCTTCCGGTTCGCGCACGGCGTCCTGCGCGGCCTGCTGCTCGCAGGCGGCATGGCCATGCTTCTTTCCTGCGGCGGCGGTGGCGGCGGAGCGTCCGGCACCGGCGTTGCGGGCGTCTCTGGCACGGCAACGGGTACCACGGCTGGCACGGACACAGGCGGCGGTGGCGGCGGCAACGCCTCGGGCGGCGACGCCGGCGGCAGTTCGGGCGCCGGCAGCGGCAATGCAGGCGGCGACGGCACCAGCACCGCAGGCAACACCAACGGCGACGGCTCCGGCGTGGGTTCGGGCGGCACCGGCGTGAGCGCGGACGCCGCCGGCATCGGCGCCGCTGACGGCCTCGGCAGCGTCATCCTCAACGGCCTGCGCTACGACACCGACAGCGCCACCTTCGCCATCGAAGACGCCAGCGAGCTGCAGATCGGCATGAGCGCGCGCATCGCCGGCAAGGTCGACGCCAACTTCACCAGCGGCACCGCCGCGCAGGTCGTCTCGGCCGCCGAGTTGCGGGGCACCGTCTCCGCCATCGACCTCTCGAACGGCAGCTTCACCGTCATGGGCAGCCGCGTGACCACCGACACCGCCACCGTCTGGGGCGACTCCAACGGCGCGGCCGACCTGGTCGACGGCGCCGTGATCCAGGTCTGGGGCCTGCCCGCCGCGCCGGGCACGCTGCGCGCCACGCGCGTCCAGATCGCGCCGGGCTCCGTCGAGCCTCTGGTGACCGGCACCGTCCAGAACCTCGACCTTGTCGGCCGGCACTTCACGCTCGGCCTGCTCACCGTCGACTATGGCCCCGGCCTCGACACCGCCAGCCTGGCCGAAGGCGCCATCGTCCGTGTGCGCGGCACCGTGGCGCCGGTGGCCGGCCACTTCACCGCCACCACGGTCAAGGGCTGGTACGCCATCCCCACGGCCGACGGCATCGCGCTCCAGCTCGCGGGCGTCGCCACCGACTTCGCCTCGCTCGGCGACTTCCGCGTGCTCGGCAAGAAGGTCGACGCGCGCAATGCGCAGATCACCGGCGGCCCGGCCGGCTCCATCGGCAACGGCGTCAAGGTCGAGGTCGACGGTTTCCTCTCGGGGCAGGTGCTCGTGGCGAAGAAACTGCGCATCCGCTACGTGCCGGGCACGGGCGGGCCGGCGTCCTTCACGGTGATCGGCCCCGTCGCCGGCTACCAGTCGGCCGCCGACTTCATGGTGCGGGGCCAGCGCGTGAATGCCAGCGGCTCCGCTACCATCTTCGAAAACGGCACCGCCGCGGACCTGGGCAATGGCAAGCGCGTGACAGTAGTCGGAGACCGCGTGGTCGACGGCGTGCTCATCGCCCAGCGCGTTACCTTCGCGCAACCCTGAGCCACGGGGGCCGAGCCCGGTACTGCGCGGTGCCGGGCAACCCAGGCCACGTCGTCCGCGGCGCGACCGGATCGATCGATCGGAGCCATGGACACGCAAGCCACCCAAGCGCCCGCATCCTCGACGCCACGCTGCTGCATCGCAGGTGGCGGCCCCGCCGGCATGGTGCTGGGCTTGCTGCTGGCCCGCGCCGGCGTGCCGGTCGTCGTGCTGGAGAAGCATCTCGACTTCCTGCGCGACTTTCGCGGCGACACCGTGCATCCGTCCACGCTCGAAGTGCTGCACGAGCTGGGCCTGCTCGAAGCCTTCCTGCAGCGCCCGCACGACCGCATCGACGAACTGCGGGCCACCTTCGAGGGCCGCAGCGTCGCGGTGGCCGACTTCAGGCACCTGCCCTCGCACAGCAAGTTTCTCGTGCTGATGCCCCAATGGGACTTTCTCGACTTCATGTGCGACGAGGCCCGGCGCTACCCCTGCTTCGAACTCTGGACCGACGCCGAGGCAGTCGGCCTGCTGCAGGACAAGGGCCGCGTGAACGGCGTGAAGGTGCGGCTCGGCCGCCATGCCGGCCAGCCGCGCGACGTCGAGCTGCACGCCTCGCTGGTGGTGGCGGCCGACGGCCGGCATTCCGCGCTGCGCGATGCGGCGGCGCTGCCGCACATCAGCTTCGGCGCGCCCATCGACGTGCTGTGGATGGCCGTTCCGAGACTGGCCGGCGACCCGTCGGCCACCGCGGGCCACGTCGCGGGCGGCCACTTCCTGGTGACGCTGAATCGCGGCGACTACTGGCAGTGCGCCTTCGTCATACCCAAGGGTGGCCATGACGCGCTGCGGGCGCGCGGCATCGGAGCCTTCCACGAGGAAATCGGCCGTATCGCGCCTTTCCTCGCCGTCCGGCTGCCTTCCGCCTTGCCCGACTGGGATTCGGTGAAGCTGCTCGAAGTGACGGTCGACCGCCTCGAGAGCTGGTCGTGCCGCGGCCTGCTGTGCATCGGCGACGCCGCGCATGCGATGTCGCCGGTGGGCGGCGTCGGCATCAACCTCGCCGTGCAGGACGCCGTGGCCGCCGCCAACCTGCTGGCCGCCGCGCTGGCCGGCGACGCGACCGAGAAGCAGATCGACGCCCTGCTGCCCCAGTTGCAGCGCCGCAGGGAACTGCCCGTGCAGGTCACCCAGGCCGTGCAGCGATTCATACAGGACCGCGTGCTCATGGCCGTGCTCGACGGCAAGCCGGCGACAGGCCCGCGGCGCCTGCCCTTGCCCCTGCGGCTGCTCGCGCGATGGCCGCTGCTGCGCAGGCTGCCGGCGTGGGCCGTTGGGCTGGGCCTGCGGCCCGAACACGTGACTTCGCCGCGCTCGCCGCGCACATGATGAAAAACTGGCATTTCGTTACATAGCCGGGGCCTGACGGGCCTTGGCAGAAGGGCTCGGACAGAGGGCCCTGTTGTAGACTGCCGGGTTTTTCGGATCACGCGCAATCGGGCGCTTTCAGGGGGCATGGAGCAAGTTTCAAGGCGCACAGGTTTCAACGGCTCGGCGCTCATTCGCTTGCTCTCAAGGCTTTCCAACGTCGACGCCCGGGAACCCGCGCAACCCACCGCCGACCGGCTGAGCCAGTGGTTCGGCTGGACCGACGCCATCTCGCTGTCCGCCGCGCTCGACGGTGCCCCGGCAACGCCGCAAACCGGCCTCCGCGCGCCCCGCAACAACGAAGAAAGCGAATGCCAGCGCGTGAAAGCCGCGCTGGCCACTGCCATCGTCGAGGACGACACCTTCGGCGCCGGCAAGGACGCAGCCTCCGACTTCACCCCCTACAAGCGCCGCTACCTGGCCCGGCAACAAGCCATGGAAGCAGGCGCGAGCACGCTGCGCGGCAAGCTGCGCGCGGCCATGGCGGCAAAGTCGCCGGCCATGGCCCGGCTCGCATCGGTCGACGTGGTCATGGCGCAGGTGCTCGAAGCGCGCGAATACAGCCTGCTGTCGGCCGTGCCGGGCATCCTCGAGCGGCACTTCGAGCGCCTGCGCAAGGCCGCCGAAGCTCCGCCGGCGGAAGCCGACGCCGAAGCATCCGAGACAGAAGACAACCCCCACAGCGCCCAGCCCACCGACGAGTGGCTGGACGTGTTCCGCAAGGACGCCCAGGACGTGCTGCTCGCCGAACTGGACTTCAGATTTCAACCGGTCGAAGGGCTGCTCGATGCCCTTCGCACCCAGGCCACCAGGACCTCATGACCCGATTCCTCCACTACGCCGTATTTGTCGCTGGCCTTGCCGTCGTGGGCTGGGTGGGCGCCGGATACATCGGCACCAACCCGCTGGCGCTGGCCGTCACGCTGATCATCGGCGCGTTCTACATCATGGGCGCGCTGGAGCTGTACCGCTTCCAGCAGGCCACCGACAGCCTGGCGCAGGCCACGGCCGACCTTTCGGCCCCGCCCGACAGCCTCGGCATCTGGCTCGACCGGCTGCATCCCTCGCTGCGCAACGCCGTGCGCCTGCGCATCGAGGGCGAACGCGTGGGCCTGCCCGGCCCCGCCCTCACGCCCTACCTCGCCGGCTTCCTGGTGCTGCTGGGCATGCTGGGCACCTTCATCGGCATGGTGGTCACGCTCAGGGGCACCGGCATCGCACTGGAAAGCTCGACCGACCTGCAGACCATCCGCGATTCGCTCTCCGCGCCCGTGAAGGGCCTCGGCCTCGCCTTCGGCACCTCGGTGGCGGGCGTGGCCGCATCGGCCATGCTCGGCCTGGCCTCTGCACTGAGCCGCCGCGAGCGCCTGCAGGCCGGGCAACTGCTCGACACGAAGATCGCCACCGTGCTGCGCGTCTTCTCGCAGACGCACCAGCGCGAAGAGTCCTTCAAGCTGCTGCAGCAGCAGGCCCACGCCATGCCCGAGATGATCGGCCAGCTGCAGGCCATGGTGCATGCCATCGAACGGCAGAACCAGTCCCTCAGCGACCGGCTCGCGGCCAGCCAGGACAGCTTCCACAGCAAGGCCGAGGCCGTGTACGGAAACCTCGCTTCCTCCGTCGACCAGTCGCTCAAGCAGAGCCTGACCGAGAGCGCGCGCGTCGCGGGCGCCGCGATCCAGCCCGTGGTCGAAGCCACCATGGCCGGCATCGCACGCGAGACGGCCGCGCTGCACCAGACCATCTCGAACACCGTGCAGCAGCAGCTCGACGGCCTCTCCGGCCGCTTCGAGGCCACCACCGACCGCGTGGCCGACACCTGGAAGACCGCGCTCGCCGAACACCAGCACACCAGCGAAGCGCTGTCGAAGGACGTGCGCGGCTCGCACGACCACTTCGCGCAGACCTTCGAGCAGCGCTCCGCCGCGCTGGTGGACAGCGTCTCCGCGCGCCTCGAAAGCACCGTCGGCAACGTGTCGAAGACCTGGGGCGACGCGCTCGCGCAGCACCAGCAGGTCAGCGAGAAGCTGTCGGGCGATGCGCACCAGGCCCTTACCTCCGCCACCGCCGCGTTCGAGCAGCACACCGCATCGCTGCTGCAGACCGTGGACCAGGCGCACGCGAAGCTGCAGACCGAGCTGGCCGCACGCGACGAACAGCGCCTCTCGGCCTGGACGCAATCGCTGGCCGACATGGGCGCCTCGCTCCACCAGCAATGGCAGCAGGCCGGCGCACACAACGCGAGCCAGCAGCAACAGCTGCTCGACACCATGGCGCAGACGGCACGCGACACGATGGCGCAGACCGAGACGCATGCGAAGAGCACCGTCGCAGAAATCGCGCGACTGCTGCAGGCCGCGGCCGAAGCACCGCAGGCCGCGTCCGACGCGATGTCGCAGATGGCACAGCGCGACGAGCAGCGCCTTGCGGCCTGGACGCAATCGCTGACCACCATGGCCGCGTCGCTGCAGCAGGAATGGCAGCAGGTCAACGCGCACCACGCAGGCCAGCAGCAGCAACTCATCGACGCGATGACGCAGACCGCTCGCGACACGATGGCGCAAACCGAAGCACACGCGAAGAGCACGGTCGCAGAGATCGCGCGGCTGCTGCAGGCTGCATCGGAGGCACCGCAAGCTGCTGCCGACGCGATGTCGCAGATGGCATCGCGCGACGAAGAGCGCCTCGCGACCTGGACACAATCGCTGACCGCCATGGCCGCTTCGCTTCAGCAGGAATGGAAACAGGTCAACGCGCACCACGCAGGTCAGCAACAGCAGCTCATCGACACGATGGTGCAGACCGCGCGCGACACGATGGCGCAGACCGAGACGCACGCAAAGAACACCGTCGCCGAGATCTCGCGGCTGCTGCAGGCCGCCGCCGAGGCACCGCAGGCCGCGGCCGATGCGATGTCGCAGATGGCGTCGCGCGACGAACAGCGCCTCGCTGCATGGACGCAATCGCTGGGCGCCATGGCCGCCTCGCTGCAGCAGGAATGGCAGCAGGCCAATTCGCACAACGCGAGCCAGCAGCAGCAGCTCTTCGACACCATGGCCCAGACCGCGCGCGACATGTCGGCGCAGACCGAGGCGCACGCGAAGAGCACCGTCACCGAGATCGCCCAGTTGCTGCAGGCCGCTTCGGAAGCGCCACGTGCCGCAGCCGAAGTGGTAACGGAGCTGCGCCAGAAGCTCGCCGACAGCATGGCGCGCGACAACACCATGCTGGAAGAGCGCAGCCGCATCCTCGAAACGCTTTCGACCCTGCTCGACGCGGTGAACCACGCCTCGACCGAACAGCGCGCGGCCATCGACACGCTGGTGTCGGCATCGGCCGAGATGCTGGAGCGCGTCGGCAGCCGCTTCACCGAGAAGGCCGAAGCCGAGTCCGACAAGATGAGCAACGTGGCCGCACAGATCGCCGGCAGCGCCGTCGAAGTGGCCAGCCTGGGTGAGGCCTTCGGCCTCGCGGTGCAGCTCTTCAGCCAGTCGAACGACAAGCTCGCGGCCCACCTGCAGCGCATCGAAGGCGCGCTGGGCAAATCGATCTCGCGCAGCGATGAACAGCTCGCCTACTACGTCGCGCAGGCGCGCGAGGTGATCGACCTGAGCATCATGTCGCAGAAGCAGATCGTCGAAGACATGCAGCAGATCGCCAGCAGGCAAGAGAAGCAACTGCAGGCGCCCGTGGACAGCGAAGCATGATGGGCACCCGCGAAGACATCGAGGCCGGCTTCGACGAGCCCGGCGTGCCGGTATGGGCCGTGTTCGGCGACCTCATGGCCGGCCTGCTCGGCGCCTTCGTGCTCATCCTCGTGTGCGCGCTCGGCATGCAGATGGAGCTGGCGTCGAAGCTGGAAACCGAAGTCAAGCAGCGACAGGCCGAAGCCAAGCGCCTGCAGACGCTCGAACAGGCCCTGGCGGCACCGCTTGCCGCCGGCCGCGTGACGCTGACCAACGGCCGCATCGGCATCAGCGGCAACGTGCTGTTCGCCTTCAACTCGGCCGAGCTGCAGCCCGAGGGCAAGCAGCTGCTCAAGAGCCTGGCCGCGCCGTTGACCACCTATCTCAAGTCGCGCGACGAGATCCTGATGGTGAGCGGCTTCACCGACGACCGGCAGATGCGCGACAACGCACGCCAGTTCGCGGACAACTGGGAGCTGTCGGCACAACGCGCACTGACCGTGACGCGCTCGCTGATCGAGGCCGGCGTGCCGTCATCGACGATCTTCGCCGCCGCCTTCGGCTCCGAGCAGCCCGTGGCGTCGAATGCCGACGCGGATGGCCGCTCGAAGAACCGTCGCGTGGAAATGGCACCCACGCCGCGCCCTTCTTCTTCCAGCGCCAACGCGAAGCCTCGTGACTGAGCAGGAAGACGCCACCGCTCGCGACACCGGCGCCATGGTCGCCGCGGCGCTCGCGCGTGGCGACCAGCGCTTCGATCCGGTGCGCTTTCGCGTCATCGAGGCGATGGCCCGGCGCGCGGCTGCGCTCGATGGCGAAGTGCGGCGCATCGTCGACGACAAGGTGATCGCGCTGCTTGCGGCGTATGGCGAGGATCTGGAGAAGGCGAAGTCCGCGGAAGCTGCGGAGCAGCCGGCTGAGCCCGAGCGCGACGCATTCGCTGAGCTCATCGAGCACATCGCGAAGCATGCGCCGGCTGCCGTCGACGTTCCCGCAACAACGGCAACAACGGCAGCAACGGCAGCGAAGACAACAGCGACGGGCAAGGCAGCGCCTCGCCCCTCTTCTCGCGCTGCAGCGCCTGCGCCAGCCGCCGAGCTGAAGTCGATCCGCTACTTCAAGAGCACGTGGTCCAAACTCAGCGCCGACCGGCGGCTGAATCAGTCGCGCGCGAAGGTGCCCCAGAACGCCGGCCCGCTCAACTCGCACCAGCTCGTGCACCGCTCTCTCACGCTCATGCGCGACATGTCGCCGGAGTACCTCAACCGGTTCATGGCGTATGTCGATGCGTTGTCGTGGGTCGAGCAGCTGAATGGTGCTGCTGCAGCGGCGAATGCTGCGAGCCCGCGTGCCGAGGGCGCGAAGAAGAGCGGTCGCGGCAGCAAATCCGGCTGAGGACTCTACTCGCTCAGCCGAAGCAGCTCAAGGCCGCCGCGCCTGCACCGTCTGGCGCGACCAATACACGCCATCGAGCCGATCGAGCCGCACCACGCCGCCCGTCGAAGGCGCATGCACGAAGCGCCCTCCTCCAACGTAGATGCCCGCATGCGATGGCGTGGAAGAGCCGAAGAGCACGAGATCGCCAGTGCGAAGCTCGGACACGGCCACCGGGCTGCCGAAGGCCGTCATGCGCGCCACCGTGCGAGGCGGCGATTCACCCACGCTGTTGAGGTATACGTAGCCGATGAGCCCGCTGCAGTCGAAGCCGCCGTCGGGCGTGTTGCCACCGTAGCGGTACGGCGTGCCCACGAGGCCGAGCGCATGGATCGCGATGCTGTTCGATTGCTCGGCCGTCAACGTGCTGGTTCCGCCGATGACGGGCCCGGGGCCGCCGCCTTGCCGTGGTCCCGAGGGGCTCGCACAGCCGATGAACAGAAGGCAGGCCCCTATCGAAAGAAGCCGAAGCAGCCACTGCTGCAATGTGGTGGTGGATGGGGGTGTCGGCACAGGCGCGTCGTACATGTCGGATGGCTGGGCTCGTGAACCTGCACGAACTCTAGCGCGGAATGCGACGGTTTCCTGAAGATGCCGCCCCTCCGCGGCCCGCACTGCTGCGCGGGCGCCACGGAGGGAAGTGTGGGCAAGAGGCCTGCGCGTGCCTCCTGCGCGTTCTTTTGGGTCTCTTTTCTTACTTGCTTACTCTGCGGCGGGCGCGTTGACCGCGTCCTTCAGCGCCTTGCCGGCGGTGAACTTCGGCGCCTTGCTGGCCTTGATGGTCATCGGCTCGCCGGTCGAAGGGTTGCGGCCCGTGCGCTCGGGACGGCTGGCCACGGCGAAGGTGCCGAAGCCGATCAGTTGCACCGTGTCGCCCTTGGCCAGCGCGCGCGACAGGTTGTCGATGGCGGAGTCGAGCGCGCGGGCGGCGTCGGCCTTGCTCAGGTTGGTGTCCGTGGCGATGGCGGCGATGAGGTCGGTCTTGTTCAAAACGGGTGTCTTTCTTTGGTCGGACGATGGATGGATTGAAATGAAACAGGTGCGCACGGAGCGCACCGGGCTCGAACTTTAAACGCCCCGTCGGGGAATGAAGACACACACCCGCGTTTCAAAAGTGAAACATCGTGATCGATGCACGTTGTGGATGCACGAAACTCCGGCCCGGACTGGATGAAAAGTACCGACGATGACGCTGTTCGAACGTTTTCGGGCCTGGCAGGACCACAGGCGCTGGCACCGGCTCGCATGCGAGCGTGCGCTGGCCGAGTTCGCGCTCACGCACGCGGAGCGGACGGTTGGGGCACATGTGCTGCGGCTTGGCGCGCAGGAAGCGGTGGTTCGCGTGATGTACGCCAATGGGCGGATACCGCTTGGGCGCTGCTGGTATGCGGTGCCGCGCGATGGTGGGGCCGTGCGGGAGTTGTCGTTCGAGGACGTGGCGCTGATGGAGTCGCCCTGGCGGTGAGATAGCTTTGCCGATTCGATCGGCCTCGACTGGCTTTTCCATGTGCAAGGTAGGTAGATAACATCCCCGCGATGAAGAAAGCGGCAAGGAGCTCTGCCAAAACGCGAACCCAGCGGCAGTTGATTCGCATGGCACTACGCGGCTGGGGCAGCGAAAAGCGCTGGCGCGCCATCGTCGAACTGCAGATGCGCGGATCGCCTCAGATGCTCGAGTTTGTGCAACGGCTGTCAGGCAATGCCAGCTGGAGACGCAGGGCTCTCGGCCTCTATGTCGCATCCCAACTACGCAAGCAAGTACGCAGCGCCGAATTCGGCAGCACCGAATACGGTATGGACGCGACACAGGCACTGCTGCTTGCCGGCCTGCATGATCCGCACGACGAGGTGATTTGTGCGGCGGCCTCAGGACTCGGCCATCGGCCGCATCCCGCGGCATTGCCGGAACTCGTGCGACTGTCGGCTCACCGCAATGAGTCGGTCCGGTGGAATGTCGCGGTCGCGCTGGGCCGGTACCCTGAACCCGCCTCCATTGAAGCGTTGTGTCGACTCGCAGCCGATGCCGACGATGACGTACGCAACTGGGCCACCTTCGGCCTGGGAACAGCCCACGAAGAAGACACGCCAGAGATTCGCGACCTTCTGTGGAATAACCTGGAAGACAGAGATGCCGAGGTCCGCGGCGAGGCGCTCGTTGGACTGGCGGCGCGAGGTGATGCAAGAGCTATCGACTATCTGGTCGAGCATCTGGACGCCGACTGCCGGGTGTATGAGTTGGAGGCTGCAGAGAAGCTGGCGAGCACCTTGCTGCTGGAAGCATTGCAGGCAATTGCACGAGACCGGGGCTCGCCGAAGCTCGATAGCTATTGGTCTGGTCGCCTCCAGGCGGCCATCGCAGCGTGTACCGCGAGCACGGCCTAGATGATCTGACTGGCCTAAGAACGGAAAACCAGCAACAGATTGTTCGCAGGCATCGCATGCCGCTCCCGCAACACGAGCCCCGCCCTCCGCGCCTCCACAGCCACATCCTCCAGCCACCGAATACCCCACTCGGGATTCCGCGCACGCAGGTCTTCATCGAACGCGATGTTGCTCGGCGCCGTCGGCACTCCGTCTTCGATGTAGGGCCCGTACGTGACGAGCACCCCGCCGGCACGCAGATGCCGCGCGGCCCCTTGCATCAGCGCGGCGCATGTGGCCCAAGGCGAGATGTGCAGCATGTTGGCGCAGAAGATCGCGTCGAACTGCTTTTCTTCTTCTGTTGCTGCTGCGAACGCAAAGCCCTCCGATGGCCATCGAGGCGCCATCACGTCGAGCAGCAGCGGCGGGCGCAGATTGGGCAGCGCGGCCTCCTCGACGCGGCTTGCCATTGCGGGCAGCATGCGCGCGTCTGCGTCGGTGGGCTGCCAGGTCCATCTGCCCAACGCAGCCGCGAACCACGCTGCGTGCTGGCCCGTGCCGGATGCGATCTCCAGGGCGGCGCCCTCGTCGCCGAGGATGCCGGTCAACGCGTCGAGGATCGGCTGCTTGTTGCGGTCGGCGGCAGGGCTGTGGGGAAGACTGGACATTTGAATTTGAAGAGAAAGAGTGGCTGGGCGAGATCGGGAACTGCAGTTTGTACCCGCAGTTGGCCCCACGCTCGGCGCTGCGGGGCTGACCGGGCCACACCCGTGCGACTTGCGCCCCTACCCCGCCGCCACGATCACATGCGCCTGGATCTTGCCTGCCACCGGGCCTTCGCCATGACGGCTCGCAATCGCCTGTGCCGCGCGGTCCGTGGCCAGCTGGAGCGCGTTGGCGTCGCGCGACTCGATCTCGTTGCGCAGCGGCGTTCCCTGGCAATAGGCGGTGGCGACCTCGCGCGCCGAGGGTGAGCGGCTGAGCTTCTCGCGCGTGTCGATCTGGATGCTGGCGAAGCCTGCGCGGCTCAGGTCTTCGCGGATGAGCGCGACGTCGTGATAGCCGTGCGGCGTGCGCGCCAGGAAGCGCGGAGGGTCTTGCGGGAACAGCCCGGCCATGGCGTTGGTGACCTCGTCGGCAAAGGCGTTCTCCTCGATGCGGTCCCACACGTTGAAAACGAAGCGCCCACCCGGCCTCAACACACGGCGCGCTTCGGCATAGCCAGCGGTGCGGTCGGGGAAGAACATCGCGCCGAACTGGCAGCAGACGACATCGAACGAGGCATCTTCGAACGGCAGCTTGAGCGCGTCCGCCTGCCGCCATTCGATGTTGATGTTGCCGGTGCTGCTGCCGCTGTTGCCATCGGCGCCGTCGCCCTGCCGGGTGGCGGCGTAGTCGAGCATGGGCTGGTTGAGGTCGGTCACCACGTAGCGCGCGCCGGCGCCGAGCCTGGGCGCAAGCGCCCGCGTGACCACGCCGCTGCCGGCCGCCGTTTCGAGCACCGCGCCGGGCGAAGAGGCCGCGACCAGCTCCGCCATGTCGAGGGCATAGGCCTCGAAGATCAGGGGGACCATGAGCGTGTCGTAGAACTTCGGGATCGAACCCGCGAATACCTTGTCGGTTTCGGCCATGGGGTGTCTCCTTGAAAGGTGGTCTGGGCGGTGCCCTTGGTTAGCCCGTTGGGGCTACCGATCCGTCGCGAGCCTAGTTTCTACAACGGACAGACCGCGTGATTGAGCACTGTCGACGATACACAATGGTGACCCTGTGTGCTTACCTCGTCAACGTCATGCTGCGAGCGGCTCAAGCCAATCGTCGACAAGGACCTCAGTCTGCCCCTTTTCGGCATGCCATTCGACGTAAGAAATTCCGGAGCTGCACAAGACGACCTCTTGTTGTCGTGGAAGTGCCTTAGGGCTAGATCGCCATTACACAGGAGATGCATCCCTACAGTGACATTCGTCATCGACTGCTGTCTGATCTAGTTGCAGGCTCGCCGCCAGACCGTGATGGCTGTCCTATCCAACTTCAACGTCTCGAATCAATACTCGCTCAGGTACCGCGATATCGCTCACCCTACAGTGTTCAACGTAACTCAAAGTGAGAACCGCGAGACGCGGATCCTATATTGACCCTTGAGCTTACAGCTTCTTAGGGCTCGATAGCCAAGCGGCAAAACCGGGTTCAATATCGTCCGCGAATGCAATCAACCCTGCGAGCTCTCGTTGTTCCTCTGCACTCAGTTTTCCCAAGACCATGCGATGGTACATGGCGCGTATCTCACGCTTGCGAGTCCGCCCGATTGATAGCTGGTGATCTGCTGTTAGTGTCACTCCAGTAACGACTCTTCGCCCTGCACGAGAGGCGAAGACAGTCTTCCCTTCATTCAATTTCAGTTGGGGATACTTCAAGTCCGCAACGATCTTTGACACAAGGCTCGGATAATTTTTGAGTGCCCCCGAACGACACACTGAGAGTGCTAAGTCATCAGCGTAGCGGGTATAGCGGACACCATCCGCTGCGGCAACAGACGAGAGCTGCGTGTCGAAATCAAACATCACGCTGTTCGATAGTAGGGGAGAGCTTGGGGCTCCAATACAAAGTCTCAGAGGCCCTTGCCGCCCTGGCGCCCAAGTACATACGTAGGCGATCAACTTTATCGCAGACGCGTCGTACTGCTGCCCGCAGTGAATCTTAAGGTGACGAATGATGTCGGTCATGAGGATGGACGGGAAGAAATTCCTGAAGTCCATCTTGAGCAAGTAGTCGCTATCTACATGCCGTAGCGCGTTGTTCTTTATCGATGCTCCAGGGCGATATGCGGTCGCAGCTTCGTGGAGCGGCAAGAGTGGCCCGAAATGTGCCATGAGCCACCGCTGAATTGCCTTTACCTCTCGGGCAGGTTGCGCAACTTCGCGAAGCCCGCCGCTACGCTTCGGTATGTAAAAGACTTTGTATCGTATGGGCGCAGTGCGAACGATGCTCTGCAGATGGTTGGGCAGCATGCCAAAGTCGGACGACATCTGAGAAAGAAGATCGTTAGCTCCGAGCATGGCGCTTCCTTACCTCTTGAATTGCACGAAATCGCTTCTTGTCGTTCTGCGCGTAGTCTGCTATCTGGTCAACCCTGAAGCGAGATAAATCAACCGTTCCCTCGCGGATATGAAACCAGTAGAACTGTCTATCCTCAATACCAACGTAGAACCTCTGATCTCCCTTTGGCTCCACCGCAATTAGTTCGACTTTCTCCAAGAGAAAGAGATACTGCTTCAGTTCTGATTCTGTCTTGGCATGATCAAGTTGCTCAAGAATGCCTCGGATTTCGCGCAGAGTTAGCGCCGAGCAAAGACTAAGAAGGTCACAGATCAAGAGTGCGGTGTCGAACCATGACGTTGGCCTAAACGCATGCTCTGGCGCCGGCTTTTTGGCACGCTTCAAGATAGCCTCAGCCAATTCAGGTTGCAGTTCCTGCGCTGCTTTGGGGTCGAACTTGAACTGGCGATCTACTTCGACCATCCAACGGTGACATTCGGCAGAGTTACCGTGAAACTTTTCGAGGTAATCAACGGGACCTAACTTGATGAAGGAAGCGCTTTTGTAGTGGTTCGTCTCAATAAAAACGAGCAACTTTCCTTGAAATTCCTCCACCACGGAAAATAGCCCAAGCTCCGCGATGGACCCCGGGCTTTCGAGTACCAAGACGATGACTGAGGAGAGTTCTGCCAAGTGCCGCTCGAAAGAGACGAGGTCTCGATAGATGGACTCATGAGACCAGTCCTTGTAGTGTTCGGCTACGCGTATGCGCTTCTCTATCGCACTGTCTTTGGCCAGTTCCCGATACATCGCGTCTCGGATAGAAACCGGCTCGTAAGATCGGATATCGGTTTGTCCACCGCACAAAAAAATGAAGCCCTGATAGGGCTTCAATCGTGACGACTGCAGGTCAATCTTTGCAAAAAGTTCGTCCCTCATCACGTATGTGCAAGAAAAGCTCTTACCTTAAATTGCGCGGTGAAACCGGCTTCGGGTTCTCCGAGTGCCCGCAGGAGATCCCGAAGCCGGTTTCACCGCGGTAAATGCACTCAATCATTGAAAGTCTGGCGAATCGCCCGACTGTTTCTACGTGACCCATCCGTAGAGCGCGTAAGAACTGCACGATCGTATCGATCCTTTTGGCAGCATGTCAAGCCTTGCGACGACAGAAGACTCCTCGTTGATGTCCGCTAGTCTCCGCGGTCATCCTCAAAGAAAAGGCTTCGGTATGTGATCTTGGCCTGCCTCAGTCGGCTCTCGACTTGCTCTCTGAGCCAGCTCCACAAGTCAGCCCCCTGATCGGCGCACGTAGAAATGTCGATGCATGCGTCAGTTGCCTCCTGGCATATCTGCTCTTCCCCATCGTCGTCGTAGTAGTAGATCTCCTCCACGGACATCAAATCCTTCCCGTCATACTGAGTCCGGATATAGATTTCCTCATACGTGACCATCTGGGTCCCTCCTATAAGCGCGTCTGGCAATTTTTCCTGCTGAACACTTGCTACCTCGGGATGTAACCCATCCCTTCGCTGTCATCCAATAGAGTGCTTAGTGCTGGAACGCATCAGCCCGCACTCTCCTGAAACAACTCTACCGCCTCCCGCGCCAAATCAGAAGCAATCCAAAGCAGATTCTCCCGATGCGCCTCCCCCGCATCCTGGAACCATCCGTCCCCGGCGCCGTAGAAGCACCAGAGCAGCGAGTTCAACTGCTCCAGCTTGTTCTCCAGAAGACCAGACGGGTCCCGTGTCGTGGTGGTCGCGTCCGCGGATGCCGGCTTTGCAGGCCCGGCCATAATTCGTTTAGCCATTTGGTGTGCCCTTTCCAAGGTATCGCACGTCATTTGGTTAGACGGTCAAGGTGTTCGCGCACCTTGGCCGTCGCCTTTTGCGCCTCACGTTCGCGTCGATGCAAGTCGCACCAACAGCCCGCCGCAAGGCAACGCGGTTCACTCAAGAGAAGTCTTTGTGTGCTCTGCCCTCCATGCCCACTTGGTGGGTCGTTCAACCACAGGGGCATTCACTGTATAGAAGACCAGCCCCGCGCAGAAATAACTTTCTGCCCAGAATTTCTCGATTCCTTCGAGTAATCGCGAGGCCGCAGCGCCAGTCCACAAAGCGCTGACAGTGGCCGGGTCAATCAGCGAAAAAGAGGCAGCAGAAGCAGCGGCATCAGCTCAGGAATCGCGCCCGAATTCGCGCGCATGTTCCACCGCGTACTTGATGAGTTCCGCCTGCCCCTCGATGCCCAGCCGGCGCTTGATGCTCTGCCGGTGCGCCTCCACCGTGCGCACGCTCAGGCCCAGTTCGCGCGCGATCTGCTTGCTCGATTCGCCCCGGCCCAGGGCCGAAAGAATCTCGCTCTCGCGCGGGGTGAGCAGCGGCCTGGGCTCCTGCGTGCGAAACAGTTTTTTCGACACGGCCGGGCTCAGGAATGTGCCGCCGGCCGACACGGCCTCTATGGCCGCGACTATCTCCGCCGCGGGCGCGTCTTTCAGCACGTAACCGCGCGCGCCCACCTGCAGGGCCTTCTGCACGTACTCGGGGTTGTCGTACATGCTGAGCATCACGATGTGCGTCGCGCTCTGGCGCTGCAGCAGCACTTCCGCGAGCTCGATGCCGTTCATGTCCTTCATGCCGACGTCCATCAGCATCAGGTCGGGCCGCACGCTGTCGACCAGCTCCAGCGCCTCGGCGGCGCTGCCGGCCTCGCCGACGATCTCCAGGTTGGGCATGGAGCCGAGCCGGGCGCGCAGGCCGTCGCGTACCAGCGGGTGATCGTCGACAAGAAAGAGCCGGATGGTCTTGGCGGTGGTCATGCTCTGGCGCCTGATGCAGGCGCGTGTGCCTGCTGTTTCTGTTCGGCCGCTGCTGCCCTCGCGCTGCGGGCGGGCACCTCGGCCTCGATGGATGTGCGCCCGGCGTTGCTGCACATGGTGAGCCGCCCGCCAATGGCTTCCATGCGCTCGCGCATGTTGCGCAGGCCAATGCCGCGCCGGGGGTCGAGCTGCACGGCCTCGATGTCGAAGCCGGTGCCGTCGTCGCTCACTTCGAGCCGCACGCCTTCTTCCTCGTCGAAGTTCAGCGCAATGTGCACGTGCTGCGCGTTGGCGTGCTTGCGCACGTTGGTCAGCGCCTCCTGCGTGAGGCGGAAGAGCGCGGTCTTCACCTCGGGCTGCAGCTCGAAGGATTCGCCGCCGATCATCATCGAGGCATCGACGCCGCCGCCCTCTTCCCTGAACTCGTCGACCAGCCGCTCCAGTGCGGCGGGCAGGCCCAGGGTGTCGAGCAAGGCGGGGCGCAGCCGGTGCGAAATGCGGCGCACCTCTATCAGCGAATCGTTGAGCCGCTGCAGCGCCTTCACCAGCGCGGGCGGCGTGGGCTGCTGCTGGCGGTCGAGCGACTCCACTGCCGATTCGATCAGCAGCTTGGCCGACACCAGCGTCTGGCTGGTGCCGTCGTGCAGCTCGCGCGCGAGGTGACCGCGCTCTTCTTCCTGCGACTGCACCACGCGCCGCGCGAGCAGGCGCAGCTTGGCTTCGGCCGTGCGGTGTTCGCTGAGGTTGAGCAGCAGGCCGGCGGCGCTGACCACGCCGAGGCACAGCGCGGCAATGCCGGCTATCCACAGCAGCGTGGCGGTGACGTTGGCGTTCACCTGCCGGTCGAGGGTGTCCATGGTCGACTGGATGTCGTCGAGGTACAGGCCGGTGCCCACCATCCAGTTCCAGCGCGGCATGGCGGTCACGTAGCCGAGCTTGGGCGCCAGCTGCGCGCTCGATGGCTTGCGCCATTCGTACTCGACGTAGCCGCCGCCGTTTTCCTTCGCGCCCTTGATCAGCTCCTGGATGGTGTAGCGGCCATGCGAGTCGCGCAGTTCCCAGAGGTTCTGCCCGACCAGCTCGGGCTGGCGCGAGTGCATGAGGGACTTGCCCTCCAGGTCGTACACGAAGAAGTAGCCGTCGTCGCCGTAGTTGAGCGCGGCCAGCCGGCGCAGGGCCTCGTTGCGGGTGGCCTCGTCGTCCTGGCCCGATTCGTACAGCGGCATCAGGTTGCTGACGGCCAGGTCCACGTAGCTGCGCAGCTCGCTGCGGCGCTGGGCCATGTAGCTGTTCTCGATGAGGGCCCGCTCGCGCTGGGCGAGGTCGTTCTCCTGGTGGCGCACCGCAAGGGCCACCAGCACCAGCGCCAGGAGCAGCGGTGCGACGGCGAGCGCAACGATCTTGGTGCGGAGGTTCATCGGGTGGCAAGGCTACCACCGCGCCTGGAGGCCGCCAGGTCGGGTCAGCCGCCGACGGCAGCAGGCACCGATGCCCGCCTGAACTCCGTCGCGTAGTAGAGCAGCGCCACCAGCACGTAGCCGCCACCCAGCAGGCACAGCCCGCCCCAGCCATGGAAGGCGTACACGGCGGCCGCGATGCCCGAGGCCACCGCCGCGCAGATGAAGATGAAGGTCATGAACAGCCCGTTGATGCGGCCGCGCAGCTCGGGCGCCAGCATGAACAGGCTGCGGAAGTTGAGCACCTGGCACAGCTGCACGGCGCCGTCGAGCAGGATGCCCGCCGCGACCAGCCCGGCCAGCGAGTGGTAGTGCATGGAAACGGCGCCCAGCACGAACGAGAGCAGCGCGACGACGATGGCCCAGCCGGTGGCGGCCCGCGTCCAGCCCCTGTCGGCCAGCCGGCCCGCCACTGGCGCGAGCAATGCGCCGGCCGCACCCGCCAGCGCGAACAGCGCGATGCCGCCCTGCCCCATGCCGAACTCGTGCACCAGCGCCAGCGGCACGGCCGTCCAGAAGGCCTGGAAGCCGGAGAACATCATTCCCTGGTAGAGGCTGCGCCTGCGCAGCAGCGGCGTGTTCCACACGATGCTGGGCAGCGAGGCCATGGTGCGCGCGTAGCCCACCGAGGCATGCGGGTGCCGCCGGGGCAGCACGCGCCACAGCACGGCGATGAGCGAGGACATCAGCACGGCCGACAGGCCGAACACCGCGCGCCAGCCCAGCGCCGACGCCACCACGCTGGCGAAGGGCCGAGCCAGCATGATCCCGCCCAGCAGCCCGGCCATGATGTTGCCGACCACCTTGCCGCGCGTGGCCTCGGGCGCGAGGTGCGAGGCGAAAGGCAGGAGCACCTGAGCCGCGACAGCGCAGGTGCCCACCACGAAAGAAGCCGCCAGGAAGGTAACGGCCGAGCCCGACAGCGCAATGCCGACCAGCCCGATCACCGCGCCGGCCAGCGCGCCGATGATGAGCTTGCGGTTCTCGACCACGTCGGCCAGGGGCACCAGCAGCAGCAGGCCGGCGCCGTAGCCGAGCTGGGTGAGTGTCATGATGAGCCCGGCCAGGCCGGCGTGCAGTTGCAGCGTGTCGGAGATGGGGCCGATCAGCGGCTGGGCGTAGTAGATGTTGGCTACGCACAGCCCGCAGGCGACGGCGAACACGAGCGTGAGCGCGGGCGTGAGCCCCGGAGCGGAAGGATAGGCAGCGTGGGCCGCTGGGGCCGTGGAGGATGAAGAGGACACGGAGGAATCCCGGTTGCCGGTTGCGAGAAGGCTGGATTCAGGGTTAACCCGAAGGCCGGGCACCTTAGCACGCGCAGCCGGTTTCTGCTGGCGTGGGCCCTGTGCAGGCCCTCGGGACAACTACGCCTCAGTCGACCGTGGTCGGCCGGCCCGAGGCCACCCAGGCGTCGAGCCCGCCCGTCAGCGGCAGGGCCCGCCGCGCACCGCGCGCCAGCAGCACGCGCGCGGCCTGTGCGGCCGACACCTCGTTGGGGCAGTTGCAGTACAGCACCACGTCGCGCCCCGCCGCATGCGACAGGTCGAGGCTGCGCTGCTGCAGCGCCTTGAGCGTGTAGGCCTGCGCCCCCGGAATGCGGCGCGGGTCGACCTGCACGCCGGCCTTGCCGCGCACGTCGATCACCAGCGGCGGCTCCTCGCCGCTCAGCAGCTCGTGCAGCTCTTCCACCGAGATGCGCGGCATGCCCGTGAGCCGCATGAAGGCGCGCCGGCGCCAGTAGCGCACCGCGAGGATCACCAGCAGCACCACCGCCAGCGCGGCGGTGGCGACGCCGCCGGCCTGCGCCATGATGGCCAGCACTTCCTGGATCTGGTTGCGGAACACCCAGCCCAGCCCGAGGAAGAGCCCGGTCCACACCAGCGCCGCGCCAATGTCGAAGCCGATGAAGCGCCGCACCGACATGCCCAGCGCCCCGGCCATCGGCGGTGCCACCACCGACACGCCCGGCACGAACTTGGCGGCAACCAGCGAGAGCCCGCCCCAGTCGGAAATGAGAGATTCGCCGCGCCGCACGCAGGAGTCGGGAGAAAGGGAGATGCGGCACAGCAGGCGCATGAAGCGGTAGCCGAAGCGTCGCCCGGCATAGAACCACGCCCCGTCGCCCAGCAGGTTGGCGATGACGGCCGCCAGCACCACGCCGGCCACCGAGACATCGCCCGCCGCCAGCAGCGCGCCCGTGAGCACCAACACCGCCGCCGCCGGCACCGGCAGCCCCAGGCGCGCAGCGAAGCTGGCGGCGAAAACCACCAGGATCGCGTTCTGCACGAGCAGGGACATCAGCTGTGCCATGGCTGCCCTTGTGGCCCGGATGCGGGTGAGATCTGCGGAGGTTGCGTGCTGTTCATGCCGGCAGCGATTCTCGGGCATGGCCCAAGAACGTACCGGGCACAGGCCATTGGCGGATGGCTCCAGCCGGCGTCAAACAGCGTCAACCGGCGGTTTTTTCAGGGGTGCGCGACACGCTGAAGCCGAAGGTATTCAAGCCCCCCTGGCTCGATGCGCTGACCTGCCCGCCATGCATGCTCGCCACGGCCTTCACGATGGCCAGCCCCAGCCCGTGGCCGTGGTGCTCGCCGCCGTCGTTGCGCGCCTCGTCGACACGGTAGAACCGGTCGAACAGGTGCTGCAGATGCTGCCCGTCGATGGGCGCGCCGGGGTTCGAAACCGTGATCCAGGTCGCGGCGGCCTCCTCGCGAAGCGTGACGGTGATCCGCGCGCCCGGCTTCGAATGCTCGATGGCGTTCTGCAGCAGGTTCGACATGGCGCGGCGGAAGAGCGCGCTCTCCAGCCGCGCCTCGGCGAGCACGTCGCCCTCGATGACGACCTGCGCGCGCGTCTCGTCGAGCACGAACTCGAAGAACTCGATGGTCTTGCGCACCTCCTGCGCCACCGGCGTGAGCACCAGCCCTGTCGCCACCTCGCCGCGGTCGGCTCGCGCGAGGAAGAGCATGTCGTTGACGATGGAGCGCACCCGCTCCAGGTCTTCGAGGTTGGCCTGCAGCACCTCCTGGAACTCGCCCGCGCTGCGCTGGCGCGAGAGCGCCACCTGGGTGCTGCCGATGAGGTTGGCCAGCGGCGTGCGCAACTCGTGCGCCACGTCGGCGTTGAACGATTCGAGCTGGCCGTAGGCTTCTTCCAGCCGGCTCAGCGCGCCGTTGAAGGCCTCGGCCAGCGCCGAGAGCTCCACGGGCAAAGGCTCCGCGCGCAGCCGCTGCGACAGTGTCTTGGGCCGAAGCGCCTGCGCCTCCTTCGACAGCCGCTCCAGCGGCCTCAGCCCGACCCGCGCGATCCAGTAGCCCGCGAAGGCCACCACCAGCACCGCGCCCAGCCCGAGCGCGACCAGCGCGCTCAAGAAGGCCTGCCGCGTGCGCGCATAGGGCTCGGTGTTGCGACCGACGATCAACCGTACCGCGGGCCGCTGCTCGAAGGGATCGATGTGCACGGAGAGCGTGCGGAACGGCCGCTCCTGCCCCGGCAGTTCGATCACGCTGGTGTGGCCGTTGGCCTCGCGCGTGAGGCCGTCGATCTCAGCCAGGCCCTTGCCGTACTGAAAGCGCGGATCGTCGCTGAGCACCCAGAAGCGCACGCTGCCGTCCTCGGGCGTGAGCGCGTCCATGCGCGCCTGCACGCGCGACCAGCGCTCGGGGCTGCCGATGGCCTTGATCCAGAACTGCAGGCTCTTGAGCGTGGTGTCGAGTTCTTCGTATTGATGCCGCTCCAGCTCGCGCGCCAGCACGTTGTGCAACGCGAAGCCGGCCAGCGCGAAGGTCGCGAGCGCCACGGCCGCGAACATGATCACCAGCCGAGCGGTGATGGAGCGCTTCACGACGCGGCGCCCTCCCCGCCGCTCTCGCGTACCTCCATCACGTAGCCCATGCCGCGGATGGTGTGCAGCAGCTTCGGGCTGAAGGGCACGTCGATCTTGTCGCGCAGCCGCTTGATGGCCACTTCGACCACGTTGGTGTTGCTGTCGAAGTTCATGTCCCACACCAGCTCGGCGATGGCGGTCTTCGAGAGGATCTCGCCCTGGCGGCGCGCCAGCACCGCGAGCAGAGCGAACTCCTTGGCCGTGAGGTCGATTCGGGTGCTGCCCCTGAAGGCCTTGCGCGCCAGCAGGTCGATCTGCAGGTCGGCGATGCGCAGCTGCATCGGCTCCTGCTTGCGGCCGCGCCTGTTCAGCGCCTGCAGCCGCGCAAGCAGCTCGAGAAAAGAAAAGGGCTTGACGAGGTAGTCGTCGGCCCCTTCGTGCAGGCCCTTGATGCGGTCTTCGACACGGTCGCGCGCGGTGAGCATGATGACCGGCGTCTGCTTCACGGCGCGCAGCGCGCGCAGCACCGAGAAGCCGTCCTGGCCCGGGAGCATCACGTCGAGCACGATCACGTCGTACTCGTGCGTGAGCGCTAGGTGCTGGCCGTCGATTCCGTTGTGTGCCATGTCGACGGCGCAGCCCTGCTCGGTCAGCCCCTTGGAGAGGTAGTCCGCGGTTCTCAGTTCGTCTTCGACTATCAGGATCTTCATGGCGCGTTCTGCCTTCTTGTCTTCGTCTCCACCCCTTCCGGCATCAGCCAGCATCAACCGGCATCAACCCGCGTTCATCCGTGCACCTCGGCAGGCACGGGAGCCTTGCCTTCCTTCGCGGCCTTGCGGGCCTTGCGCGCTTCCTTGCGTCGCATGTACCAGTAGTGGGCGCGGTCGAGGTATAGGTAGACCACGGGCGTCGTGAACAGGGTGAGCGCCTGCGAGAGTATCAGCCCGCCGACCATCGCGTAGCCCAGCGGCCGGCGCAGCTCGGAGCCCGAGCCGTGGCCCAGCATCAGCGGCAGGCCCGAGAGCAGCGCGCACATGGTGGTCATCATGATCGGGCGGAAGCGCAGCAGGCAGGCCTGGTAGATGGCGTCGTGCGGCGTCATGCCCTGCTCACGCTCGGCCTTGAGCGCGAAGTCGATCATCATGATGCCGTTCTTCTTCACGATGCCGATGAGCAGGATGATGCCGATCAGCGCGATCACGCTCAGGTCGTAGCCGCCCGCCATCAGTATCAGCAACGCGCCCACGCCGGCCGAGGGCAGCGTCGAGAGAATGGTCAGCGGGTGGATGTAGCTCTCGTACAGCAGGCCCAGCACGATGTACACCGCCACCAGCGCCGCCGCGATCAGGTAGGGCTGCGTGGCCAGCGAGTCCTGGAAGGCCTGCGCCGTGCCCTGGAACGAACCGGTGAGCGACTGCGGCAGCCCCATGTCGGCCTGGGCCTTGTTGATGGCGTTCACCGCGTCGCCCAGCGCATGGCCCGGCGCGAGGTTGAACGAGATGGTCACGGCCGGGAACTGGCCCTGGTGGCTGATCGACAGGTAGGCGGTCTTGCTGGTGTCCACCTTCACGAAGGTCGACAGCGGCACCTGCTGGCCGGTGATGGGCGAGTTGAGATACAGCTTGCTGAAGAGCGCCGGGTCCTGCTGCAGCGCTGGCGTTACCTCGAGCACCACGTGGTAGCTGTTGAGCTGCGTGAAGTACTGCGCCACCTGGCGCTGGCCGATGGCGTCGTACAGCGTGGCGTCGATGACGGCCGGCGAGATGCCGAAGCTCGATGCGCGGTCGCGGTCGATGGTGAGCACGGCAGAGGCCGCGGCGTTCTGCTGGTCGGTGGCCAGGTCGGTGAGCTCGGGCAGCTGCTTGAAGCGCTCGAGCAGTTTCGGTGCCCAGGTGTTGAGCTCGTCGAGGTTGGCGTCGGTCACCGTGTACTGGTACTGCGTGCGCGAGGCCCGACCGCCCACGCGGATGTCCTGGCCCGCCTGCAGGAACAGGTTCACGCCCTGCACCTTGGCCAGCTGCGGGCGCAGGCGCGCGATGATCTCGTCGGCGGTGGCGGTGCGGCCTTCGTCCTTCGGCTTCAGGCTGATGAAGAAATTGCCGGTGTTGTAGGTGGACGAACTGCCGTTCATGCCGAAGCCGGTCACGTCGGGGTCCTTGCGCACCACGTCGGCCAGCTCGAGCATGCGGGCGTTCATCGAGGCGAAGGAGGCGTCCTGCGCCGACTCGGCGAAGCCCGAGATGAAACCGGTGTCCTGCTGCGGGAAGAAGCCTTTGGGAATGAACACGAAGAGCACGCCCGTGGCCGCCACCGTGGCGATGAAGGTCATGAGCGTGATGAACTGGTGGTCGAGCACCACGTGCAGCCCGCGCTTGTAGGCGCCGAGCATGGCGTCGAAGCCGCGCTCGAAGAGCTGGTAGAGCCGCCCGTGCTGGCTGCCGTGCTCGTTCTTCAAAAAGCGCGAGCACAGCATGGGCGTGAGCGTGAGCGAGATCACCACGCTCACCACGATGGTGAGCGTGACCGTCACCGCGAACTCGCGGAAGAGCCGCCCCACGATGCCGCCCATGAGCAGCAGCGGAATGAACACCGCCACCAGCGACACCGAGATCGAGATGATGGTGAAGCCGATCTCGCCCGCGCCTTTGTACGCGGCCTCGACCGCCGACATGCCCTCTTCCACGTAGCGGTAGATGTTCTCGAGCATCACGATGGCGTCGTCCACCACGAAGCCGACCGCGATGGTCAGCGCCATGAGCGAGAGGTTGTCGAGGCTGTAGCCCAGCAGGTACATCACCGCCACCGTGCCCAGCAGCGCGAGTGGCACCGTCACGCTGGGGATGAGCGTGGCCGGCACGTTGCGCAGGAACACGTAGATCACGCCCACCACCAGCGCGATGGTCAGCAGCAGCGTGAACTCCACGTCCTTCACCGAGGCGCGAATGGTCTGGGTGCGGTCGATGATGGCGTTGACGTCCACCGTCGGCGGGATCGAGGCCTTCAGCCTGGGCAGCGCGGCGTTGATTCGGTCCACCGTCTCGATGACATTGGCGCCCGGCTGCTTGGTGATGGCGAGCACGATGGAGCGGCCGTTCTGCACGGTGCTGCCCTCGGGCGCGGCGGCGCCGGCATAGGCCCAGCCGGCGATCTTGGCGTTCTCGGGGCCGTCGACCGCCACGCCCAGGTCGCTCACGCGGATGGGCGCGCCGTTGCGGTAGGCCAGCACCACGTCGTTCCAGGGCTTGGCCTTCAGCAGCTGGTCGTTGGTGTAGACGGTGAAGCTCTGGTTGGGCCCGTCGATGGTGCCCTTGGGCGCGTTGACGGTGGCCGAGGCGAGCACGGTGCGCACGTCTTCCAGGCCCAGGCCCAGCGCCGCGAGCTTGGCCGGGTCGACCTGGATGCGCACGGCCGGCTTCTGCACGCCGCCGATGTTGACCAGGCCCACGCCCGAGATCTGCGATATCTGCTGCGCGAGGATGTTGTCGGCGTAGTCGTTCACCTCGGTGAGCGGCAGCGTCTTCGACTGCACCGAGAGAATGAGGATGGGCGCGTCGGCCGGGTTCACCTTGCGGAAGGTCGGCGGGCTCGGCAGGTTGGCGGGCAGCTGGCCGGTCGATGCATTGATGGCGGCCTGCACGTCGAGCGCGGCGGCGTCGATGCTGCGGTCGAGGTCGAACTGCAGCGTGATCTGGGTGGAGCCGAGGCCGCTGGTCGAGGTCATCTGCGACAGCCCCGCGATCAGCGAGAACTGCCGCTCCAGCGGCTGCGCCACGTTGGAGGCCATGGTCTCCGGACTGGCGCCCGGCAGGTTGGCCGAGACCTGGATGGTCGGAAAGTCGACCTGCGGCAGCGGCGCCACCGGCAGCAGCGGGAACACCGCCGCGCCGACCAGCAGGATGGCCAGCGCCAGCAGCGTGGTGCCGATGGGGCGCTTGATGAATGCGGCGGAGATGCTCAATTGCTGCTCCCGCTGCTGGTGGCGACCTTCGCCGCGTCCTTCACCGCGTCCTTGACGGCACTCTTCGCGGCGGCCGGTGGCTCGACGATGGTGGCGCCGGGCTTGAGCTTGTACTGGCCGTCGACCACCACGCGCTGGCCGGCCTCCAGGCCCTTGTCGATCACGGCCGTGCCGTCGGCGATCTGCACCACGTGCACCGGCACGTTGGCGACCTTGTTCTCGGCATCGACCGTCCAGACGTAGGTGCTGTCCTGGCCGCGCTGCACGGCGGCGGCGGGCAGCGTGAGCGAATCGGCCCTGCGGTCGAGCTGCAGCCGCACGTTGACGTACTGGCCGGGCCACAGCGTGTGCTGCGGGTTGGTGAAGCTGCCCTTGAGCTGCACGGTACCGCTGGTGGTGTCGATCTGGTTGTTCAGCAAGATCAGCTTGCCGGTGCCCAGCATCTGCGTGCCGCTGCGGTCGTAGGCCACCACCGAGAGCGGCTGGCTGCTCTGCTGCTGCACGCGGTTGATGTCCTGCACCGCGTCCTCGGGCAGCGTGAACTGCACGGCGATGGGGTCGATCTGGTTGATGACCACCAGCCCGTTGGTGTCGGCCGCATGCACGATGTTGCCCGGGTCCACCAGCCGCGCGCCCACCCGACCGTTCATCGGAGAAGTGATGCGCGTGAAGCTCAGTTGCACCTCGGCGTACTGCACCTGGGCCGCGTCGTTCTGCACCGCCGCTTCGAGCTGGTTGACGAGGGCCTTCTGCGTGTCGACCTGCTGCTGCGTGGCGGCGTCCTGCGCGATCAAGGTGGTGTAACGCTTGAGGTCGGCGCGGGCGTTCGTCAGCGTGGCCTGGTCCTTTGCCTTGGTGGCCTGTGCCTGCGCGAGCTGGGCTTGCAGCGTGCGCGGGTCGAGCTGGGCGAGCAGCTGGCCGGCCTTCACGTCCTGCCCCTCGACGAAGCCGACCTTGTCGAGCTGGCCGTCGATGCGCGCCTTGACGGTGACGGTGGCCATCGAGGCGACGGTGCCGATGCCGGAGCGGTAGACCTGCACGGTCTGGGTGGCGACGCGTGCGGTGGTCACCTGAACGGGCGGCGTCTTCGGTGCGTCGGGCTTGGCGGCGTTGGCTGCGTGGTGGGTGAGCGCCCAGGCGCCGCCGCCGAGCACGAGCACGAGCGCGGAGGCCGCGAGCCAGGTGGATCGGCGTTGGTACAGGGGGTGCGTGGTGGTGTCTGGGGTCGTCATGGCATCAATTCCCGGTAGTCGTTGTGGCGGCGTTCCAGCCGCCGCCCGTGGCCGCGATCAGCGAAACGCTGGCGGCCAACTGGCGGCCGAGCACCTGCGCGGCCGTGCGCTGGTTGGTGAGCGAGAGCGTCTGCGCCGTCACCACGCTGAGGTAGGTGGCGGTGCCGGCGCGGTACTGGCTCAACGCCATGCGCTCGGCGAGCTGCGCGGCGCGCACGGCATCGGCCTGCAGCGCGGATTCGTTGTCGAGCACGCGCAGGGTGGCGAGGTTGTCTTCGACCTGCTGGAAGCCCGCGAGCACGGTCTGCTTGTATTGCGCGACGGAGGCGTCGTAGGCGGCCACGGCCTGGTCGGTGTGGGCCTTGCGCAGGCCGCCGTCGAACACGGTCTGCGCCAGCGCAGCGCCCAGCGACCACACGCGGCTGGGCGTGTTGAACAGCGTGCCCAGGGTGGCCGCGCTGAAGCCGCCGCTGGCGCTGAGCACGATCTGCGGGTAGTAGGCGGCCTTGGCCACGCCGATGTTGGCGTTGGCCGCCTGCACGCGGCGCTCGGCGCCGGCGATGTCGGGGCGGCGCTCCAGCAGCTCCGAAGGCAGGCCGGCGGGCGTGACCGGCAGCTGCAGGTGCAGCGCGGCGGCGGATGAAAGCGATTCGGCCGTGGGCGGCTGCGACGAAGTCTCGAGCGGCGGCAGCGAGAACGACGCGGGCGCCTGCCCCGTCAGCACCGCGATGGCGTGCTCCAGCTGGCTGCGCTGCGCGTCGAGATCGACGGCCTGGGCCTGCGCGGTCTTGAGCTGGCTCTCGGCCAGCGCCACGTCGGAGCGCAGCACGGTGCCGGCCGCGTACTGGTGCTGCGTGAGTTCTAGCGCCTTGGCGTAGGCGGCGGTAGTGCTGGCGTACAGCTCACGCTGCAGGTCGATCACGCGGATCTGCAGATAGTCCTGCGCCAGCGTGGTCTGGATGCTGAGCCGCGCGCCGGCGAGGTCGTCGGCGCTGGCCTGCTGGCTCGCGTTGCCGGCCTCGACAGAGCGGCGCACCGCGCCCCAGATGTCGGGCTCCCAGCTCGCGGCCAGCCCGAGGGTGTCGGTAGTGCCGAGCTTGACGGTGCCGGTGCTGTTCGACTGCGCGCGGGTGGCGCCGGCATTGAGGCCGACGGTCGGGAAGAAGCCGGCACGCGCCGCCGCGGTGATGGCCTGCGCCTCGCGGTACTGGGCCTCGGCGACGCGGATGTTCTGGTTGGCCGCGTTGGCTTGAACAATCAGTGAGCTGAGCGTGCTGTCGCCGTAGACCTCCCACCAGGGATGGTCGGCGTCGATGGTCTGCGGGGCGGCGGTCTTCCAGGGGCCGCCGGTTTCCTTGAAGGCGGCGGGCACGTCCACCTGCGGGCGGACGTAGTCGGGACCGACGGCGCAGCCCGCGAGTAGCGCGACGGCCAGCGCCAGGGCCGTGCGCGAAAGAAGAGATGCGTCTGGTAGGGCCATGATGAAGGCACTCTAGGCACCCCCATCAAACCCCTCGCTGTCGGTTAACTGACAGTTCTGACAGTTTCGGCTCTCCCCCAGGCTGCGCGCACCTCGTGTCGCTTCGCCCACCCCCTTCCGGGGGCAACACCTGCGGCCCGGCGAAGCCGGTTCCACGGTGTTCCTGGTTTTCCTCCCTCCCCCGCTGGGGGAGGGTCGGGGTGGGGGCACGACGGCGCCAACTTGAGCACGGCGCTTGTTCGAAGGCCTGCCCCCATCCCGGCCTTCCCCCAGCGGGGGAAGGAGAAGAGCCGTTCAGCGCGGAGCGTCGCCCTTGCGGTACTCGGCAGTCAGCTCGTCCAGCTTCTGCTTGAGCGCCGGATCGAGCTTGTATTCGGCGGCCGCGATGGTCGCCTCGAGCTGGTCGGGGCGGCTGGCGCCGAGCAGGGGCGCGGTGATGAGCGGGTTCGCCATCACCCAGGCCACCGCCAGCGTGGCCAGCGGCACGCCGGCCTCGTCCGCCAGCTTGTGCAGCTGCGTCACGGTGTTGAAGCTGCGCTCGTTCCAGTAGCGGTCCTGGTACATGCCGCCGGCGGTGCCGAGCGTGAAGCGGGTGTTCTCCTCGGGCTTGCCGCCGGGCTTGTACTTGCCGGTGAGCAGGCCGCCCGCGAGCGGGTTGTAGGGGATCACGCCCAGTCCTTCTTCCGCCGCCAGCGGCAGCAGCTCGCGCTCGATCTCGCGGAACAGCAGGCTGTAGCGCGGCTGCACCGACACGTAACGCGTGAGCCGCAGCAGGTCGGCCTTGCCCAGCGCACGGGCGAGGCGGTAGGCCAGGAAGTTCGACACGCCGATGTAGCGCGCGCGGCCCGACTTCACGATGGTGTCGAGCGCCTCCAGGCTTTCTTCCAGCGGCGTCTCGCGGTCGTCCATGTGCAGCTGGTACAGGTCGACGTGGTCGGTCTTCAGTCGCTTGAGCGAGGCGTCGATGGCGTCCAGCAGGTGCTTGCGCGAGGCGCCCTGGTCCCAGCTGTTGGGGCCGACCTTGTTGACCGCCTTGGTCGCCAGCACGAAGCGGCGGCGGCCCGAGGGGCCCTGCTTCTCGAGCCAGTTGCCGATGATTTCCTCGGTGCGGCCTGCCGTCTCGATGGTGCCGCCGAGCGGGTACACGTCGGCGGTGTCGAGAAAGTTGATGCCGCCTTCGGCCGCCTTGTCGAGGATCTGGTGCGACACGGCCTCGTCGGTCTGCAGGCCGAAGGTCATGGTGCCGAGGGCGAGGCGGGAGACGGTGAGGCCGGTGCGGCCCAGGCGGGTGGTGGGAAGGCTCATGGTGTTCGGTTCTCGCTCGGGAGGGAAGGAGATGGGATGGGGGATGGGGTGGAGGGGGCGGCGGCCATCATAGGCACGACCGCGCGACCCTGCAGGCGAGCGAGGTTTCAGGTGCCTTCGGCGTGCACGCCGGGTGCGCCGCGCTCGACCGAGAAGCGGGCCATGGTGCCGACCGGCGAATCGGCCGTCCTCTCGTCTTCCACCGCACGGAACTCGACCGCGGCGCCGCGCGCATCGAGCGTCATCAGCGCGTAGCCGCGCTTGTCGGCCCGGCCGTAGCGCAGCTGCGGGTTCTTCGCGAGCATGTTCGCCACGCTGGCGGCGCTCGGCCCTTCGGAAGTGATGGCGCCGCCGACGAACTCGGTCGCGACCAGCGGCCCCTGCCGCGCGTCGCCGCGCCGAAGGTCGGCCGCCCAGAAGGCGTGCACGTCGCCGCTGGCCACCAGCGCGTTGCCGCCGCGCGCCTTGTGCTCGGCCAGCGCGTCGAGCAGGCGCGCGCGAGCTGCGGCGTAGCCGTCCCAGCCGTCCATCCAGTAGCCGTGCTCGGGGCCGCGCTTGCGGTCGGCCTCGGCGAGCAGCGTGGGCTGGGCGACGACGGTCCAGCGCGCGGGGGGTGCGGCGAGTTCGCGCGCCAGCCATGCTTCCTGCTGCGCGCCGAAGAGGCTGCGCTCGGGCGCGAGCCGGTCGGCGCAGTCGGCCAGTGGCGAGGCGCTGCGCCCCGCGAGGCAGACATGGTGCGAGCGGTACTGGCGCCCGTCGGTCAGCAGCAGGTCGAGCATGCGGCCGAAGCGGTGGCGGCCGTAGATGAGGGCATCGGCGCCACGCGGACGCATGCTGGCGGGCACGGGCATGTGCTCGTACCAGGCCTGGTAGGCGGCCGAGCGGATCGCAAGAAACTGCGCGGGGTCTGCCGTGCGTGGCGACACGTCGTTCGTGTAGTCGTTGGCGACCTCGTGGTCGTCCCAGGTCACGAGCCAGGGGAAGGCGGCGTGCGCGGCCTGCAGCTGCGCATCGGCCTTGTAGAGCGCGTAGCGGTCGCGGAACTCGGCAAGCTGCGTTGGAATGCCGCCCTCGTGGCGCCGCACCTGATGCGAGTTGCGGGAGCTTTCGTAGATGTAGTCGCCCAGGTGCACCACGAAGTCGAGAGGCTGCGCGGCCATGTCGCGGTAGGCGGCGTAGTGGCCCTGCTCGTAGTGCTGGCAGGAAGCGAAGGCGAAGCGCAGCGGCTTCGCGGACTCGTCGGTATCGGCCGGCGCGGTGCGCGTGCGGCCGGCGGGGCTGCGCGCGCCGCCGGCGGTGAACCGGTACCAGTACCAGCGGCCCGGGGAAAGGCCCCCTACCTCGACGTGCACCGAGTGGGCGAATTCTGCGGTGGCCGTGGCGGAACCCTTCGCCACCACGCGCCTGAAGCCTTCGTCGTCGGCGACTTCCCAGCGCACATCGACCGGCGCGTCGCCCATGCCGCCGCCCTGCAGTGGCTCGGGCGCCAGCCGCGTCCAGAGCACGAAGCCGTCGGCTCGCGGCACGCCCGATGCCACGCCGAGCGTGAACGGGTCGCGCGATGTCGTCGTCGCCGGCTGCGCTTGCAGGCGCAGGAAAGGATGGCCCAGCGACGCGGCCGCCAGGCCGGTGCACAGCAAGCGCCTGCGCGAGACGGGAAAGCCGGTCATCCGCGTGCCGCCATGGCCAGGTCCGGCCTGTCGGTGGTGATCTGCCGGATGGGCATCGCGAGCCAGTGCGCGATCTCGTCGGGCTCGTTGACGACCCACGCGCCCAGGCGCTCGGTGCCCAGCGCCCCGAGGCACTGCGACCACGTGGCGGCCAGCAGCTTCTTCTCGACGGCGACGATGCACCCGGGCAGCGCCGCATAGCGCGCCAGCGCGCGGCCGATGCCGCCCAGCATCTCGGCCGAGCGATGGTCCAGCGAAGCCAGCACGCGCGCGCCCGGCCAGCACTCGCGCACCTGCGCCAGCACCTCGGGCACGAAGCAGGTCAGGATGCTGCGCTCCTGCACGCCGGCATCGTGCAGCGCCCGCACGATGCGTGCGACCGCGCCGGCGGGCAGCTCGCCGGCCGCATCGGTCTTGATCTCCACGTGCAGCTCCATGCGCGTCGGCGCGAACAGCCGCAGCACCTGGGTCAGCGAAGGCACGCATTCGCCCTCATCCGCGCCGGGCCCGGCGGGATCGCCCTGCCCTTCGCGCAGCCGCGTGGCCAGCACCTCGGCGGCCATGCGCTCGCGCACCGGGCCGGAGCCCTGGGTGGTTCGGTCGAGCAGCGGGTCGTGGATGACCATGGCCGTACCGTCGCGCGTTTCCTGCACGTCGAATTCGACCGCGTCGGCGCCCGATGCGATCAGGCGGCGAAAGCCGCTCAGGCTGTTCTCCGGCCAGAGGTTGCGAGCGCCACGGTGTCCCACGATGATCATTGCGGCATTGTCCTTCCGTTCTATTTGCTGCTGTCGACCAGCCCCTTCACGAACGAGCGCTGCAGTGCGATCACCACCAGGATCGGCGGCAGCATGGTGAGCAGCGCCGCGCTCATGGCCACGTTCCAGGCCGGCTGCGAATCGGAACGCGGGATCAGGTGCTTCAGGCCGATCACGGCGGTGGCCATGTCCTTCTCGGTGGTGAAGAGCAGTGGCCACAGGTACTGGTTCCATCCGTAGAGGAACAGGATGATGCCCAGCGCGGCGATGTTCGAGCGCGACAGCGGCAGCAGGATGGTCCAGAAGAAGTGCATTGGCGAGGCGCCGTCGATCCGCGCGGCCTCGCACAGTTCGTCGGGCACCGTCAGGAAGAACTGGCGGAACAGGAAGGTGGCCGAGGCCGATGCGATGAGCGGCAGTATCAGCCCCGGGTAGGTGTCGACCATGTTCCACTGCAGCTGGATGTCGATGCTGTGCCCTGTCACCGCGTTCCAAGCGTCAGACAGGTGCAGCGCCTCCATCAGCCATTGCACCGGCAGCGCCGCATTGGCCACCGACTCGTAGGTCGGCGAGATGCGCACCTCGATCGGCAGCATCAGCGACACGAAGATGAGCCAGAACGCCGTCATGCGGAATCGGAAGCGGAAGTACGTGATGGCGAAGGCCGACAGCAGCGACACCGCGATCTTGCCGAAGGTGATGCCCACCGCCACGATGAACGAGTTGAGGAACAGGCGGCCGAAGTTGGCCTGCGTCCACGCGGTGCGCAGGTTCTGCACGAACTGGTCGCCGGGCAGCCAGGGCAGCGGCACCTGCTGCACTTCGCCGATGGTGAGCGAGCCGGCCACGAAGGCAAGGTACAGGGGCACGCAGACGAAGGCCACGCCCACCAGCAGGATGGCGTGGCAGATGCCGTCGAGGATGGGGGCGCGTTCAACCATGTGCCGCGGCTTTCCGTTCGGGGTTCATATGTCGTAGCTCACGCGGCGCTCCACGTAGCGGAACTGCAGCAGCGTCATCAGCAGCGCGAAGATCATCAGGATGACCGACTGCGCCGCCGAGGAGCCGAGGTCGAGGTTGACGAAGCCGTCCGTGTAGACCTTGTAGACCAGCACGTTGGTGGCGCCCGCGGGACCGCCGCCGGTGACTGCGTCGACGATGGCGAAGATCTCGAAGAAGCCGTAGACGAAGTTCATCACAGCCAGGAAGAACATCGTGGGCATCAGCAGCGGCAGCCCGATGGTGAAGAAGCGCCGCAGCGGCCCCGCGCCGTCGACGGCCGCAGCCTCGAGCAGCGAGGACGGCACCGCGAGCAGCCCGGCCAGCAGGAAGATGTAGTCGTAGCAGACGTGCTTCCACGAGGCCGCGAGGATCACCAGAATCATCGCGTCGGAGCCCACGCGGTTCGGGTCCCATGCGAAGCCCAGCGCATGCAGCACGTGCGCGAGCGGCCCCACCGCCGGGTTGAACAGGAAGGCCCACAGGATGCCCGCGATGACCGGCGCGATGGCATACGGCAGCAGGATGATGGCCTTGTACACCCCGCGCCCGCGGATCACGCGGTCGCTGGCGAAGGCCAGCACCAGCGCGACGGCGATGGTCAGCAGGTTCTGCAGCACCGTGAACACCACTGTGACCTGTGCCGACTCGTGGTAGTTGGCGCTTCGCAGCAGCTGCACGAAGTTGTCGAAGCCGACGAAGTGCACCGTGTTGCCGAAGGGGTCGGACAGGAAGAAGGCCTGCCCCAGCGCGCGGAACGACGGGATGAAGAAGAAGAACAGCAGGATCGCGAGCTGCGGCAGGAGCAGCAGCACCGGCAAGCGCACGTCCTTGAAGTGCGCGCGTTTCAGTCCTGCTTCGGGTCCGGCCATGGAAGTGCCCCGCCTGCGTGCCTGCTCAGTAGCGGCCCTTGTTCAGTTTCTCGTACTGGCGCAGGATCTCGTTGCCGCGCTTCACGGCGTCGTCCATGCCCGCCTGCGGCGTCTTCTTGCCGGCCACCACGTTCTCGAACTCCTCGCGCTGCGCCATCATGGTCTGCGTGAAGTTGCCGAAGTGAAAGCCCGTGGAGTTGGCCGTGGGCGTGCCGCGCGTGAGCTGCAGGATCGCGATCTCGCGCGTGGGGTGCTGCTTGTAGTAGTCCTGCGACTTCGCCAGCTGGTAGGCCTTGTTGCTCAGCGGAACGTAGCCAGTGGACTTGTGCCACCAGACCTGCGTCTCGGGCTTGGCAAGGTAGTCCAGGAAGGCGGCCACGGCGTCGTATTCCGCCGGCTTCTGCCCCTTCATGACCCACAGCGACGCGCCGCCGATGGTGCTGTTCTTCGGCTGCTTGCCCTCCTCCCACGGCAGGTAGGTGGCGCTCCAGTCGATCTTGGCCTCGCGCTCGATGCCGCTGTGCGCCGCCGTGGAGGCGAAGAAGGTGGAGCACTTGCCAGAGGTGAAGAGCTGCTCGGGGCTCAGGCCCTGGCCGGCGATCTGCATCACGCCGTCGTCGATCCACTTCTTGATGCGCCCGACCTGCGAGACGACCGAGGTCTTGTTGTAGACGAACTCGGTGTCCAGCCCCTGGTATCCGTTGGCCTTGGTGGCGTACGGCAGGTCGTTGATGGCGCTGTAGTTCTCCAGCAGGCTCCAGTGGTAGTCGCCCGCGAGCACCGAGCCGCAGGCGGAGATGCCCTTCTGCTTGATGGTGTAGAGCTGCTTCTCCAGTTCCTGCCAGGTCTCGGCCGGCCTGGCGAAGCCGGCCTTCTCGAAGTGCGTCTTGTTGTACCAGAGGATCGGCGACGAGGAGTTGAAGGGCATGGTCATGAGCTTGCCCTTGTAGCTGTAGAAGCCCGCCACGGGTTTCACGAAGTCGGCCCAGTCGACCTTGTAGCCGCGCTGGTCGAGCAGGTCCTGCACCGGCATGGTGGCGTCGGACAGCAGCATGGTCATGAAGCCGCGCTCGTAGATCTGCACCAGCTGGGGCGCGCGCTTGGCGCGGTAGGCGGCGATGGTGCCGTTGATGACCTCGTCGTAGTTGCCCTTGTTGACGGCCACCACCACGTACTTCTGCTGCGATGCGTTGAAGTTCTTCACGAGCTCGTCGACGCGCTCGCCGAGCGTGCCCCCCATGGCATGCCACCACTGGATCTGCACGGGTTCGGCGGCTGCGGGAGCGTTCACGCCGAGCCAGAGCATCGAGGACATGGCGAGCGTGGCGAGGGTGCTGCGTCGTTGGAAGTTCATCGCGGTCTCCTTGGAGTCGAGGGATCGGTCGGTGGTGCGGGTTTCGGGATTCAGGATTCGGCGGCCCAGAAGCCGCCGGGGGCAAAGAGGTCGGCGATCGCGCGGTCGAGCCAGCCGAGGTCGTCGAGCAGGTCGAGCACGGTGTAGCGGCGACGGATCAGGCGCGCGCGGCGATGGTCGGCGGCGAAGCTCGCGCCGACGATGCCGAGATCGCGCGGATGCGCCGCGCCGCCGACCGCGCGCAGGCGCTGCTGCATGTCGCGCGCGCCGACGAGCTGCCGTGCGAGCGAATCGCGCAGCGCGGGCCATACGCCGGCAAAGCGCGCGACGCGGGCGCGGCGGCTACCGGCGGCGCGCTTGGCGTTCATTTCCTCGCGGGCGGCTGCACGGAACTCCTCGCGTCCGAAGGCGGCGTCGATCTCGCGTGCGAGCGCAGCGTCGTCGTGGCCTTCCGGCACTTCGGCGACCGCGGCGGCCAGCGCGGCATCGCCCTGCTCGCGCAGCCATTCGTACATCGCGAGCATCGCCACGCAGCCCACGCCGACGCACGCACCGTGCGCGGCGGGTTCGCCGTCGACGCGCAGGTCTTCCATTTCCCACAGGTGCGAGAACTGGTGGTCGCTGCCGCTCGCGGGCCGTGAATTGCCGTGTGCCTGCATCGCGAAGCCGCTGACCAGCAGGCCCGACAGCAGGTCGCCCAGGGCCTTGGGTTCCTGTATCGCAAGACGCTCGGGCGCCCCCAGCCATTCGTGCAGGTGGGCCTGCACCATGTCGAAGGGGCGCCGGTTCAGCGGCTCGACGCCGAGCGCATCGGCCAGCAGCCAGTCGGCGCCGGCCACAGTCTTGCCGGCGAGATCGCCGTAGCCCCACGCCGTCATGCGCGCGGGGGCTGTGCCGAGCACGTCCAGGTCGGCGAGCACGGCCACCGGGGGGGCGCAGGCCAGCGTGCGCTTGAAGCCTTCCTCGTCGAGCAGGGCCGCGCCCGATGCGGCGTAGCCGTCCATCGACGCGGCAGTGGCCATGCACACATAGGGCTTTCCGGCCATCGAGGCGGCGTGCTTGACCAGGTCGCTGATCACGCCCGAGCCCACAGCCAGCGGCGTGAGTTCATGCGCGGCGAGCTTGCGCGCGATGGCTTCCGAAGACGACACGCGCGGCTTGAGGCGCGGGCGCGCGGGCAGCACCAGCGGCGAGGCGAGCGCGATGCCGCGCGCCTCCAGCAGCGCCTGCACGGCGGCGCCGGCGACGTCCCAGGTGGTTTCGTCGACCACCAGCATCCAGCGAGCGCCGGGGGCAACGCGCCGCAGGAGGTCGGGCATCGCGCGTGCCGCGGCGCGCTCGACGACGACCTCTTTCGTGACGGCGGCATCGCGCAAGGCAGCTCTCAACGGGGATGTGGTTTCGCTCATGTCTCCGGGGAATTCAGGCGCCGACGTGTGGCGGATGAACAAGTGTATATTTTGAAATTCATTTGTTTCAAGCGGGTGACTTCCCCAATACCGGCATCGGCGCGGGCAGAATCCGGACACGACAACGGAGCATTCGGATGGCTGACGAAGATCAGGTGGTGGTGCGCGTGGCCTGGCTCTACTACATGGAGGGCCTCACGCAGGACGCCATCGCGACGAAGCTCGGGCTCACGCGGCTGCGCGTGAACCGGCTGCTGGGCGAGGCGCGCGAAAGCGGGCTGGTCAGCATCAAGATCAATTCGCGCCACGAAAGCTGCCTGCGGCTGGAGGAAGAGCTGCGCACGGTCTGCGGGCTGCGCGAGGCGGTCATCATTCCCACGCCGGGCAGCGCCGATCTCATTCCGGCGCTGCTCGGCCGCACCACCGGCGAATACCTCTCCAGGCACCTAGAGACGCATCGCGTGCGCGGCATCGGCGTGGGCTGGGGCGCGACCCTGCGCGAGACGATCCGCCACGTCACGCCGGGCGAGTGGCCGAACCTGCACGTCAACTCGATGATGGGCGGCTTGACGCGCGGCCTCGAGATCAACACATTCGAGACGGCCAGCGCGCTGGCCAGCCGGCTGGGCGCGCAGTGCAGCTACCTGGCCGCGCCGCTGTACGCGGGCAGCGCGAAGTCACGCGACACCATCGTGTCGCAGGACGTGTTCAAGGATGCCTTCGGCCAGATCGCGGCCAACGACGTGGCGCTGCTGAGCGTGGGCGACCTGAGCACCCGCTCGCTGCTGGTGCGCTACGGACTGCCCAAGGACGTGCCGGTGGCCGAGCTGCGGCAGGCCAAGGCGGTGGGCGACATCGTCGGCCAGTTTCTCGACCGCCACGGCAAGCCGGTGAAGCACGCGCTGAACCAGCGTGTGGTGGCGCCCTCGACGCAGGAGCTCGCGAAGATCCCGACGGTGATCGTGGCTTCGGGCGGCGAAAACAAGGCGCCGATCATCGCGGCGGTGCTGTGGGCGAAGCTGGTGTCGGTGCTGATCTGCGACGAGCAGGCAGCACGCGCCGCGCTGAAGCTCTACGAGGCGCTCGGCGAGCGCTGAGCGGGCGTTGTCGGCGCCGCCGCGCGCGGCGGCGCCACCACCGTCACGCGTGCCGTCATGTACGGATGCACCGAGCAGGCGTACTCGTACACGCCGGGCTTGTCGAAGCTGCGGGCGAAGCTCTTGCCCGGCAGCAGCAGGTCGATGCCTGCGGAGCCGTCCTTGAAGACCAGTCCGTGCGGCGCGCCGTCGTCGTTCTGCCAGCTCACGCGCTCGCCCGCCTTCACGGTGATCTGCGCGGGCTCGAAGGCGAAGTTGCGGATGGTCACGTGCGTCGATGCGCCGGCATGCGCGCCTTCGGACAGGGCCACGCGCTGCACGGCGATCTTGCGCGGCGCGTTGCCGACCGCCACCGTGTGCATCGCACCACCGCCCAGGTCGACCACGCTCACGTCGTTGGAGCCCTCGTTGCTGACCCACAGTTTCTTGCCGTCGGCCGACAGGTCGAGCCAGTGCGGCTGCTTGCCCACGCCGATGCTGCGCACCGCAGCGCGTGTGACCGGGTCGAACAGCATGACCTCGCCCGGCCCCTGCACCACCACCGCGCCGTTCGCCATGCCCGCGAAGTGCTGCGCGATGTGCGGCGACACGCCGGTGGGAACCGGCGCGCCCCACTGGTTGGTGGCCGGATCGAGCACCTGCACCGCCGGCACGCCGGCCAGCGTGAGGTACAGCGCCTTGCCGTCGTGGCCGAACTCCAGGTCGCGCGGCGGCTTGTCGAGCGGGATCTGGGTGACCACGGCGCGCGTCGCCATGTCGATGACCACCAGCGCGAAATGCCCCGGCTCCTGCGAAGCGACGTACGCCTGCCGGCCGTCGGGCCGGATGGCGATGGTGTGCGGCTTGGGCACCGGCACGGTGGCGCTCACGCCATGCGCCGAGGTGTCGACGAAGGCCACGCGGTCGTCGCCGTTGACGGCCACCAGCAGCCACTTGCCATCCGCCGTCATGGCCAGGCCCTGCGGGCCCTTGCCGACGTCGACGGAGCGCGTGACGCGGTCGCTCGCGGCGTCGATCTCGCTTACGACCGCGGCGCTGGAGCCGCTCACGAACACGGTGCGGCCGTCGGGCGTGAGGACGATGCCGTCGGGCCCCGCCGCCACCGGCAGCGTGGCCACGACGCGCTCGGAAGCCGTGTCGATCACGCTGACCGTGCTGTCCTTGAAGTTGCCGACATAGGCCTTGGGGCCCGCGGCGAGCGCGGCGCCGGCCGAGGCCGCCAGCGCCGCGAGAACGGCGAGGATGCGTGCGAAGCGGGGCATGGCGATCATGGTGAAAACCTCCTGTGGAAGAAGCGAAAGAAGCAGAATCCGTGGAGGGCATGACGCATGGCGTGCCCTGCTTATTCCAGCGGTGCCGCAAAAAAGCGAAAAAGGCTGGAATAAATCGTCGGGCCGCCACGTCATGCAGGAAGAAGGAGCCCTTGAGCCTGTCGACCGACCGCACACGCCAGTTCGAAGCCGCCGCGCTGCCGCATCTCGATGCGGCATGGAATCTTGCGCGCTGGCTGCTGCGCGACGACCAGCTGGCCGACGACGCGGTGCAGGAGGCTTATCTGCGCGCGTTCCGCTTCTTCGACGGGCTGCGCGGCGAGAGCGCGCGGCCGTGGCTGCTGGGCATCGTGCGCAACGCCTGCTACGACTGGATGCGGCAGAACCGGCAGCTGGCCGACCAGGTGGAGTTCGACGAGCTGCGCGACAGCGAGGCGGTTTCAGCCCCCTCCCCGCCCGAAGCCGGCGATCCGGCTCGGCAGTGGGAACAGCGCGTGCAGGGCGAGCGCGTCAACGCCGCCATCGACGCGCTGCCGCCCGTTTACCGCGAGGTGATCGTGCTGCGCGAGCTGGAGGAGATGCGCTACGAGGACATCGCGCGCATCGCGGGCGTGCCGCTGGGCACCGTCATGTCGCGGCTGTCGCGCGCGCGGGCGATGCTGCGCGAGAGCCTGCGCGACGAACGTCCCGGCGACGCGGGAGGAAGGACACGCCATGTCAATGTCTGACGAGGAACTGGGAACGCTGATCAGGCGCCATGCCACACGCCATTCGCCGCCCGAGGGACTGGCCGAACGCATCGGGCGCGCGGTGCGTGCCGAAGCGGTCGTTGCGCCGGCGTCTGCGCCGGTGCGCCGCCGCAGCGGCGTGTGGCAGGGACTGGCATGGTTCGGCACCGGCGCCGCGACGGCCTGGGGCCTGGCGCTCATGCTGCTGGTAACGCCGATACCGCCAGCAGATGCGCTCGCCGAAGGCGTCACCGCGAACCACGTGCGTTCGCTGATGGCCTCTCATCTGGCCGACGTGGCCTCTTCCGACCATCACACGGTGAAGCCCTGGTTCGCCGGCAAGCTGGACTTTTCACCGCCCGTGATCGACTTGGCCCCGGAAGGTTTTCCGCTGGCGGGCGGGCGGCTCGACTACCTCGACGGCCGCACGGTGGCGGCGATGGTCTATCGCTCGGGCCCGCACGTCATCAACCTGTTCGTGTGGCCGGCCCAGGATGCCAAGCCGCAGCCGACGGTGCTCTCCGCGCGGCAGGGCTACCAGCTGGTGCATTGGGCCCAGGGCGGCATGCAGGCCTGGGCGGTGTCTGACCTCAATGCGGCCGAGTTGCAGAACTTCGCGGCGCTACTGCGCGAACGCACCGCGCCGAAGTAGCACCGGCCTCAGTACGCGACGACGGCCGGCCGGCGCGCGGCGGCACGTGCGCTCGCCACCGCCCAGCCGAAGATGCCCAGGCCCGCCAGCGCCAGCAGCGCGCCGACCCAGCCGGTGGAAGTCCAGCCCAAGCCTGCCGCGATCGCCACGCCGCCGAGCCACGCACCGAGCGCATTGGCCATGTTGAAAGCCGAGTGGTTGAGCGCGGCGGCGAGCGTCTGCGCGTCGCCCGACACATCCATCAGGCGGATCTGCAGCGCCGGGCCGATGGCCACGGTGGTACCGATGAGGAACACGTTGATCGCAGCCGTGATCACGTTGTGCGCCGCGAAGGTGAACATCGCGAGCACCAGCGCCGCGTAGACCATCAGGCCGCCGATGGTGCGCATCACCGACTTGTCGGCCAGCCGCGCGCCCACGAGGTTGCCCACGACCATGCCAAGGCCGAAGAGCGCGAGCACGAAGGGCACGCCGCCCAGCGACAGGCCCGCCACCTCGATCAGCGTGGGCTTGATGTAGCTGAACACCGAGAACATGCCGCCGAAGCCGATGGCCGCGATGCCGAGCGTGAACCACACCTGCTTGCGCTTGAGCGCGCCGAGCTCGCGCCACGGGCTGGCACCTGCGGCCGGCGCCATGTCGGGAATGTCGCGACGCAGCAGCACGATGGCCACCAGCGCGATGACGCCGACGAAGACGAAGGCGGCGCGCCAGCCGAAGATCTGCCCCAGCCACGCCGCGATGGGCACGCCGACCAGCGTGGCGCCGGTGAGCCCCAGCATCACGAGCCCCACGGCGCGCGCGCGGCGCCCCGGAGGCGCAAGCGTGGCGGCCACCAGCGCGGCCACGCCGAAGTAAGTGCCGTGCGGCAGGCCGGCTGCAAAGCGCAGCAGGTTCAGCAGCAGGTAGTTGGGAGCGATGGCGCTGGCGAAGTTGCCGGCCGCGAACACGGCCATGAGCGCGATCAGCAGCGCGCGGCGGCGCCAGCCGGCGGCGAGCACCGCGAGCACGGGGGCGCCGATCACCACGCCGAGCGCATAGGCGCTGATGACATGGCCGGCCTGCGGGATGCTCACGCCGATGTCCTTCGCCACCTCGGGCAGCAGGCCCATGATGACGAACTCGCCGGTGCCGATGGCGAAGCCGCCGACGCCGAGCGCGAGCACCGCGCGCAGGAAGTTGGCGGGTGCGCCCGAAGGCAGGGTGAAGGAAGAAATATCGGTGACCGCGCTGTCCTGCGCGGGTGGGGAGGCGTTCAAGGCCAGGCTCCTGGGAGGGGGTGCCCGGCGGCAGCGGGCAAGGCGCGATTTTAGGGTAAACCCTGAAATCGCGCCGATACGCAATTGCCGAAGACCTTGTACTGGCAGGGCCGGGAAGCCCCTGGCAGTGGGCTCAGATCGCCACCAGCTGCCTCACGCCCTGCGCTTCCATGTCCTTGCCGAGGCCGCGCGCGATGACCTCGCCGCGCTCCATCACGAGGTAGTCGTCGGCCAGCTCCTGGGCGAAGTCGTAGTACTGCTCGCACAGCACGATGGCCATGTCGCCCCGGTCGGCCAGCATGCGGATGACGCGGCCGATGTCCTTGATGATGCTGGGCTGGATGCCCTCGGTGGGCTCGTCGAGGATCAGCAGGCGCGGCTTGGGCGCCAGCGCCCGTGCGATGGCGAGCTGCTGCTGCTGGCCGCCAGAAAGGTCGCCGCCCCTCCTGTTCATCATCTGCCTGAGCACCGGGAACAGCTCGTACAGCTCCGCCGGAATGGGCGTGCCGCCGCTCTTGTAGGCCAGGCCCATGCGCAGGTTCTCCTCGACCGTGAGCCGCGCGAAGATCTCGCGGCCCTGCGGCACGAAGCCGATGCCCGCCCTCGCCCGCTCGTAAGGCGTGGCCTTGTGGATCGGTTTGCCTTCGAGCTCGATGCTGCCGCTCTTGATCGGCACCAGGCCCATGAGCGACTTCAGCAACGTGGTCTTGCCCACGCCGTTGCGGCCCAGCAGCACCGTGACCTTGCCGAGCTTCGCCTCGAAGCTCACGTCGCGCAGGATGTGGGAGCCGCCGTAGTACTGATGGATGTTCTTGACTGTCAGCATGGTTCGTTCTTCCTCAGCGGCCCAGGTAGACCTCGATCACGCGCTCGTCGGCCTGCACCTCGTCGAGCGTGCCCTGCGCCAGCACGGAGCCGTCGCACAGCACGGTGACGATCTCGGAGATGGTGCGGATGAAGCTCATGTCGTGCTCCACCACCATCAGCGAGTGCTTGCCCTTGAGCGAGAGGAACAGCTCCGCGGTGCGCGCGGTCTCCTCGTCGGTCATGCCGGCCACGGGCTCGTCGAGCAGCAGCAGCTTCGGGTCCTGCATCAGCAGCATGCCGATCTCGAGCCACTGCTTCTGGCCATGGCTAAGGTTGCCCGCGAGGCGCGACACGCTGTCGGCCAGGTGGATGGTCTCCAGCACCTCGGCCAGGCGGTCGCTCTGCGCCGAATCGAGCCTGAAGAGCATCGACGAGCGCACGCCCTTGTCGGTCTTCAACGCGAGCTCGAGGTTCTCGAACACGGTCAGGTGCTCGAACACCGTCGGCTTCTGGAACTTGCGGCCGATGCCCAGCTGCGCGATCTCGGCCTCGCGGTGGCGCAGCAGGTCGATGGTGCTGCCGAAGAACACGGTTCCCTCGTCGGGCCGGGTCTTGCCGGTAATGATGTCCATCATCGTGGTCTTGCCCGCACCGTTGGGGCCGATGATGCAGCGCAGCTCGCCCGGCGCGATGTCGAGCGACAGCTTGTTGATGGCCTTGAAGCCGTCGAAGCTCACGCTCACGCCTTCGAGGTAGAGGATGCGGCCGTGCGTGACGTCGACCTCACCCGGCGTGACATGGCGCCCGAAGTCGGCGGCGCGACCGCCCGACTCGGTGCTCCCGCTCACGTAGTGGATGCCGCTGGCCCGTGCGGCGCGCTCGGCGCCCGCTTCCATCAGGTCGGGCGTCATGCGCGTGCTCCCTTCGCTTCCACAGGCAGCGAGGCCATGGCATCGGGCTCGACGCCCTGCTCTGCAGCGACGGCGCGGCGCGCGTCCTGTACGGGTTCGGGTGGCGTGGTCTTCTTTTTCTCCCTCGACAACCACTTGCGCACCAGCCCGACGATGCCGTTCGGAAGGAACAGCGTGACAGCAATGAACAAGGCCCCCAGGAAGTACAGCCAGTACTCCGGATAGGCCACGGTGAGCCAGCTCTTGGCGCCGTTGACGATGAAGGCGCCGATGATCGGCCCGATCAGCGTGGCGCGCCCGCCCACCGCCGCCCAGATGGCGATCTCGATGGAGTTGGCCGCGCTCATCTCGCCCGGGTTGATGATGCCGACCTGCGGCACGTACAGTGCGCCGGCCACGCCGCACATGACGGCGGAGATCACCCAGATCGTGAGCTTGTAGGGCAACGGGTTGTAGCCCGAGAACATCACGCGCGTCTCGGCGTCGCGGATGGCCTGCAGCACGCGGCCGAACTTGCTGCCGATGAGCCACTTCGCGAACAGGAAGAAGCCCAGCAGCGTGGCGCCGGTAAGCGCGAACAGCGTCATGCGCATTTCCTGCGTGGCGATCGGGATGCCCAGGATGCGCTTGAAGTCGGTGAAGCCGTTGTTGCCGCCGAAACCCGTCTCGTTGCGGAAGAACAGCAGCATGGCCGCGAAGGTCATGGCCTGCGTGATGATCGAGAAATACACGCCCTTGATGCGCGAGCGGAAGGCGAAGAAGCCGAACACGAAGGCGATGAGGCCCGGCACCGCGACCACGAGGACGAGCGTGGCGATGAAGCTGTCGCTGAAGGTCCAGTGCCAGGGCAGCGTCTTCCAGTCGAGGAACACCATGAAGTCGGGCAGGTCGCTCTTGTAGTTGCCGTCGCGGCCGATCTGGCGCATGAGGTACATGCCCATCATGTAGCCGCCCAGCGCGAAGAAGAGGCCATGGCCCAGCGAGAGGATGCCTGTGTAGCCCCAGATCAGGTCCATGGCCAGCGCGCAGATGGCGTAGCACATGATCTTGCCGACCAGCGCCACCGCGTAGTCGCTCATGTGCAGCGGGCTGTCCACCGGCACCCACATGTTGAGCACGGGCGCCACGGCGCACACCACGATCAGCGCGACGAAGAAGGCCGTCCAGCCCTTGCCGCTCAGCAGCGGCCCCTTGGTTGGCAACGTTACCTTGCTCATGCTTCCGCGCTCCGGCCCTTCATGGCGAAGATGCCCTGAGGTCTCTTTTGAATGAAGATGATGATGAAGACAAGCACAGCGATCTTCGCGAGCACCGCGCCCGCCCAGCCTTCGATGAACTTGTTGAGAATGCCCAGCCCCAGCGCCGCGTACACGGTGCCCGCGAGCTGGCCCACGCCGCCCATCACGACCACCATGAAGCTGTCGACGATGTAGCTCTGGCCCAGGTCGGGGCCGACGTTGCCGATCTGGCTCAGCGCGCAGCCGGCCAGGCCCGCGATGCCCGAACCGAGCGCAAAGGCGTAGGTGTCGATGCGTGCAGTGTTCACGCCCATGCACGAGGCGATCGGCCGGTTCTGCGTGACGCCGCGCACGAACAGGCCCAGCCGCGTGCGGCCGATGAGCCAGCCCATGGCGACCAGCACCAGTGCCGCGAAGACGATGATGCAGATGCGGTTCCACGGCAGCGTGACGTTGCTCAGCATGGTGAAGCCGCCGCTCATCCAGCCGGGGTTTTCCACGCCGACGTTCTGCGCGCCGAAGATGGAGCGCACCAGCTGCTGCAGCATCAGGCTGATGCCCCAGGTGGCCAGCAGCGTCTCGAGCGGGCGGCCGTAGAGGAAGCGGATCACGCCGCGCTCCAGCACAGCGCCCACGAGCGCCGATGCCATGAACGACACCGGAATGGCGGCCACCAGGTACCAGCCGAACGCCGCCTCGGGCATGTACTTCTGGAAGATGCCCTGCATCACGTAGGTGGCGTAGGCGCCGATCATCATCAGTTCGCCGTGCGCCATGTTGATCACGCCCATCAGCCCGTAGGTGATGGCCAGGCCCAGCGCGGCCAGCAGCAGCACAGAGCCCAGGCTGATGCCGCTGAACACGGCGTTGATGCGGTCGCCCCAGACCAGCGCGCCGTCGATGCTGGCAATGGACGCGACGATGGCGGCCTTGACGTCCGCCTCGGTCTCGTCGGCCAGGCGCTGATTGAGCAGCAGCTTGGTGTCGGGGTTGCGGTTGTTGCCCAGTTCCTTCGCCGCGGTGAGGCGCTTCACCTTGTCGGCGCTGCCGAGCATGCTGGCGGCGCGCACCAGCTCGAGCTGGGCCTTGATCTTCGGGTTGGTCTCGGCGGCCAGCGCCTTCTCGACCATGGGCACGCGCGACTCGTCGGGCTCCTTGAAGAGCGCCTGCGCGGCCTCGGCGCGCACGGCGTCGTCCTTGCTCGTGAGCTTGAGCGCAGCCTGCGCGGCATCGAGCGCGCCGCGCATGAGGTTGTTGTTGACGACGTCCTCGGCGGTGTCGGGCACCTTCAGCTCGGCGCCGCTCACCGGGTCGTAGCCCTTGTCGTCCTTCATCACGAAGACCTTGTCCTCGGTGTACTTCACCGCGTCGTCGGACATGGCCTGGATGAAGGCGGAAGTCTTCTCGTCGGCCGTGAGCACGGCCTTGTTGAGCGCGGCGATGCGGGCTTCGGAATCGCCGGAGGCGATGGCCCGGGCTTCGTCGGCGGTCAGCGCGTGGGCGGCCGATGCCATCAGCAGCATGGCGGCCAGTGCGCAGTGAAGGGTTCGTCGAAGCATCATGAGACTGGAAGTTGGATTGGCCCCCTCCCCTTCCGGGGGAGGGTTGGGGTGGGGGCACTCGGCGCCTGAACAAGCGCAGTGCTCGGATCGACCGCCGTCAGCCCCCACCCCTGCCCTCCCCCAGCGGGGGAGGGAGAAACACACTTACATTGATTTGCCAGCTGGGTAATCCGGCTTCTTGTCGTTGCCTTCGATGTACGGGCTCCACGGCTTGGCCTTGACCGGGCCCGGCGTCTTCCACACCACGTTGAACTGGCCGTCGGCCTTGATCTCGCCGATGAACACGCTCTTGTGCAGGTGGTGGTTCTTCTCGTCCATCTTCGAGACGATGCCCGAGGGAGCCGTGAAGGTCTGGCCGGCCATGGCGGCGATCACCTTGTCGGTGTCCGTGCTCTTGGCCTTCTCTACCGCCTGCTTCCACATGTGGATGCCGATCCAGGTGGCTTCCATCGGGTCGTTGGTGAGCGGCTTGTCCTTGTGGCCGGCGATGTTCTTGGCCTTGGCGTACTCGCTCCACTGCTTGATGAACGCCGTGTTGGTCGGGTTCTTGATCGACATGAAGTAGTTCCATGCGGCCAGGTGGCCAACCAGCGGCTTGGTGTCCACGCCGCGCAGCTCTTCTTCGCCCACCGAGAAGGCGACCACGGGCACGTCCTTGGCCTTCAGGCCGGCGTTGCCGAGTTCCTTGTAGAAGGGCACGTTGGAGTCGCCGTTGATGGTCGACACCACCGCGGTCTTGCCGCCGGCAGAGAACTTCTTGATGTCGGCGACGATGGTCTGATAGTCGCTGTGGCCGAAGGGGGTGTACTTCTCGTCGATGTCCGATTCCTTCACGCCCTTGCTCTTCAGGTAGGCGCGCAGGATCTTGTTGGTGGTGCGGGGATAGACGTAGTCGGTGCCCAGCAGCACCCAGCGCTTGGCGCCGCCGCCTTCCTTGCTCATCAGGTAGTCGACGGCCGGAATGGCCTGCTGGTTGGGCGCGGCGCCCGTGTAAAACACGTTCTTCGAGAGCTCTTCACCCTCGTACTGCACGGGATAGAACAGCAGGCCGTTCATTTCCTCGACCACCGGCAGCACCGACTTGCGCGACACCGAAGTCCAGCAGCCGAAGATCACCGAGACCTTGTCCTGGCCGAGCAGCTGCTTGGTCTTCTCTGCGAACAGGGGCCAGTTGGAGGCCGGGTCGACCACCACGGGCTCGAGCTGCTTGCCCAGCACGCCGCCCTTCTTGTTGATGTCGTCGATGGCCATCAGCACCGTGTCTTTCAGCACGGTCTCGGAAATGGCCATCGTGCCCGACAGCGAGTGCAGCACGCCGACCTTGATGGTGTCGGCGGCGAATGCGGGCGCAGCAGAAATGCTGGCCAGCGCGACGGCGGCGGTGAGCGCCTTGAGTGTGAAACGACGTTGCATGTGGACTCCTGCTCCGGGGTTGGTTGAACCTTTTCGACAGCGCTTGGCTGGCGTGGGAGGGAGTCTGCGGAACGCACCACAAAGGGGAAATACGCCGGGTGGCGTACACGGATGTACTCAGCCGGGTGGCAGGACAGGCGGTGCAGGGTACTTGCGGGCGTTGACGAGCATCTTGCTTCTCGCCGCCGCGATCACGTCGATGCCGAGCTTGTCGGCAAGCTGCAGCAGGTAGAGGAAGACATCGGCGATCTCGGTGCCGATCTCGGCGCGCTTGTCGGCAGGAAGGTCGCGGCTCTGGGCTTCGGTGAGCCACTGGAAGTGTTCGAGCAGCTCGGCCGCCTCGACCGAGAGGGCTGAGGCGAGGTTCTTGGGGGAGTGGAACTGCTCCCAGTCGCGGGCTTGTGCGAAGTCGCGCAGGGCTTGAGTGAGCGCTTGAAGATCGTTGGTCATGTTCATGATCGAGTGCGAATCAGAAAACCCATTTTGGGCATTAAAATTCCCAAAATGGGTAAAACTCCAGCGCCTCTGCCGAGAACGGACAAGTCCACCGGGCTTGCGGACGCCTTGTTCACGACAACCCAGCAGCGCGTGCTGGGCTATCTCTTCGGCCAGCCGGACCGAAGTTTTTTCTCCAGCGAATTGATCAAGCTTACTGCCGCCGGTTCGGGCGCCGTGCAGCGCGAGCTCAAGTGCCTGACCGACAGCGGGCTGCTCACAACCTCGCGCGTAGGCAATCAGAAACACTACCAAGCCAACGCAGACTCACCGATCTACGAGGAGCTGTGCAGCATCGTGCGCAAGACTTTCGGACTCGCGGGCCCCTTGCGCGAAGCGCTGGAACCCATGGCCGACAAGATCGACGCTGCATTCGTCTTCGGCTCGGTGGCCAAGAAGAGCGACACGGCCACAAGCGACATCGACCTGCTTCTGATCAGTGACGAGCTTGCGTATTCGGACCTGTTTCTGGCCCTCGACGCGGTATCGGCACGCCTCGGCCGTACAGTGAACCCGACCATGCTCACGAGGAAAGAACTGATGCGAAAGCACAAGGACGGCGAATCATTCGTCACGCGCGTCATGGCACAGCCCAAGCTTTGGGTGGTTGGCGACGCGCATGTCCTCCCCACTTGAAAACCTGTGCGGTCCGTCGAAGCCGCTGACGGCCGAGGCACCCGATGCCCGCGAATTCGCGGGCCTGCTGCGCTCCGGGCAAGCGCGTCTGGAAGATGCCCAAGTCGCACAACTCTCCCTGGAGAGCCGCTTCGATCTCGCCTACAACGCAGCGCATGCCATGTGCCTTGCCGCGCTGAGATGGCATGGCTATCGCTCGAGCAATCGCTTCATCGTCTTCCAGGTGTTGCCGCACACCCTGTCGCTGGGGCCGGAGGTATGGCGTGTGCTCGCCAAGGGCCATGAGATACGAAATCTCGGCGAATACGAAGGCGACATGAACATCGACGAACGCATCGTCCGCGACCTGATCGCCGCCTGCCAGCGAGTGGCCGAGAAGCTGTCCGCCCTTCCCCTGCCGTCAAGCAACTAGGTGTGCCGTGCGCCCCTGCGGTACAAGGCCGCGACGAGCAGCGCCGACACCGTCAGGTACAGCAGCGCCGCCCCGAACGCGCTCGCGTATCCCGCCGCATCGGGCGCGTGGCCCAGCCGCCCATAGAAGAGGATGCCGATCAGCGCCACGCCCAGCGCGTTGCTCGCCTGCTGCACCATCGACATCACGCCCGAAGCCACGCCTGCATGCTGCGGCGGCAGGCCCGCCAGCACGGTGGATACCAGCGGCGCCATCACCATGCCGAGCCCGGCGCCCTGCACGAACAGCAGCGGCACCATCCACGCCACGACGTGCGAATGCCCGGCCCATCCGGCGACGTTGACGAACTGCAGTGCATGCCCCGCCGCCAGCACCAGCGCGCCGAGCGCGATGGGCGGCTTGCCGCCGAAGCGCCGCGTGATGCGCGCGCCCGCGATGGATGTCCCGAAGAAGCCGACCGCCAGCGAGGTGAAGACGATGCCCGAGCTGAGGGCCTCGAGCCCCAGGCCCTGCTGCAGATACAGCGCGAGCACGAAGTACAGCGAGGCGTTCCCCGCGTAGAAGGCCAGCGTGGTGAACAGGCCCGTGACGAAGCGGCCGTTGGCCAGCAGCACCGGCGCCACCAGCGGCGCACCGCCGCGCGCGGCGAGCCTGCGCTGCTGATATGCAAAGGCGGCGAGCAGCGGCAGCGCCGCGGCAAGGCACGCCCAGCTCCACAGCGGCCAGCCCTGCTCGCGGCCTTCCACCAGGGGAAGCACCACGGCCACCGAGCTCAGGGCCACCAGCAGCATGCCGGCCGGATCGAGGCTGCTCCTGCCGTTGTTCGCGAGAGGCGGGATGACCCGAGGCGCGAGCACGAACGCCAGCAGGCCGATCGGCACGTTGATGAGGAAGCAGCTGCGCCACCCCTGCCCCGCCAGGTCGGCATGGATCAGCAGCCCGCCCACGAGCTGGCCCAGCGTGGCGGCGAGCCCCAGCGCGAGACCGTAGGCCGCGAAGGCTCGCGCGCGGTCTTCGCCGGTGTAGGCCAGGCCGATCATCGCCAGCACCTGCGGTTGCAGCAGCGCGCCGGCCAGCCCCTGCAGCACGCGCGCGGCCACCAGCAGTTCGGCGGTCGGCGCGAAGCCGCAGGCGGCGGAAGCCAGCGCGAAGAGCAGCAGGCCGAGCATGAACATCCGCCTGCGCCCGAAGATGTCGCCGAGCCGCCCGCCGGTGACGAGGCCCGCCGCCATGGCCAGGCCGTAGCCGGCCACCACCAGCTGCAGGGTGCCGGCGCTCGCCTGCAGTTCGCGCTGCATCGACGGCAGTGCGACGTTGACGATGAAGAAGTCCATCACCACCAGGAAGGTGCCGCTGAGCATGACCCACAGGCCCAGCCGGCCGGGTCGAACCGCGCCCTGGCCGGTCGTGGAAGAAAGGGGGGCTGCGGAGGCAGCTGTGTTCGACTGCGTCATGATGAGCCCGAGTGTTCGGGCCGGGCGACATGGCGGCAATGACCTCGGAGGTCATCGCCCGGCTCGGGCAGCGGGTGTCCGGGGTGCGCCCCGGCTCAGATCTTCACGACGTTCTTGAACTGCGCGGCAGCGAAGGCCCAGCTCATGCGCGTGGCATCGGGCCCTTCGGGATCGCTGAACAGCTGATGCGGCGCGCCGCCGCTCCATGAGTGTCCCAGCCCCGCGATCTCGCACAGGGTGACGAGCGTGCGGCCCTTGCGCTTGAAGTCGGTCACGCGCATCGCGCGACGCCTGCCCCGCTGCATGTCGCGCGGCAGCCCGGGCCGCGCGCCCAGCGCCGTGGCCCACACCGCCGCGCTGCTGACGGCATTGCTCGGCGCGACCACCGCGTCGGCGTCGCCGTGCAGCACCAGCATCGGCGGCAAGGTGGTGAAGACTGCAGCGGCGCCCATCGCCTTGCCGACTGCCGTGGTGGGCATCGGCGGCACGTGCTCGCCGCGCATCGCGCCGAGGGCCGTGACCGACGACTTCGCCGCGCCGGGCGCCACGCCGGAATGCATGACGACGGCGCGGAAGCGGTTCGGGTAGCGCGTGGCCAGCAGCGCCGCCATGCCCGCGCCGGCCGAGAGACCGGCCAGCGCCATGCGGTCGCGGTCGATGGGATAGAGCAGGCAGGCCTGGTCGATGGCGGCCATCAGCGTCGCGGCCTCGGCATCGGCCTTGCCTGAACGGCGCTCGTACCAGTTCCAGCAGCCTTGGGGATGGGCGAGCCGGTCCTGCTCGGGGTAAAGCACCAGGAAGCGCTTGCGCACGGCCAGCGCGTTCATGCGGGTGCTCGCGGCGAAGTCGCGCCCGGTCTGGCCGCAGCCGTGGAGCATGACCATGAGCGGCAGCCGCTCGCCCGGCTGGAGCTCCAGCCCGGCCGGCCGGAACAGGTGATAGCCGCGCGCCCCGCCGGGGCCCACGGCCATGCCGCTGAGCCAGTCGCCCCTGCCGGGCGGGGGCTTGAGCCGCTGTGCCGTGGCGCGCCGGACCTGCCCCGCGATGCGCTTGCTGTTGTTCAGCGTTGCCTTGGTGAGCGCGCGCAGGTTTCGCTCGTAGGCGCGGGCGAAGACGGAGGCTGTGGAACGGCTGGCCATGGCGCGCAGTGTGACCGCAAAGCGCCGGCCGGCCTACTCCCGGCCCCGGGGCAGCCCCGGGCCGGGCGCGCTTCAGTAGATTTCCGGGACGATCATGCTGGCCGGAACCGGCTGGCGCAGGTAGTCGGCATGGCGCACGCGCTCGGGCAGCTCGACCGGCGGGTGCGGCACCTCGTTGTAGGGCAGCTGGCCCAGCAGGTGGCTGATGCAGTTCAGCCGCGCCTTCTTCTTGTCGACCGCCTGCACCACCCACCACGGAGCCTCGGGGATGTGGGTGCGCTCGAGCATGGTTTCCTTCGCCTTGGTGTATTCCTCCCAGCGGCGGCGGCTCTCGAGGTCCATAGGGCTCAGCTTCCACTGCTTGAGCGGGTCGTGGATGCGGCCGAGGAAGCGCATGTGCTGCTCGTCGTCGGTGATGGAGAACCAGTACTTGATGAGCTTGATCCCCGAGCGCACGAGCATCTTCTCGAACTCGGGCACGGTGCGGAAGAACTCCTCGTACTCGTCGTCGGTGCAGAAGCCCATCACGCGCTCGACGCCGGCGCGGTTGTACCAGCTGCGGTCGAACAGCACCATTTCGCCGGCCGCCGGCAGGTGCGCCACATAGCGCTGGAAGTACCACTGCGTGCGTTCGCGGTCGTTGGGCGCCGGCAGCGCGGCCACGCGGGCCACGCGCGGATTCAGGCGCTGGGTGATGCGCTTGATGACGCCGCCCTTGCCCGCCGCATCGCGGCCTTCGAACAGGATGACGACCTTCTGCTTGCTGTGCTGCACCCAGTCCTGCAGCTTGACCAGCTCGCCCTGAAGACGGAACAGCTCCTTGAAATAGGCCTGGCGGGCCGCCTTGTCGGTGGACGACTGGGTGGTTGCGGAGGCGGGGTCGAGGCCGTCGAGGTTGCGGTCCTCGATTTCCAGCTCGAGCTCTTCGTCGTAGCTGTCGATCAAGTCGCGGGCGATGCGTTGCATCAGGTCTTCGTGGTCGGGAAGTGCGCTCGTCAGCATGGTGGGCAGCAGAAGAAAGGATTGAGAAGGGAGACGAAAAAGCATGCTGCTCGCCCTATATGACGACTACGTGACGGTTTTGACGCCATTGACATGTAGTTGTCACACGCCGCGAACACCATCTGAAGCCATTCCAACACCCCAGAATCGCCCATGAACACGCTTGCAGCCCCGCATGCCGAGTTACCGTCGGCGCCTGCCGCGCAACGGCCGAAGCTCGACGCCAAACCCGGTCCGCTCACGCTGATCACCTTCGTGGGGCTGCTGGCCGCCGGCCTGCTCTTCACGGCCTGGAGCCTGGTGGGCGACGTCACGGCCTCCGGGGCGCCGGTCACCACCTGGGTGCCCTACATACTTCTGGGCGTGGCGCTGCTGATCGCGCTGGGCTTCGAGTTCGTCAACGGCTTCCACGACACGGCCAACGCCGTGGCCACCGTCATCTACACCCATTCGCTGCCGCCCAACTTCGCGGTGGTGTGGTCGGGCGTCTTCAACTTCCTGGGCGTGATGGTTTCCAGCGGCGCAGTGGCCTTCGGCATCATCGCTCTGCTGCCGGTGGAGCTGATCCTGCAGGTCGGCTCCGGCGCCGGCTTCGCGATGGTGTTCGCGCTGCTGATCGCCGCCATCATCTGGAACCTGGGCACCTGGTGGCTGGGGCTGCCGGCATCGTCGTCGCACACGCTGATCGGCTCGATCATCGGCGTGGGCGTGGCCAACGCGCTGATGCACGGCCGCGACGGCACCAGCGGCGTCGACTGGGCGCAGGCCACCAAGGTGGGCTATTCGCTGCTGCTGTCGCCGATGGTCGGCTTCGGCTGCGCCGCCCTGCTGCTGTTGGCGCTTCGCGCCTTCGTGAAGAACCGCGCACTCTATGAAGAACCCAAGGGCAGCGAGCCGCCGCCGTGGTGGATCCGCGGCCTGCTGATCCTCACCTGCACGGGCGTCTCGTTCGCGCACGGCTCCAACGACGGGCAGAAGGGCATGGGTCTGATCATGCTGATCCTCGTGGGCACGGTGCCGATGGCCTATGCGCTGAACCGCGCGATGCCGGCCAACGAAACCGTCAAGTTCGTGGCCGTGGCCGAGATGGCGCAGAACGCGCTGAACCGCAGCGTGCCGACTTCGCTGCCGGCCATGGAGCCGGCGGCCGCGCGCGACACGCTCTCCACCTATGTGCGCACCCGCGAGTTCGCTCCTTCCGTGGTGCCTGCGCTGGCCGCGACCGCCGGCAGCATCGGCCAGCAGGTGCGCCAACACGGCTCGCTGGCCGGCGTTCCGGCCGATGCCGTCGCCAACGTGCGAAACGACATGTACCTGGCCTCCGAGGCCATCCGCCACCTCGACAAGAGCGGCGCAGCGAAGTTCGACGAAGAGACGAAGCTGCGCGTGAACACCTTCCGCCAGGAGCTGGACAGCGCCACGCGCTTCATTCCGCTGTGGGTCAAGGTGGCGGTGGCCATCGCGCTGGGCCTGGGCACGATGATCGGCTGGAAGCGCATCGTGGTCACCGTGGGCGAGAAGATCGGCAAGACGCACCTGAGCTATGCGCAGGGCGCCTCGGCCGAAGTGGTGGCCATGGTCACCATCGGCGCGGCCGACATGTACGGGCTGCCGGTGTCGACCACGCATGTGCTTTCGTCAGGCGTGGCGGGCACCATGACGGCCAGCGGCTCGGGCCTGCAGCTGTCCACGCTGCGCAATCTCGCGCTGGCCTGGGTGCTGACGCTGCCGGTGGCGATGCTGCTGTCGGGCTCGCTCTACTGGCTGTTCACCCGCATCTTCTGATTTCGCTTATCTACCATCTTGTCGGCATTCCATGATCTCGCTGCCCAGTCCTACGGGGGCGACGAAGCCGGGCTGATCTGCGGCTACCTTTTCGACGCCCGGGCGCCGGAGCCTGCGCGAGCGATCGACTCGGCGCAGGCGGCGGCGTGGCTGGCCGAGCAGCGAGATACCCCGACCGGCCCTGCAAGCCGCGAAGACCTCCACGACTGCGAAGGCGACGAGCAGGAGAACCCAGCCTACGTCTGGCTGCACTTCAACCTGAGCCATGCGCACGCCGAGCGCTGGCTGGTGCGGCACGCGAATCTGTCGGACACCTTCTACGAGACGCTGCACGAGGGCCTGCCCTCCACGCGCATCGAGCGCGACGACGACTCGCTGATCGCCGTCATCAACGACGTGCACTTCGAGTTCAGCTTCGAGCCTTCCGACATCTCCACGCTGTGGATCAGCGTGGGCCCGCGCCTCGTGGTCACGGCGCGCACCAAGCCGCTGCGCTCGGTGGACGCGCTGCGCACGGCCGTGAAGGCCGGCGACGCGCCGCGTTCCAGCACGGAACTGCTCGAACACCTGCTGCGCGCACAGGCCGACGTGCTGGTGAAGATCGTGCGCGGCGTCACTTCGCGCATCGACCGCATCGAAGACGAACTGCTGGCCGGCCGCCTCGACCACAAGCGCGCGCGCCTGGGCGTGCTGCGCCGGCTGCTGGTGCGGCTGCAGCGGCTGCTGGCGCCCGAGCCGGCGGCGCTGTTCCGGCTGCTGCAGGGGCCTCCGGGATGGATGGCCGAGCCCGACGCGCAGGCGCTGCGCGGCTCGACCGAGGAGTTCTCGGTGGTGCTGCGCGACATGCAGGCGCTGCAGGAGCGCATCAAGCTGCTGCAGGAAGAGATCGCCGCCAACGTCAACGAGGACAACAACCGCAGCCTTTTCGTGCTGACGGTGGTGACCGTGCTGGCGCTGCCGATCAACATCCTGGCCGGCCTGTTCGGCATGAACGTGGGTGGCATTCCGCTCGCGGAGCACAAGCACGGCTTCTGGATCGTGGTGGGCATCGTGATCAGCTTCACCGCGGTGGCGGCCTGGGCGGCTTTTCGCAAGAAGCGCTGAGGCGCATGCAGCGGTGCAGTAATGCTATTTATTTAATAGCATCTTGCATAGCATCCACGCGCCCGCAACGATGTTCCAGACCCCATAGAATGCGAGGGTGTCCTCCATTCTCAATGCCGATCTTCACTGCCACTCCGTGGTTTCCGACGGCACGCTGACGCCCGAAGAACTGGCCACGCGCGCGGCCGCCAACGGCGTCGAGCTCTGGGCCCTCACCGATCACGACGAAATCGGCGGCCAGCACCGCGCCGCAGCGGCGGCCCGTGCCAACGGCATGCGCTATCTCACCGGCACCGAGATCTCGGTGACCTTCGCCGGCGAAACCGTGCACATCGTCGGCCTGGGCTTCGACCCCGACGACGCGGCCATTTCGCAAGGCCTCTACGACACGCGCGGCGGCCGCGGCAAGCGGGCGCAGGAAATGTCCGAAGGACTGGCAAAGGTCGGCATCCACGGCGCCTACGAAGGCGCGCTCAAGTTCGTCGGCAACCCCGAACTCATCTCCCGCACGCACTTCGCGCGCTTTCTCGTCGAGCAGGGTCACTGCCGCGACACGCCAGAGGTGTTCCGCAAGTTCCTCACCGAGGGCAAGCCCGGCTACGTTCCGCACCGCTGGGCCACGCTGAAGGACGCCGTGCACTGGATCACCGCCGCCAAGGGCATGGCCGTGATCGCGCACCCGGGCCGCTACAAGTTCTCGGCCAACGAGGAGTACGCGCTGTTCCTCGAGTTCAAGGCGCATGGCGGCCAGGCGATCGAGGTCGTCACAGGCAGCCACACGCCGGCCGAGTTCGTCGAGTACGCCGACAAGGCGCTCGAGTTCGATTTCGCCGCTTCGCGCGGCAGCGATTTCCACAGCCCCGACGAGAGCCACTGCGATCTCGGCAAGCTGCCGCCGTTGCCCGGCGCGCTCACTCCCGTGTGGGAACTGCTCGGCGACCGCATCCAGCAGTGAGCCAGAACCCCGGGACCGGCACCGACAGCGCGGCGGCAGCTGCGCTGGCGAACGCACGCGCAGCGCAACAGCGCAGCGTCAGCAAGGAGTCGGAGCGCATCCTCGCCGGCATCGGCTTGGTGATCCTGGCGGTGGCCTGCTTCGCGACGCTCGACACCGCCACCAAGTACTCCACCCTCGGCGTGCCCATCCTGATGGGCGTGTGGTTCCGCTACGCCTTCCAGGCCGTGGCAACCACGCTGGTGCTGCTGCCGCTGCGCGGCACGGAGCTGCTTCGCACGCGGCATCCGCGCTACCAGGCGCTGCGCGGGGCGCTGCTGCTGGCGTCGAGCATCTTCGCCTTCCTGAGCCTGCGCTACATGCCGCTGGCCGAGTTCACGTCGATCGTGCTGATCGCGCCGCTGGTCATCACACTGCTGGCGGCCACCACGCTCAAGGAGCACGTGTCGCCGCTGCGCTGGTCGCTGGTGGCGGGCGGCTTCCTCGGCACGCTGGTCATCCTGCGGCCGGGCGGCGGTGCGTTCAGCTGGGCCATCTTCCTGCCGCTCGGGCTGGTACTGAGCAACGCCTGGTTCCAGGTGCTCACGAGCAAGCTGGCGCAGACCGAGAACCCGCTGACCATGCACTTCTACACCGGCTGGGTGGGTACGCTGCTCGTCTCGCTGGGAGTGCCCTTCGTGTGGACCTCGCTGCCCTCGTGGGAATGGTGGGCGCTGCTGTGCCTCATGGGCTTCATGGGCACGGTGGGGCACTTCATGCTGATCCTGGCCTACCAGCGCGCGCCGGCTTCCACGCTTACCCCGTATCTCTATGCCCAGATCGCGTTCGCCATGCTCGGCGGCTGGATCGTCTTTTCCCATGTGCCCGACAGCTTCTCGCTGATCGGCATGGCGATGATCGCGGTCTGCGGCGCGGCCGGCGCATGGCTCACGGTGCGCGAGCGCCGGGTGCCCATCGAGCCCGCCGAATCCTGACCAGGAGCCTTTCTTCATCATGGCCCAGTACTTCGAAGTCCATCCAGAGAACCCGCAGCAGCGCCTGCTGAAGCAGGCCGTCACGCTGCTGGAGCGCGGCGACATCGTGGCCGTGCCCACCGACTCCAGCTACGCGCTGGCCTGCCACCTCGACGACAAGGACGCGGTCGACCAGCTTCGCCGCATCCGCCAGGTCGACGAGAAGCACCATCTCACGCTGCTGTGCCGCGACCTGAGCGAACTGGCCAACTACGCGCGCGTCGACAACAAGCAGTACCGCCTGCTGAAGGCGGCCACGCCCGGCCCCTACACCTTCCTGCTCGAGGCCACCAAGGAAGTGCCGCGCCGCGTGAGCCATCCGCAGCGCAAGACCATCGGCCTGCGCGTGCCCGACCACAAGGTGCTGCTGGAGCTGCTGTCGCTGCACGGCGCGCCCCTCCTGGCCACCACGCTGATCGCTCCGGGCGAGACCGAGGCGCTGAACGACGCGCAGACCATCCGCGAGCGCTTCGAGAAGCAGATCGCCGCGGTCATCGATGCCGGCGCCTGCCCTTCGCAGCCCACCACCGTGGTCGACCTCACGCCCATGGGCTCGGGCGACGACCCCGTCGTGGTGCGCCAGGGACGCGGCGCGCTGGCCGTGCTGGGTCTCTGAAATCGGGGCTGAGAACCACTCCTGTCTGACACAATCGCCCAGTGGATATTTCAAGTCAGATTCAAACCGTCCTGATCCTGGCGCTGCCGGTGCTGTTCGCCATCACGGTGCCCGCCGTGGTTCGAGGCCGTGTGGCAAGCCACTTCGGCGATCAGACGGCCGCCATGATGGGTCGACTAACGCTGAACCCGATCAAGCACATCGATCCCATTGGCACGCTGCTGATCCCATTGGTGCTGTACTTCGCTACCTCTGGAGCGCTGCTGTTTGGCTATGCCAAGCCGATCCCGTTCGATCCGCGCAACCTGCGTAATCCGAAGCGAGATCTGCTCTGGGTGTCACTATCAGCGCCGGCCGCCAACTTCGCGATGGCACTGGCATGGGCCATCCTTTTCGTCCTGCTGCGTGCCACTGGCATCGATGAGCCTTTTTTCGTACAGATGGCGCAAGGCGGCGTGCTGGTCAACCTCGTCATGTGGGCCTTCAACCTGTTCCCCTTGCCACCGCTCGATGGCGGTCGCATCCTTGTGGGTCTGCTGCCGAATGGACCGGTGCCAAACTTTCTTGCACGCATCGAGCCCTATGGCTTCTTCATCGTGATGGCACTGGTGCTGGCCGGAGTTCTCGGCAAGCTTTGGCTGCAGCCGCTGATGGCGGCGGGCTACTCCATCATCAACACGATCCTTATTCCGCTCGTAGCTTTGCTGCGCTAAGTTTCCCCTTCGTTCCATGGCTTCGTCTTCCCAAGCTCCCCTGCGCGTCCTGACCGGCATCACGCCGTCGGGCACGCCGCACCTCGGCAACTACGTCGGCTCGATCCGCCATTCGGTGCGGCAAAGCGTCGCGCCCGGTGTGCAGAGCTTCTTCTTCCTCGCCGACTACCACGCGCTCATCAAGGTGCAGGAGCCGGCGCTGATCCAGCGCTCCACCCTCGAGATCGCCGCCAGCTGGCTGGCCTGCGGCCTCGACCCCGAGAAAGTCACCTTCTACCGCCAGTCGGACATCGTCGAGATCCCCGAGCTGACCTGGTTCCTCACCTGCGTCACCGGCAAGGGCGTGCTCAACCGCGCGCACGCCTACAAGGCGCAGCTCGACAAGAACGTGGCCAAGGGCGAGGACCCCGATGCCGACGTGACGGCGGGCCTCTTCATGTACCCGGTGCTCATGGGCGCCGACATCCTGATGTTCAACGCCCACAAGGTGCCCGTGGGGCGCGACCAGGTGCAGCACATCGAGATGGCGCGCGACATGGCGCAGCGCTTCAACCACCTCTACGGCGATCACTTCACGCTGCCCGAGGCCGAGATCGACGACGCCGTGGCCACCCTGCCCGGCCTCGACGGCCGCAAGATGAGCAAGAGCTACGGCAACACGATCCCGCTGTTCGCGCCGCGCGCGCAGTTGCACAAGCAGATCTCCAGCATCGTGACCGACTCCCGCGCACCCGGCGAACCCAAGGACACCGAGGGCTCGGCGCTCTTCCAGATCTACCAGGCCTTCGCCAGCGCCGAGGAAACCGAGTCGCTGCGCAAGGCGTACGCCGACGGCATCGGCTGGGGCGACGCCAAGCAGATGCTGTTCGAGCGCATCGACCTCGAAGTGGCGCCGCTGCGCGAGCGCTACGAGGCGCTCATGAACGACCCGGCGCAGATCGAGCGCACCCTGCTCGCCGGCGCCGAGAAGGCGCAGGCCCTGTCGAAGCCCTTCATGGCCAGCCTGCGCCACGCGGTCGGCCTGCGCAACCTCGCGGCCGGCAAGGACAAGGGCCAGGCCAAGGCGGCCAAGGTCGCCAAGCCCAGTTTCAAGCAGTACCGCGAGAAGGCGGACGGACTTTTCTATTTCAAGCTGTTGGATGCGCGCGGCGAAACCCTGCTGCAAAGCCGTGGATTCGCGTCGCCGCAGGAAGCGGGCCGTACCATCGCAATCCTGCAGGCACAACGCGGCGAAGCATTGGCCGCGCTGGCCGGCCAGCTGGAACCCATCGGTACAGAAAAAATACGCGCCGTCGAAGAGGCGCTGGAGGCACTGACGGAAACGACACCCGGCACAACCAGCGGGAGTTGATCCGGCAACGCCCATCGGCTTATCGGCCGATGAGCATGACGAGAGAAGACGGTGCGATCACAAAGGAAGAAAACATGAGCATTTATGTCATCGACGACCACCCCTTGATGCGCGACGCGATCGTGATGGTCTTGCGGCGCTTGCGCCCGGCCGAGAACATCGTCGAGCTCGAACGCCTCGACAAGCTCGCAAGCTCCGTGCAGCAGCGTGGCGCGCCCACGCTCTTCTGCCTGGACCTGAAGCTGCCGGACACCAACGGCGTCTCGGGCGTGATCGCGGTCAAGCAGGTCTATCCGAACGTGCCGATCGCCGTGTATTCCGCGGCCCCCTCCGCCGACATGGAAGACGCCTGCATCGAGGCTGGCGCCGACACCTACATCGAGAAGTCGGCCAGCTCCAACGAACTGGCGGCGGCCCTGCGCGGCCTGCTGATGGCCGGCTCGGAAGACGAAGCCGACGAGATGCCCGCCGCCAACAGCGGCAAGCTCTCGAAGCGCCAGACGCAGCTGATCGCCATGCTCGACAAGGGCATGAGCAACCGCGACATCGCCACCGACCTGGAGATCAGCGAGCACACGGTGAAGGTTCACCTGTGGCGTCTGTTCCGCAGGCTGGGGGTGAAGAGCCGTACGCAGGCGCTGCACTACGCGCGCACGAACGGCTTGCTATCTGGCTGACCCCCAGGCTTCGCGCACTTCGTGTCGCTGCGCCAACCCCCTTGCAGGGGGCAACACCTGAGGACCGGCAAAGCCGGTTCCTCGGTGTTCCCGAAATAAAAAAACCGCGCCTTGGCGCGGTTTTTTCTTGGGGGCGGAGTTGAGTGTGTCTTCAGCCGCCGGAGGCCGTCACCCGCGCCTGCGCAACCGCCTCGTCGGCGTCATGCAGCGCCACCCTGAACACGCTGCCGCTGCCCAGCCGCGAGCGCACGCTCACCGGGTGACCCAGCACGTGCGACAGCCGCGCGACGATGGCGAGGCCCAGGCCGAAGCCGTCGGAGGTGCCGGCGTGGTCGGCCACCTTGTAGAACTCCAGGAACACGTCGCGCAGATGCTCGGGCGCGATGCCGATGCCGGTGTCCCACACCTCCACGCGCAGGCCGTCCCGCGTCTGCCGTGCAGCCAGCAGCACGCCGCCTTCGGTCGTGTACTTGATCGCGTTGGCCAGCAGGTTGCCGATCATGCGGCGCACGCGGATCGGGTCGGTCAGGAACGAGCCCTCGCACATGTGCACGCGGAAATCCAGGCCGCGGCTCTCTGCCACGGGGCGGTATTGCAGCTCCAGGTCGTGCAGCAGCTCGGGCACGTCGACCCGCTCGACGTGCAGGCGCACCTGGCCCGAGTCGATGCGCGCCAGGTCGAACATCGAGTCGAACAGCGCGTTCACCGCGTGCGTGGCGCGCACGATCTTCGGCGCGAGCTCGAGCACCAGCTCGGGCTCGTTGCGCAGCCAGTCGGCATACAACGAAAGTGCCAGCACCGGCTGGCGCATGTCATGCGCGGCGCTGGCCAGGAAGCGGTTCTTCATGGCCACGGCCGACACCGCCGCCTGCCGCTGCTGGGTCAGCGACTTGATCAGGATGTGGTTGTGGAACAGCAGCTCCAGGCTGTTGCGCGCCGTCTCGTGGATGTGCCGCCCGGCCCTCAGCAGCAGGAACCAGTGAAGGATCGGCAGTATGGGCATCAGGTAGCCGTACTGGAACTGCGGATGCTGCAGCGTGATCGACACCAGCCGTATCAGCACCGCCCCCAGCATCGTGATGAACAGCGTGTTGACGTAGCGCTTGAGCAGGGGCGGATGCAGCGCCAGCCCGTTGAGCGGAAAGGTGCCCACGCCGGCCACGATGAGCCAGCTCATGAACTGGTTGACCTGCGGCGTACGTTCGAAGAACAGCAGCACCGACAGCCCCCACACCACCGCGCTGGTGCTCCAGACGAAGCCATAGCGCTCGGTGAACTGCTGCTGCGCGGCCGCGCTGCGCCCGGCGTAGCGCACCGCGTAGACCCGCGCGCCCCAGGCCCGGCAGGCGGTGGCGATCAGGCCGGCCAGGAGCCAGATGAGCAGTTCCCAACGGGGGACGTAGGCCCAGTTCAGGCCGACCATGGCCGGCATCAGCGCCGCGGAGACGAAGTACGAGCCCTTCGCCGAGCGCATCAGGCTGCGGATGAGCTCGCCGCGTACCCACGATTCGGCTTCATCGGCCGAAGCCGGGGCGGGGGTCATGCTGGCGATCGACGCATTGGCCATAAGCCGGCGATCTTAACGGCCAGTCCGCCAGTGTTTCTTGGGGTAACAATCGAGAATCAGGTCAACAATTGGGCTGTTAACCAGGAAGAATTAACTCGCATGTTGTCCCACGTCTACATCGGTGTGAACGACTTCGAGCGCGCCTTCTCCTTCTATTCGGCGCTCATGGGCGAACTGGGCCTGAAGCTGAGGTTCCGCGACGACGGCAAGCCATGGGCCGGCTGGCAAGGCCCCGACGCGCCCCGCCCGCTCTTCCTGGTGGGTACCCCGTACGACGAGCAGGCAGCCTCGCCCGGCAACGGCCAGATGGTGGCGCTGATGGCCGCCGACCGCGCCACGGTGGACCGGGTCCACGCCATCGCGCTGGCACAGGGCGGCACCTGCGAAGGCCCGCCGGGCCTCAGGCCGCACTACCACGCCGACTACTATGGAGCCTACTTCCGTGATCCCGACGGCAACAAGCTCTGCGTCTGCTGCCACAAACCACCCGATCCATGCTGAACAACCTGACTCCCTTCCTCGTCCACTGGGCCATCACCGGCATCTCGCTGTGGGTCGCAAGCCATCTCTTTCGCGGACTGAAGTTCGACAGCACCGGCGCGCTGATCGTCTCGGCGCTGTTGCTGGGCCTGGCCAACGCGATCGTCAAGCCCTTGCTGATCGTGCTCACGCTGCCGCTGACGCTGGTGACCTTCGGGCTCTTCCTGCTGGTCATCAACGCGCTGATGATCCTGCTGGTGGCCGCGCTGGTGAAGGGCTTCAGGGTGTCGGGCTTCTGGACCGCGCTGTTCGCGAGCATCTTCATCTCGCTGCTGAGCATCCTCATCGGCTCGCTCGTCACCGGCGGCGACCCCGCCGAGAAGGTGCAGATGCCGCAGAGCGGCAACTGGCTCTGAGCGCCTAGGCGAGCACCGCACCGCCGCGCAGCAGCGCCTCGCGCAATGCCGGCACCGGAACCGCCCGCACCTGGGCGCCCATGCCCTCGCCAGCCGCCTTCGCTGCCATCGCCGCGGCAATGCCGGCCGCGTGCCCCACCGCCATCGAGATCGTCATGACCCGGATGGCCGCCAGCGCCTCATGGCTGGCCGAGATGCCGCGCCCCACGCCCAGCGCGTTGTCGAGAGCGCCCGGGATCAGGCTGCGGTACGGGATCTGGTAGGCATGGTCGTCGTCCATCGGCACGTAGTGCAGCGAGCCGCCCTGCGCCGGATGGATGTCGATCGGGTAGGCCCCGGCCGCGATGGCGTCGGCGAACTGCACCGGCTCCAGCAGCTCGGCGGCCGTCAGCACATGGTCGCCCTCCACGCGCCGCGTCTCGCGCACGCCCACCTGCGTGCCGAAGGCGCGAAGCCGACCGTTGCCGCAGCCGGGCACCGAGGCGGCGATGAAAGCCGCGGCCTTCCATGCCTGCCGCCGGCCCTCGATCTCCGCACCGCCGAGCGCCATCGGGTCGGTGGCGTCGATGGCCAGCCGGCTGATGTTGAACCAGGCGTCGTCCGAATGCGGAACGCGGCTGGAGTGCAACGCGGCCCGCGCGAGACCGCCCTGCGCATAGCCCCTGGCGGCCAGTTCGGCGAGCTCCGCCTTCGAGAGCGCGCCGAAGCGCTCGAAATCGATGGGGCCGAAGCGGAACATCATCGTGGCCGGCTGCAGCGCCTCGCCGCCGCCGAGCTCGAGAAAGCGCGCGCCCGCCTGCTCGAGCGCGTCCATGTCGCCGGAGGCATCGACCAGCACGGCCGGGCGCAGGGCGAGCACGCCGCCCTTGGTCAGCACGCGCAGGCCGGCGACGCGTCGCCCCTCGCACTGCACGTCGAGCAGGCTGGCATGCAGCAGCGGTTGCACGCCGGCCTCCGCCACCATGTCGTCGAGCACCAGCTTGAGCACCTCGGGCTCGTATTCGACGCGGTCCATGTGATGCCCGGTGGACATCACGAATCGGTCGTGCTCGCGCGCGCCGCCGTAGCGCCGCAGCCGCTCGACCACCTCGTCGGCAAGCCCCGCCACCACCTTGCGGCCGTTGCCGGTCTGCCAGCTGTTGAACTGCGCCACCGCGCCCGCCGTGGCGTTGCCACCCAGGAAGCCGTAGCGTTCGACCAGCACCACCGAGGCGCCCTGCCGTGCCGCCGCCACCGCCGCCATGGTGCCCGCGACGCCTCCGCCGCACACCACCACGTCGGCCTCGACGACGCGGCTCGTTCCGATGTCCTTGTTCATGTGCATGCTAGTTCTCGACCTGGATGCCGCGGCTCTTCACCACCTGCCCCCAGCGGCCGCCTTCGGCCTTCAGGTACTGGGCCGTGGCCTCGCGGCCGCGGATGAATGTCTCGAGGCTCAGCGCCTCGAAGCGCTTCTTCACCGTCTCCGACTGCAGCGCGCCTGCCAGCAGCTTCTCGAGCCGCGCCAACCCCTCGGCAGGAATGCTGCCCTTGGGCGCCACCAGCGTGGCCCAGCCCTCCACTTCCAGGCTCTGCAGCTTCAGGCTGCGCAGGGTCGGCACGTTCGCCAGCTCGGCCACCGGCTGCGCCGAAGACACAGCCAGCGCACGCAGCCGGCCCGAGCGGATGTGCACGATCACGCTCGGCAGGTTCAGGAAGCCCATCGACACCAGTCCCGAGATCAGGTCGGGCATCAGCGCGCTCTCGCCCTTGTAGGGCACGCTCACGAGCGAGGTGCCGGTCTCCTGCGCGAACAGCTCGGCCGTCAGGTGCGCCAGCGTGCCGGTGCCGCTGTTGCCCGCGCTGAGCTTGCCGGGCTGGGCCTTGGCCTGCGCCACCAGGTCAGCCACGGTCTTCGCCTTCGATTCGGCCGGCACAACCAGCACCAGCGGCTGCTGCGAGACCATGCCGATGGCGTCGAAATCGCGCGCCACGTCGTAGGTCAGCTTCGGGTTGAGCGACGGGTTGATCACCATGCTGTTGCTGCCCATCAGCAGCGTGTGGCCGTCGCGGCTCTGCAGCGCCGCCATCACGCCGATGGCGCTGCCCGCGCCGGGCTTGTTCTCGACGATCACCGGCTGGCCGAGCTGCGGTGCCAGCACCTCGGCCAGCACGCGCGCCGAGCCGTCGGCGCCGCCGCCGGGCGCGAAGGGCACGATGATGCGCACCGGTTTCGTGGGCCAGGCCTCGGCGGCATCCGCGCGGTGGCCGAAGGCGACGGCGAGCGCCGCGATCGAGAGAGTGGAAATCGCATGCCTGCGCGTGATGCCGCGCGCGGCGATGGCGGTGATGCCGGTGACTGTGGCCATGTCTCGTTGCCTCTTTGCTTGTTCTGAAGAATGAGGCCGATCCTAGGAAGCCCCCGCCCGCCCGGCAAATACCAACATGTCGCAAGCCCATAACATCGCGTTATCGAACAATGGCATCGGGCCGAGGCAAGTCATGAACCTCCGACAGATCGAAGTCTTCCGCGCCGTCATGCTGGCGGGCTCCGTCACCGACGCTGCGCGCTCGCTGCACGTGTCGCAGCCGGGCATCAGCCGCATGCTCTCGCACATCGAGCTGCAACTGGGGTTGCGCCTCTTCGAGCGGCGCAAAGGCAGGCTGCTGGCGACGCCCGAGGCGCAGGCGCTGTTCGCCGAGGTCGAGCAGGTGTACCGGGGCGTGGCGCGCATCGACGACTGCGCGCAGGCGCTGAAGGGCGGCAGGATGCTCACGCTGCGCGTGCTGTGCAGCCCCGGCACCGGGCTCGACATGGTGCCGCGCGCCCTCACCGCGCTGGGCGAGGAATTTCCCGACGCGCGCCTCTATTTCGAAGTGCTGCTCGCGAAGGAGATGGTCAAGCGCCTGGTGGCGCACGAGGCCGACGTGGCCATCTCCACGCTGGCCATCGACGATCCGCTGCTCAGCGCCCGCCCCATCGGCCGGTGGACGCTGGCCGGCGTGTTCCCGCGCGGCCACGCACTGGAGGCGCGGCGCACGCTGGCGCCGGCCGACATCCTGAAGGAGCGCATGATCTCCTTCAGCCCCGACACCCCGCAGGGCCGGATCATTGCCGACTGGTGCGTGCAGCAGCGCTGCCAGCCCGACGCGCGCATCGAGGTGCGGGCCGGCCAGAGCGCCTGCGCCATGGCGGCGGCAGGCGCGGGCGTGGCCATCGTCGACGACCTCACGGCGCGCGGCTGCATGACCGACCGGCTGAGCTTCAGGCCGATACGCAACGCGCCCTCGTTCGACATCTTCGCGGTGACCAACGACAACTTCGCGGCCTCGCTGCTGGCCGGCCGGTTCGTCGCGCACGCCGAGGCCGCGCTGCGCCAGCTGAAGAAAGAGCGCGCCTGAACGGGCAGCGCCATCCCATATTCTGCGGAGGGACAGCGCGCGACGGCTGCCTATGATCCGCCTCACCCGGCAGACAGAGACCGGTGAACGAGGAGCCCCCAATGAAGATCGCCTTCACGTCGTGCATGAACTACAAGTCCGGCCCCGACGGCTACCAGCACGTCTGGAACCGCATCGCGCAGGAGCAGCCCGACTACCTGTTCCTCCTGGGCGACCAGATCTACATGGACTTCTTTCCCAAGCTGAACGAACCGGCCGGATGGACTCCCGCCAAGTTCGCCGATGTGATGCAGGGCAAGTACGAAACGCAATGGAGCGTGCCGAACTTCAAGGCCCTGCGGGACGCGCTGCGCCAGAGGCAGGGCAACGGCGGCGGCGTGTACGGCACCTGGGACGACCACGACTTCGCATGGAACAACGCGCACGGCTCGGAGGTCAGCGCGCCGGTGAAGCAGGAGACCCGCCGGCTCTTCACCAAGTACATGCAGATCGAGCAGCTGCAGAACCCGGCGCATCTCGATCCCGCCACCGACGGCATCTACTACTCGGTGCCGCTGATGCACCAGCAGCAGCGCATCGGCCGGGCGATCTTCCTCGACACCCGCTGGTACAGCGCCGAGCCCGGCGACGCCAGTCCGCTGCTCGGGCGCAAGCAACTCGACTACCTCAAGCAGGAGCTGGCCAATGAGCAAGGCTACGTGGTGATCTGCGCCGGCACCCCGATCCGCGCGACCGGCAACGGCTGGATGCGCTACCGCGACGACTACGCGAAGTTCCGCGAGATCATCTACGGGCGCAACATCATCTTCCTGACCGGCGACATCCACGAGAACGCGTTCCTGCCGCCGGCCGGCGGAACGAAGATGTTCGAGGTCGTCTCCTCGGGCGCCTTCGTCACCAAGTACTACCTCACCGGCGAGCGCGAGAACTTCGGCATCCTCGACTACTCGCCGGCCAGCACCGACATCAAGCTTTTCGACAAGCACGGGCTGGAGCTGCACAACGTCATCGACAACGCGACCTTCATGCACCAGGAGATCCGATGAAAGCATCCGGCACCTTCTTCCGGACCCTCGCGGCCGCCGCCTTCTGCATGGCGTCGGCGTTCGCGCAGGCCCAGTTCGTCGGCGACCTGGTGCTGGAACCTGCGGGATGCACGCAGACCGGCAAGTGCAAGGTCAAGAACAAGCTCCGCTTCACCGACAGCAACAAGCTCGTCTGGGAAACCTACGACGGAGAGCCCACCGACGGCGCCACCATTCCGCCGATATTCCAGCCGATCGTCGGAAAGCCCTTCGAGGAGTCCTTCCTCAAAGCGGCCATCATCCACGACCACTACTGCGTGCGCCAGGTGCGTCCGTGGCGCAAGACGCACCGCGTCTTCTACGAAGGACTGATCGACCAGGGCGTGCCGCAGGCCAAGGCCAAGCTGATGTACTACGCCGTCTATCTCGGCGGTCCCAAGTGGGTCAAGCTGATGCCGGGCGAAAGCTGCAAAGGCAACTGCATCAAGAGCTTCAAGACGAGCGACGGCCAGCCGGTGATGCGCTCCCGCGAGGCCGACTATGCGACGGTGACGAACGAGGCCGAGCTCGCAGCGCTCGAGCAGGAGCTGCAGGCCAACCCCGACGGCATCAGCCTGGAAGACCTCGAGAAGCGCGCACAGGCAAAGCGCCCCGACGACTTCTACTACCGCAACGGCGACCAGGTGCGCATGAAGAACCTGCTGGCCACCGAGTGACCGGCGGGCACTGCCTGCCCCGGACGGGAGCTCCCGGCGTATTCTCGGCAGCCATGGGTTTGCGACGATGCTGCGTCGCATATCCTTGATCCTTGGACTGCTTTCCCGAGAAAGAAGCCCCTTGCCCCCGACCAAAGCCTCCGCCGCCCCCGCTCCGCCCCTCACCCGCCCCGCGACCATGGCCGACGTGGCCGCGCGCGTCGGCGTGTCGAAGATGACGGTGTCGCGCGCGCTCAACCGGGGCGGCAGCAGCGACCGCGTGACCTCCGAGGCGCTGCGCCAGCGCATCCTGCAGGCCTGCGAGGAAATGGGCTACGTCATCGACCAGACGGCGCGCACCTTCTCCAGCAAGCGCTCGGGCTTCGTCGCGGTGCTGATCCCCTCCCTTAACAACTCCAACTTCTCCGAGACCGCCCAGGGCATCACCGCCGCCGTGGAAGCGCGCGGCCTGCAGCTGCTGCTGGGCTACACCGACTACCGCGTGGAGACCGAGGAGCGCCTGCTGCGCGCCATGCTCGCGCGCCGGCCCGAAGGCGTGATCCTCACCGGCGGCTCGCACACGCCGGCCGCTCGCGCGATGCTGCAGGCCGCGGGCGTGCCGGTGGTCGAGACCTGGGACCTGCCCGTCACGCCCATCGAGCACACGGTCGGCTTCTCGAACGCGGAAGCCGCGGGCGCGATGGTGCGGCACCTGCACGACAAGGGCTACCGGCGCATCGCCTTCATCGGCGGCACCTCCAACCGCGACACGCGCGGCGCCGACCGCCAGCGCGGCTACGCGGAGGCGATCCGCGAACTGGGCCTGCCCGACGGCCGCGTGATCAGTTTCGGCCAGCCGCCCATCTCCATGGAACAGGGCGGAGAGGCCGTGGCGCAGCTGATCCGCCAGTGGCCCGACGTGGACGCGGTGCTCTGCGTGTCCGACCTCTCGGCCTTCGGCGCGCTGATGGAATGCCAGCGCCGCGGCTGGGAAGTGCCGGGCCGCATCGCGATCGCGGGCTTCGGCGACTTCGAGGTGGCGCGCGCCTGCCATCCGCGCATCACCACCGTGGCAGTCGATTGCGTGGGCATCGGCAAGGCTGCGGGCGAACTGCTGCTGCGCGTGATCGACGGTGCGCGCGAGGGGCTCCGGCCGCCCGCCGAGACGGTGCTGATCCCGTTCCACATCGAGCAGCGCGAGAGTTCGTAGGCCCCTGCTTCAGGAGGGCCGGTTCGCAGCCGCGCGCCACACCTGGTCGATGACACGCCCCATGTGCCGCACGAGCCCGTCGGCCCGCTCCGGAGGCATTCCCGCGTAGCCGAGCACGAAGCCGTTGTAGAGCGTGCCGGCCGTGCCCGGCAGGCAGAACGGACTCAGCGGACGCAGCCCCAGCCCCTGCACCCGCGCCGCCTGGCTCACGTCCACGTCTGCGACCGGCGCTTCGAGCCGCGCCGACAGATGCATGCCGCCCGCGCCGCCGGAGACGGTGACGACGCCGCCCAGGTGCCGCTGCAGCGCCTCCTGCAATGCCTCGCGCCGCCGGGCATAGAGTTGCCGCATCCGGCGCAGGTGCAGCGTGAACTGGCCGCTTTCGATGAAGTCGGCCAGCGCGGCCTGGTCCGCGACCCGGCCGCGCATGCCGGTGGCGCCGATCGCGCCCAGCAGGGCCGGGACCACCGGCGCGGGCACCACCGTGAAGCCCAGGCGCAGCGCCGGGAACATCGTCTTGCTGAAGGTGCCGACGTAGATCGCCGGTGCATGCGCGTCCAGCCCCTGCACGGCCGAGAGCGGAACCTTCTCGCTGCGGAATTCGCTGTCGTAGTCGTCCTCGACCAGCCATGCGCCGGCCTCGCGCGCCTGCCGTATCAGCGTCAGCCGCCGCTCCAGGCTCATCATGGCGCCGAGCGGGTACTGGTGCGAAGGCGTGATGTAGATCAGCTTCGGAGGCGTTGCGCTCCAGTCTTCGGCGCTGGGCGCCAGGCCCTCGGCATCGACCGCGATGGGCACCAGCCGCAGGTCGGCCGCCTGCAGGGCCGCGCGGGCGCCCGGGTAGCCGGGGTTCTCGATCCATGCCGTGTCGCCCGCGTCGGCCAGCGTGCGGGCGCAGAGCTCGAGGCCGCCCTGCGATCCGTTGGTGATGAAAACCTGCTCCGCCTCGCAGCGCACGCCGCGCGACACGCGCAGGTATTGCGCGATCGCCTGCCGCAGCGGCAGGTGGCCCTGCACGGGGGCGTAGTTCAGCTGCCGTGCGTCGATGGCGCGCCAGGCCCGCTCCATGCAGCGACGCCATGCGGCGAGCGGAAACTCGTCCAGCGCCGGCACGCCGGGCCACAGGGGCAGCGCGCGGTCGGCCTCGTCCGGCCCGCCGTGCGGAATGGCGGCTCGCCGTGCCAGCGGCGGCGCCTCGGGCGCCTGCGCCGAGTCGCGCCCGACGGCCGCGTCACGCGCCAGTCCGAGGCTCGCGACGACGGTGCCATGGCGCGTGCCGACGAGGAAGCCTTCTGCGCCCAGGTGCTCGTAGGCATAGAGCACGGAGTTGCGGGCCATGCCGAGCTCGGCCGACAGGGTTCGCGTGGACGGAAGCCGCGCGCCCTCGGCGATCTTTCCGCCGAGGATCGCCCAGCGAAGGCAGGCGTACAGCCGGTGCTGCCGGGTCGCGGGGCCCTGCGGCCCCTCTTCGCGCGCGAATGCGGCGAGCAAGGCGCCGTAGTCCATGTTGTGGTGGCTCCATCGATGTGGGCTGATCTGGGTCTACAAATGATGCCACGGCAAGCCTAAGGTCCGGGGTCGAACCCATCCGCTTCCACCTACGAATGAGCACTTCCGCCACGGCCTTCGCATCGACACCGTCATCGCGCGCCGCGCCCTGGCTGCTGGGCCTGGTGGCGGTGGTCTGGGGCATCAACTGGCCGGTCGGCAAGGCCATGCTCGCCCACCTTCCACCGGTGTGGACCGTGGCGCTGCGAACCGGCGTGGGCGCCCTCGCCGTCCTGCTGCTGTGCCTGCTGACGCGGCGGCTGGTGCTGCCCCGGCGCGCGGACCTGCCGGTCATCCTGAGCGTCGGCGTGCTGCACATGACCGCGTTCTCCGTGCTGTGCAGCATCGGCCTGCAGCACGTGACGGCCGGCCGCTCGGTGGTGCTGGCCTACACCACGCCGCTATGGGTGGTGCCGGGCGCATGGCTGTTGCTGGGCGAGGCTCCCACGCGCTGGCGGCTGCTGGGCGCGGGCATCGGCCTGGCGGGGCTGGTGCTGATCTTCAATCCGCTGAGCTTCGATTGGCACGACCGCCGCGCGGTCGCCGGCAATGCCGCCGTGCTGCTGGCCGCTCTGTGCTGGGCGGGCAGCATCCTCTACGTGCGCGCGCACAGATGGGTCACGCCGCCCTTCGAACTCGTTTTCTGGCATGCGCTGCTCGCCAGCTGCCTGCTGCTGCCGATGGCCTTCGCGCTCGAAGGCGTTCCGCGCATCGAGTGGAGCCCGGCACTTGTCTCGCAGCTGCTCTACGGCGGCGTGTTCGGCATCGCGCTGGCTTCATGGGCCATGACCACGATCAACCGCGCGCTGCCCGCGACGACCACTTCGCTGGGGCTGCTGGGCGTGCCGGTGATCGGCATCGTCTGCTCCGCCGTGTCGCTGGGGGAGCGCATCGGCATGGCGCTGGTGGGAGCGCTCGCGCTCATCCTCGGCGGCATCGCGCTCGGAATGGTGCGCGGCAGGGACTGAACGCGCCGCGCGCTCTCAGGGCACGTACACCATATAGACCTCGAACGCGAAGCCGCCTTCGGCTTCAGACACGTGAAGGTGCAGCACCAGGTCGCTGCGACCCTCGGAAACCGTCCAGAGATCGACCAGCGCGTTCCATCGCCTGCCGAGCCAGATGCAGACCGACGAATCCCACGTGTCGTCGGGCAGGTCGACCAGCGTCTCGCCGTAGTCGCGGATGTAGTCCTCGATCTGCCGGGCATCCTGCGCCGGTATGGGCCGCACTCCCGCGATGGGAGTGCCGATGCGATAGTCGCCGAGCACGAAGGCGTGGACGATCTCCCGAATGGTCGAGCGCCAGGCCGAAGGTATGGGTTGCTGGGCGTCCCCATCCTTGAGCACCGGCACGTCGGCATGTCCGTCATCAAAAGTCATCGGTTCAGGCTCCGGAAAAATCGCGGCCATTCTGCGCTGCCGTGATGACGCGCGGCGAACAGGCCGACCGCCCGCTTCATCTCTTGCGGGCCACGATGCAGGGACGGTTTTCCGTGCCCTTCGTCGCGTGGTCTTCGACGGCAAGAATCTCGAAGCCCGCGGCCTCCATGTGCTGCTTCAGCTCCGCTTCGCGGAAAGCGCTTGCATAGGGCGCCGCGCCGATCGCGCGCATCGCGGGCAGCAGGAGCCGGATCAGCGGGTTCATGTCGCCGACGCAAGGCGTCTTCGAGATGAACAGGCCTTGCGCCGCAAGCAGGCCGTGAATGCTGCGCAGCGTGCCGGGCAGGTCGCGCACGAGGTGGAGATAGTTGAACCCCATGACGATGTCGAACCGCGCGGCTTCCTGCGCGAGCGCTTCCGCCGTTGCGATGCGGAAGGCAAGCGCGGGCACGGGGCTGGCCGCGAGCTTCTCGTTGGCGATCGCGATCATGCCGGCGGAGATGTCCGTCGCGAGGTAGCTCCCCGCATCGGCCGCGAGCCGCAGCGCTGTCGTGCCCGTTCCGCATCCCAGCTCGAGCACCCTCGAATCCGGCCGCAGCAGTGCGCGGGTGCGCTCCAGCGTGCGCTCGTAGCCGGCCGGATCCCCGATCGCGCTCTTCGCGTACCTGCGTGAAGTCCGGTCCCAGAACCTGGCGTCGCTCGCTGCGTTCATGATGAAAAGATCATCGCACTCGCCCCCGGGCGGCATAATCGCGCCCCTTTTGTCCTGGGGGTTTCGATGGAACTGGAGATCGCGCAATCCACGCCAACCGCCGCCGGCATCGCGAAGTTCGTGCAGGCCCACTATGGCCTGGGCGAGGTGATCGAGAGCGAATTCCTGCGGCGCAGCTTCAACCAGGTCTACAGGCTCGGCTTTGCCGATGGGCGCCGCGTGGTGGCGCGGCTCTCGGCCGAACGGCCGCGGGGCGATCCCAACGTGATGTTCGAGGCGGCCGCGCTGGAGCACCTGGCCCGCGCCGGATGCCGCGTATCGCGCTGCCTGCCGGCCGCGAACGGCGAGATCGCGGTGCAGGTACCCCTGCCGGAAGGTTCGCGAGCGCTGATGTTGTTCGAGCACCTCGACGGCGAGTTCACCGGCGACTCGGCCGAAGACATCCGGGCTTTCGCGCAAGGCCTGGCCACCCTGCACGTCGCAGGCGAGACCTACGAAGGCCCCGGCAGTGCCTACTCCCTCGACCTCGACTACCTCCTTCTGCGACCGCTGCAGGGCCTGCTGCGTGCCCCGACCATGACCGCCGAGCTGCGCCCGCAATTCGAGCAACTGGGCGAGCGCCTGCATGCCGACATCTCGGCCCTGGGCGCGCTGAGGCAGGTGCTGTGCCACGGTGATGCCCACGGCAGCAACAACTTCATCGTGCGAAATGCCCAGGAGCAGTGCGAGGCCGTGTTCTTCGATTTCGATGAAACAGGCCCTGGCTACCTTGCCTACGAACTTGCTGTCTATCCGTGGCTTCTGCATCCACGTACGACCGACGGCGTGCTGAGCGACAAGGCAAAGACTCAGTGGAAGCACTTCATCTCGGCCTATCGCGAGGCAAGACCCGTCGCCGACAACGATCTGGCCGCCGTCCCGCGTTTCATGGCGGTCCGGCAGTTCTGGATGCTGGGGGAGAACGCCGGACGCGTTCCTGTGTGGGGCTCGCAGGCAATGCCTACCAGCGTCCTCCGTCGGCAGCTGGCCATGCTGCGCGCCTGGGAGAAGCTGGAACTGCCTCAGTGACCGGCGCCCCTCAGAAGTTGTGCGAGATGCCGAACTGCAGGCCCCTAGACCCCGCCCCCGGTACGCCGGCCGGCGACGAATCGCTGACGACATAGGCCGCGTTGCCCCGGTTGCGGATGTACGAGTAGGTGCCGTACAGCGCGGTGCGCTTGCTCAGGTAGTGCACGTAGCCGACGGCGTACTGCGTCGCATCGTCGCCGTCGAGTCCCGGCCCCGAGCGGTTGGAGCGCGCCACCGAAGCCTTGATCACGCCCGGCCCCACCGGCACGCTCACGCCCAGCAGCGCGTTCACCTGTTTGTCGGTGTCGGCCTTCTGGCGGTAGTAGTTGGCGTAGAGCTTCGCTACGCCGAAATCGTAGGTGCCGCCGATGCTGGCCACGCGGTAGTCGGTGGTGCCGACCGGCGTGACGCCGTAGGCCGCCGCCACGTCGATGGTGCCGTTGGTCCAGCCTAAGCGCGCGCCGCGGTAGCGTGAGCCTTCCTGGTCTTCGGGCAACGCGTACATCGCCTGGCCGTAGAAGCCGCCCAGGCCCTTGGGCAGGAAATAGCCCACCGAATTGTTGGCCCGCGCCAGCGTGCGCGCGCCGCCGAGGCCGAAGGGCCAGCCCTCGACGATGTTGGCCGAGCCGCCGACGCCCACGGTGCCGAAGGGCGAGAACTGCGAGATGTTCCAGAAGGTGGGCGTGTAGTCGCGCCCCAGTCGCAGTTCGCCGAAGCTGTTGTGCGACAGGCTCAGGGTGGAGCGCCGGTGGAAGCCGGTGCCCTGGATCTCGCCGGTGTCGGGCAGCAGCGCCATTTCCAGCCAGAAGCTCGCGGCCAGTCCGCCGCCCAGGTCTTCGGTGCCGCGAAAACCGAGGCGGCTCGGGAAGATGTTGCCGCCCTGGTCGAGCGACTTGACCGAGGCGCCGCCGCTCTTGGACCAGGTGACGTTCATGTCCAGCGTGCCGAATATCTGCACGCTGGATTGCGCCGTGGCACTCGCGCCGGCCGCGAGGCAGATCGCGCCGGTGAAGGCATGCGGCAGCAAGCCGCGGCGGGCGATGGTGGTTGGGGGCTTGGTGGTCCTGATCCTCATGCTTGTCTCCTGGTTGTAGAAATCGTTGTAGTTCTGGCGCGTGCGCCGGCGCACGGCGCTTGCGCCGCAAGCACCGTGGCGTGGGAATTCCGGAAAAGAAAGAAGGCGGCGCGGTGCGTGGCCGCGCCCCGGGGCATCGCCCGTCAGTCGATGCGGATGTTCTTGGCCTTGATCAGCCGGCTCATGGCCTGCGCTTCGCGGTCGATGACAGCGGCCGCCTCGGCGGGCGTGCTGCCGATGGGATCGAGGCCGGCGTCGCTGAGGAGCCTGCCCATCTCCGGCGAATGCGTGATGGCGACGATCTCCTTGTTGAGCCTGTCGACGATGGCCTGCGGCGTCCTGGCCGGCACCCAGAAGCCCAGCCAGGTGAACACCTCGACGCCCGGATAGCTCTCCGAGAGCGTGGGCACGTTGGGCAGTGCCGCGCTGCGCTTGCTGCCCGTGTACGCCAGCGCCTTCACGCGGCCCGACTTGATGTTGGGCAGCGCCGAGACGGGCGGCTCGAAGCCCAGCTGCACCTGCCCGGCCATGAGGTCCGGCGCGGCGCTCTGCTTGTACGGCACGTGCAGCAGCTCGATGCCCGCGGCCTCCTGGAACAGCTCGAATCCCAGGTGCGAGGTGGTGCCCGAGCCATAGGAGGCGAACGAGATCCTGCCCGGCTCCTTCTTCGCCAGCGCGACCAGCTCGGGAATGTTCTTCACCGGCACTGCCGCATTGGCCAGGATGAACGATCCGCCCTTGAGCGCCTGCGTGACGGGCACCAGGTCGTTCTTCGCGTCGTAGGGCATCTTCGAGAGCAGGAACGGCGTCATGGTGAACGGGTTGCTCGTCGAGAACAGGATCGTGTAGCCGTCGGGCGCGGCCTTGGCGACCGCGTCGGTGCCGATGGAAGCCAGCGCGCCCGGCCTGTTCTCGACCACCACCGGCGTCTGCAGCGCGCGGCTAAGGCGGTCCGCATAGGCGCGGGCGAAGATGTCCGAGCCCACTCCCACGGGCGTGGGCGTGATGATCTTGATGGGCCGTGACGGCCAGGGCGAGCCCTGCCCCCAGGCAGGTGCGAACGCGCTGGCCGAGACCAGCACGGCGAGCAGCGAGCGAGCGATTCTTTTCATGGTTTGTCTCCTGTATCTCTTCTGTCTCTCTTTTGTCTCTCTTCCAGACCTCCTGCCCGTGTCGCGGGCGAGGCTCACGCTCAGGGCAGCGGCGGATAGTCCGTGCCGTCCAGGCCCGGCACCGGCACCCGCGTGGGGTCGTTGCCGTGCGCCTGCAGTTGCTCGACGGCGTAGTCGGTGACGCAGCCCGACAGCAGCTGGCGCGGGTCCTCGAGCACCACGCGCAGCCGCGTGTTCAGCGCGCGCCAGTCGTCCGGGCCGGCGATGGCCGGCATCTCGGCCACCGCGCGCGTGTCCGCGTCGAGCACCGGGCGGGCAGTGGAGGAAGGCTCGTAGCGCGGATAGCCGTCGTACATCAACGTGCCGAGTTCGCTCACGGCGCGCGTGTGGGCCCACAGCTGGCGCATCGAGGTCTCGAACGCGCGCATGGCCGCCATGTCGGCTGCCGAACCGGCCGGGAACTCGGCGGCGTGGGGCGCGATGAAGAGCCGGTCGAGCGAGAGCGTGTGGCGCGAGGCGCCGAGGATCATGGCGGCCACCGAATTGGTGGTCCATGTCACGCCGGCGGTGGGCCTGCCCTGGCGCCCGATCACCAGCGCCATGGCGCGCGACCAGTCGATGGCATGGCGGTCGAGCCAGCCGATCACGCGGTGGCTGATATCCATGCCGACCAGGAAGAAGGTGGCGATCATCACCGCGTTCATCGGCACCGTGGCGCCGACGGCGGAGCCGCTGCCTTCGAGGTAGTGCTCGCGCATGTCCCAGGGCGTGAAGAGCTCGGGCCGCTCCAGCACGCGTTCGAGGTAACGCTCGGTCAGCACGCACGAGTAGCGGACCAGTTCGGCGATCTTCTGCTCGCGCCCCCGGTAGGCCGGCACCGCGATCCGGTCGCGCCACAGCGCCACCGAGTTGGCCTCGCGCGCCACGCTCGTGGCGGCGACCAGCCGTTCGGCTTCCCTGCGCCAGAGCGGCCCGTCGGGATCGACCAGCCGCATCTTGAGGATCGACGCCACCGCCGGCCCATGGTGCGAGATGCCGGCCAGCTCCTTGAAGCCGCGCGTGGAGAGACGAAAGCCCTCGACCTCGGGATCACGGCCGTTGCCGGGGAACAGCACGATGTCCGCGCTGGTGGCCACGATGAGCGGATCGCCTGCCGTCGCGGCACCCGTGAGCGCGGCCAGGTTCGCGCCGATGCCGTGCGGCCCGCCGGTGTAGGTTTCGAAGAGCCGCAGCAGCTCGGGGCTCTGGTGTGAGGCAGCGGGATGGTTCATGCCGGCTCCTTGTCCGCGGGGAAGTCGAGGCGGTAGACGCGGCTCGGCGTGCGGAACCGCACCTCGCCGCTGAGGCTGTTGGTCACGACCAGGTAGCGCCGGCCCTCCGCCTCGAAGAAGGATGCATCGGTGCCACCGGAAGTCGGGAACTCGGCGACCGGCTCCATGCGGCCCTTCGTCATGCGCAGGACGGTCGACTGCAGCCGGGGGATCGGTGCCTCGCGCGTTCCATGCAGGAAGTTGACCTGCACCAGCCGGCCGCCGTCCGGCGTCGCGATCCAGTCGAACTCGCGGCCGCCCGGTCCGCTGAGCACCTGGTGCTGCACGAAACGGCCGTCGCTCCAGCGGTAGAGCACGGTGTCGTCGTGCAGGCATGCGAACGCGAGCCAGGTGGAGCCCTCGGTCTCGAAGAAGCGGAAGGCCCGCCCGCTCTTGCCTTCCAGCTCCTGGAAGGGCTCGAAGCTGCTGCCGTTCCAGCGCAGCAGCTGCGACGGCACGGCGTGGTCTGCATAGGCCAGCAGCTTCTGCCCGTCGACCTCGAAGAAGGCCCAGTTGTAGCCCCAGCCCGAGCGCACCGTCTGCAGCTTCTCGAAGCGCTCGCCGTTCCATTCGTAGATGCACGATTCGGCGCCCGGCGCGAGCGGCGTATCGCCATGGGTCACTCCCTGCGCGAGCGCAAGGAAGTGGCGCGGGCCGATCTCGAAATGAATCCACTGCTTGGCGGCCGATGTGGGGATGCGCTGGAAGACGTCGAAGCGCCCGTCCACCAGTTCGAAGATCGTCGAATGCGTGTCCAGCGCGTACGGGCCCGAGCCGGTGCGCAGGCTGGCGGTGGCGAGGAAGGCGCGCTCGCCGATGCGGAAGAACTCGGCGTCCTCGCCGCCCGGCACGGGCAGCCGAGCGTGCTCGACGAAGCTTTCGCCCTCCCAGCGGTAGACGAGCGCTTCCACGTCGCTGTTGCCCAGCGTCATCTGCGCGGGCTGCCCCGCGACGTCTTCGGCGAGCTGCGGCACCACGAGGTAGCGCGTGCCGCCGTGTTCGAAGACTTCCGCGGCGCGCGCGCCGGAGGTGTCCAGTTCCTGGATGCAGTCCATGGTGGTGTCCGCCATCTTCATGCCTTCCGTTTCAGAAGCCGAACAGCCGAGCGGGGTTGTCGGCAAGCACCTTGCGGCGCGCGACCGGGTCCGGGATCCAGTCGCCCAGCAGGTTCAGCAGTTCGCCGGTGTCGCGCCCGCCTTCCGGGATGTGCGGCCAGTCGCTGCCCCAGATCACGCGGTCGGGCACGGTCTCGACGATCGCCTGCGCGAGGGGCTTCAGCCGCGCGTAGTTGCCGTCCTTCGCGAGGCGGTACGGCCCCGAGAGCTTGAACCAGCCGCGCCCGTCGGCCACGGCTCGCAGCAGGCGGTCGAAGTCGGCGCGCGTGAGGCCGTCGCTCTCCAGCATGTAGCCCATGTGGTCGATCACGAAGTCCGACTCGAGGTCGGGCAGCACCGGGATGAGGTCGCGCACGACCCAGCCCGGCGTATAGAACTGCACATGCCAGCCCAACGGCCGGATGCGGCGGATGCTGCGCTCGATGTAGGCATGCAGTTGCGAAGTGGGCAGCTTCTGGCGCAGGAACAGGTCGAGCCTGAGCGCGCGCACGCGGCGTGCATGCATCTCGCGCAGGGTCTCGTCGGACACGTCGTCTTCCACCATCGCGACGCCGCGCGCACGGTCTCCCGCCGCGTCGAGCGCATCGAGCATGCAGCGGTTGTCGGTGCCGTAGAAGCTGGGCTGGACGATCGCGAAGCGTTCGACGCCGAGCACCTCGAGCGCGCTGTGCAGCTGCGCGAGGTTGCCGTCGGGCAGCGTGTAGTGCGGGTGATCGACGCGGGGATAGTGCTCGGCGGGTCCGAAGACGTGCACATGCGCATCGCAGGCGCCGGCGGGAACCTCGAAGGCCGGGCGGGTCAGGGTCTGCGCGTCGCGCATCGGCTTGGAGGTCAGGATCTCGTGGTTCATGTTCGGAACGAAGGCGGGAGAAGGAGAAAACGAAGAAGTCGGGGAAGGAGGCGTCCGCTCAGGCAGCCTGTGGCTCGGACGTCCGCACGGCAACCGCCGCGTGGCCCGCCAGCGCGCCGCGCACGCGCTCCTGCATCGAAGCAAGGAGCACATCGGTGTCGATCCCCGTCATGAGGAAAGGCGCGGCGCCGCGCGCCAGCAGCTCGGCGTTCAGCGCGGCATCGGCGATGCCGCCGATCGACAGCGGCTTGCCGGCGCGCGTGCAGGCCGCGAGCGCGTCGTTCAGCGCCTGCTGCACCAGCGGATGGCGGTAGTCACCGGGCACGCCGAGTTCCGCGCTCAGGTCGTTGGTGCCGATGCTCACCAGGTCCACGCCCGGCACCCGTGCGATGGCCTCCGCGTTGCGAATGCCGAGCGGACTCTCGATCAGCACGTTGACGACCACCGTGTCGTTGGCGAGCCGGTAGGTCTCGGCCGCCGGAAGCCGGCGATAGCCGAACTGCGGCAGCGCCGCGATGGCTGACCGGTGGCCGTGCGGCGGAAAGCGGCAGGCGGCCGCCAGGTCGGCGGCCTGCTCCGCCGTTTCGACGCGCGGGAAGATGAGGCCGGACGCGCCCGCGTCGAGCAGCCGGCCGATGGCGCCGTACTCGCGCTCCGGCACGCGCACCAGCGCCATCAGGCCGAGGTCGTGCGCGGCGGCGCAGATCGCGCCCGCCGCGTCCAGCGAAATGGTGCTGTGCTCCAGGTCGACCCAGATCGCGTGGTGCCCGCTGGCCTTGGCCAGCCGGGCGATGTCGGGCGTGCGCGAGATGCGGATGCCGAAGGCCGTCATCGGCTCTCCGCGAGCCAGCCCCATCATCAGCGGGTGCCCCTGGAAAGGCCGGGTTGCAGGGTGCTCCTGCGGCTTGTCTCTGCTTGTCATGAGGGCATCGTAGGCAAGCTGTCTTATATTTGGAAATACCGTTTGTCTTCGGTTTTCAATACTCTTTGAATATCATGGAACTGCGCCATCTCCGCTACTTCGTCGCGGTCGCCGAGGAGCTCAACTTCACGCGCGCCGCGCAGCGCCTGCACATCGCGCAGCCGCCGCTGAGCATCCAGATCCAGGCGCTGGAGGAAGAGCTCAAGGTGCGGCTGCTGGAGCGCGACAAGCGGCGCGTGTTCCTCACGCAGGCGGGCCGGCATTTCCTGGAACGCGCGCGCGGCATCCTGCGCGACGTGGAGGCGGCCAAGGGCGAGGCGCAGAGCGCGGCCTCGGGCGAGGTCGGCAGCATCGCGCTGGGCTACACGGCGTCGTCGATGCTCTCGCCCGCGCTGCCGGCGGCCATTCTTCGCTTCCGGCGCGAGCACGCCCGGGTGATCCTGACGCTGAAGGAAATGACATCGCTCGACCAGCTCGACGCGGTGCACGGGCGCGGCCTCGACGTCGCCGTGCTGCGCCGGCCGAACGTGGAGATCCCTACCGGCATCGTGGTCGAGGAGTGGTACCAGTCGCCGCTGCTGGCCATCGTGCCGCGCGAGCACAGGCTCGCCGGCAAGCCGCTGCGCATCGCGGACCTGCGCGACGAGCCGCTGGTGATGTATCCGCGCAATGCCGGCATCGGCCTCTACTGGAAGGTGCAGGACCTGTGCGCCAAGGCCGGCTTCAGGCCGCGCATGGTGCAGGAAGCGCGCGAGGCATCGACCATCGCCGGGCTGGTCGCGGCCGGCGTGGGCATCGCGCTGGTGCCGGGCGACACCCGCTGCATCCAGCCGGACGGGGTGGTCTACCAGACGGTGCTCGACAAGGAGGCGGTGTCGAGCCTCTATCTCGCGCATCGTCGGGACGACCCGAATCCGTACGTGGCCCTGATCCTCAAGGAGCTTCGTGCGGCACTGAAGCGCAGGACGGCGCGAAGCGCGAAACGGCAGGTCGACTAGTTCCGCCCTTCCACCCGCAAAGGGCGGACCGTCAGCTGCGCAGGGCCGCGTCGATCCGATGGAACAGCGCGCTCGACGCTCCTTTACCGGGCGCCCGTGCCGGCAGGCGCCGCACCACCTCGCGGACCGCGGGCGACGCGTGATCGATCGCCCACCGGATCTCCGCTTCGCGGGTGCCGGCCTCGTCGGCGGCACCGCGCGAGATCGCCTGCACGCTGTAGGCCGCGGGGCCGATGATGTGATTCACCTGGTGCGCAGTCTCAAGCGGATGGGTGTAGGCCGACCCGGCGGCCGTGGATGCCGACCGCGCGGCGGCGGCCGCGGCCTCGTCGCCCACTTCGCGCGCAGCCGCCAGGGCGGCCCAGGCGAGCTTGCGCAGGTTCGCGGTCCGCACGCCGCTGCCGGCGAAGGCGCGCGCGGCCGCGATGGCCTCGCGCGGGCGGCTGTCGCCCGGCGCCCTTGCCTCGAACACCGGCAACGCCCGCTCCGCGCAATCGGCCGCCCAGAGGGCGACATGGCGCAGGTCTTCGTTGTTCAGCAGGGGGCGGACAGGCACTTGATCCATGGCTCGGCGTATTCGCTCCCGGCCGACTGTAGCCGGACCATGAGCGCCGCCTGCCAACCCGCGCCTGCGGCTCGGGTGCTTCGTCCTGCCCTCAGGCCGCGACGCTCTCCGCCCCCGCGTCCGCGAAATCGATCAGCACCTTCATCGCCTTCTGCCGGTCGCTCGCCAGCTCGAAGGCCTGGCGCGCCTGCAGCATCGGGAAGGTGTGCGACACGACCGGGGAAAGATCGACGCGCCCTTCGTTGATGAGCTTCACCGCCAGCGCGAACTCGGCATGGAAGCGGAACGAGCCGCAGATGCTGAGCTCCTTCGCCACCACCATGTTCTGCGGAATGCTCACGTCGCCGCCCAGCCCCAGCTGCACGACCACGCCGCGCGGGCGCATCACTTCCAGGCCGTCGCGCAGAGCGCGCTCGTTGCCGGAGCATTCGAGCATCACGTCGAAGGTGCCCTTGTCGGCCGAATGACGCGACACCCAGGCCTTGTCCTTCGCGACGTTGATGACGTCGTCGGCGCCCATGGCACGCGCGATGGCCAGAGGCTCGTCGACCACGTCGGTGGCCGTGATGCTGGCCGCGCCATGCGCGCGCGCCGCCGCGATGGCGAGCACGCCGATGGGCCCGCAGCCCGACACCAGCACCCGCTTGCCCAGCAGCGGGCCAGCGCGCGACACGCCGTGCAGCCCCACCGAGAACGGCTCCGCCAGCGCGGCGAGACGCAGCGGCACGTGGTCGGCCACCTTCACGCACTGCGTGGCCTCGCACAGCAGCATGTTGCGGAAGGCCCCCTGCACGTGCGGCGTGCGCATCGCGCTGCCGTAGAAGCGCATGTCGAGGCACTGGTTGGGCAGGCCCTCGAGGCAGAACTTGCAGGCGCCGCAGGGGCGGCTCGGGTTGACGGCCACCTTGTCGCCGATGCGAACGTTCTCCACGCCGGGCGCCACGGCCACCACGGTGCCGGCCACCTCGTGGCCCAGCACCATCGGCTCCTTGATGCGCACGGTGCCGAAGCCGCCGTTGTGGAAGTAATGCAGGTCGGAGCCGCAGATGCCGCCCATTCCGACCTTCACCAGCACCTGGCCGGGGCCGATCTCGCCGGCGTCCTGTTCGTCAAGGCGCAGGTCGTCGGGGGCGTGGATCACGAGGCACATGCAACGCAGGCGCATGGTTTTCTTCCTTTTTCAGGCAACGGGAGTGATCAGGGGCAGGCCCGCGAAGTGGGCCTCCAGGTTGCGGCGCACCAGCTCGCCCATGGCGCGGCGCGTCTGCTCGGTGCCGCTGCCATGGTGCGGGGTCAGCACCACGTTGTCGAGCGCGGCGAAGCGCGGGTCGATGCCCGGCTCGTTGAGGAACACGTCGAGCGCCGCGCCGGCGATCTCGCGCGCCTCCAGCGCCTGCAGCAGCGCGCCTTCGTCGACCGTGGTGCCGCGCGACACGTTCACGAGCCAGCCCTTGGGGCCCAGCGCGCGCAGCACCTCGGCGTTCACGATGCCGCGCGTGGCTTCGCCGCCGGGCAGGATGACGATGAGCACGTCGCACCAGTCGGCCATCGCGCTCAGGCTGGCGAAGTGACGGTGCGGGCTGTCGGCCTTCGGCGTGCGGCTGAAGTAGCCCAGCTCCACGTCGAAGCCCGAGAGCCGCCGCGCGATGGTGCCGCCGATGCGGCCGAAGCCCGCGATGCCGACGCGCTGGCCGAAGACGCGCGTGGCCAGCGGCAAGGCCCCCTTGGCCCATGCACCGCTTCGCACGAAGGCGTCGCCCGCCGGAATGCGGCGCTGCACCGCGAGCATGAGGCCCACGGCAAGGTCGGCCACGTCGCCGTTGAGCACGTCGGGCGTGTTGGTCACGCGGATGCCGCGCGCGCGGCAGGCGGCGAGGTCGATGGCGTCGGTGCCCACGCCGTAGCAGGAGACCAGCTCCAGCTTCGGCAGCGCGGCAATGAGCTCGGCGCTCGCGCCCAGCTCGCCGCGCGTGGCGATCGCACGGATCTCCTGCGCATGCGCGGCAATGAAGGCCTGCCGGTCGGGCGCCTCCCACAGGCGATGCAGGGTGTAGGACTCCCGCATCGGCGCCATGTCCCACTCGGGGTAGGCGCCCATCATCAGCACGTGCGGGGAAGCGGCGGCGGTAGCGGTCAAGCGGGTGTCTCCAGCGGATGGCAGCGGTTCTGGCTCAATCTGATACCGGTAACTTTAGTCGATACGTGAATGTAAAGCCAGCGAAGGTTTCACCCATTGACGAAATCAAAAGATACCGGTAACTTTCTTCGCCAGTCTCGCCCCTCATCCAGGAACTCCCCTTGAAACTGTTCGACCTCTCCGGGCGCACCGCCCTCGTCACCGGCTCCAGCAAGGGCATCGGCTTCGCGCTGGCCGGCGCGCTGGGCAATGCCGGCGCCCGCGTCGTGCTCAATGCGCGCGATGCCGCCGCGCTCACCGCGGCCCGCGACGCCCTGCGCGCCCGGGGCATCGCAGCCGAGGCCGCGGCCTTCGACGTCACCGACGCCGCCGCGGTGGAAGCCGGCGTGGCGGCCATCGAGGCCGACATCGGCCCCGTCGACATCCTCGTGAACAACGCCGGCATGCAGCATCGCGGGCCGTTCGCCGAGTTCCCGATCGACGCGTGGCACAAGATCACCACCACCAACATCGACAGCGTGTTCCTGGTCGGCCGCGCCGTCGCGCAGCGCATGATCGAGCGCAAGCGCGGCAAGATCATCAACGTGTGCTCGGTGCAGAGCGAGCTGGGTCGCCCGGGCATCGCGCCCTACGCCGCCACCAAGGGCGCCGTGAAGATGCTCACCAAGGGCATGGCGATCGACCTCGGCAAGCACGGCATCCAGGTCAACGGCCTCGGGCCGGGCTACTTCAAGACCGAGCTCACGCAGGCGCTGGTGGCCGACGAGGCCTTCACCGCGTGGCTCTCGGGCCGCACGCCCGCCGGCCGCTGGGGCGACGTGGAAGAACTGGGCGGCGCGGCCATCTTCCTGGCCTCCGACGCATCGAGCTTCGTCAACGGCCACATCCTGTACGTGGACGGCGGCATCACCGCGAGCCTCTAGCGCCGTGCCGCCGCTGCAGTTGCCGTCATTCCGCCTGCCCGTGGTGGTGATGGGCGTATCGGGCACCGGCAAGAGCAGCGTGGCGGCCGGACTCGCGCAGCTGCTGGGCATTCCGTGGATCGACGGCGACGACCTGCACGCGCCCGAGGCCGTGGCCCGCATGCGTGCCGGCCTGCCGCTGGCGGATGAAGACCGCTGGCCCTGGCTCGACCGCGTGGGCGCCAATCTTGCCGACCGCACGGCCGCGCCCCGTGGCGTGGTGGTGGCCTGCTCCGCACTGCGGCGCGCCTACCGCGACCGGCTGCGCGCCGCCTCGCCGGGCCTGCGCTTCGTGTTCCTCGACGGCCCTCCGGCGCTGGTGCGCCAGCGCATGGAACAGCGCACCGGCCACTACATGCCGGCCACCCTGCTCGACAGCCAGCTGGCGACGCTGGAACGACCGGACGCCGGCGAGCCCGACGTGCTGCACACCCCGATCGACATGCCCGTTGCGCTGATCGTCGCCGGCATCGGTGCGCAGCTTCTCAGACAGGCGGAAGAAGCCTCCGCGAAAGTCTCCGCCTGACGGCCACGCCGCACGGGCCCGAACCGGCAAGCAAGGAGAAACCGATGTTCATCCGCTGCGCATTCTTCAGGGGCCGGGTCAAGGCCGGCATGGAAGAGGCCTTCGACCGCCACGTGCACGAAAGGCTCGTGCCGCTGTGGACTCGCTTTCCCGGCGCGCTCGAGGTGCGCGTACTGCGCCAGGTCGAAAGCGACGTGAGCGACCCCGAGCTTGCGATGGTCTTGGCCATCCGCTGGGCGAGCCGCGAGGACATCGCCCGCGCGCTCGACTCGCCCGTGCGCTACGAAAGCCGCGAAGTCTCGAAGAAGCTGTTCGAGATGTTCGACGGCACGGTCTTCCACACGGTGTTCAGCGCCGGGGAGTTCGCGCTCTCGGCCTCTTGAGCGGAGCGCTCTTCTCGCTCTTCTTCACCGCTTTCTTCGCCGCCTTCTTCGACGACGCCTTGCCGTCCAGGTCCGCCAGCTCCCACACCCCGCCGGCCGCCGACACCAGTGCATGCGCGCTGTTGATCAGCCCGATGTGCGAGAAGGCCTGCGGAAAATTGCCGAGCTGCCTGCGCGCCACCGGGTCGTATTCCTCGGCGTAGAGCCCCAGGTCGTTGGCCAGCGCCAGCAGCCGCTTGAACAGCGCCCGCGCCTTGTGCAGCCTGCCCATGGCGACATACACGTTCGCCAGCCAGAAGCTGCATGCGAGGAAGGCGCCCTCCCCGCCGCCGAGCCCGTCCACGCCCTTCTCGGTGCGGTAGCGGTACACCAGCCCGTTGAAGATCAGCTCCTTCTCGATGCGCGCGATGGTGCCCTGCACGCGCGGGTCGTTGATCGGCAGGAAGCCGATCAGCGGCATCCACAGCAGCGCGGCGTCCACCGTGTCGGCGCCGTAGTACTGCATGAAGGAATTGGACGCGGCGTCGTAGCCGCGCGCGCAGACCTCGGCGTGGATCTCGTCGCGCACTTCCCGCCAGCGATCGACCGGGCCTTCGAGCCCGAACTCGGTGGCGCTCGCGATCACCCGGTCGAAGGCCAGCCAGCACATGACCTTGGAGTGCACGAAGTGGCGCGGCTCGCCGCGCACTTCCCACAGGCCGCAGTCGGGCTCCCGCCACAGATCCATCAGCTGCTTCGCGATGGCGCGCTCCAGCGGCCACAGCTTGTCCATGTCCGCCAGCCCGGCCTTGCGCGCCGCATGAAAGGCCGCGATGACGGAGCCGTAGACGTCGAGCTGCCGCTGCCCGTGCGCGCCGTTGCCGATGCGCACCGGGCGGCTGCCTTCGTAGCCGGGCAGCCAGCCGAGCTCGAGCTCGGTCAGCGAGCGTTCGCCGTGCAGGCCGTACATCACCTGCAGCTCCTCGGGCGAGCCGCCGACCGCGCGCATCAGCCACCAGCGCCAGGCGCTGGCCTCCTCCACGTAGCCCGAGCCGATCAGCGCGTAGAGCGTGAGCGCCGCGTCGCGCAGCCAGCAGAAGCGGTAGTCCCAGTTGCGCTCGCCGCCGGGCAGCTCGGGCAACGATGCACTGGGCGCGGCGACGATGCCGCCGGTGGGTTCGTAGGTGAGCGCCTTGAGCGTGAGCAGCGAGCGCATCACCGGCTCGCGAAACTCTCCGTGGTAGCCGCAGCGCTCGGTCCACGCGCTCCATTCGGCGACGGTGCGCGCCAGCAGCGCATTGGCGTCGCGCGTCACGGGCGGCTTGAGGTGCGAGGGAAACCAGTCGAGGCTGAAAGCGATGGACTGGCCCGCCGACACGGTGAAGTCGGCGAAGCTCGCGAAGTTCTCGTTGGTCAGCGGCACGCCGGAGCTGATGCGCACGGAGTCGGGCCCGGCCGTGGCGAACACCGCGCCGTCGCGCCGGTCCATCCACGGGCACCACTCGCCGTAGTTGAAGCGGATGCGGAACTCCGTGTGCATGGCGACCGTGCCGCGCACGCCCCGCACGATGCGCACCACCTCGTGCGTGCCGTCGAGCGCGGGGCGAGGCATGAAGTCGGTGACGACGGCCGTTCCGCCGGCCACGTGAATCGTCGTCTCCAGCACCACGGTGCCCGGCAGATAGCGCCGCGCGATGCGCGCCTTGCGGTCGGTCGCGCGCATCGACCAGTGGCCGTTGCGCTCGTCGCCGAGCAGGCTGGCGAACATCGCCGCGGAATCGAAGCGCGGCAGGCACAGCCACTCGATGTCGCCGCCGCGGTGCACCAGCGCCGCGCTGTGGGTCGATCCGATGAGCGCGTAGTCGCCGATGGGGCGGTCGCCGTGCAGCTTGACGGAAGGTTGCTTGGAGGTCTTTGGCAAGAGCCCGAGCTTTGCCGCCCGCGCGGGCACGGCGCGCCAGCGCAGGGCGCGCATCCCTGACGGACAACGCCTGCCCCGCTCGAAAGTGAGCAGCAACCGCGCGAAGCACGCACCTCTACTTGTTCCTGGGGATAGTCCTTCCACCATCGCGCTCCTACCATCACCTGAGCAAGAAATGACGGGGGTCTTTTGAAAGTGAAGCGGGACGCGGGACGGGCCCACACCCGGAACCCGAGGTGACGCGCCTCACCTCGTGCCTTCCCATTCCGGAATCAGCGAGCATCACACATGAACGGACACAACAATCTTTTCCGGGCCGACCCCATTGCATATGCAAGGCTTCGGGCAATCAACGGTGTTGTGTGGTTCATGCAGAACGCACAGGCGCAGCTGAATCCCGCCTTCATCATGCAGATGCAGGTACTCAACGTGGCCAGGGTGGGCTCGTTCGATCTGCAAGGTACCGCGCAAGCCCTTCAGGTCACCCTGAGGCCGGTGGGAAACGTCCTCCATCAGGATCAGCCGATCACAGCGTACTGGTGCCCTTTCATCCAGGGCAACGTGATGCCCGGATTTGTCGACGTACCCCGGCACAACCCGCAGTACAAGTACGTCTTCACCGCTGCCATGAACGGCTGCGCCCTTATGGTGACGAACTCGCCGCTCGGGGCGCACCTGATCAGGGTGTATCACCACCAGCACCCCGGGCAGGCCAACATCAATCAGATGATCCAGGCGCAAGGGCAAGTCGTAATCTCCTACATCGGCTTCGACGACTACGGCCACGCCAACCAGCATGTTCCGCTGCCGAACGCCTTCAACTTCCTCTACTACAGGAACGGCGCCTGGAAGTACGTTCTGCAACCCCAGCTGTTCGATCCGCTCACGAACAATGTGACGCTCAACGGCCTCATTCCCTCGCAGGTGCTCGATGCTACTTTCTGATCCGCGCGGCGACTGTGGCGTCGGAGCCCGCTAGATAGCGCGAACGATCCCACGCGACATCCCCGCTCAGCCAACACCCGGACATGGCTCCCGCTCCGTTGAAGCGCGGCCGAACGGCGATCGCCGATGGCCGTCCCATGGCTTGGCCCTGCCGCACGGTACAGGTAACCGGTGCGCCGGCCGAGCCCACCTGAATGGTGCCCTGGGCGGCCAGGTGCCCCCACAGCGCGGCTGCGGCGATTCCGGTCGCGGCGTCTTCCGGATAGCCGGAAGCCCGCGGGAATTGCCGCGCGGCCACCACAGGTTGCCCCGGCGCGGCCAGCTGGTCCAGCGCGTAGGGATACAGCCCGGTGGAGCCGATAGAGATGCACAGCGCCTCCATCGCGGCGAAGTCGGGCTGGAGCGCATGCAACGCAGCTACATCGGGAATGCGAATCAGGGTCTTGACCCGGCTGGTACTTGCATTGGTCATCGACGGCAAGGCCGTGCCGGTCAGCCCCAGCACCGCACCGACGCGCAGCGCATCCTCTGCTTTCAGCGCTGCCGCCTGCACGGCTGGCTGCGAGACCCAGACCCGCTGGCCGTCTTCGTCCCATTCGGCCTCGACGATGCCGCTCAAGGTTTCGACGCGCGCCGTATGTGTCGTCCACCAGCCCCATTGCCGCATGGCCCACAGCGTGCCGACCGTGGCGTGGCCGCACATCTCCATCTCGTGCTGAGGCACGAAGAAGCGAAAGCGCCAATCGACGTCGGACCGGGAAGGCTGCAGGACGAAGGCCGACTCATGTCCGGTGGCACGGGCAATGCCCAACATATCCTGCGCGGACAGCATGGATGCGTCAGCGACCAGCGGCACCGGGTTGCCACCGCCTGGGCCACCGATGAACACGTCGACCTGACGGAGTTCGCCCGCCGCTGGCGGTACTGCGGGTGACATGGATGCTCTCGTTTCAATCAATCTTCGCTCCCACGGCCTTGGCGATCTGGCCCCAGTAAGGGATGTCTGCTGCAACTGCGGCCTGCAATTCAGCCGGTGTGCCGGGACGGGCGTTGATGCCTCTGGTAGCGAGATCTGCGGACACCGCTCGGTCGGACAGCACCTTGTTCAGAGCCTGGTTGAAACGCTGCACCACGGGCGCCGGCGTACCCTTGGGAAAGGCCACGCCGTACCAGAGCGACTGCGTGAAGTTGGGGATGCCCTGCTGCGCGAAGGTCGGAACGCCGGCCAGCAGCGCGTTGGGGGCGGTCGTCGCCACGGCCACCAGCTTGCCACTTCGGATGTACGGAACCAGGCCGGCCGGGTTGTCCAGCATCAGCTGCACCTGGCCTCCCATGAGGTCGGTATAGGCAGGGGCTGCGCCGCGGTAGGGAACATGCACCAGTGGCACGCCGGCGACGGCCTTGAACTGCTCGCCCAGCAGGTGCGACACGGTGCCCGCCCCCACCGACGCGAAGCTGTACGCCTGGGGCTTTTGCTTGAGCGTGGCGACCAGGCTCTTAACGTCGGTGGCCTGCACGGAGGGGTGGACGGCCATCACGTAGGGCGAGGTGCCGACAAAGCCCGCGTAGACGAAGTCATGCGTCGGGTCGTAGGGCAGCTTTGGATAGACGCTTACGCTGACCGCATGGGTGCTGGCGGTGGCCAGCACGGCGGTATAGCCATCGGGGGCGGCCTTGACCACGTACGCCGAGCCAATGGTGCCGCCGGCCCCGGCGCGATTGTCGATGACAACGGGCTGGCCCAGTTCCTTCTGCAACTGGGGCTGGATACTGCGGATGGCGACATCCGTTCCTCCACCCGCCGGAAAGGGCACGACGATGGTGATGGGCCGGCTGGGCCAGTCCTGCGCCATGGCGGCCGCAGGCGCCAAGGAGGCCGCCATCGCGGCAGTCGCGACGACAGCCAGCGCGCGCTGGCGTGCGTGGGGAGGTAAGTGTTTTGGCACAAGAGTTCCAAGTGGCATGACGATGGCTTCATGCTAGGAACCGCGGCTTGCGCATGCGAACCCAAAGGCGACATGCCGGCAACCCATTCGCGACAGACTGTGCCGGCCACCAATGGCCACCGCAGTCAGTCAGGCCGGCACGCCCCGCAGCAGCCGGTTCAGGTGCCCGCTGTGGGTGAAGCCCAGATGCGAGCTGATGGTGGCCGGCACCATGCCTTGGGCGATCAACTCACGGGCCTTGGCGGCCAGCAGCAGCCGGCGTATCGCGACTGGGCTGTTGCCCAGTTCCGTCGCGCAGGAGCGCTGCAACTGGCGCACGGACACACCGAGCTCGGCGGCCACCGCTTCCACCGAAGGCATGGTGGTTTCCAGGTCGAGGGCGCGCGCGTAGCACTTGAGCATGCGCTGCGACACCGACTCCGACCGGTCCATGCGCCCCGGATGCAGCCACTGCCAGGGCCGGCGCGCGGCCAGTTGGGCCATGAGTGCATGCACCAGGGGTTCAGCGCCGTCGGGCGCCAGCGTGGCGGCCGCCAGCGCGTCCAGCATGGCCACGGCAGCGGCATCCAACCGGAACACGCCGAAGCGGCTGTGCCGGCCTAGCAGCTCCGGACGCAGGTACAACTCGCCGTGGCGTTGCCGCTGCGCCGGCGAGCGCGTGCTGTGCGCGGCCGATACGGGCAGCAGCAAGGCCGTGTGGCGCACCAGCTGCAGCGCCTGCGGATCGGTACCGGGTTCGGCCAACCAGCGGCTGTCGAGCGCACCGAACTGGGGCCACAGCAACATCGCGCAGTCGTGCATGTGCCAGTCGAAGTGGTAGTTGGGCTGACTGCTCTGACGCAGGAAGTAGCCTTGCTCTGCAGTGACGGCCAGCTTCGACGAGAGAGGAATGGAAATGGCCATGACGTTCCTTGATGACGCCGGGCAAGCGATTTTCGCGCCACATTGCGCCCTGCTGCTGTGCCAGGCGACCTGGCATAGCGCAGCGCTGCCGCAGCAACGCCGAAGCCTACTCCGCCGTCATTGATCCGTCTACGCGGCGCGAGTGCGCCTAGTCTGCGTAGGACTCTCCGAGCCTGTTCAGCATGCGCATCAGGGCCGGCCAGTCGTGCAGCTCGCTTCCATCAGGCTCGGAGAATTGCCGGGCGACCTTGGCGGCTATCGCCTCGCTGCATTCGCGCACCTCGGCGCCGCCGGCTAGCGCGGCGACTTGGGCTTGGCAGGCGCGCTCCAGGTAGAACATCAGGTCGAAGGCTTCGCGCACCGTGGCGCCGGCCGTCAGCAGGCCATGGTTGCGCAGGACCATGGCCTTGTTCGTCGGGCCGAGGTCGCGCACCAGACGCGGCTGTTCATCAGCGTCCAGCGCGACACCCTCGTAGTCATGGTACGAGAGCGCACCGTGAAAACGCATCGCGTGCTGCGAGAGCATGCGCAGGCCCTGCGTCTGAGCCGCCACGCCGATGCCTGCCGCCGTATGGGTGTGGATCACGCAGTGCAGGTCGGCCCGGGCGCGGTGGATGCAGCTGTGGATCACGAAGCCAGCTGGGTTGCAACCCAGGCCGGTGGCGTCCAGCAGCGAGCGCCCCTCATGGTCGACCTTGACCAGGTTGGACGCGCTGATCTCGTCGAACATCAGGCCGTACGGGTTGATCAGGAACTCACCCGCTGTGCCCGGCACGCGCGCCGACACATGGGTGTAGATCAGGTCGGTCATGCGGTAGTGCGCCAGCAGGCGGTAGCAGCCCGCCAGGCACACGCGCTGCGCCCATTCCGCCTCGCTGACGGTGTCCCGCACTTCTGGATAGGTGTAGCGCTTGCTCATACGGCGGATGGGCTCGTGGCTTCGGCCTGGGCTATGAACGTCGCGGCGGCGCCATGCGGGCCGGCTTGGCCGGGGATGGCCGCGACCAGCTCGCGCGCATAGTCACTGGCCGGGCGCAGGAACACGTCCTGCGCCCGGCCGATCTCGATCAGTTTGCCGCGCTGCATCACGGCGATGCGGTGGCACAAGCGGGCCGCCACGCGCAGGTCGTGCGTGATAAAGACCATGCTCACGCCCAGCCGATCGCGGATCGATTCCAGCAGGTCCAGGATTTGCGCCTGTACCGACACGTCGAGCGCGGAGACGGCCTCGTCGGCGATCAGGATCTCGGGCTCCATCATCAGCGCGCGCGCGATCGACAGGCGCTGCCGCTGGCCGCCCGAGAACTCGTGCGGAAAGCGGTCCAGCGAGCCCGGGTCCATGCTGACCAGCTCCAGCATCTTGAGCATCCGGCCACGCACCTCGGCCGCGTCCGCGCCGAAGTTCATTGGCCCCTCGGCCAAGGTGCAGCCCACCGTGCGGCGCGGATTGAAGGAGCGGAACGGGTCCTGGAACACCATCTGGACGCGCTTGCAATAGCCCCGCGCAGTAGCGCCGATGAGGTCGCATACGGACGTACCGTCGATCAAGATGTCGCCCGCCGTGGGCACGGCGAAGCGTGCCAGGCAGCGGCCCAGCGTGGTCTTGCCCGAACCCGATTCGCCGACGATGCCCAACGTCTCGCCGCGTGCCAGTTGCAGCGACACCTCGTTCAGCGCATCGACGTGGCGGCGCTTGGACTTGAACATCGACTTGGTCTCAAAGCGCATGCCCAATCCGCGCACCTCGAGCACCGGCGCGGCGGCTGTCTCGGGGGCGACGGCACGGAAGTCGCCGCGCGGACGCGCGTCCAACAGCTGCCGTGTGTAGGGATGGCGGGGATGCTGCAGCACCTCGGCTGCCGTGCCCTGCTCGACGATGCGACCCGACTGCATGACCACCACCCGGTCCGCGATCTCGGCCACGACATCGAAGTCGTGCGTGATGAACAGTACGCCATTGTCATGGCGCCCGCGCAGCTCGTTGAGCAGTCGCAGCACCTGGGCCTGCGAGGTCACGTCCAGTGCCGTGGTGGGTTCGTCGGCGATGATGAGGCCGGGTTCCATGGCCAGGGCCATGGCGATCATCACGCGCTGGCGCTGGCCGCCGGAGAGCTGGTGCGGGTAGGCGTGCTGGAGCGTCTCCGGCGCGGGCAGACGCACGTCGCCCAGCAGGGCCAGCACGCGTTGGCGCACGGCCTCGCGGGCCAGCTGTTTGGCGTGGAACTCGAACACCTCGGCGATCTGGTCGCCCACGCGCATGAGCGGGTTCAGCGCCGTCATCGGCTCCTGGAAGATCATCGCCATGCGGTCACCGCGCAGCTTCTGCAACGTGTCGAGGCCCGCATGTGTGATGTCGCGCCCGGCCAGCAGGATCTGGCCGCTTTCCAGCGTCAGCACGCCCTTGGGCAGCAGCCCCATGATGGCGCTGGACGTGACCGACTTGCCGGATCCCGATTCGCCCACGATGCAGACGATCTCGCGTGCGGCCACGGTGAGCGAGATGTTGTCCACGGCATAGCGGCGGTCGCCGCCGCCGGGAAGGCGCACCTTCAGATTGCGGATGTCGAGGATGGGGCCGGCAGCGGCCGGTGCGGTGGAGAGAGAGCGGAGGGTCGCATCCATGGCGTCATGCCTTTTTCGTGCGGGAGAAGCGGGGGTCGAGCCGGTCGCGCAGCGCGTCGCCGAACATGTTGACGGCGAGAATCAAGAGCGCGAGGAAAACGCCCGGGTACAGCACGATCCAGGGCGCGCGCTGGAAGAACGGCCGCCCCTCCGCGATGATGGTGCCCAGGCTCGGGATCTCTGGTGGGAATCCCAGGCCCAGGAAGCCGAGAACAGCCTCCGTCAGGATGGCGGCCGCGCAGACGAAGGTCGCCTGCACCACCAGCGGGTTGATGGTGCTCGGCATGATGTGGCGCCAGAGCACCTTCAATGTCGGCGTACCGGAGCCGATCGAGGCCTCCACATACGGCGCCTCACGCACGGACAGCACCACGCCACGCACCAGGCGCGCGACACGCGGGATCTCCGGGATCGCGATGGCCACCACCATGGTCAGGATGTTGGCGCCGCCCAGCGAGACCATGGCCACGGCCAGCAGCAGTCCGGGGATGGCCATGATGCCGTCCATCATGCGCATGATGGGGGCGTCCAGCTTGCGCGCATAGCCGGCGGCCAGGCCGATGGCCAGGCCGGCCAGCACCGAGATCAGGCTGACGAACACCGCCAGCGTGATCGACAGGCGCCCGCCGTAGAGCACGCGGGCCAGCAGGTCGCGGCCCAGCGAGTCCGTGCCCAGCCAGTAGACCGTGGACGAGCCCTGCAGCCGCGCGCGCGGCGTCAACGCGCCGGGGTCGTGCTGGGCTAGCAGCGGCGCACCGACCGACATGAAGACCAGCAGCAGCAACAGCAGCAGCGAGCACAGCATCACAGGATCCTGGACCAGGGCGGTGGCGCCCTGCCGCAGCCGCGAGGGCGGCACGGCGAGCGCGAGTGTGGAAGAGGGAGACGATGACATGGCGTGGCTCCAAGCGAGCGCGTCAGTAACGGATCCGTGGATCGAGGACGACGTAGGCCATGTCGATCAACAGGTTCACGAAGACATAGATGAACGAGAAGAACAGGATCGTTCCCTGCACGACCGGGTAGTCGCGCGCCAGCACGGCGTCGACAATCAAGCGGCCAACGCCTGCGATGTTGAAGATGGTCTCGGTCACGACCACGCCACTGATCAGCGTGGTGAGCGCCACGCCGACGATGGTGACGATCGGAATGGCCGCATTGCGCAACGCATGGCGAAACAGCACGAAGCGCTCCGTCGCGCCCTTGGCGCGGGCGGTGCGCACGAAGTCTTCACCCAGCACGTCGAGCAGGCTGGCTCGCGTGATGCGCGTGATCAGCGCCACGAAGACCATGGACAGCGTGAGCGTGGGCAGCACCATGTGCGCGGCATGTGCCGCCAGGCCGTCTGCCAGCGGGGCGTAACCCTGCACCGGCAGCCAGTTCAGCTGCACCGAGAACACCAGGATGAGCAGGTAGCCCACCACGAACACCGGCACCGAGAAGCCGAGCACCGCCACCGCCATGATGCCGCGGTCGGCCAGGCTGCGGTGTCGCCAGGCGGCCAACACGCCGAGCGGAATGGCCAGGGCGATGGTCAGTGCGATGGCCCACGCAGCCAGGGCAAACGTGGGACCTAGTCGCGCCTTGATCAACTCGCCCACCGGTGTCTTCGACTGGATGGAGTGACCGAGGTCGCCCTGGACCAGCGAGCCCATCCAACGCAGGTACTGCGTGACGACGGACTGGTCCAGCCCCATCTCGGCGCGGATCTGGGCGATGGACTCCTCGTTCGCCATGTCGCCGGCGATGACACGTGCCGGGTCGCCCGGCGCCAGCCGCAGCAGCAGGAACACTACCGTGGACACGATGAGCATCACCGGGATGGCCGCCAGCAGCCGTTTGAGTACAAGTTCGAGCATGGTGTGCGTGCCCTAGTCGGTTGTGCGCGGCCCGGGCGCTTACTTCTTGGCGGACCAGAACAGGGGCACCAGCGCGTCCGTCATGCCCTCCAGTTTGGCCGGGTTGTAGGCCTTGAACTTGGAGTAGCTGCCTAGCGGAACGAACAGCACTTGATCGTAGTTCAGCTTCTGGATCGCGATGGCGATCTGCTTTTTCTTGGTCACGTCGCTTTCCTCGGCGAACTGGCCGCGCAGCTTCTCCATCTCGTCGCTCTTGGCCCAGCCGACGTAGCCGGCCTCGCCACGCCCGTCCAGGTTCGGGTTGGTCAGCGGGCTCATCAGGTCCAGGCTGGCAAAGCCGGTCTGGAAGATGCTCCAGCCTCCTTGCGCGACCGGGTCCTTCTTCGAGTAACGGGACAGCAACGTGGCCCAGTCCATCGACTGGATCTCCACGTTCATGCCGATCTGTTTCAGCGCTTGCGCCGTGACCGATGCCAGGCTGGACAAGGTGGCCAGGTCGGTCGGGTGCATGATCACGACCTTGGCACCGTCGTAGCCGCTCTCCTTCAGCAGTGCCTTGGCACGGGCGAGGTCGGGCTTCTTCGTCTGTGTCGCGCCTTCCTCGGACGCATACGGCGACGCACAGGACAGCACGGCCCCGCACAATTGGTACAGCTTGGCATCGCCAATCTGCGCGTCCAGGTAGTCGGCCTGATATACCGCTGCCAGCGCCGCGCGGCGCACCTTCACGTTGTTGAACGGCGGCTGCAACCAATTCATGCGCATAGTGAACATGTTGGTGCTCTTGCCGTAGGGCTTGAGCGCGACCCCCTTGGCTCCTTCGAGCTGCGGCATCAGGTCCGGCGGCACGTCCTCGACGAAGTCCACTTCGCCGTTGCGCAGCGCGTTGATGGCGGTCTGCGCGTCGGAGATGTTGATCAGCTCGATGCGGTCGGCGATGGCGATCTTGCCGCCCGCGAAGGCGCTGGACGGCTCCGCCCGCGGCAGGTAGTCGGCGAACTTCACGTACGAGGCCTTCACCCCTGGCTGGAAGTTGGCGGCGACGAAGCGGTAGGGCCCAGTGCCGACCACCTCGGTGATCGCCTGCGAGACCGGGGTCAAGGCGATGCGCTTGGGCATGATGAAGGGCGCCGGCAGGTTGGGCTTGGCCAGCGCCTCGAACAGCAGGCCGAACGGCTGCTTGAGCTGGATCACGACGGTGGCGGCGTCGGGGCTTTCCAGCTTCGCGGTGACGGCCATCAGCCGCTGGCCCACGGCGTCGCGGTCGGACCAGCGCTTGAGCGAGGCCACCACGTCCTCGCCGGTCACGGGCGTGCCGTCGTGGAACTTGAGGCCCTTGCGCAAGGTCAGCGTGTAGCTGAGTTTGTCGGGCGATTCTTTCCAGCTCTCCACCAGCGCTGGCTGTGCCTTGCCCGAAGCATCCAGCGCGAACAGGGTCTCGTACACCAGATAGGCGTGGTTGCGCGTGACGTACGCGTTGGTGAAAACGGGGTCGAGCACGCGCAAGGGTGCCTGGAAGACGACCTTGGCCGTCGTCTGCGCGTGCACGACGGCCCACGGTGCCAGCGCACTGGCGGCGATGACGGTGGCGGCCAACGGGGTCATCAAGTTTCTCATGGCGGTTCCTTCTGGTTGAAAAGGGTGAGCAAGGCGGTGCGGGATCGCGCCCGTTCAGGCGAACGAGGGCCTGCGGCCGGACCAGGGCGCCAGGCGCTCGAGCTGGGCGGAGAGCGTGAGCAGCACGTCCTCGCGCCCGAAGTGGCCGATCAGCTGCGTGGCCACGGGCAACCCCTCGGCGGTCGTCGCAAGCGGCAGGCTGACGGCCGGCAGGCCGGCGCCATTTACCACCGGCAGGAAGGTGGAATAGCTGGCGGCACGCGTGCGGTAGGCCCGAAAGCCCAGGCCGTCGGGTGAGTGCAGCGCCAGGTGGCCGAGCTTGGCCGGCAGCTGCGCCAGCGTGGGCGTGAGCAGCACGTCCACGTCGGCCATGGCCAGCGCGAAGGCGCGGCCCACGGCGTGCAGGCAGGCCACGGCCTCCACGTAGGCCGCGGCGGACAGCCCCTTGCCGACCTCGTAGCCGTCGAGCAGCACGGATTCGAGATCGTCGTCGCGCAGTGTGCGGCCGAGCGCCTTGAGGCGCGTGTCGACTGCGACCACGATGTTGCTGGCCAGGATACTGCCGTGTGCCTCGACGAACTGGTTGTAGTCGAGTGCGGGCAGCGTGCCCTCGACCACCACATGGCCCAGCGATGTCAGCAGCGCAGCCGTGTTCTGCACGGCCGAGTCGCATTCGGGCGCGATGCCGATGCTATTCCAACCCTGGCGCAGCATGCCGACGCGCAGCGGTCGGACATCGGCCTCGCGCACCGCGTCCAGGTAGGAGCCGGTCTTGGGCGGCGCGGCGTAGGGCGCGCCTGGCACGTAGCCGGCGATCATGTCCAGCGCGGCAGCCGTGTCGCGCACGCTCATGCTGAGCACGCCGTCCGTCGCCATGCCGGCCCAGCCCTCGCCGCGCTTTGGGCCGGCGGTGACAAGCCCGCGCGAGGCCTTCAGTCCGAACACGCCGCAGCACGCAGCCGGGATGCGAATCGAGCCACCGCCGTCGCTGCCATGCGCCACCGGCACGATGCGCGCCGCCACCGCCGCCGCCGCTCCGCCGCTGGAGCCGCCGGCCGAACGCGTACGGTCCCAGGGGTTGGGCGTCGCACCGTTGTTGCGCAACGCTTCGGTCGTGCCGGCCATGCAGAGTTCCGGTACGGTGGTCCGCGCGAACGGGATCAGGCCGGCCGCCTCGAAGCGATCCGCCACCGTGGCGTTGTAGTCGTACGTGAGGTCGTTCAGCAACCGTGAGCCGATGCTGCACGGGAAGCGTCGATGGGCCAGGCCCGAGTCCTTCAGCAGAAACGGAATACCGCCGAACGGCCCCCGCAGCGTCCAGTCGGCCGCGATGCGGCGCGACTCCTCGTAGCGCGGATAGGTGATGGCATTGAGTTGAGGATTGCGCGCTTCGGCCAGCGAGATCGCGCAGTCCATCAGCTCGGCGGACGTGGCCTCGCCGCGCTGGAGCAGGTCGGCCAGGGCAAGGCCGTCGAAATTCTGGTATTCGTTGAGATTCATGCTTGCACCTGGGAGGGATGACTGGCAGCCGGGGGCAACACGGCGTCCAGTTCGATTTCGATGAAGGCGCCGTCGGGCAGGCTTCCCACGCCGACGGCTGTGCGTGCGGGGCGCGGCGCGTCCGGCCAAGCGCTGTGCAGCACGTCGGACGCTGCATCGAGCACGGCGCTATGGGCCGTGAAGTCGGCGCTGCTGCGCACGAAGCCGCGCAGGCGGCAGACGTCGAGATGCGCTGGCAGGGCACCACCGCAGGCCGCAGCGACTACCGCCAGCACATTCCGCATCGCGACCTGTGCGGCAGCGCGGGCGGGTTCAAGCGGCAGCCCAGGAGCACAGATGCCTGCCAGCGCCAAGCCCTCGACGCGGCAGGTCTGGCCGCTTACGGTGAGATGGCGGCTGCCGTCCTGAAGCGAACGCAGATGGAAGGGCGCGTAGTGGCCGCGCGGCTGCGGCGCGGCCGGCAGTTGATGGCCGGCTGCCGACAAGCGTTGTTCGGGTGTGATCGTGCTCATGCAGCGCGCGAAGCTGTAAGCGCGGAGGCCGGCAAGCGACGGGACGGACACGGGAGAGGTAGGAGCGACAGCATTGTTCCATCGGCATGAACGTGGTTCCCATGCTAGGAGCGCGTCGCGCGCCAGACCAACCGAAACGCGACATCGCGCGAACCCATTTGCGACAGCGAGGGCTGCTGCCATGCAGCTGTCATCATCCGCCACGGCCGGCGTTGGCGCCCCGCGCCATGGGCAGGGCGACGCTCAGCCGCTCAGTACGAGGGCGGTGTCACGACCCACAGCAGCTCTGCCACCGTGTCGCCAGGATTGCGATAGCGGTGCGGCGTGCTACTCGGGAAGTTGAAGCTGTCGCCCTCCGCCAGGAGAAGATGCTGCTCTCCGACCCACAACTCGAGTGCGCCGCGCAGGACCACACCGGCCTCATGCCCGGCATGGTCGTAAAAGGCATGGCCGCTCTCGGCGCCAGGCTCCATGGTTGACCACAGCAGCTCCAGCGGACCATCGAGATTGGGCGACAGAAGGTAGTCCGAGATGCCGGAGGCAAAGCTCAACCGGCGCCGCCGCGACTTCCGAACAACGACACCGCCATCGGAGGGATCCGCACCCGCGCCGTCTGGAAAGAACCAGCTGACCTGCACTTCCAGTGCATCGGCGATCTGCCGCAGGTCGCTGATGGAGGGCGTGCTCAGGCCCCGTTCCACCTGGCTCAGGAAGCCAACCGACTTGCCGCAGGCGTCGCCGAGTTTCTGCAGCGACAGCCCCTTGGCCTTGCGCAGGCTCTTGATTTCGTGGCCGATCCATTGCACTGAATCGGCTCCTGTGGCTTCGGGCGGTGTCGGTGCTGCGGCCGTCGCCTTTGTCTTCGCATTCGTCTTTGCCAGCGCTGCCTGGCGAAGACGGGGCGCGGCGCTACTGGCCGTTGCAGCCTTGATGGGCATGGACGGCTGACGGGTGTTGGAGGGCTTTCTCATAAGGCTACGGCGGGGCGGTTCGGCGCGCCTTGCTCGGCGGCGCGAGCGTCCATCGTACCTTGGGCGACGACATCCGCCTGGCGGGGCTCCGGACTTCGCCGTGAGAAAATAACAATGAACATTCATATACGTGAAAATTGATTGATAAATTTTCACAAATTGGTCTAAAGTGGCGCATCGCCTTCAACCCAGGATCTTTCATGCTGCAAGCAATCGACCAGAACATCGCACTCGAACAACGTCGACAGGCCGCGTGCCCACGTGGTGTGGGCGTGCAGACGCAATCGTTCACGGCGCACGCCCAGAATGCAGAGATCTGGGACGTCAATGGCCGGCGGCTCATCGACTTCGGCAGCGGCATCGCCGTCCTGGCCACGGGCCACAGGCATCCGCGTGTACTTGCCGCGGTGCAGCAGCAGCTAGAGAGCTTCCACCACACCTGCTTCCAGGTGACCCCCTACGAGAGCTATGTTGCGCTGTGCGAGCAGCTCAACGACAAGACGCCGGGCAGCTTCGCGAAGAAGACGGCGTTGTTCACCACCGGCGCGGAGGCGGTGGAGAACGCCGTCAAGGTGGCCAAGGCCGCGACCGGGCGCAGCGCCGTCATCGCCTTCTCGGGAGCCTTCCACGGCCGCACGCTGATGGGCATGGCTTTGACCGGCAAGACGTTCCCCTACAAGGCGGGCTTCGGCGCCATGCCGCCCGACGTGTGGCATGTACCGTACCCGGCCGACGCGCTCGGCGTCAGCATCGAGGACAGCCTGCTGGCCATCGAGCGGCTCTTCAGTGCCGACGTGGACCCCCGGCGAGTGGCGGCCATCATCCTCGAGCCGGTACAGGGCGAGGGCGGTTTCTACGTCGCGCCCACGGCCCTGTTGCGGCGCCTGCGCGAGATCTGCGACGAGCACGGCATCCTGTTGGTCGTGGACGAGGTACAGACCGGCTTCGGCCGCACTGGCAAGATGTTCGCCCTTGAGCACCATGGCATCGACTTCGACCTGATGACCATGGCCAAGAGCCTCGCCGGCGGCTTTCCGCTGTCTGCCTTAACCGGCCGCGCCGAGTGGATGGATGCCGCGGCGCCGGGCGGCCTGGGCGGAACCTACGCCGGCCATCCGGTCGCCGTGGCCGCGGCGCTGGCGGTGTTGGACATCCTGGCACAAGACGACCTGCCGCGGCGCGCCGAGGTGCTGGGCAAGCGCCTGGTTGCCAAGCTCGAAACGCTCAAGGCGGACGTGCCCGCGATCGCCGAAGTGCGCAACCTGGGCGCTATGGTCGGCGTGGAGTTCAGGGACGAGGCCGGCGTGCCGCTGCCCAAGCTGGTCAAGCGCATTCAGGAGCTGGCCCTGGCCAAAGGCTTGCTGCTGCTCACCTGCGGCGTGCATGGCAACGTGATCCGCTTCCTGTTCCCGCTGACCATCGAGGACGCGGTGTTCGAGGAAGGACTTGCGCTGCTCGCCGCATCCCTGCTGGAGGCTTGACGGCAATGCCCGCGCTCGCGCTCGCCGGCTCCTTTCTGCACGGCAGTATGCTTTTCAAGCAACTGCTGGCCAAGAGACTCCCGGACTGATCGATCATGAACTGCACGGACGTAGCCGCGGCGGAGGCTGAGGTGGTGGTCTGCTGGAACCAGCCGCATGGCATATGGGACCAGCTGCCCGCGGTGCGCATGGCGCATTCCATCGGCGTTGGGGTCGACCACGTGCTCGCGGACCCCACGTTCCCGGATGTGCCGGTCTGTAAAGTCATCGATGACGCGCAGGTTCAACGCATGGCCGAGTACGTGCTGTGGTGCACGCTCTACTACCATCGCGGGTTCGACCTGACCGCGCGCCGGCAACGCGAGAAAGTCTGGCAACGTCCGCCGAATCGGCGGGCCGACCAAGTAGTGGTGGGCGTGATGGGTCTGGGTCAGATCGGCGCGCAGATCGCGGCCGCACTGCAGCGGCAAGGCTATGACGTGCGGGGATGGTCGCGGTCCGGCAAGCCGATCGAGGGCGTGCGCGTCTATGGTGGCGAAGCGGGCCAGGATGACTTCCTGCGCGAGTTGGACCTGCTGGTCTGCATGCTTCCGCTGACGAGAGACACCACTGGCATCCTCGACAGCAAATTGTTCGCGCGCCTCAAGCCTGGAACCCGATTGATCCAGTGCGGAAGGGGGCCGCAGCTCAACGAACCGGACCTGGTCGCGGCGCTGAATTGCGGCCAACTGGGTGGTGCCGTCGTCGATGTTTTCCACGATGAGCCGCTGCCGCAAGACAACCCGCTTTGGGAGCACCCTGGCGTGCTGGTCACGCCGCATATGGCCGCAGTAATGCCGCTGGCGGATGTCGTGGAGCAGATCGCGGAGAACTGCGAGCGGCTGCTGTCCGGTGAACCCTTGCTGCGGGTCGTCGAACGCGCGGCGGCCTACTAGAGTCATGAGCGCTGGCCTCCAAAGACCTGGCAGCCTCGAGCGGTCGAGCACGCTGCGATCGTTCGAGCAGCTCTGCCAGGAGACGGACGAAGGTTGGCTGATCGCCGCCGAGGAAGGGCATGCCACGCAGTCCAACAGCGGTGCGTACGCCCAGCCCTGGCACTGGCACGACTGCGTGATGTTCATCCTACCCAGCCGCGGGGCGCTGGAACTCAGGCATGAGGACCGCTGCGAGGGGAGCTGGCTGACGCACGAGCGCTTCGCCGTCGTGCCCGCGCATCGGGCCCACGAGACACGGGCCGGCATGGGTGCCAACAGCCACGCCGCGCTCTATGTGACGGGCGCGATGCTGAACAGGCTCGACCGCGCGTACGGATCTCTGCGCGAGTTCCAGCGCCGCACCCGCGCGGTCGTGCTGCTACAGCGCACGCCGGCCATACGTACGCTGCAGCAGTTGGCGACCCTCCCCGACGACGGCGGCTATGGCTACTCGGGTCGCACGCGCGCGCTGGCGGTCGCCTTGACAGTCCAGTGCATCGCGGAAGCCACCACCGGCCAGGTCTTGCCGGCGGTCTCGAAGACAGAGCACGGCCTTGCGCTCGTCGAGGAGTTGAAGGACTACATCCGCCTGCACGCTGACCAGTTCATTTCGCTCGATGCGCTGGGCGAGCGCTTCGGCGTCTCGCGGCGCCACATCACTCGGCTGTTCCGCGACGGGACCGGGCTCTCGGTGGGCGAATTTCGGCTGCGCGTGCGGCTGAAGACGGCCTGTGAATTGCTGGGCGGCACGGACCTGCCGGTCGGCGAGGTGGCCTTCCGCGTTGGCTTCGACAGCGGTGCCGCGCTGGGCCATGCCATGCGGCGCGTCAAAGGCTGCTCGCCGTCCGACGTGCGACGGGCCTCGATGTCCCGGACCGGGATCGCGGCGCCTGTGCTTGGGCGTGAGCGTTGAACCGCGTCAATCCGCGGCCGCCGGATCGGCATCATGCAGCGCGCGGCACAGCGCGAGATGCCCAAGGTGCTGTCTTGCGGCAGCCAGCCGGCTTTGGTCCAGCCGTGCGAATACCAGCGATGGATCGCGCGCTGCCTGCGCAAGAACGGCGCCGTCGGGCGCGGCCACGCAGCTCAGTCCGTCGTAAGTGATGTCGGCTTCCTGGCCGCAGAAGTTCGCATAGGCGACAAACAACTGGTTCTCGTAGGCGCGGGTCGGGACCAGGTGTCGCGGCACGAAGTCGTACCCCTCCATGTTCGCCGTCGGCACCACAAGCAGGTCGGCCCCCTCCAGTGCGAGGCGGCGCGCATTCTCCGGAAACTCCACGTCGTAGCAGATCAGCATGCCGACCTTCCAGCCATGGAAGTCGAACGGAGGCTCGTCGCCCCGCCCCGCATTGAACATGCCCTGGTCGAGATCGCCGAACAGATGCGACTTGCGATGGCGGCCCAGCACCCGGCCATCGGCGTCCACGCCGACGCACGTGTTGCACACAGCACCGGTGTCGTCATGCTCGGGGTGGCCGAACACGATTGCCAGCCTGTGCCTCCTTGCGATCTCGCCCGCGGCCACCGTGCGGGGGCCGCCGGGAGGCTCGGCGAACTGCGCGGCCGCGTCGCGCCCGATGTTGTAGCCGGTCAGGAACATTTCGGGCGTAACGAGCAGATGCATGCCTGCAGCGGCGGCCTCGCGGCACGCGTGGTCTAGCCGCTGCAGGTTCAACGCCACCTCGCCCGGGGCGGACGCACACTGCAGCAAGGCGAGGCGCAATTCGTTCATCACTCCGGCAGCACCATTGGCCCGATGCTCGCGAACACATCGCCGGGACCAGGATTGGCGGGGTGGCTGCGCCCGCCGAAGTGGTGCAAGATGCCCCATACGGCATTGAGCGAGGTCTGCACCGCGCCTTCCACCCAGGCCGGCGTCCAGGACACATCGTCCCCCGCGATGAAGATCCCTCGCTCCGCGGCTGGCAGCGCGTCCTGCATGAAGTGCGCGAACATGCGCTGGTTATAGCGGTAGTGCCCGGGCAATGCACCCTTGAATGCGCCGAGGAAATACGGATCGGCTTCCCAGGATATCGTGATCGGGTCGCCGATGATGTGGCGGGTGATGTCCACCTTCGGGTAGATCTTCTTCAAGGCTCCCAGCGCCAGCTTGACGCGCTTCTCCGGCGACTGCGGCAACATCTTCAGCGCATCGCCCATCCAGGCGTAGGACAGGCAGATGACGCCCGGCTTGCCCTGGCCGTTGTCGAACAAATAGGTGCCGCGCGTGAGCCGGTCCGTCAGCGTCATGCTCATCACATCCCGGCCGGTCTCCGAGTCCTTGTCCTTCCAGAACGGCCGGTCGACCATCACGAAGGTCTTGCTGGACTGCATGTAGCGCGTGCGGTCGAGCGCCATCCACATCTTGTGCGAGAACAACGATTCGTCGCAGTCGATTTGGGTGGTGAGCAGCCAGCTCTGGCAGGTGGCGAGCACAGCGGTGTAAGACCGCTGCTCGCCCCAGCGGTCGATCACCGCCAGGCGGCCGTCCGACTGCCGCCGGATGGCCGCGACGCCAGCGCGCGGGGCGCCCCCGTGCAGGCTGGACAAGGTGGTGCCGGCGGGCCAATACACGGGATCACTCGGCGCGTGCTGCCACAGGCGCAGCGGCACCTGCTCCGCGCCCCCCACGATCAGCCGCTGCTCGTCGTCGCACGCGGTCATCACGACTCGCAGAATCTCCAGCATCGAATTGGGGAAGTCCGAGTCCCAGCCGCCGGTGCCGAACCCGACCTGGCCGAACACCTCGCGGTGCTGAAACGACAGCTGCGCGAAAGCCTTCGACGTGGCGACGAAATCGTAAAACGTACGGTCGTCCCATAAGGGCACCAGGCGGTTCCACAGCGCCTTCAGGGTCGGCACGTCCCGGGCGCGGATCGCGTCCTGGACTGCGGTGAACTGCGCGCCGTCCTCCAGCGCGTCGCGCCAGGCATCGGCCACCTGCCCGAAGATCGGCGGCAGGTCCGATAGCTTCTCGGCGTAGTGCGTCAGTCCTTCCAAGTCCACCACCGTGCTGCCGGATGCCGGCGTCAGCGGGTTCGGGAACGGCCGCGTGTCCAGCCCCAGTTGGTCGACGTAGTGGTAGAAGGCCGTACCGGAAACCGGGAAGCGCATGCCGCCCAACTCGGCGACCACGCCCTGGCCGCCTTCGAACGCCTGCGAGCGCAGCCGTCCGCCCATTCGCGAAGCCTCGTAGAGGACGGGCTTGAACCCGAGCTTCATTAGCTCATAGGCCGCCACCATGCCGGCCATCCCGGCGCCGACGATCGCGACCTCCGCCCCGTGGTGTTCGGGTGGCAATACGCCAAGGCCGGCCGGGTGGCGAACCCAGGCGTCGAAGGGGAAAGGGAAGTCAGGGCCGAAGACTGTGACCGGGCGCTGGCCGGCAGGAGGCGGGGGAGCCGGAGGGCGGCGGGGCATGGTTGAGTACTCTTGCGGAGGGAATGGGGAGTCTAGGAAGGAGGGCGTGCCGGGACGCGATCTAACGGGCCAAGCGTGTTGCTTGGTCGGGCCGAGCGGGAGGTAGCCACATGCGGCCGAGCGCCGTTTTTGGGAGTGCAGTCGAGCCCATCAACCGGAGGGCGTCAGACGGCGGTCAGACCCCTTGGCGCTAAGGTGGACGACGCCTTGGACATTGCCGAGCAACTCGACGTCCAGCGCCTAGAAGTGAAGTGTCAAGAGGTCATTTCTTGACGGGTTGAGTCTGGACATGGGCGCGATACCGCCGATGCCGCTATGGGGGCGGTGCCAGTTGTAGTGGTGCTGCCAGTTGGCCAGGGCGAGCGTTCTCTGGGCGGAGTTCTGATAGGTCCGGCCGTACGCCCATTTGCGTAGCGCAGACTGGATGAATCGTTCCGCCTTGTCATTGGTCTGGGGCCGATAGCCGCGAGTAAATTTGTGCTTGATGCCCAGGCAGGCACAGGTCATGGCGAACTCACGTGAACGGAAGGCCGAGCCGTTGTCCGTCAACAGGCGCTTGATGGTGACGCCGAGTCGGGCGTAGTACGCCACAGCGTCTTGCAGGAACTGCACCGCCTGATGCTTCTTCTCGTCCGGATGCATGGCAGTGAAGGCGATGCGCGCATGGTCGTCCATGGCCGTGAACAGGCGGTTCCCAGCCTGCGCCATCAATGCAGTCTTTGCGGTTGCCGGTGACGCAGTGGCTGGGGCGCACGATGCGCCCGAGCTTCTTGGGTGTCGATGTGCAGCAGATCACCGGGAGCCTCGTGTTCGTAGCGCACAACGGCTTCCACAGGCTCCAGGTCGCTCAGCTTGGACATGCCCGCTCGCGCTAGAACGCGGCTGACCGTGGACTCCGAGACTCCCACGCTGCGTGCGATGCGAGCTTGCAGCATTCGGCGTTTGCGCAGCTCCACGATGAGCAGTGCCTTGCCTGCATCGATGGCTCCGGGAGAACGTTGGGACCTTGAGGAGGCATCGGCCAGCGCAGCCTCACCGCCTGCCAAATAGCGGCCCAGCCACTTCCTGGCGGTGGGCGCGGTAACGCCGTGTGCGACTGCGGCTTGCACGGCATCAAGGCCTTCCAAACTCATCTGCTTGACCATCTCGACTCGGCGGGCAGAGGTAAGTCGGACATGCTTATGGGTGTTCATCCGGTTGGGCCTCCTGAGTGGATTGGGTGTTTGGCGACTCCAGTCTCTCAAACCCAATCCGGATGAACACCGGATACAACCTATTGGAGCTTCACAGCTAGAGCAGGTCTTTCAGCTTCGCCCGCAGCCTGCTGATCGCCTGGCTGTGCAGCTGGCACACGCGCGACTGGCTCACCTCGAGGATGGCGCCGATCTCGCGCAGGTTCAGCTCTTCCTCGTAGTAGAGGTTCAGCAGCAGCTGGTCGCGCTCGGGCAGCGCCGAGATGGCGTCCACCAGCTGGTGTCGGAAGCCGCTTTCCAGCAGCTGCTCCAGCGGGTCGTCGCTGCTGCGGCGGTCCTTGCGCGCGTCCTGCGAATGGCTGTCGAGGAAGGCGTTGTCGGCGTCGTCCTTGGAGAAGTCTTCCACGTACAGCAGCTGGCAGCCCTGAATCTCCTGCAGCAGCGACTGGTACGCCTCGATGTCCATCTTCAGCTCCCTGGCGATCTCCCCTTCGGTGGGAGAACGCCCGAGCTTGTGGCCCAGCGCCTGGATCGCCTTCTCGATGCCGCGCGCAGACTGGCGCAGGCCGCGCGAGCCCCAGTCGGCGGCGCGCAGTTCGTCGAGCATGGCGCCGCGGATGCGCTGGCTGACGAAGGTCTCGAACTGCGCGCCCCGGTTGTCCTGGTAGCGGCTGGATGCGTCCAGCAGGCCGAGCATGCCTGCCTGGATCAGGTCGTCCAGCTCCACGCTGGCGGGCAGCTTGGCCATCATCTGCAGCGCGATGCGGCGTACCAGCGGCTGGTGCTGGGCCAGCAGGTGAGATTTCTCGATGGTTCCCTGTGCGGTGTACACGGCGGTCCGTCCTTCCTGGGCTCAGGCCATGGCCTGCTGGGGCTCGGCCGCGCGCCACGGCCAGCCGTCCATCTCGCCTGCGACGCGACGCAGGTCGATCGCCGCGTGGCTCGCGGGAAAGGCCTCGGCGATGGTCTTCTTCAGCCGCCAGGCATCGGCGACCAGCGGATCGAAGCGCACCCAGCCGGCGGGCTGCAGCGACAGCGCGAGATAGCGGCTGCCGGCATGGGCGAGGTTGTTCATGATCTGGCGCGCGGCCTGGACGTCGACCACGCCGTTGACCAGGAAGCGCATCTGGCTCATGCCATGCGCTCGCTGCAGGTGCTTGATGCCCGCATAGGCCGAGGTGACCGACGAGGGGTGCGGCTGCAGCACCAGCAGCAGGTCGTCCGCGCCCTGCGCGAGCGCCGACAGCCGGCCCTCGCGGTCGAAGGCCGCATCGACGATGACGAAGCCGTCGTACCAGAACCTGCGCGGATCGTTGCCTGCGCCATGCACCGCGCCGGGCGGCGCCGGCAGCACACGCACGCCGCAGGCCGCGCGCACCTCGGCGCCGTCGAGCGTCAGGCGCCCGCCGGCCACGTCGGCCAGGCTGCCCAGCGGGTCGATGTCCCAGACCTCGCACGCCGAGCCTTCGGCCGGGCAGTGCTCGTCGAGCAGCAGGACGTTGCGGCCCTGCCCCGCCAGCGCCACCGCGAGGTTCATCGCGATGGTGGTGCCGCCCGCGCCGCTGCCCATGCCGGCCACCGCGACCACGCGCGCCTGCGTCGGCGCGAGCAGGCGCCGGAGGCCGTCCGCCTGATCCGCAACCAGCTTGTTCATTGCGCCACCCTCAATCCTGCTTCTCCAGCTTCTGCTGCTTCGCGGGCTCGCGCGGCGCCTGTACGGGCGCGGTCGATTCGGTGCCCAGCGCGTCGAGCAGCAGGAAGAGCTTGCCCACGCCCGCATACAGCGCGCTGCCGCTCATGGCGCGGCCGTTGCGCGCCGGGCGGCCCATCAGCTGGCCCAGCAGCGCACGCGCGCGGTCGGCCCACTCGCCCTCGGCCTGCAGCAGCCGCCACACGGTGGTGCTCATCTGGCCGGCGATCAGGAGCCGCTTCATGATGTCCGGGTCGCCCAGCTCGCCGATGCCGCCCACGAGCTGCACGCCGTCGCGCAGCAGGCGGAAGCAGGGCTCGGCATCCACCGCCCAGCCCAGCCACTGCGCGAGCTGCCGCGCGGAAACCTCGGAGCCGATGTTCGAAAGCGCGTGCACCTGCGCCAGCACGTTGCCGGTGCGTGCATCGACCACGCGCGTGGCGACGCAGCGCAGCGCCGGCATCTCGTCGCGGGCGATGCCCGCCGCCAGGGCCGCCGCGTTGAAGCGCAACACCACGTCGGCATGCGACTCGGCGAGCAGCGCCGCCTTGCCGCGGAAGCGCACGGGCCGCGCTTCGCCGAATTCGAAGTCCATGCGTGCCAGCGTGTCGGGTGCGCCGGTGCGCATGTCGATCACGGCGGTGGAGCCCGGCGCGCGCGCCAGCCAGCGCTGGCCCGCGGCCTGCCACTGCACCATGGCCTCGATGCCGGGCTGGCGAGTCAGCAGGTGCACCAGCGGCCGGCTGCCGAAGTCCTGCTGGCGCAGCCACGGAACCTGGCGTGCGCCGGGCTTGCGCGCGGCGTCCTTCATGCCGCGCGTGGCGGCCGTCGAGAGCCACTGGTTGGGCGCCGCCAGCGGCAGGCCCGTGCGGTCCGACAGCAGCAGGCTGCCGTGGCATTCGTAGGCGTCGCCGCCCTCGTTCGATCGCAGTCCCACCTGCCCGCACAGCGCGAGCACGTGGGTCTCGCAGGCGGCGGCCACTTCGCCGCGCGCGTGCACCAGCAGGTCCTGCAGCACGGCCTTCTGGCCCGCTTCCTCGTCGCCGGCCTGGCGCCATAGCGCGCGTGCGCGCTCGAAGCCGATCTGCGCGCCGGCCAGCGCGCTCGCGGTGGTGGCCAGCTCCTGCGCGTCGTGCGCCATGGCGCGGATCAGGTTCTGGTACTTCAGGCGCAGCAGGTCGGTCTCGCCCTGCGCGCGGGCCACCTGCTGCGAGGCGCCCGCCGCGGCGGCAGCGTCTTCCTGCAGGTCGCTCTCGGCGGGCACGAACAGCGGGCTGTGCCGGCGCGGCTGGAACACGCTGTCCACCAGCTGCGTGCGGTCGGCCTGCATCAGGTTCTCGGGCACCTTCTGGCCGCTGGAGATGTAGTGCACCGGCAGGCGGTGGCGAATCACGGTGTCGATCAGCGCGCCCGGGTGCGTGGCCTCGTCCACCTTGGTGAAGATGCAGCCGGCCAGCTCGTTGCCGTGGCGGTAGGCGTGCACCACCTCGTTGAGCGTGTCGCCGTGGCTGGTGGCGTTGAGCAGCAGCAGCTTCTTCACCGGCCTGGGGCTATGGCCCAGCATGGCGATCTGCTCGGGCACGGCACGGTCGCGCTGGCTCATGCCGACGGTGTCGATCAGCACCATGTGCTTCTCGCGCAGGTCCTGCAGCACCAGGTGCAGATCGGCGGCGTCCTTCACGGCGTACACCGGCACGTTGAGGATCTGGCCGTAGATGCGCAGCTGCTCGTAGGCGCCGATCCGGTAGCTGTCGGTCGTCACCAGCGCGAGCTTGTCGGCGCCGAAGCGCATCACGCAGCGCGCGGCCAGCTTGGCGGTGGTGGTGGTCTTGCCCACGCCGGTCGGGCCCATCAGCGCATAGACGCCGCCCGCGGCGAACAGCGCGTCCTCGTCCTCATGCACGGGCACGGCGCGGATCAGCTCCGAGCGCACGTAGGCCATGCCCTCGGCGTAGGTGCGGCCGGTGGGCAGCTTCTCGAGCATGGCCTTCGACAGGCGCGCGCTGAAGCCGGCGCCGAGCAGCGTGCGCAGCAGGCGGCCGCGCACGGGGTCGCGGCGCTGCCTGTCGTTCCACACGACGCTGGCGAGCTGCTCCTCGATCATGCCGCGCATGGAGTGCAGCTCCTCGAGCACGGTGTCGGCTGGTGCGGCGGCGGGCGCGTGGACCTGCACGGGCGCAGGCAGCGGCGCTGGAGTTGGAGCTGGAGCAGTCGGCAAGGGAGCGGGCGCCACGCGAACGGCCGGTGCCGCAACGGCTGCAACGGGTGCAACGGCTGCCACGGGCTTCGCGGCCGCGCTGCCCTGCAGCACGCCCTGCACCTCGCCCTCGACCATGGCGACGATCTCCACGCCCTCAGCGGTCGCGCGATGGGTGAGCACGATGGCGTCGGCGCCCAGCGCCTCCCTCACCAGTCGCAGGGCTTCGCGGCTGGTGGCCGCGACGAATTTGCGCGCGGTGGTGCGCACGTCTGTCTGTTGGGGGGAATTCAACCTCGTCCTCCGATGGCGGTGGTGACCTTGATGGTTCGGGAATCAGGAATCTCGGCGTGCGACAGCACCTTGAGCTGCGGCAGGCTGCGCCGCAGGAAGCGCGACAGCAGCACGCGCAGCGAGTGCTGCACGACCAGCACCGGCGCAAGCCCCATCTGCTCCTGCCGCACGATGGCGGCCTGCGCCTGCCGCAGCAGGTTGTCGGCGATGCCGGGCTCGATGCCGCTGCTGTTGCCCAGGGCCTGCTGCAGCACGCCGTCGAGCGAGCCGTCCAGGCCGATGACCTGCATCTCGGTGTCGCCCGGGAAAAGCTGCTGCGTGATCGCGCGGCCCAGCGCCAGGCGCGTGAGCGTGGTGAGCTCGGTCGGGTCCTTGACGGTCGGCGCGTACTCGGCCATCACGTCGAGGATGGTGCGCATGTCGCGGATCGGCACTTCCTCGTCGAGCAGGTTCTGCAGCACCTTGTGCAGCGTGCTGAGCGACAGCACCTTGGGCACCAGGTCTTCGGTGAGCTTGGGCGCGGTCTTGGCGATCTGGTCGAGCAGCTGCTGCACTTCCTGGCGGCCCAGCAGCTCGGCGGCATGCGTCTGGATGAGGTGGTTCAGGTGCGTGGCCATCACCGTACAGGCATCGACCACCGTGTAGCCGTACACCTGCGCCTGCTGGCGCAGGCTGGAGTCGATCCACACCGCCGAGAGGCCGAAGGCCGGGTCGCGCGTGGGCGTGCCGGGCAGCGAGCCCGTCACCTGGCCCGGGTTGATGGCCATCCACTGGTTCGGGAAGGCCTCGCCGCGCCCGATCTCCACGTCCTTCAGGGTGATGACGTAGGTGTTGGGCTTGATCTCCAGGTTGTCGCGGATGTGCACCACCGGCACCAGGAAGCCGACCTCCTGCGCGATCTTCTTGCGGATGCTCTTGATGCGGCCCAGCAGTTCGCCCTGCTGCGACTGGTCCACCAGCGGGATCAGCCGGTAGCCGACCTGCATGCCCAGCGGGTCGACCATGGCCACGTCGTCCCAGGTCGCTTCCGCGGTCTCGGCCGACGATGCCGCGAGGTTCGCGGCCTGCACGGCTGCGGCTTCCTGCGCCGCCTGCTGCTTCGGCTTGCGCTGCAGCAGCCCGCGACCCAGCCACACCAGGCCGCCCGCGATGAGCAGGAAGGCCAGGTTCGGCATGCCGGGAATCATGCCCAGCAGGCCGACGATGCCGGCCGTGAGAAACAGCACCTGCGGGTTGGAGAAGAGCTGGCCCGTGAGCTGGCTGCCGACGTCCTCGTCGGTGGTCACGCGCGAGACGATCACGCCGGCGGCGGTGGAGATCACCAGCGCCGGGATCTGCGCCACCAGGCCGTCGCCGATGGCCAGCAGCGTGTAGGTCTTGCCGGCCGTGGAGAAGTCCAGCCCGTGCTGCACCATGCCCACCACCAGCCCGCCGATGATGTTGATCACCATGATGAGCAGGCCCGCGATCGCGTCGCCGCGCACGAACTTGCTGGCACCGTCCATCGAGCCGTAGAAGTCGGCTTCCTGCGCGACCTCGGTGCGGCGCTTGCGGGCCACGTCCTCGCCGATCAGGCCGGCGTTCAGGTCGGCGTCGATGGCCATCTGCTTGCCCGGCATCGCGTCGAGCATGAAGCGCGCGCCCACCTCGGCGATGCGGCCCGCGCCCTTGGTGATCACCATGAAGTTGATGAGCACGAGGATGATGAACACCATCACGCCCACGGCGAAGTTGCCGCCCACCAGGAAGTGGCCGAAGGCCTCGATCACCTTGCCCGCCGCGTCGGGGCCGGTGTGGCCGTTCATCAGCACCACGCGCGTGGAAGCCACGTTCAGCGACAGGCGCAGCAGCGTGGAGAACAGCAGCACGGCCGGGAAGGCGGCGAAGTCCAGCGCCTTCATCGTGTACATGCTCACCAGCAGCACCATCACCGACATCGCGATGTTGAAGGTGAACAGCAGGTCGAGCAGGAACGGCGGCAGCGGCAGCACCATCATGCTCAGGATGAGGATGATGAGGATCGGCCCCGCCAGCCCCTTGAGCTGCGAGCCGGCGAACATGCGCGTCGGCATGCGCATCAGGTTTGTCATCGCGTTCATGCGTGTGCCGCCGTGTCGACGGTGTATTGGAGTTCTGCGGGAACCGGCAGATCGGTGGGCGTGCGCGGCGCTTCGCCGCCTTCGGCCTTCCAGCGCCTGAGCTGGTAAACCCAGGCCAGCACTTCGGCCACCGCGGTGTAGAGGCCGGCGGGAATCTCGTCACCCAGCTTCGTGTGTCTGTAGAGGGAGCGCGCGAGCGGCGGCGCCTCGAGGATCGCCACCTTGTGCTCCTTGGCCAGCTCGCGGATGCGCGCGGCCACGAGCTCGGTGCCCTTGGCCACCACGCGCGGCGCACCCATGCCGCCTTCCTGGTACTTGAGCGCCACGGCGAAGTGCGTGGGGTTGGTCAGCACGATGTCGGCCTTGGGCACCTCGGACATCATCCGGCGGCGCGCCATCTGCTGTTGCTGGCGGCGGATCGCCGCCTTGATGTGCGGATCGCCCTCGCTTTCCTTGTGCTCCTGGCGCACGTCCTCGCGCGACATGCGCAGCTTGCGGTAGTAGCTCCAGAGCTGGAAGGGCACGTCGATCAGCGCCACGAGGAAGAGCGTGGCGGCGATCAGCGCGCAATGCCTGGCCACCAGCACCATCGCGTGCGGCAGCGCGTACTGCGCGGGCTGGGCCATCAGAGCCATCAGCGCCTCGATGTCGCGCGACACCACCCACCACGCCACGCCGCCGATGAGCGCCGACTTGGCCAGCGCCTTCACCAGCTCCGCGAGCGACTGCGTGGAGAACATGCGGCCGATGCCGGCCAGCGGATTGAGCTTGCCGAAGTTCGGCGCTGCCGACTTGGTGGAGAACAGCCAGCCGCCGAGCATCATCGGCGCGAGCACCGCCGCGACGACCATCATCGCGAACAGCGGACCGATGGCCGTCATCGCCTGCAGCGACATCAGCCCGGTCTGGGCCAGCATGTGGGAAGGATCGAAGGCGCTGGCGCGGTCGAAGTGCAAGCCACGGCGCAGCGCGCCGCTCATGCTCGTGCCCAGGGACTGCGCCGTGAGCCACAGGCCGGCGCATGCCGTGCCCAACATGACGAAGGTGGTGAGCTCGCGCGAACGGGCTACGTTGCCTTCCTCGCGCGCCTTTTCCAGGCGCCGCTCGGAGGCGGGTTCCGTTTTCTCGAGATCGCTTTCCTCAGCCATTCATGCTCCGAACCAGCACTGGCGCAACACGCCTTGCTCATGGCCAAATTATTGGATTCGGCCCCTCGGAACAATCTGCCGATCAGGGGCCTGATACCCCTGCAGTTCGGACAATAGAAGCGACCTCCGGAATCAGAAGCCGAGGCTCTCCAGCAGGTCGTCGACCTGCGCCTGGTCGGTCACGGCATCGGGGTTGCCGGGCTTGATCTGCGGGCCGTTCTGCAGGCTTTGCACGGCCTCGTGGCGCTTCTCGGGCGCGGAGTTGTCGATCAGCACCTGCAGCAGCTGCGTCTCGACGTCGTTGACCACTTCCATCATCTTCTTGATGACCTGGCCCGTCAGGTCCTGGAAGTCCTGCGCCATGAGGATCTCCATGAGCTGCGTGTTGATCGCGCTGGCGCGGTCCGGCACCTCGTTGAGGTAGCCGCGCGTGTCCAGCACGAGCTCGCGCGCATGGTCGAGCTCGATGGGGTTCTCGAACCACTGGTCCCAGCGCTTGCTGAGGCTCTTCGCGTCGGTGGCCAGCGCTTCCTGCAACGGCTGCGCCACGTCGATGGCGTTGAGCGCGCGGTGCGCCGCACGCTCGGTGGTCGCGGCCACGTAGCTCAGGCGGTCGCGCGCGTCGGGTATGGCCTGCGCGGCCTTGGCCACCTGTTTGTCGAGGCCCAGCTCGCGCAGGCCGTCGCGCAGCTGGCGCGTGAGCTGGCCGATGCGGCCCAGCAATTCCTCGGTGGTGTTGGCGGAGTCCGCCACGGCGGCAGTGTTCTGGCTCATGTCACGCGGCCTCCTTGGCCAGCTTCTCGAAGATCTTGGTGATCTTTTCTTCGAGCGTGGCGGCGGTGAAGGGCTTCACCACGTAGCCGTTGGCACCGGCCTGCGCCGCCGCGACGATGTTCTCCTTCTTCGCCTCGGCGGTGACCATCAGCACCGGCAGCTTCTTCAGCTCCGGGTCGGCGCGAATGGTCTGCAGCATGGTCAGGCCGTCCATGTTGGGCATGTTCCAGTCGGACACCACGAAGCCGAAGTTGCCGCCGCGCAGCTTCTCGATGCCGGCGGCGCCGTCCTCAGCCTCGTCGACGTTGTGGAACTCGAGTTCCTTCAGCAGGTTGCGCACGATGCGGCGCATGGTCGGGAAGTCGTCCACAACCAGGATTTTGATGCTCTTGTCCATCACGATATTTCCAACTCCAAGGTCGTTTTCTTTCTCTCAAACTCGGTTCGCACGTTCACCGAACGTGCGAAGGTGCGTCAGCACGCGACGGCTCACTTCGGCCAGCGGCGACACGTCGTCCACCGCACCCAGCGCGATGGCCTCGCGCGGCATGCCGAAGACCACGCAGCTGGCCTCGTCCTGCGCCAGCGTGTGCGCGCCGGCGCGCCGCATGCGCAGCAGGCCCTCGGCGCCGTCCTTGCCCATGCCGGTCAGGATGATTCCGATGGCGTTCTTGCCCGCGTGCTTGGCGGCCGAATCGAACAGCACGTCGATCGAGGGCCGGTGGCGGTTCACGGGCGGCTCCTGGTCGAGATGGGCCACGTAATTGGCGCCGCTGCGCGCGAGCGACAGGTGGAAGCCACCAGGCGCGATGTAGGCATAGCCCGGCAGCACGCGCTCGCCGTGCTCGGCTTCCTTCACGGTGATGCGGCACAGGCCGTCCAGCCGCTGCGCGAACGAGCGCGTGAAGCCGGCGGGCATGTGCTGCGCGATCATCACCGCGGGCGAATCAGGGGGCAGCGGCTGCAACACTTCGCGGATGGCCTCGGTGCCGCCGGTGGAGGCGCCGATGATGATGAGCTTCTCGGTGCTCAGCAGCGGGCTGCGCAGCAGCGATTCCTGCGGTGCGTCGCCGCCCTGGCGCGCGGTCGCGGCGGGCCGCAGGCGCGCACTGGCGGCCGTGCGGATCTTGCCGGCGATCAGCTCGGTGTAGTTGAGCAGCCCGTCGCGCACGCCCAGGCGCGGCTTGGTCACGAAGTCGATGGCGCCCAGCTCGAGCGCGCGCAGCGCGATCTCGGAGCCGCGCTCGGTCAGCGACGAGACCATGACCACCGGCATGGGCCGCAGCCGCATGAGCTTCTCGAGGAACTCCAGCCCGTCCATGCGCGGCATTTCCACGTCGAGCGTGAGCACGTCGGGGTTGGTGACCTTGATGAGGTCGCGCGCGACCAGCGGGTCGGCGGCCGTGCCCACCACGGTCATGTCGGCCTGGCTGTTGATGATCTCCGTCATCACGCTGCGGATGAGTGCCGAGTCGTCGACGCACAGCACCTTGATTTTCTTGACGCTCACTGGATTCCTTTGTTGTCGGCCGCCGGTGCCGCGCGCGAGGTGGACAGCCTGCGCAGCAGCTCGCCCTCCTCGTGCTGCACCTGCCGCACCTCTGTCTGCGCCCGCAGCTTGCGCACGATGGCCTTGCCCGTCGCCGGCACGAAGCACACGCGGCGCGCGTGCGGCCCGCGCAGGTCCTGCGCCGCGACCTCGATGCGCTCCTCGCGCAGGTAGCGCAGCACGAAGTCGGCGTTGCGGTCGCCGATGTTCAGCGTGGTCATGTTGGCCAGCACCGCGCCGCCGCCGAACACCTTGGCGCGCAGCCGCTCGCGGCGCGCGCCGGCTCGAACCAGCTCGCGGATCAGCACGTCCATGGCGTAGGTGCCGTAGCGCATCGATTCGGCGGCGTCGCGCGCGGCGCCTCCCGCCCCCGATTCGCCGTCGTCGGGCAGCATGAAGTGGTTCATGCCGGCCACGCCGGCTTCCCTGTCGTGCAGGCAGGCGGCCACGCACGAGCCCAGCACCGTGCTCAGCACGGTGTTGCTCGAGGTCACGTAATACTCCGAGGGCAGCAGCTTCACGGCCATGAGGCCGACGTCGCGGTCGAAGTAGTGATGGCTGGCCACCGATTCGGGCGCCGCCGCGTTCGGGGCCGTCATGCGGAGGCACCCGGCGCACGCGTGCGCGCCAGCTCGTACACGGTCTGGCCCAGCGGCCGGAAGGCCTGGTTGACGAGCGACGCGTTCTCGGAATGTCCCGCGAACAGCAGGCCGTCTGCCTTGAGCAGCGGCGCGAAGCGGTCGAGCACCTTCTTCTGCGTCGGCTTGTCGAAATAGATCATCACGTTGCGGCAGAAGATCGCGTCCACCGGCTCCTTCACGGGCCAGCTGCCGTCGAGCAGGTTGAGCCGCGAGAACTTCACCAGCGCCGCGACCTCGGGGCGCACGCGCACCTTGCCCGCGTTCGCGCCGGTGCCCTTGTTGAAGAAGCGCCGCAGCCGCTCGGGCGCGAGCCGGCGCACCTGCTCGGTGGTGAACACGCCGGTGGCGGCCTTGGCCAGCACGGCGGTGTCGATGTCGGTGGCGATCACGCGCGAGGCTGCCGCCTTGTCGCCCAACGCTTCCAGCAGCGTGATGGCGATCGAATAGGGCTCCTCGCCCGTCGACGCCGCCGCGCACCACACGGTGACCGGCTGCTTCGCCTTGCGCACGTGGTCGGCCAGCGTCGGGAAGTGATGGGCCTCGCGGAAGAACGAGGTCAGGTTGGTGGTCAGCGAGTTGATGAAGAGCTGCCACTCGTCGCCGTCCTGGCGCTGCTCGAGCCAGTCGAGGTACGAGGCGAAGTCGGGCAGCTGCAGTTCCCGCAGCCGCCGCGACAGCCGGCTGTACACCATCTGCCGCTTCTGCTCGCCCAGGGCGATGCCCGCGCGGCGGTGGATCAGGGTCCGGATGCGCGAGAAGTCGTGGTCGGTGAAATGGAACTCGGTCGTCACGGCCAGCCTGGAAGCTTGGCTTTCAATGTACATAGCGCCCACCGTTTCCAATGGACCGATCAGACGCGCGAATGCCCTGCACTTCAGGCCTCCTTCGCGTCATGGGCCACCCGCGGCCGGGCTGGCGTCCTGCGCCCACACCAGTGCCGACAGCTGCGCCGCGTTGACCTGCGCCGGGCTCAGGAACAGGGCTTCCGACAGGCGTGCGGCCTCTCCGTCGTCGCGCTCGCAGCTCTCGGCGAGCGCGACGAAGGGGCCGTAAAGCCCGCCACGCGAAAGAATGGCCTGCTGCACCGCCTCGGTGAGCTGCACCTTGCGCAGCACGCCTTCCATCGAGACGCCCAGCAACTGGTCGAGCAGCGAGAACATGCCGGCCACGAAGAGGTTGTCGGCCTCGCTGGCCGGCAGCATGCCCTGCCCGACCAGCTCGACGAAGCGCCCGCGCAGGATGGCCTTCTTCATCATGTACGGCGAACCCGCCTTGTTGCTGGTGGCCAGCAACAGCGAAAGCCAGCGGTACAGCGGCGAGTAGCCGAGCATGGCCACGGCATGGCGCAGCGAATGGATCTCCACCGCCATGCCCACGGCGGGCGAGTTGATGTAGCGCAGCAGCCGGTAGGTGAGCGCGGCGTCGTGCTTCAGTGCAGCTTCGATGACGCGCAGGTCTTCGTTGCGCTGGAGCATCTGCATCAGCTGCACGATCAGCAGCGCCTCGGGCTGCAGCGCGTCTTCGGTCTCGCGCACCGGCGGATTGCTGAACGCGCCGTCGACGAACACGCTTACGCGACGTCCGGCGCAGGCGTCGAATGCGGTCCAGTCTTCCACGCGCGAGACGATGGGCTCCACCGGGGGATGGCCCAGCTGGGCATCCTGCCGCAGCCGCATCACTGTTTCGGCGTCGTGCGCGCCCACCTCGAAGTGGGTGACGATGGAGCGCAGCTCCGGGTCTTCAGGCAGCCCGGAGGCGCCGCACAGCATGAAGCCGAAGCCCTGCTCGCGCAGGAACAGCACGATGGAGCGCAGATCGGCGTCGAGCATTTCCTCGGCACCCATGCACAGCACCACCTGCTGCGGCGGCAGCGACTGCAGGTCGCTCTGGAACAGCGCGTCGACCGTCACGTCGACGAACAGCATCTGCGAACCCAGCAGCCAACCGCCGGACCCAGGATTGAGGTGCATGGCGAGCGTGTCCGTGAGCGCCTTGACGCCCGCGGCGCCGGACGCCTCGGAACCCTCGTCCGCGGAACGCCATGCCATGCGATAGCCGATGACGCGCCGCTGCGCGTCGAGCAGCATGGCATAGGCCACGCGGCCGTCGGCACCGGCCTCTGCATGCGCGGGTGCATCGTTGCCGGTGTCTTCGGAAGAGCGACGGAAGAAATCAAACCGCATTCAGCTGTCTCCGTCGTGTGTCAAAGCGCAATGGCGTCCGTCCTTCGGGCCGCGCCCGCGAGTGCGGCCGTGCTCGCGGCCTGCGCGCGCTGGATTCGCGGCATGGCGCCCACGTCGATGATGAAGGCCACGCTGCCGTCGCCGAGGATGGTCGCGGCGGAGATGCCGGGCACCTTGCGGTAGTTGGTCTCCAGGTTCTTCACCACCACCTGGTGCTGGCCCAGCAGTTCGTCCACCAGCAGCGCGAAGCGGCTGTCGTCGGCCTGCACGATCACCAGGATGCCCTGGGTGGGATGCGTCTGCGCACCCGCCACGTCGAACACGCGGTGCAGCTCGATCAGCGGCAGGTATTCGCCGCGCACGCGGATCACGTGGCCGTCGGCGGTGATGGAGTGAAGGTGCTCGGGCAGCGGCTGCAGCGACTCGATGACGTAGCTCAGCGGCAGGATGTAGGCCTCGCTGCCCACCTTCACCGACATGCCGTTGAGGATGGCCAGCGTCAGCGGCAGCACGATGCGCGTGGTGGTGCCCTGCCCGCCGCGCGAATGGATCTCGACGTGGCCGCCCATTTCCTGGATGTTGCGCTTGACCACGTCCATGCCCACGCCGCGGCCCGAGATGTCGGTGACCTGCTCGGCGGTGGAGAAGCCGGGCGCGAAGATGAGCTGCCACACCTCCTCGTCGGGCATCGATTCGCTGACCGGCAGGCCCTGCTGCATGGCCTTGGCGAGGATGCGCTCGCGGTTGAGGCCGGCGCCGTCGTCGCTCACCTCGATCACGATGTTGCCGCCGTGGTGCTGCGCCGACAGCAGCAGCTGGCCGGTGGCGTCCTTGCCCTTGGCCAGGCGCACGTCGGGCGTCTCGATGCCGTGGTCGAGGCTGTTGCGCACCAGGTGCGTGAGCGGGTCGACGATGCGCTCGATCAGGCCCTTGTCGAGCTCGGTTTCCTTGCCGTAGGTGTCCAGGCGAACCTGCTTGCCGAGCTTGGCGCTCACGTCGCGAATGACGCGCGGGAAGCGGCTGAACACGTAGTCCATCGGCATCATGCGGATGGACATCACCGATTCCTGCAGGTCGCGGGCATTGCGCTCCAGGTGGCCCAGGCCGCTGAGGAAGCGCTCGTAGGCCACCGGGTCGAGCATGGTCGCGGCCTGCGTGAGCATCGACTGCGTGATGACGAGCTCGCCCACGAGGTTGATGAGCTGGTCGACCTTCTCCACGTCGACGCGGATGGAGCTGGATTCCTTGGCACCGGCCGAAGCTGCCGCGGCGGGCGCGGAGGAAGCAGCCTGCGGCTTCGACGCTTCGGCGACAACTGCCGCTGCTGCAGCAGCAGCAGGTTCCGGCGCAGCCACGGGCACGGGAGCTTCGACCACGGCAGCGGCCTCTTCCGCCGCGGCGGCTGTTTCATGCGTGATGTCGATCTGCGACTCGTCGATGACGAAGCAGCAGACCGCGACGATGTCGTCGGGCGCGCAGGTGGTCTCCAGCAGCACGGTCAACTGGTCGTTGCTGCGCGTGCGCGACAGCACCTTGCCGAGGTTGGCCAGCTCGCCCGCCAGAAGATCGCATTCGCTTTCCGACAGGCGCGCGAAGCGGATGCGAAGCGCGCCGCTACCGCCGGCTGCGACCGGCGCCGCGGGCGCGGCCACGGGTGCCGGGGCCGGAACGGGTGCGGGAGCCGGAGCGGGTGCAGTCGCCGGTGCAGGTGCCGCCGCACTGGCATCGCCGCTTTCCAGCGCGAGTTGCTGGAGCACGCCGCAGATGTGCGCGACCATGTCCGGGTCCGGCTCCTTGCCGGCCTGGTAGGCAGTGAGTTGTTCTTGCAAGGCGTCCTTCGTTTCAAGGAATGCATCGATCATTCGGCCGTTCAGGCGCAGCTGCCCATGGCGGGCGCGGTCCAGAAGCGATTCGAGGACGTGCGTGGTGTTGGTCAGGGCGGTGAAACCGAAAGTCGCGGCGCCGCCCTTGATCGAGTGCGCCGCACGGAAGATGGCATTGAGCTGTTCGCTGTCGGGCGCCTCGACGTCGAGCTCCAGCAGCAGCTGCTCCATCTCCGCGAGCAGTTCGACGGCTTCGACGAAAAAGGCTTGGGTGAATTGACTGAGGTCCATCTCTTGAGCTCTTGTTGTTTTGTTGTTACGGCGCTTTCGCGGCCGCCTTGCCGATGCGCGTGCCGACGGGCTCGGTGCTGTTCTCGCGCTCGATGCGCTCCTGCGTGCGGTGGTTGAGCAGGATGATGCTGATGCGGCGGTTGATCGGGTTGCGCGGATCGGCCTTGTCCAGGTGCATGCTGTCGGCCAGCCCGATCACGCGCAGCACCTTGCCGTCGGTCATGCCGCCTGCCACGAGCTCGCGCCGCGAGGCGTTGGCGCGGTCGGACGAGAGCTCCCAGTTGCCGTAGGAACGGTCGTTGGTGTAGACGATGGCGTCGGTGTGGCCCGACAGCGTGATCTTGTTGGGCAGGCCGTTGAGCGCGGGCGCCAGCTCGCGCAGGATGGCTCGCATGTGCGGCACCACGCGCGCGCTGGCCAGCTCGAACATGGGCCGGTTCTCGGTGTCGACGATCTGCAGGCGCAGGCCCTCTGTGGTGATGTCGATCAGGATCTGCGAGCGGAACTGCTGGAAGACGGGACTCTTCTCGATCAGCTCGTCGAGCTTCTTCTTCATCTCGGCAAGGCGTTCGGCGTCGGCCTGTTCCTCGGCATCGGCCTGCCTGACCTCTCCCTCGACGTGCATCACGTCGGCGCCGCCTCCCGGAATCATGCTGGTGCTGAGGCTGGACTTGTCGCCGCCGCTCAGCGCCACGCGCAGCGGCATGCGGAAGTGCTCGGCAATGCCCTCGCGCTGCTTCGGGCTGGAGATCGACAGCAGCCACATCACGAGGAAGAAGGCCATCATGGCCGTCATGAAGTCGGCATAGGCGATCTTCCAGCCACCGCCATGGGCGCCGCCGTGCTTGCCCTTGTGGACGTGCTTGAAGATGACCCTGGGCTTCTCGTCGCTCATGACATGCGTACCTGTTCGCGTGCCTGCCGCGTCAGCGTGCCTTGACCTCGCGGACGTGGTCGTCCAGCTCGGTGAACGAGGGGCGCTCCGTCGAGAACAGCACCTTGCGGCCGAACTCCACCGCGAGCTGCGGCGCATAGCCGTTGAGGTTGGCCAGCAGCGTGACCTTGGCGCACTGGTAGATCTTCATGCCCTCTTCCACCTTCTGCTCGATCAGCGAGGCCAGCGGCGACACGAAGCCGTAGGCCAGCAGCACGCCGAGGAAGGTGCCGACCATGGCGTGCGCGATGAGCGCGCCCATTTCCGAGGGCGGCAGGTGGGCGGAGCCGAGCGCGTGCACCACGCCCATCACGGCCGCGACGATGCCCAGCGCGGGCAGCGCGTCGCCCACGCGCGAGAGGCTGTGGCCGGGCACTTCGGCCTCGTGGCGGATGGTCTCGATCTCGTGGTCCATCAGCGCCTCGATCTCGTGCGCGTCGGTGTTGCCGCTGATGACAAGGCGCAGGTAGTCGCACAGGAAGACGGTGATGCCCTCGTGCGCCAGGATGTTCGGGTAGCGCGTGAAGATCTCGCTCTGGGCCGGGTCCTCGACGTCGGTCTCCAGCTTCATCATCCCTTCCTTGCGGGCCTTGGCGAGCAGCTCGTACAGCAGCGCGAGCAGGTCCATGTAGAGCTGGCGGTTGTGCTTGGAGGTACGCAGCAGCAGCGGCAGCTCCTTGATGGTCGCCCTGATGGTCTTGCCGTTGTTGCCCGCGATGAACGCGCCCAATGCGGAGCCGCCGATCATGAGCAGCTCGACCGGCTGGAACAGCACTCCGAAGTGGCCGCCCATGAGGCCGTAGCCGCCGAACACGGCGCCTATCACCACGAGATATCCAACCAGAACCAGCACGCGCTTCCCCTATCGCCCCTTAGAGCGTCGAATCAACAAAGCCGGGCCCGCGGCATGCGCGGGCGGGGCACTTTTCCTAGACGGCGCCGCCGATGTCCATCACTGGCGTGGGCGCGATCGCCACCAGCCCGTTGCGGCGCACCTCGGCGGCCTTGCCGGGCTTGCGTGCCTTGCCCGCGCGCGAAGGCGGGCGGCACAGCACGCACACGTATCCGTTCTTGTTGTCGTGGGCATGCGCCACGAAGTGACCGCCGCAACGGCAGCAGGTGCTCAGCTGCAGCATGTCGCTGTCGAAGAAGCGCACCATGGTCTCGGCGCGGGTGAAGTCGAGCACCACCTCGCCGCCGTTGGCCACCACCTGCTCGGTGTAGAGGCGATAGGCCTTGATGAGCGCGGGCAGTTCGTTCTCGTCCGCCTCGTCGAGCATGAAGCGGTAGATGTTGTAGAACATCGACGAGTGGATGTTGGCCAGCCACGTCATGTACCAGTCGGTCGAGAACGGCAGCAGGCCCTTGGGCGGGGAAACGCCCTTGAGTTCCTTGTACAGGCGGATCAGCCGCTCGCGGCTCAGCGCGACGGCGGCCTCCAGGAACTGCAGGCGGGCGCCGAGCCCGATCAGCTCGATCGCGAGCTGCACCTGCCGGACCTCGCCCAGGACGCTCTTGGCTGTCACGCCGCGCTCGCTCCGCGCATCTGCGCCTGCGAATCGACCTGGGCCTGCGCCTGGCGCGCGGCCATCAGTATCGACATGTGGGCTTGCTGCAGCGCGGGCTCCTTGCCCTCGCCGACCACCGCGAACATCGGGCGGTCGTCCAGCCGGAAGCTACACAGGAGGAAGTTGGAAGCGGCCAGCTTCACGATCTGGCTGAGCGACATGTTCGCCAGCAGATCGGCCAGTTCGCGGCCCACGCCAAGGCGGAACATCGCCTCGGCCCGGTCCTGCTTGACCAGCTTCTGCGCCAGCAGCATATAGGCCAGATTTATCTCGCCGATTTCTCTCGAAATCACGCCGGTTGCGGTGATGTTGCAGTTTTCCACGTCTGATCCCATTTCCGATTCAAAGCTCACTTCGTGCTCCTAACAATCGTGTATACATTATATACACAAAGTTTTACATGTTGAAGTGTTTTGTATGACAGGAGGATAAAAAAAGTAGGAGGTGTCTGACACGCGACACCCGTTTCCCTAGTGAAACGTGTCGTTTACAGGCGTCAGTCTTTCCGGTAACAAATGTTTCTTGCGGAACTTTTCGAGGCCGTAATTTATTCGTGAACAACATCGAATTAATAAATACTATGAGCGTATTTCCGTTCGATGAAAGACCGTTTCCGGGGATATTCCGATCCATGAATTCACATTGATCCATATGGTCAATTAGTCGCCTGCGCGACCCTCCAGACCGTAGACCCAGGCCATCACCTCGGCCACCGCGAGGTACAGCTGCGGCGGGATCTGCCGATCCAGGTCGACCTGCATGAGCAGCTTCACGAGGTCGGCCGACGAATGCACGTACAACCCGTGCTCGCGCGCCTCGCGCATGATCGATTCGGCGACCACGCCGTAACCCTTGGCCACGACGACGGGCGCGCGCGTCTTGTCCGCATACGACAGGGCGACGGCGCTGCTGCGGTTGTCGAGCAACTCGTTCATGCCGCCACCGCCTCCTTCTCGGCCACCAGCACCTGCTGGAGCTGCAGGCCCACGGCGTCGAAGCGCTTAGCGAGCCGGCCGGCGTCGCCGCGCAGGCGCGCCATGGTCGAGGCTTCGCGCGCCAGAAGATGCGCCTGCACGGCGGAGCCTTCGAGGCTCAGGCGCAGGTCGACTTCGCCGAGCTTCGGCAGCGCCAGCGACACCGTGGTCGACCAGCGGCGCTTGCCCTCTTCCTCCACCGCACCGCTGTCGCGGGCATCGGGCTGCGCATGCTCTTCCTCGACCGACCAGCTCATCGGCACGTCGGGCCAGGCCTGGCCGCTCCAGCGGAAGACGGCGGTCGCCAGCAAGTCCAGCTGCTGGTGCACGAGCGTGACGGCCTGCGGATGGATCACTTCGCCGCCGCGCGATGCCGGCGCGGCCGCGGCGCCATCGGCCTGGCGCGCGGAGTCGCCCACGCGATGAGCGGCCATCGAAGAATCGAGCGTGCCACCGGGCGACGACGCGCTCTCCGGCTGGCGATAGGCCGCCTGCACCCGCGCCGCGTCGTTCGCCGCGGCCTGTTCCAAAGGCTGCGGTTTGCCTTGCATGAAAGAGCCGTCGGCGTTCCGCGATTGCGCATCGCCGGCGGGTGCCTGCGGTGCAACCGCATTAGCCGCGGCGACCCCATCGCCCCTTTGCGCCGGAGGTTGCGCCGGCGCCGCGAGCGAAGGCAATGCATCGGGAGAATCGACGATCGCCGCCAGCGCGGCGGCAGTCGCCGCCGGCGACGCGACCGGTGCACCGGCCTGCGCCTTCGCAGCCACCGGCACGGCCCATTGCGCCTGCGGTTCCTGCCTCATCTGCGCGAGAGAGCGGCCACCCGCCGCGAACGACGCCAGGTGCGACTCGTAGAAGAGGCCGCTGTCCGACACGGTCTGCGCCAGCACCCCGGCCAGCTGCGCCGCGCTCACGGCTTGCCCGCGCGTCGGCACCAGCGGCGCAGCGCCGCGCACCGGTCCCGGCTGCGCCTGCAGGTCGGCCAGCACGGCACCGATGACGCGCGCCGCGACCGACAGCCGGGCGGCCACCGAGGACGGGGCGCCCGCGGCGAGATGCGCGGTGCCGCCGGCTGCGGCGCCGGGAATCTGCCTGTCGAGCGCTGCATTGGAAGGCAGCCGCACATCGTTCTCGACCTTGCCGATCGCCACCGCCGGACCGGGCGCGCCTATCGCGGCCTCGGGCTTGATGCCGAGGACGTCGAGGCGCGGTGCCAGCCTTGCGGCAAGCAGTGCGTCGAGCAATCCGGCGAGTCCAGTCATGATTCGGCTTCTTCGGTGTGTCGGGTCCGGGCGGCGGGCGCGCTCAGTGCGGCGGCCCGTAGGCCCGGCCGAGGTTCTTCTGCTGGGTCAGATAGCCCATGCGCCCGATCAGGTCCTCGAGCTGCGGCTTGATGAGCCCCGACACCTCCGCCTGGTCCGAGCGGATGCGCTCGAGCAGATAGAGCACGTGCTCGACCTGCTCCGCATCCAGCGACTCGTGCGGCTCGATGACTCGCAGGCGATCCACCATGGCCGAGCAGCGCTCCTCGAGCGCGGGGAGCTGGCCCCATTCCTTGGCGTGCGCCAGCACGAGCATCGAAGCGATGGTCGCAGCCAGCTCTTCGTAGCAATAAACGACCTCACTCCGGAATGCCATGTTTTCCTGTTTCTCTTGCGGTTGCATTTCAGCTGCGGGCCCGCTCGTCGATCTCCCGCCAGGCGGAAGCGATGTTCTCGAGCAGCCGGTCGGCCTCTTCCAGGGCCTGCACGTCGTTGTGCAGGTTGGCCCGGAACAGCCGCTGGACGATGTAGTCATACAGCGCCGACAGGTTGCCCACGAGTTCGGCGCCGGCCTCGCCGGCTGCCTTGGCGTCGAGAGCGGCCTTCAGGCCGTTGTCGACGATGCCGATGGCCTTGGAGATCGCATTGCCCTTGGCCTCGATCTCGCCTGTCGCCATGTGGTGCCGGGCCATGCCGATGGCGGTCTTCGCGCCATCGAAGAGCATCACGATGAGCTGGTGCGGCGACGCGCTCATCGCGCTCGTTTCCACGCCGACGCGGGCATACGCGCCGGCGCCCGTGCGCATGTTGTGGGAGGTGTACATCCGCTGGTCTCCGTGTCTGCTGCTTCAGTACGCCTACTTGCTGCTGCTCGACATCGCCTCGAACTGCTGCGTGAGGTAGTTCTTGGTGTTGTTCATCTTGTTGATCAGCACGTCGAGCTGGTTGAACTGCGCGCGATAGCGGGCGACCGTGGAGTCCACGCGCAGCTGCATCGCGTCGTACTGGGTGTCGAGCTCCTTGATCGTCGCGGTCACGCCGTCGCTCGCCACCTTCAGGGAACCCTTGGTGACGTCGTCCACCAGGGCGTCGATCTGCTTGCCGTAGCCGGCCGTGCTGCCCGTGGCGCTGGAGAACATGTTCGCCACGCCCTTCAGGTTATTGGCGAGGGCCTTGTCGAGCTTGTCGGAATCCACGGCCAGGGTGCCGTCCTTCTGGAAGGACACGCCGATCTCGGTGAGCACCTTCATGCTGTTGCCGGTGCCGGCCTGCGGCGTGGTGAGCGCCTGGCGGATGCGCGTCTGCAGGTTGCGCAGCGTGCTGTCGCCCACCAGCGCGGCGGCGGTGTTGGTGTCGGCGTCGTACGTGGTCAGCGAGGTGGCGGTGCTCTGCAGGGCGTTGTAGGCCTTCACGAAGTCGTTGATCGCAGTCTTCGCGCCGGCCGTGTTCTCCTTCATCGAGAGCCCGGTCTTTCCGGTGTTCACCAGCGTCAGCGTGGCGCCCTGGATGGCTTCCTTCACGGTGTTGGTCGCGCTGGTGATGTCGATTCCGTTGACGTTGAGCTTCGCGTTCTGCGCCGCGGCCGTCTGCTTCAGGTTCTGCGTGCCGGCCGGGTCGTTGTTCAGCAGGTTCTGCAGCGCGGCGTCGCCGTCGACCGAAATCCGCATGCTCGACTTCTCGCCGGTCTGCGAGGAAGTCAGCACCAGGCGGTTGGGCGTGCCGCTGCCGTCGTTCACGATGCTGGCCGTGACGCCGGCGTTGGCGCCGTTGATCGCGTTGCGGATGCCTTCCAGCGTGTTGTTGGTCGGATCGATGGTGATCGACTTGGCTGTCTGGCTCGCGTCCGCGGTGAACGTGGCCCCGGTGTACTTGCCGGTCGCGGCGTCGAGGGTGCCGCCCGAGACGGCGCCGAAGTCGATGGTGATCTTGCCGTTGCCGATCGCTGTCTTGGTGTCGGCCTGGCCCGCGCTCACCACGGTCTGCGCCTGCGCGAGCTGCGTCACGTCGATGGTGTAGTTGCCGGCCGCGCTCGCGTCGGTGGCGGTTGCCGACAGGATGCCGCTGACCGTCGGCGTGCCGGTCACGCTCTGGAACAGCGTCGGGTCGCCCAGCTTCTTGGCCGCCGTCTGCAGCGTGGCGAGGGCGCTCTGGATCGTGCCGTAGGCCGACAGCTTGCTCGTGTAGCTCTTGGCCTTGGCCTGCAGCGCCACCATGGGCTGCTTCTCGGCCGTCTCGAGCTGCGTGAGCAAGGAGGCGAGGTCGAGATTGGCGCCTACGCCGAGGCTGCTGATGGTTGCCATGTGGATGCTTTCCTGTCTGTCCTTGATTGAGAGTGCCGGTGCCGGGGCCTCAGGCCGCCTGGTCCACCAGCAGCCCGTTGCCGTCGTGCATCAGCTTCGCGATGCGCACGACTTCTTCATTGGGAATCTGGCGGATGACCTCGCCGCTGGCGCGATCGACCACCTTGACGACGACCATGTCCGTTTCCTTGTCGACCTCGAACTGCAGGCCGACCTCGCGCAGCGCGAGCGACTCGTTCACCTGCCGCACAGCCTGCTCGACCTGGACCGGCGTCGCGTCGTTCTTCGCGTCGTCCTTCCCGGCCGTGGCCGCGCCGCGCACATCCGCGCCCGCCCCCGCGACGCCGCCGACGAGCAGCTGCGTCCACTGGTTGTCCTTCACGGAATTCGCCGACATGGGGTTCAACATCATTTCCACCTTGTTGTGCTGGGTTCGCTGTCCTCTGCGGCCTCGCCCACCGGGGCATGGCCGCAGAGGACAGCGCAGGCACTCCCGGCTTGCTCCGGGGGCCTGCGCCCGCCGGACCCCGCCCTTTCGGGAGGGGCCCGGCATTCCTCTTCCTTGGGTCAGTTCCTTTCGATCAACGCAGGAGCGACAGCACGCCTTGCGTGGTCTGGTTGGCTTGCGACAGCACCGAGGTACCGGCTTGCTGCAGGATCTGGGCGCGCGTCATGTTCGACACTTCGACCGCGTAGTCGGCGTCTTCGATGCGCGAACGCGACGAGGACAGGTTGGTCACCGTGGTGCCGAGGTTGGCGATCACCGAGTCGAAACGGTTCTGCACCGCACCCAGCGAGCTGCGCAGCTTGTCGACCTTCGACAGGGCGGCGTCGAGGGCCTTCAGCGGGTCGACGGTCGACTTGGCATCGCTCACGGCGTTGGTCGTCAGCTTGCCGGGCTTGGTGGAGTCCGCGTACACGACGCTGCCTTGCGCATCGGTCACCACGCCATTGGCATTCAGGTTGATCGATTCAGCGGCGGTCGTCGTCAGGCCGCTCACGCCGATGTAGGCACCGGTCACGGCACCGCCGGCTGCTGCCACTGCGTAGGCAGCGGTAGCGCCACCGCCGTCGATGTCGATGCTGCCCGCGCCAGCGTTGATCTTGGCGGCAACCTGGTCGGCCGTGGCGCGCTCGCCTGCAACCGCGAAGGTGCTGGCGCCGGCTGCTGCCGTCACCACGGTGTACGAAGCGCCGGTCGCGCCGATGGTGATCGAATCGCCAGCAGCGGACATGCCGGTGGCTTGCTCGAGCACCGACGACAGCGTGGCAGCGGTCGTTGCGCCAGCGCCCGTCTTGGTCAGGTTCTTCGAAGCGTCGAGGTACAGGGCCGAGCCGTCGGCTGCGTCGGTCATCGCGCCGTTGCTGTCGATCTTGACGTCCATCGAACGGTTGCCGAGCTTGACCGTGGCGGTCACGCTGGTGCCGGCCGGCGGGGTCAGGGATGCGAGCGTGTTGGCCTGGCTGCGGGTGGCTTCCGTGGCGGTGTAGCTCTTGGTCGCTGCGCTGTAGGTGTAGGTTGCGCCGCCGGTCATGGTGACCGTGCCGCCGTCCTGCATCTTGGCCAGCACGTCGTTGGCCGTGGCGCCGTTGGCGGCAGTGGTCAACGTGCGGCTGTAGGCCGTGATGCCGTTGGTCGTCGCACCAGCGGTGAAGCCGGCGACCAGCAGGTCGGAAGCCGTGGCGGTCTTGTTCTTCGAACCGGTGTTGTTGACGTTGAAGCCGTCCAGGCCCAGGGTCTTGGCGCTGATTTCCTGCAGGTCGATGTCGATGGTTTCGCCATCGTTCGCGCCGACTTGCACGGTCAGCTTGCCGGCGTCAGCCGACAGGACCTTCACGCCGTTGAACTGGGTCTGTTCCGACACGCGGTTGATTTCGTCCAGACGCTGGCTGATTTCCGACTGGATCGAGTCCAGGTCGCTGGCCGAGTTCGTGCCCGTGCCGGCTTGCACCGACAGTTCGCGGATGCGCTGCAGGTTGTTGTTGACTTCGGTCAGGGCGCCTTCGGTCGTCTGGGCGATCGAGATGCCGTCGTTGGCGTTGCGGGTCGCTTGCGTCAGGCCCTTGATGTTGGCCGTGAAGCGGTTGGCGATGGCCTGGCCGGCGGCATCGTCCTTGGCGCTGTTGATGCGCATGCCCGAAGACAGGCGCTCGATGGCGCTGTTCAACGCCGACTGCGACTTGTTGAGGTTGTTCTGCGTGATGAGAGAGAGGCTGTTCGTGTTGATGACTTGCGCCATGTTCGACTCCTGATTGATGAAAAAAGGTTGTGGACTCCGGCTTTCGGCCGTAACGCTGGACCCGCTTCCACTGTGAGACTCAAGCCATCGTTGACTTGGTTATCGGCCAGCGTCCTGGAACCTTTAGGGGGCCGTACGAAAAAGTTCGCCTGCGCGCCCCGGAAGCCACACCCTTCGAGTCTTCAACCCGGTCAGGCCTGCAGATTCATCACTTCCTGGTAGGCCGTCACCAGCCGGCTGCGCACCTGCAGGCCGGTCTGGAACGCGACGTTCGCCTTCTGCAGGTCGACCATCACGTCGTTGAGCGCGACGCCGGGCTTGCCCAGCTCGAAGGACTCGGCCTGCGCATAGGCCTGCTGCTGCGCGCTGCTGATGTTGGCGAGCGAGCGCTTGAGCTCGGCCGCGAAGCCTCCGGCCTCGGCCGGCGCGGCCGTAGACGGCGCAATGCCCGTCTGGACCGCGGTGGTCCGCATCTGCTGCAGGACCGATTCGATGGCGCTGATGGACATGGTGATCCTCTTCCTCTTGTATGTCTGAACACTTCCGCGTGACTTGACACGGAGGAGCGAAGTCCTCCGGCTGGCTTGCAGCGTATCAAGGGAAGACCCCGATTCAAGCGCGCAACTGAGGGCAAAAACCCCGGCTGTTCGGCCATTCGAAATCCGGGTGACTGCTGACAATCGTCCGCGAAACGAACAGGCCGTGGACGACATCACCGGCCCTCCGGAATGAAATCTCAACATCGAAATCCCTCTCCCAGCATGGCAACGGCCGCGAAGAAGAAGGTGCATCCATGAGCACGGCTGCGCCAGCGGGCGCGCTGCCCGCGGCAGACAACGGCCCTGCCTCGGCCTCGCTCATCGAACGCATGCGCGCGCAGCCCCGGCTGCCGCTGATCATCGGCGGCGCGGCCCTTGTGGCCGCCGCGGCCGCGTTCATGCTCTGGAGCCGCGGGCCCGACTACAAGGTGCTCTATACCAATGTGTCGGACCGCGACGGCGGCGCGATCATCGCGTCGCTGCAGCAGATGAACGTGCCCTACAAGTTCGCCGACGGCGGCGGCGCGATCCTGATCGCGGGCGACAAGGTGGCCGAGACGCGCCTCAAGCTGGCGGCCCAGGGCCTGCCCAAGGCCGGCGGCGTGGGCTTCGAACTGATGGACAACCAGAAGTTCGGCACCAGCCAGTTCGCGGAGCAGGTCAACTACCAGCGCGGGCTCGAGGGCGAGCTGGCGCGCTCCATCGAATCCATCGGCGCCATCGAGTCGGCCCGCGTGCACCTGGCGCTGCCCAAGCCGTCGCTGTTCGTGCGCGAGCAGAAGAAGCCCTCGGCCTCGGTGGTGCTCGCGCTGGCGCGCGGACGCGGCATCGACGAGGGACAGGTCAGCGCCATCGTGCACATGATCTCCAGCAGCGTGCCCGACCTCGACGCCAAGAGCGTCACCGTGGTCGACCAGCGCGGCAACCTGCTGTCTTCCGCGCGCGGCACCGACCGCGGGCTGGACGTGAGCCAGCTCAAGTACACGCAGGAGATCGAGCAGGGCTACATCCGCCGCATCGAGGCGATCCTGCAGCCGATCGTGGGCGCGAACAACGTGCGCGCGCAGGTGGCGGCAGACATCGACTTCTCGGTGGTCGAGCACACCGACGAGAAATACAAGCCCAACCAGGACCCGTCGCAGGCCGCCATCCGCAGCCAGCAGAGCAGCGAGTCGGCGCAGCACGGCGGCGGCCAGCCCGGCGGCGTGCCGGGCGCGCTGTCGAACCAGCCGCCGGTGAACCCGACCGCGCCGATCACCGGGCCGCGCGCGCCGAACGCGCCGGGCACGCCGCCCGCACCGGGGACTCCGGGCGCGCCGGGAGCACCGGGCGCCGCCGCCTCGACGGCAGGCACCGCCTCCACCGGCCCGAGCAGCTCGCGCAAGGACACCACCACCAACTACGAACTCGACCGCACCATCCGCCACGTGCAGCAAGCCGCCGGCGGCGTGAGACGCCTGTCGGTCGCCGTGGTGGTGAACAACCGCGACGCGGTGGACGCGAGCGGCAAGACCGCCAGCCGCGCCCTCACCCCGGCAGAACTGGAGCAGATCCGCAACCTCGCGAAGGAAGCCATGGGCTTCAGCCAGGACCGCGGCGACTCGCTCAACGTGGTGAACAGCGCCTTCGCACGCGATGCCGACAGCGGCCCCGCGCCCGAGGTTCCGTTCTGGCGCGACCGCGAGAACCTCGACCTCGCCAAGACGGCCGGCCAGTACCTGCTGTACGCGCTGCTCGCGCTCTTCGCGTGGCTGGCCGTGCTTCGACCGCTGATGCGCAAGCACCTGGCTCCGCCGCCCGCGCCCGTGGCGGCCGCCCCGGTCGTCGCCGCCCCCGCCGAGCCGGACCCGAACGCACCGTCGGCCGACGAGAGCCTGCGCGAACGCGAGGCCAACCGTCGCAAGGCCGACATGGAATACGCCCACCAGGCCGCCGACAAGGATCCGAAGATGGTCGCGGCCCTGATCCAGCACTGGATGAACAACGATGAGTAGCGAACAGGGAACCCGCAAGAGCGCCATCCTGCTGATGGCACTGGGCGAAGACCGCGCCGCCGCCGCGCTGCACCAGCTGCCCACCTCCGAGGTGCAGGCGCTGGGCCTCGCGATGTCGAAGCTCAGCTCCGTCTCGAAGGACGAGCTGGCCGCGGTGCTCGCCGAATTCCGCCAGGAGACCGAGCAGCTCTCGGCCCTGCACCTTGGCTCGACCAGCTACATCCGCGCCGTGCTCAAGAAGGCGCTGGGCGACGACCGCGCGAGCAACCTGCTCGAGGACATCCTGCAGCCCGACGAGCCGCGCGGCGGCATCGAGCGCCTCAACGAGCTGGAGGCCGGCGAAGTGGCCGAGCTCATCCGCGACGAGCATCCGCAGATCCTCGCGACGCTGCTCGTGCACCTGGACCGCATGAAGGCATCGGAAGTGCTCGAGAAGCTGCCGGCGCGCCTGCGCCACGACGTGATCATGCGCGTGGCCACCTTCGGCGGCGTGCAGCCCTCGGCACTGAACGAGCTGACCGACGTGCTCACCGAGATGCTGGCCGGCCAGGGCGTGCGCCGCAGCCGCCTGGGCGGCGTGCGCACCGCGGCCGAGATCGTCAACCTCATGAGCACGAGCGTGGAGGAAGAAGCCATCGCCCACGTTCGCGAACAGGACGAGACGCTGGCTCAACGCATCGTCGACGAGATGTTCGTGTTCGAGAACCTGCTGGGGCTGGAAGACCGCAGCATCCAGCGCCTGCTCAAGGACATCGAGAGCGACTCGCTCATCATCGCGCTCAAGGGCGCGCCGATGGAGCTGCGCGACAAGTTCCTCAACAACATGTCGCAGCGCGCCGCCGAAACGCTGCGCGAAGACATGGAGCTGCGCGGTCCCGTGCGCGTGTCGCAGGTCGAGACCGAGCAGAAGGCCATCCTGCAGGTTGCCCGCCGCCTCGCGGAGGCCGGCGAAATCGTGATCGCAACGCCTGGCACCGATGAGTTCGTCTGACACCACCGCCGGCGCCTTCGGCGAATCGCGCGAGCGCCTCGCCGCCATCCACGCAGCTGCGCGCCATGCGGCCGGCGGCCCGAGGGCCTCGCGCCCTCTCTCCGCCGCCGTGAATCCGCCGGCGCTCTCCGCATGGGAGCGCTGGGAGATGGGCACCATCGACGGCAGCCCGAAGCCTTCCGCCAGCCGCAAGGCCGCCGAGCGCAAGAGCGCCCCGCCCCAGCCTTCCCAGCCGCCCCAGCCGAAGATCGATCTGGCCGACCTCGCGCGCATCCGCAAGGAAGCCCGCGTCGACGGCGAAGCCGAGGGCCGGGCCGCCGGCCTCGCGGAAGGCCGCCGAACAGGCCACACCGAAGGACTGGCCACCGGCCTCGCCGCCGCCAGCGCGCACGCGGAACGCCTGCGCGCGCTGGCCCAGTCGCTGCCCGACGCGCTGCGCCGCGCTGAAGAAGAGCTTTCGCGCACCGTGCTCGCGCTCGCGCTCGACGTGGCGCGCCAGGTGGTGCACCGCACCCTGAAGACCGAGCCCGAGTGGGTGCTGCCCGTGGTGCGCGACCTGCTCAACACCGAGCCCGCGCTGCGCGGGGAGCCGCGCCTGCTGCTGCATCCCGACGACGTGGCGCTGGTGAGAAGCAGCCTCGGCGAGGAGATCGAGGCCGCCGGCTGGCAGGTGCGCGCCGACGACGGCATCACGCGCGGCGGCTGCCGCGTGCAATCGGCCACCGGCGAGCTCGACGGCACGCTGGAAACGCGTTGGAAGCGCGTCGCCTCCGCGCTCAACGGCGACGCCGACGGACTGGCCGAGACGCAGTGACGAGCATGCAGGCCAACACCGCGACCATCGCAACCGCAGCGACCGCCGCCCCCAACCCGCACCTTCAATCGGTGCTCGGCACGCTGGAGAAGGCGCGCGCCAACATCGCGCGCTGCGAGACCACCATCGCCTCGGGCCGCCTCACGCGCGCCGTCGGGCTGGTGCTCGAAGCCGTGGGCCTGCAGCTGCCCGTGGGCAGCGACTGCCTGATAGAGCTGCCGCCCGGCCACCCGCAGCGGCATGCCGAAGCCGAGGTGGTGGGCTTCGCCGGCGACCGGCTCTTCCTGATGTCGCAGACCGAAGTCGCGGGCCTGCTGCCGGGCGCGCGCGTGTACGCACGGCCCGGCGCGCCGGAGCCCGACGAAGCGGGACTGACCGGCAACGCCCACACCAAGCGCCTGCCCGTGGGCGAAGGCATGCTCGGCCGCGTGGTCGACGCGGCCGGCCGGCCGCTCGACGGACTCGGCCCGCTGGACATGGCGCGCAAGGTGCCGCTGAGCTCCCCGCCCATCAACCCGCTGTCACGCGCGCCCATCGATTCGGTGCTCGACGTGGGCGTGCGCGCCATCAACGCGATGCTCACCGTGGGACGCGGCCAGCGCATGGGCCTGTTCGCCGGCTCCGGCGTGGGCAAGAGCGTGCTGCTGGGCATGATGGCGCGCTACACCAGCGCGGAGATCATCGTGGTCGGCCTGATCGGCGAACGCGGCCGCGAGGTGAAGGACTTCATCGAGAACACGCTGGGCGAGGAAGGACTGGCCCGCGCCGTGGTGGTGGCCGCGCCCGCCGACAACTCGCCGCTGCTGCGCCTGCAGGGCGCGGCCTACGCGACCTGCCTGGCCGAGTATTTCCGCGACCGCGGCAAGGACGTGCTGCTCATCATGGACTCGCTCACCCGCTACGCGATGGCGCAGCGCGAGATCGCGCTGGCCGTGGGCGAACCGCCCGCCACCAAGGGCTACCCGCCCTCGGTGTTCGCCAAGCTGCCCGCGCTGGTCGAACGCGCCGGCAACGGCGCGCGCGACGCGAACGGACGCGGCGGCTCGATCACCGCCTTCTACACGGTGCTGTCGGAAGGCGACGACCAGCAGGACCCCATCGCCGACTCGGCGCGCGCGATCCTCGACGGCCACGTGGTGCTCTCGCGCACGCTGGCCGAGGCCGGGCACTACCCCGCCATCGACATCGAGGCCTCCATCAGCCGCGCCATGACCGCGCTGATCCCGTCCTCGCAGTTCGACACCGTGCGCCGCTTCAAGCAGATGCTCTCGCGCTACCAGCGCAACCGCGACCTCATCAGCGTGGGCGCCTACGCGCCCGGCCACGACCTGCAGCTCGACCAGGCGATCGCGATGTACCCGCGCATCGAGGGGCTGCTGCAGCAGTCGATGGACGAGCGCGCGGGCTACGAGGAGTCGATCGCGCACCTCGAGAGCCTGTTCGCGCCCGACGCACGTGCATCCACACCACAAAAACTCCAGAAGACATGACACGCAAGCTCCCCCTCGGCATGCTGATCGACCTGGCGCACACGCAGACCGACGACGCCGCCCGGCGCCTGGGCGCGCTGCAGAACGCGCACCTCGACGCCCGCCAGAAGCTCGAACTGCTGCTGCAGTACCGGCAGGACTACCACGACCAGCTCGACGCGCTGATGCGCGACGGCCTGGCCTCCTCGCAGTGGCGCAACTACCGCAACTTCCTCGGCACGCTGGACGGCGCCATCGAGCAGCAGCGCGCCATCGCCACCCAGACCGAGAACCGGCTGGACCACGGCCGCACCGACTGGCAGCAGCAGAAGCGCCGGCTGAGCTCCTTCGACACGCTGGCCGAGCGCGTGCGCATGCAGGAAATGATGGCCGAGGCCAAGCGCGAGCAGCGCGACAGCGACGAGCGCGCCGCGCGCAAGTTCTTCGACCGCGCCTCGCATCCGACGCTTTGAGCCACGCCGACCGAATCTCCACGCAGGAACCGACATGACTTCCATGATCACGCCCCCCGTCATGACGAACGCCGCCGCCCAGTCGGCGGCGCAGGCCGGCGCGCGCAACCGCGCCGCCGACGACGACCAGGGCCGCAGCTTCGGCGCGGCGCTGGAGCGCTCGCGCGCGAACACCGGCGAGGCCGCGCAAGGCGGCACCCAGGATGCCGCCGCCCTCGACCGCAAGCCGGTGCGCAAGCCCGGCGCGGACGAGGAGACGAAGGACGAAGGCACGCTGCCCGCCGACCCGAACCTCGCCTTTCTCGCGCCGGCGAACACGGCGCTGCATGCGCTGACCCTCGCGGGACGCGCCGCCCGGAAACAGGGCGGCGACGGCGCAGCAGATGCCGCAGCGGCTGCGACCACGCCCGCCAAGACGGCAACGGACATTCCGCTGGACCCGGCCCTGCAGGCTCCCGCCGCGAAGACGCTCGCCGGCGACGCGGCCTCTACGGCCGCAGATGCCAAGGCCGTGCCCGAAGCCGCGGCGGCCGCGAAGGACTCCGCCGCTAAGCCCGCGACGCCGACGCTGCCCGGCACCGAGGCAGCCGCCGCGCAGCCCGACGCCGCCCAGGCCACTTCGCTGCACGAACTCGCCCGCGCAGCCATCGCCGCTCAGACCATGAGCACCGGCTTCGCGAAACCCGCATCCGCGCCCGCCGGCGCCCCCGTGGGCACCGCCGCGACCGGCCGCGGCGCCGGCTCGCGCGCGCCCATGAGCGCCACCACCGCCGAACAGCTCGCGAGCGCCGCGCAACCCGCGGCAGCCGGCGACGCACAGGCCGACAAGGCTGCCCCTGCCGTGGTGACGGCCGCGGCAGCCGGCAGCACCGACAGCCAGCCTGACCTGTCGCCCACCGCGCTCCAGCAGCCGGCCCCGGTGACGACGGCTCCTTCGGAACATGCGAACGAGGCGACCGCCGCTGCACGCGCTCCCGCGCACACCATCGCCCCCGAAGTCGGCAGCGACAAGTGGGCGCCAGCCCTTGGCCAGCACCTGGCGCGCATGAGCGCCAGCGGCAGCCACACGGCGGAACTCAACCTGAACCCCGCGGGCCTCGGTCCGCTCAAGGTCACGCTGTCGATGGGAGACAACCAGGCGCAGGCCATGTTCGTCTCGGCCCACGAGAGCGTGCGCAAGGCGGTCGAAGCCGCGCTGCCGCAGCTGCGCAACTCGCTGTCTGAGCAAGGCATCACGCTGGGCCAGACATCGGTCGGCACGGAGACGCGCCAGCCCTTCGGCAACGGCGCCGCGTTCGCGCAGCAGCAGGGCCAGCAACAACAGCAGAACGCCGCGCGGCAGCAGGCCGCATCGTCCTACCCCGGTGCGAGCCGCCCGGTCGGCAGTGCATCGGCGGCAACGGCAGCCGTGCGCCCCGCCGCGCCCGACCACGCACGCTCCGGCGTCGACACCTTCGCCTGAGGCCCAGCTCACGCCACACCTTCGCCCCGCGCGCACCAAGGCTCCGGCCCGCCCGGCGCCTCGCAATGAACGGATATGAAACGCCTTTGTGCGCTTGTTCGGCCGTTCGTCCGCGCGGGACTTCGCAAAGAATAGACCGGACAAGAAAACCGCTTCACCATGGCTCCCCCAACAACTGTCGCAACCGCCTCCCTGCCGGCCCCCGGCCGCTCATCGAAGCTGCTGATCTGGATCGTGGTCGCCGTCGGCCTCGCCGCCGCAGCCGGTGCCGCCGCGTATTTCCTTCTTCCCCGCTTCACGGGCGGCGCAGCTTCCGCCGCCGAGGCCCCCAAGCCGGCGGCGCCCGAGAAGCCCATCTTCGTGATGCTGGACCCGCTCACCGTCAACCTGCAGGCCGAGGGCCGCAGCCGCTTCCTGCAGATCGGCATGGCGCTGCGCGTGCGCGACGAGCACGCCAAGGCGCAGATCGTCGAGTTCATGCCCGAGCTGCGCAGCCGCCTGCTCGTGCTGCTTTCGAACCGCCCGCCCGAGTCGCTGGTCACGCCCGAAGACAAGGCCAAGCTGGCCGGCGAGATCCGCACCGCGCTGAACGCGCCGCTCACGCCCGAGACGCCCGAGCTGGGCATCTCCAGCGTCTCGTTCAACATCTTCGTCGTGCAGTGAGCACCACGTCATCTTTCTCCGGACGACAAGCGATCCATGGCGTATGAACAGGTGCTCTCGCAGGACGAGGTCGATGCGCTTCTGCAGGGCGTCACCGGCGACGTCGACCAGGCGGCCCCCCCTCCCCCGCCGAAGGACGGCCTGCCCGCCTACGACCTCGGCGCCCCCGACCGCGTGGTGCGCAACCGCATGCACACGCTGGAGGTCATCAACGACCGCTTCGCGCGCGGCCTGCGCAGCGCGCTGCTGAACTTCATGCGGCGCAGCCCCGACATCTCGGTGGGGCCGGTGCAGATCCAGCAGTTCGGCGAGTTCGTGCGGCACCTGCCGGTGCCCGCGAACATCAACATGATCCACATGAAGCCGCTGCGCGGCACCGCCCTCTTCGTGTTCGACCCGAAGCTGGTGTTCCTCGTGGTGGACAACCTCTTCGGCAGCGACGGGCGCTACCACGTGCGCGTGGAAGGCCGCGACTTCACGCGTACCGAGCAGCGAATCATCAAGCGCCTGCTCGACCTGTCGCTGCAGTGCTACGGCGAGGCCTGGCAGCCGGTGTTCCCGCTCGACTTCGACTACGTGCGCGCCGAGATGCACGGCAAGCTCGCCAACATCGTCGCGCCCAACGAGGTGGTGATCAACACCACGCTGCAGATCGAGTTCGGCCCCGTGGGCGGCTTCCTGCACGTGTGCCTGCCCTACTCGATGATCGAGCCGATCCGCGACCTGCTCTCGAACCCGATCCAGGACGAGGTCGAGGTCGACAAGCGCTGGGTGACGCAGATGTCGCGCCAGATGCAGTCGGCCGACGTCGAGCTGGTGGCCGACTTCGTCTCCATGCCTTCGACCATCGGCGAGGTGATGAAGCTGCAGGTCGGCGACGTGATTCCCATCGAGCTGCCCGAGACCGTCGTCGCCAAGGTCGGCGGCGTGCCGGTGATGGAGTGCGGCTACGGCACCTCCAACGAGCGCTATGCGCTGCGCGTGCAACACATGATCTCCCATCAAGACAGCGACCTGAAGAACGAACATGACTGACAACACCTCTTCCGCAGGCAGCGACGCGGACGACTGGGCCGCGGCCCTGGCCGAACAGACCGCCGCGTCGGCAGCCCCGGCCCCGGCACCCGCGGTGGCACCGGCCACGGCGCAGGTCTTCCAGCAGATCCAGGACACGTCGGCTGCTGCCGCAGCAGCCGCGGCGGCGGCAACCACGCCGGTGGACATCGCGCGCGTGCTCGACGTGCCGGTGCAGCTCACCGCGGAGATCGGCCGCACGCGCATCACCATCAAGAACCTGCTTCAGCTGTCGCAGGGCTCGGTGGTGGAGCTCGACGGCCTGGCCGGCCAGCCGCTGGACGTGCTCATCAACGGCTACCTCATCGCCCAGGGCGAAGTGGTGGTGGTGAACGAGAAGTACGGCATTCGCCTGACCGACATCGTCACGCCCTCCGAGCGCATGCAGAAGCTCGCGCGCGCATGAGCCGCCGGGCCGCTCCCAAGGCGAATGCCGCAGCGCGCAGCGCGGAGACCATGCAATGAGTCTCCCGACTGTGCCCACGCCCGTCCACGAGGTGGCCCCGGCCGCCGTCGGCGCCTCGGGCCTGCTGCAGGCCGGCCTCGGCATGGCGGTGGTGGTCGGCCTGATCTTCCTGTGCGCGTGGGCCGCGCGGCGCTTCGGCCTGCAACGCCTCGGCGGCGGGCAACTCGTGAAGGTGGTGTCGAGCGCCGCCGTCGGCCAGCGCGAGCGCGTGGTCGTGGTGGAAGTGGCCGACACCTGGCTGGTGCTGGGCGTCACGCCGAGCCAGGTCAACACGCTGCACACGCTGCCGGCGCAGGTACAGCCCCACGCCGCGCCGACGGCATTCGCCTCGACTGCAACCTCCGCCGCGCCCCGCGCGGTGGAGCTCTTCGCGCGCAAGCTGCGCGAATCCATCTCCGGCAAGGCCAGTCCCGCTCCATGAAGCATCCCGCATTGCGCCGCGGCCTGCGCGCCGCGCTGCTGCTGCTCGCCGCCACGCTGCCGGCGGCGGCCTGGACGCAGGGCCTGCCCGGCATCACCAGCACGCCCGGCCCCGGCGGCAGCCAGACCTGGTCGCTGAGCGTGCAGACCATGGTGCTGCTGACCTCGCTCACCTTCCTGCCCGCGCTGCTGCTGTCGATGACCAGCTTCACGCGCATCCTCATCGTGCTGGGCCTGCTGCGCACCGCCATCGGCACGCAGACCTCGCCGCCCAACCAGATCCTGGTGGGGCTGTCGCTCTTCCTCACCTTCTTCGTGATGGCCCCGGTGCTCGACAAGGCCTACAACGACGCCTACAAGCCCTTCTCGGAGAACAAGATCAGCGCCGAGGCGGCGATGGAGCGCGGCATCGCGCCCTTCAAGACCTTCATGCTCAAGCAGACCCGCGAGAGCGACCTGGCGCTGTTCGCGCGGCTGGCCAGGGTGCCCGAGATGCAGGGCCCCGAGGACGTGCCGCTGCGCATACTGCTGCCCTCCTTCGTCATCAGCGAGCTGAAGACGGCGTTCCAGATCGGCTTCACCATCTTCATACCCTTTCTCATCATCGACCTGGTGGTGGCCAGCGTGCTGATGTCCATGGGCATGATGATGGTGCCGCCGGCTTCCATCGCGCTGCCCTTCAAGCTCATGCTGTTCGTGCTGGCCGACGGCTGGCAACTGCTCATCGGCGCGCTGGCGCAGAGCTTCTATCTCTAGGTTCCATCCCCAGGGCACAGGCACAGGTACAGGTACAGGCAGAGATGACCCCCGAATCCGTCATGACCATGGGCCACCGGGCCATGGAAATATCGCTGCTCATCGGCGCACCGCTGCTGCTGGTGGCGCTCGTCATCGGCCTGATTGTGAGCATCTTCCAGGCGGCCACGCAGATCAACGAGGCCACGCTGTCCTTCATTCCCAAGCTGCTCGCGGTGTTCGCCACGCTCGTGATCGCGGGGCCGTGGATGCTCGACCGCATGCTCGACTACATGCGCGCGCTGTTCTCCGGCATTCCGCTGCTGCTGAACTGATGTGACACCGTCGATCATCTCGGTCACCTCGGCGCAGCTCGAGGGCTGGATGGTGGCCTTTCTCTGGCCTTTCGTGCGCATGCTCGCGCTGGTGAGCACCGCGCCCATCTTCGGCGAGGCATGGGTGCCGCGGCCCGTGAAGGTGCTCATCGCCGCCATGCTGGCCTTCGTGGTCTCGCCCACCATCGGGCCGCTGCCGGCCGTGCCGGTGGTGTCGGCGGGCGGCGTGTGGATCATCGTGCAGCAGGTGCTGATCGGCGTGGCCATGGGCTTCACCGTGCGGCTCGTGTTCACCGCCGTGCTGGCCGCGGGGGAATACATCGGCCTGCAGATGGGCTTGTCTTTTGCATCGTTCTTCGACCCGATGAGCCACGGCAGCACCATGGTCGTGTCGCGCCTGCTGAACATGCTGGCGATGCTGATCTTCCTGGCGCTCGACGGGCACCTGCTGATGGTGAACGCGCTGGCCCAGAGCTTTCACACGCTGCCGATCGCCGATGCACCGCTGGCGGCCGGCGGGTGGATGTTCCTGGTGCTGGCCGGCGCCGAGATCTTCGCGAGCGGGCTGTTGCTGTCGCTGCCGCTCGTCACCGCGCTGCTCACGCTGAACCTGGCGATGGGCATCCTGAACCGCGCATCGCCGCAGTTCAGCATCTTCGCCGTGGGGTTCCCGCTGACGCTGCTGGCGGGCATCTTCATGCTGCAGCTGCTGATGCCGAACCTCGGGGCGTTCCTGGAGCCGAGGTTCGCGGAAGGCATCGCCAGCATGCTGCGCTTCACGCAGGGCCTGCGGCCCTGACTCCGGAAGGGCCCCGGCGCGAACTAGGGCTGCTCGGGCCAGTCGACCATGGAATGGATCTCTCGCCTGTTCCATTGCTCCAGGCGTTGCGCATAGCGCGGCGCGATCCGGTCGAAGTTCTCCCAGCCGTCCTGCGTCATCGCGTCGCCCGGCTTGCGCCAGTTGTTGCTGTCGCCGAACGTTTCCTGCGTGTCGAAGAGCGCCGATGCCTTTTCCGGTTCCATCAGGCGGTTCATGTAGGCGTGGCAGAACGCCGCATGCTCGGGGCGCACGTCGTTCTGCCACAGCAGTCCGCCCAGGCTGGAAGACAGGAAAGCCAGCGGCGACAGTTCCCGCTTACGCAGGGCGTCGAGCTGCCCGGCGGCGAGCCGGTCTTGCCGCAGGATGCCGTTCAGCGCACACCAGCTCGCGAAGAAGCCGTCTTCCACCGAATGCTCCGGCTTGCTGTCGGGGTAGATCGTGGCGTAGGTCTCCTCTTCGTCGACGCTCACCAGCATGTGCTTCGGCAGGCCCGCCGAGTTGATCGACACCTTCGCCCGCAGCCCTTCGGCCGGAGGCGGCAGCGTGAAGCGCACTTCTTCCACCGCGCCTTCGACGCGCCGCTTGAAGCGCGCGGTGAGCGCCGCGTCGTCCATCTGCCAGTCGAAGCCCGCCGGCAGCGAACCGCGATAGTTCGGATAGATGAAGGCAGCGGACACCCAGGTCACCCATTTGCGCCCGTCCTTGCGGGGAGGGAAGTGCGAGCGCGTGGCAAGGTTCATTTCGGCGATGACTTCGATGCCGAGCTTGCGGTTGCCGATGTCGCAACGATTGCCCGGCGTCGCGTTCTTGAAGGGCTTCTTGCCGAGGGCTTCCGCCAGCCGGACAGCGGCGGGGTCGTCGATGCGCTTGCCGAGTGCGTCGAGGAGCAGAGGGGTCAGGTCTTCGGTGGTCATCAGGTCCTGCAGGTTCGATGTTGGAGTCTCGCGCCGGCGGATCTCGCCATTCGCGCGGACCGGGGGATTGTTCCAGCGTCGCGGATACCTGCGTAGATATACTGGTCGCCGTCACGTCGAAAACAGGCGTGATCGGGATTGGCGTCCCGTGCAATCACTGCGACGTAAGCCGCAGTCACCCCGCAGGGTCTGCGGCTTTGTCGTCCGTGCCTCCAGTTTTGGCGGCTCGACGGGAGGGCTCGCGCCCTGCCGGTTTCACGCAAGTGGTTGCCCGGTACGCCAACCCGTCGAGCTGCCGCCCCCAATTGGCGTTGGGTGCGGCGGTTTCAGCAAACCGCAATCACTTGGAGGCCATTCATGGCTGCATCTGCTCGCGCGTCCGCGCACGTCTCTTTTTTTCCCGAATCGTCCCAAACCGCCAGCATCGAATCGCTTGCGCTGCAGGCAAGCGATGAGATCGACAACCTGCACGAGCTGCAACGTGCATATGCAGGCCTGGAAAAGCTCATCGTTTCACAGAGCGTGAACGATACGGAAGAGATCCATCCGACTCGCACCGAACTCGGAGCGCTGGTGCGAGTGGTCAATGAGGAGCTGAAGCGGCGGATCGAAACGGCCGACTCTGCGCTTCAGTCGTTGCGTGCCGCCTTGAGCGAGAGCAGTACGCGATGAAGGCCCTTTCCTTGCGGCTCACCTTTTTTTTGGGGCCGATGAGACTTCGAGCAGCGCCTCCCGCAGCACCGTCAGTTCCATCTCCGAAAGGTCAGGGCCTGCGGCCCTGACGAACCGCGAACTCAATCCACGGCACCGTGCTGGACGAACCTGTTCTTGCCCATGCGCTTTGCCTCATAGAGCGCGACATCGGCTTCTCGCATCAGCTCCGGCGGGATGCGATGGCGGGCCACGCCGGAGATGCCCACGCTGACCGTGATGGGCCGGCCCTCGATGCGGACGCCGTGCACCTGATCCAGGATCCGCGCCGCCATCGACCGCGCCTGCGTCGTGCCGCCGCCCGCCAGCATGATGCCGAACTCCTCGCCGCCGAGCCTGCCGAAGGCATTGCCGACCCCGATCTCCCTGAGCACGGCCGCGACCCGCTGCAGCGCCAGGTCGCCAGCCGCGTGTCCGAAGTCGTCGTTGATCTTCTTGAAGTCGTCCACGTCGATCATCAGGAAGCATCCTTCGCCAAGCCGTCCCTGCTCGTGAAGGTTCTGGACGTCGGCCAGGAACTTGCGCCGGTTGCTCATGCCCGTGAGCACGTCCTTGTACGCGAGCTGTTCGAGCTCCTGCCGCAGTTTCAGGCTCTCGCGGTGCAGCGTCGCGAAGATGACGTTCATGATCAGCCCCATCGTGATGGTTCCGCAGGGCATCAGCAAGCTCCAGCCGGCATCCAGGCCATGGGGAGTGCCCAGCCACTCGCCACCTCCCAAGATGAGCCATGCACCCGAACTCGCCAGCGCCGAGACACTCAACCGGGAGAAGAGCGGCGCGCCCATGATGGAGACGATCACGCTCATGGACACCGCCCACACTTCGCGATCGGGGCTCTGCGACATGAGAATGGAGAACCCCAGGCACAGCAGCCATACGGTGATGATCGAGAAGAACGAAAGGAACCTGGTCGCGCAGCTTCCGGCGATGGACAACGCGATGCAGCATGCGAGCAGCACCAGGTGCCAGGTCACGTACTGGTAACCCGGGTCCGCGAGCCACCACGCAGCGCCCCAGAACATGAATCCGATCGCCTGGGTAGCCACGGAGATCGGCTTGATGAGCCGGAAGAAGTCTCGCAGCCGTGCCTGCTCGTCGATGGATGGAGAAAAAGCGATCATGATCCGAAACCTGCAACCTGGTGCTACGCGCATGGGCGCTCCGGTGGGGCATGGAGTGGTGACAGCCTTTTCTTCTCAGATCCGATCCGGCCTCGGGCTCTTCAGTGCCCCGTCCACGCGGAACGCAGCTCTGCGACGAGCCATCCGGATCAGGTCGTCCATCGGCACCGCTCTCGAGAAAAGATACCCCTGGCCGAAGAGCACGCCCATCTCCAGCAGAAGCGTCGACTGGTCTTCGGTCTCCACGCCCTCGGCCACCAGCGTGGCGTTGTAGCGCGTGGCGCTCTCGAGCGCGAGCGACACGGCTTCGCGCATGCGCGGCTGGTCGATCCTGGAGATCATGCTGTGGTCGATCTTCACCTCGGTGAACGGGATGGTCGCCAGGGTCGTCAGCGCCGAGTAGCCGGTGCCGAAGTCGTCGAGCGAAAGGCCGACGCCGGCGCCTTGCAGCACGGCGATGTTGGTGCGCACCGTTTCCACGTCCGGCACATGGCCGCTTTCGGTGATCTCGACGTACAGCAGCCGCGGCGGCACGTGCAGCAGTTCGAGGAACGACAGCACGCGGTCGCCGAAGAGAGGAAGCGTCAGCGTGGTGGCGGAGATGTTGACGGAAAGAGGTATGGGGCAGCCGGCGGCCAGGCACCTCTGGATGTCGCGCCCGACGACCTCCAGGGTGCACCACTCGAACTGCGACAGGAGCTGATGGCGGGTCGCGATCTCGATCACATAGGGGGGAGGCAGCAGGTTCCCGTTCACCGGATGCGCCCGCAGCAGGGCCTCCGCCCCGCAGACATGGCGCGTCAGGAGATGGAACTTGGGCTGGTACTGCATCGGCGGGCTCGCGGTGCGGATCCAGTCGATCAGCAGGCGCCGCACATCCTCGTCCTTGTCCGCCTGCTCGGCGAACGACTCGTGAAAGTAGCGCACCATCTGCTCGTTGCTCTGCAAGGCGAAGTTCAGGTCGCGCAGGATCGAGGCGGCGTTCGCCTGCGAATTCATCCGCACGTTGGAAACACCGATGCGCAGCTGCAGCGACACATAGGCCGCATGTGTGGCCCGCAGCGCAGCCACCGCTTCCGCCTGCACCTTCGACGCCAGCTGCTGCTGCTCCATCCATTCCAGTGAAGTGTCCTGCAGCACGACGGTCAGCGACAGGTCGTTGAGCTGAAAGCACAGGGGGTGGAATGCCTCGACCAGCTGGCTCGCCTGCCCCTGGGTCAGGGCAACGGAAAGCTGCGCCCAGAGGTGGTCCGTCCAGTCATGTCCGAGCGCACGGGCCATCTCGGCGAGGTTCGCGACCTGGAAGGTCATCAGCACGTGCTGCCTGCCGTCGGCGGCCAGCAGCCTTTCGAGGAGCTCCCCGAGCGCGCGCCGGTTGGGAAGCCCGGTCAGCAGGTTCGTGTGCGACGCGGCGAATGCGCGGGCGCGGGACTCCCGTTCCCTGGCATCGCTGCGCAACAGGGCCAGCACGCAGGCGATGATCATCAGCGACAGCCCGCTGCTCAAGGCGTGCAGCACCAGCACCCTGGCGTTGACCATGGGAGGAACAAGCTGGAATGCATAGATGAGGCTTATCGAGAGCATGGTGAACGCGACACGTACGAGCCAGGCGCTGCCGATGTCACGCCAGCCGAAGGACGTGATCGGCCTGCGGCCCAGGCGGTAGTGCATGAAGATGCCCCCGCCGACCATCAGCGTCATGTCCAGCAGGAACGCGGCTGCCTGGTGGGTTCCGCCGAACAGGAGCCTGGCGCCCACGATCAGCGTCCAGCCGATGGCCCCGCCGCGCAGGCCGCCCAGCATTCCGGACAGGAAGAGCAGGTCGGACCCGAGGTACGGCTTCGACGGCAGGTTCATCAGCTGGAACGCCATCCCCAGCAGGACGAACCCGGTCAACCCCACCGTCCAACCGTAGAAGGTTGCCCGGGAATGCAGCATTGCTTCGGACGACTTCGACACCATGAGCACCAGACTGAAGACACCCAGCAGCGCTGCGGCCTGCATCAGGAGGATGGGGTAGTTGGCCACCTCCACCTTCCACACGGAAAGAACGAATTCCCACACGCTCGTACTCCCAGGTTCTCGCGTCGCGCTGCCGGCACCTACGCGAACATCTACAGGCTTTCAGGCTGTCGTGGCGAATCTCGCCCGACTTCCTTTCATCCGGCATCCGGCGGCAGGGCATCGCGCAGCGGCCTGCAAGCGGCATCGACGATCTGGGAGTAGTAGTTGTCTCGTCGCCCCTGGAACCGCCGGCCTTGCGCGAATGCCGTGTCCGGAATCGGAAAGGAGATTCACGGTCCATCGGGAAGCCCTGGGCGATCAGAGGTGGATTCCGCCCGCCGCGGAAACCGGCGGCCCCTCGGGCCACCGCGTCCTTCCTCTAGAGGTAGTTGAACAACGAAATGCTGTTGAGTCTCGCGAAGGTCATCTGCGTGGCCTGCAGCGAGGACTGGCGCTGATAGAACTCCGAGATCGCGGTGTACGGGTCGAGGTCTTCGATGGAAGACAGGTACGACTCTTCCTGCAGCTTGCGGTCCGCTCCGCCCGAATCCAGCGAATCGATCTCGGCCTGCCGCGATCCGACCGACGACAGCACCGTCAGCACGTTGTCGTGCGCGTTCGTCACCTTCACGTTGGCCGTGCTCAGCGCGTTCTGCAGCTTCGCCTGGGCGGCCGCGCCGCCGCCGGTCAGCGGCGTGCGCAGCGCGCTCACCAGCTCGCCGATGGCCGCGAACACGTCGGTGCCCGCGTTCTTCGCGGTCGACACGTCGAAGCTGTCGCCCGCCGCCGGCTTTCCCGTGATCTTGACCTGCACGCCGCCGAAGCTGATGGGCGTGTCGGGCGAGAAGGTGCCCGTGGCCGCGACCACCGGGGGGGTGTCCTTGGTCATCACCGTGTAGTCGGTGGCGGTGAAGGAGATGGTGAAGTCCTTGCCATAGTTCGGCGCGGTGGCGTCGGTCACGCTGACGGAGCCGAACACGCCGGTGCCGGTGTTGGCGGGCGCGCCGGACGCCACGTAGCCTGCGCTGCCCTGCACCGACTGGAAGACGGTGCGGCCGTCGTCCGAGGTGGGCATCTGCCGCGCCACGTCGACCTGCATCAGCCGCTGGCCCTGGTCGCCCACGTACTGCAGGCTGCCGCCGGCCGCGGCCACGAAGGGCGGCGTGCCGCTCTTGAAGCCCGCGAACAGGTACTGGCCGTTGCTGTCGGTGGAGTTGGCGATGCCCACGAGCTGGTCGTAGCTGCTCTGGATGGCGGTGGCGATCGACGCGCGGTCGGCGTCCGACAGCGCGGCGCCGCCGGCCTGCACGGTCAGGGTCTTGATGTTCTGCAGGATCGAGGTCACCGAGTCGAGGGCGTTCTCCTCGTTGGACAGCGACAGCGAGGCGCGCTGGCGGCTGGTGGCGTACTGCGAGATCTCCGAGAGCGTCTGGCTCACGCCGAGCGCGCGGGCCGCGCCCACCGGGTCGTCGCCGGCCGACAGGAACTTGGAGTTGGTGGCCAGCTGCTGCTGGACCTTGAACAGCTTCTGCTGCTGCTGGCCCATGGCCAGCACGTTCTGATCGTAGAAGGATTGGGTGCTGATGCGCATCGCTTTGCCTTGACTTTGTGGATCTTCCGGACGAACTCCGGGCTCAGCGGCCGATGCCGAGGATGGTGTCGAAGATGGTCGAGGCGGTCTGGATCACCTTCGCGTTGGCCTGGTACATCTGCTGGAACATCAGCAGGTTGGCGGTTTCCTCGTCCTGCACCACGCCCGAGATGGAGTCGCGGCTGGCCTTGATCTGGCTGGTGACGCTGTCCTGCGTGGTGGCGGCCACCTTGATGGCCATGGAGCGGTTGCCGACTTCGCTGACGATCTGCGAGTAGGCGCCGTTGAAGGTGGCCGTGCCGTTGGCCATCAGGGTCTTGCGCTGCAGCGCGCCCAGCAGCAGCGCGTTGCTGCCGTCCGACACGCCGGAGGTGTTCTTGCCGATGGTGAAGGTGTCGCCATTCGAGGGCGCGCCGGTCATGGTGACGCTGACGCCGTCGAAGCTCATCTTCGCGCCGGCGGTGTAGGGCACGGGCGCGCCGGCCGCATAGGTGGTGCTGGTGCCGTTGGCCAGGGTGACGGTCACGGCCGAGGTCGCGGGAAAGCCCGTCAGGCTGCCGGTGGCGGCGTCGTAGCTCAGCGTGAGGTTCGCGGCCAGCGGCGTCGCGGGGTAGCTCGCGTCCACGGTGGCCGCGCCCAGCGCGCCGGTTCCCTTGTTGCCCGCGGTGTTGCCGGTGACGATGGGCGATGCCGCCGCCACCTTGGAGGGGTCGAGCGTGACCACGTCAAGGTCGCGCGCGCCGGTGCGCGTGGGCTGGATCAGGAACGAATCGCCGGCCTGCGCGGTGCCGCTGGCGGCCGCGAGGCTCACGCCGTCGAAGGTGATCGGGAAGGTGGTGAACGCGCCCATCGACTGCTTGTCCGACAGGCGGGTGACGTTGTAGGTGAGCGTGCCGGCCACGTTGGTGACTTCCACGCTGTAGTCGCTGGTCGTGAGCTGCGAGGCGTTGGAGATCGAGGCGCCGATCTCGAGGTTGCCCGTGTTCTTCGCGTTCGAGAGCGCCGCCGGCGTGGCCTGCGTGAAGAAGTCCTTGCCCAGCGCGCCGCTCAGGTCCACGCCCAGCTTGTGCTGGGCGTTCACCGCGTCGGCCACCGACATGGCGAGCCGGCCGATGGCGTTCTGCGTGGGGATGAGCGTGTCGCGACGGAAGGACAGCAGGCCGCCCAGCACGCCGCCGGTGATGACGCCGTCACCCAGCTCTGCGGTGCTGCCCGCGAAGCCCTGCAGCGCCACGACCTTGCGCGACGGATCGGCCGCGGAACTCACGGCCGCCATGGTGGACGCGTAGTCGCCCACCACCAGCGACTGGCCGGAGGCGATGAACACGTTGTACTTGCCGTTGTCCTGCTGCAGCACCTTCACGTCGACGATCTGGCTCAGGTCGCTCACGAGCTGGTCGCGCTGGTCGAGCAGGTCGTTGGGCGGCTGGCCGCCGGCCATGGCGCTGATCTGGCTGATCTGCTGGTTGAGGCTGGCGATCTTGCCGGCGTAGGTGTTGATCTGGTCCACGCTGCCGACGATCTGGTCGTTGATCGAGGAGTTCAGGTCGGACAGGTACTGGTCGGTCGAGCGGAACTTGCCGGCCAGCGCCTGCGCCGAGCTGATCATCTGCTGGCGCGCGGCCGGGTCGGCCGGCGTGTTGGCCACGCCCTGGATGCTGGTGAAGAAGCTCTGCATCAGCGGGGCGATGCCCGAGGTCTTGTCGGCCAGCAGCGTGTCGATGCGGCTGACTTGCGTGCCGTTGGTGGCGAGCGCGGCCGAGGCCGACTGCGCCATGGACAGCTGCGCCGTCAGGTAGCGGTCATAGCTGCGCGAGACGGTCGTGACGTTGGCGCCCGAGCCGATGAAGCCCGAGCCGCTCGAGATGGCGCCGCCGGTGGCGATCTCGGCCACCTGGCGGCTGTAGCCGGTGGTGTAGGCGTTGGCGGTGTTGTGGGCGGTGGTCATCAGCGCCGTGCGCGCGACGCCGAGGCCGCTCAGACCCGTGTAGAACAAACTTCCGGACATATGGCTTTACCTGTCGATGAGGTGTGTGAGTTGCAGTGGCATCCATCGCTCGATCATCTCGATCACATCGATCCGATGCCTTGATGTCTATATCGGCAGGTGCCGCCGAAAGTTGAGTGTCAGAACTCGGTCCAGTCGCCCTTTGCGTCTCCGGCCATGGCGAGCTGCGGCGCTGCCTTGGACTGCTGCCGCGTGGGCAGGGCCTTGGCGGGGCGCTTGGGCGCAGGCTTGGCGGGCTTCGGGATCGGGGTGATGCGCGTGAAGCCGGGGCGCGTGGTGGCAACGGCGTTGGCGTCGAGCTTGAAGACGCTGACCGCGCGCACGAGGCTGCTGGCCTGTTCCTGCAGCGACTGGGCTGCGGCCGAGGCTTCTTCCACGAGGGCAGCGTTCTGCTGCGTCACCTGGTCCATCTGCGTGATGGCCTGGTTGATCTGCTCGATGCCCGAGGTCTGTTCCTGGCTGGCTGCCGTGATCTCGCCCATGATGTCCGTCACGCGCTTGACGCTGCCCACGATCTCTTCCATCGTGCGGCCGGCTTCTTCGACCTGCTTGCTGCCCTCTTCGACCTTCTCCACCGAGTCGCCGATCAGCGTCTTGATTTCCTTGGCTGCTGCAGCGGAGCGTTGGGCAAGGCTGCGGACTTCCGAAGCCACCACCGCAAAGCCGCGACCTTGCTCACCTGCACGTGCAGCTTCAACTGCCGCGTTCAGTGCGAGGATGTTGGTCTGGAAAGCGATGCCGTCGATCACGCCGATGATGTCGACGATCTTCTTGGACGAAGCATTGATGGAGCCCATCGTGTCCACCACCTGGGACACGACGTTGCCGCCCTTCACGGCCACTTCGGAAGCCGAGACCGCAAGCTGGTTCGCCTGCCGTGCGTTGTCCGCGTTCTGCTTGACCGTCGAGGTCAACTCTTCCATCGAAGCAGCGGTCTGCTCCAGCGAGCTCGCCTGCTCTTCCGTACGCGACGACAGATCCTGATTTCCCGCCGCAATCTGCCCCGATGCCGTGGCAATCGTGTCGGTGCCCATGCGTACTTCGCCAACCACCTTCGCCAGGCTGGCATTCATCTCGCGCAGCGCATGCATCAGCTGCCCGGTCTCGTCGCGGCTCTGCACCACGATGTTCGCGCTCAGGTCGCCGGCGGCCACGGTCTCGGCCACCTCCACCGCATGCCCCAGCGGGCGCACGATGCCCCGCGTCAGGCGCCACGCGAACAGGGTGCCCAGCACCAGCGCGATGGCCGACAGCACCAGCAGCGTGGTCTCGCCGTTGGAGTGCTCGGCCTCGATGTCGCGCGCCAGCTCGTCGATGCGGTCGCGCTGGTACGACGCGATCTTGGCGACGGCTTCCTCGTAGACGGCGAGCGCGGCCGCGAACTGGGTGTCGGCCAACTCCATGGCCTCTTCGTTCTTCCCTTCGGCCTTGAGCTTGTTGATCTTGCCGATGATGGACAGCACGAGCCCGCGCGGCTCGGCCACGCCGGCATACAGCTTCTTCTCTTCCGGTGAGCTCAGCAGTTCCTCGAGCTTCTTCTGCACCGGGTTGATCAGCGCCGACTTGTCGGCCCGGGCCTTCTCGAAGTAGGCGACGACCTTGGGGTCGGTGGCCTTGACCATCGCGAAGGAGTTGGAGATCGCCGGTCCGAGCAGCACGGACCACTGGTTCGCCAGGCGCTCCTTGACCAGGGCGTGCTGCATCACTTCTTCGGTGGCCTTGCCCACGCTCGCCAGGCGCAGCACGCCGGTGGCGGCGATGACCGCCATCAGGAGCAGCACCAGCGCGAAGCCGAGGCCCAGTCGGGTGCCGATTTTCAGGTTGCTCAAGTTCATTTGACTTCCTTCTCCGGTTTTCAGAATTCCGTCCAGTCGCCCTTGGCGTCTCCAGCCATGGCGAGCTGCGGTGCAGCTTTCGGCTCCTGGCGCTTCGGCAAGGCCTTGGCCGGGCGTTTCGGGGTGGGCTTTGCAGCCTTGGGGATCGGCGTGATGCGCGTGAAGCCCGGACGCGTGGTCGCCATGGCGTTGGCATCGAGCTTGAAGATGCTCACGGACTGGACGAGGGTGCTGGCCTGTTCCTGCATGGATTGGGCTGCTGCCGAGGCTTCTTCCACGAGGGCGGCGTTCTGCTGCGTGACCTGGTCCATCTGCGTGATCGCCTGGTTGATCTGTTCGATGCCAGAGGTCTGCTCCTGGCTTGCCGCGGTGATCTCGCCCATGATGTCGGTCACGCGCTTCACGCTGCCCACGATCTCTTCCATCGTGCGGCCGGCTTCTTCGACCTGCTTGCTGCCCTCTTCGACCTTTTCGACCGAGTCGCCGATCAGCGTCTTGATTTCCTTGGCTGCAGCTGCGGAGCGTTGAGCAAGGCTGCGAACTTCCGAAGCCACCACGGCAAAGCCGCGACCTTGCTCGCCTGCGCGCGCCGCCTCGACCGCTGCATTCAGGGCCAGGATGTTGGTCTGGAAGGCGATGCCATCGATCACGCCGATGATGTCGACGATCTTCTTGGACGAGGTGTTGATAGCGCCCATCGTGTCGACCACTTGCGAGACGACACTGCCGCCCTTCACTGCGACTTCCGAGGCAGACACAGCCAGCTGATTGGCTTGCCGCGCGTTGTCCGCGTTCTGCTTGACCGTCGAGGTCAGCTCTTCCATCGACGCGGCGGTCTGCTCCAGCGAACTGGCCTGCTCTTCCGTACGCGACGAAAGATCCTGATTCCCCGAGGCAATCTGCGCCGATGCCGTGGCAATCGTGTCGGTGCCCGTGCGCACCTCGCCGACGATCTTCACGAGGCTGTCGTTCATGCCCTTCAATGCATCGAGCAGCTGCCCGGTCTCGTCCGTCGTGTGCGCCTCGATGCGGCTGGTCAGGTCGCCCGAAGCGACGGACTGGGCTACCTTCACGGCTTCTTCCAGCGGCCGGGCGACGATGCGCGCGATCCACAGCGCCAGCCCGAGGCCGAGCACCACGGCGCCCAGCAGCAGGCCGATCACCCACAGCCTGGCCTGCGCATGCACGGCGTCGGCTGTCTGGCCCGCGCGGACGGCGCCCGCCAGGTTCACCTGCGTGAGCTTGTCCAGCGCGGCGTTCATTTCGCGGCTGAGCTGCAGCGACTTGCCGCGGATCATGTTGCTCACCTGGTCCGTGTCCTGCGTGTGGGAAACGGCAACGATCTTCTTGTGCTCCAGCTCGTACTGCGACAGCAGCTTCGCGAACACCGGGTAGACCTCGCGCTCCTCGGGCTCCGAGATGAGCGCCTCGTATTCGGCGCGCTTCTTCTGCAGCGCCGCCCACGAGGCGTCCATCGCCTTCTCGTACTCGGCCATCTCGTTGAACGAGCCCGACAGCGCGTGCGCCATCTCCTGCGTGCGGAAGCCCGACACCATGCCCTTGAGCTCGAGCAGCGAGCGCGTGGCCGGCAGCCAGTTGGTCGAGAGGTCGGTGGACATCTCGTGGACCTTGCCCAGCTGCATCACGGAAATCACGCCCAGGCAGGCCGTGAGCACGAGGACCGCGACGAACGACACAAGAAGCTTGGTCGCGATCTTGAGGTTGTAGAAGGTTTTGATGATCTTTCCTTGGGGGGCCGCAGCCCGATAGCGTGTGTTGTTCGGTTCCTTGCCGGGGTTCAGAACTCGCGCCAGTCGCCGGCACCGGCACTGGAGACGGCCAGCCGCGGTGCCGCGGCCAACGATGGTTCGGCGCGCGCGGGTTTCCGCGGTTCTTCGTCCAGCTTGAAAATGCTGACGGCCTGCACGAGGCCGCTGGCCTGCTCGCGCAGCGATCGGGCGGCCGCCGAGGCCTCCTCGACGAGCGAAGCGTTCTGCTGCGTCGCCTCGTCCATCTGCGCGATGGCCTGGTTGATCTGTTCAATGCCGGAGGTCTGCTCCTGGCTCGCGGCGCTGATCTCTCCGATGATGTCGGTCACGCGCCGGACGCTGCCCACGATCTCTTCCATGGTCCGTCCGGCCTCGCCCACCAGGGCGGTGCCCGCGTCGACCTTGCCGACGGAGTCGTCGATCAGGCCCTTGATTTCCCTGGCAGCGGCGGCCGAGCGCTGGGCGAGGCTTCGCACCTCGGATGCGACGACAGCGAAGCCCTTGCCCTGCTCGCCGGCACGCGCGGCCTCCACAGCCGCGTTCAGCGCGAGGATGTTGGTCTGGAAGGCGATGCCGTCGATCACGCCGGTGATGTCCACGATCTTCTTCGACGAGGCATGGATCGAGGCCATGGTGTCCACCACCTGGCCGACCACTTCGCCGCCCCTGAGCGCCACCCCGGAGGCCGACAGCGCCAGCTGGTTGGCCTGCCGCGCGTTGTCTGCGTTCTGCTTCACCGTGCCGGTGAGCTCTTCCATCGACGCCGCGGTCTGCTGCAGCGAACTGGCCTGCTCTTCCGTGCGCACCGAGAGGTCCTGGTTGCCGGCCGAGATCTGGCCCGAGGCGGTGGCGATGGCATCGGTGCCGGCGCGCACGCCGCTCACCACGCCGGCCAGGCTCCGGCGCATGCTTTCCACGGCGCGGGTGATCACGCCCATCTCGTCGCGGCGGTCGGAGGCCAGCTGCCGCGACAGGTCGCCGCGGCCGAGTGCCTGCACGTGCTCGCTCAGCAGGCCGAGCGGCCGCACCGTGCGGCGGATGAAGACGATCAGCGCGACGCCCAGCACCAGGGCCGCCAGCACGATGCAGGCGCCGATCCAGGCCATCTGGCGATAGAGCACGGCCAGCACTTCCGAAGCGGGAAATTCCGCCACCGCCAGCCAGCCCGCCGCCTCGCTCCTGGCCACCGAGGCATAGCGCCGGTTGCCGTCGGCCGGGGCGAGCACCGGGCGCGCGTCGTCGATCCATGTCGCGTCGGCGGCCGAGATCCGCGAGAGCCAGGCTGCCGATGCGCCTTCGGGCATGAACTCGGCCAGCTTCCTGCCGGCCGCCGTCGGATGGAAGACCAGCGTTGCCGCGCCGGCGGCGCCCGCGGGGTCGACGATGTAGAGCCCGCCGGTTTCGAAGATCCGCGTTCCGCTCACGGCTTCGCCGAAGGAGGCCTGCTGCCGGGAAATGTCCAGGCCGATGTAGAGCACCGCCACGACGCGGCCCGCCGCGTCGCGCACCGGCTCGTAGACGGTCATGTAGGGACGCCCGAAGAGCGTGATGCGCCCCACGAAGCGCTTGCCCTCGCGCAGCACGGGGTAGGCCCCGCTCTTGCGGTCCAGCAGCGTGCCGACGGCGCGCTCGCCGTTCTCCTTCTTCACCGAGGTGGTGACGCGGCGGAAATCGTCGCCCTGCGCGATGAACACGGTCGCATTGGCGCCGGGGAAGTCGCGCGCGAAGGCATCCACCTCGGCGATGCGCGCTGCGTCGATGGGCGTGCCGTCGCTGCTCAGGGTTCCCTGCCCCGCGCTGTCGAGCACGAAGCTGGACGCGAACTGGCGCCGGAAGACGCCAAAGGCGTTCTCCGCCGTGAGACGCATGGTCTGGTCGAAGATGTCCAGCGAACGGGCGATGGCCTCGGCCTTCGCATTGGCGTACTGGGCGGCGCTGCGCTTCTGCTGCGCGGAAGCCATTGCGTAGAAGACCGCCAGCACCAGTGTCGCCACCAGCAGCATGCCGCCGGCCGCGGCCAGGGTCATGGTGCGGGCCAGCGGAACGAAGGCGTGTTCGCGCTTCGCGGGGTTCGCGGTATTCATGAAGAAGGCTCCCGGCTCAGAACTCGCGCCAGTCGCCGGCACCTGCACCGGCGACCGCCAGTTGCGGCGTCGCGGGCAGCGATGGAGTGGCGCGCGGGAGGGCTGGCGCCTCGACCTGCGCACGGGACGCGGCTTGCTGGTCTTCGCTCAGCCTGAAGATGCTGACTGCGCGCACGAGGATGCCGGCCTGCTCCTGCAGCGACTGGGCTGCAGCCGAGGCTTCTTCCACGAGGGCCGCGTTCTGTTGCGTCACCTGGTCCATCTGCGTGATGGCCTGGTTGATCTGCTCGATGCCCGAGGTCTGTTCCTGGCTCGCAGCAGTGATCTCTCCCATGATGTCCGTCACGCGCTTGACGCTGCCGACGATCTCTTCCATCGTGCGGCCTGCTTCTTCGACCTGCTTGCTGCCCTCTTCGACCTTCTCCACCGAGTCGCCGATGAGGGTCTTGATTTCCTTGGCTGCTGCAGCGGAGCGTTGAGCGAGGCTGCGGACTTCCGAGGCCACCACCGCAAAGCCGCGACCTTGCTCGCCTGCGCGTGCGGCTTCGACCGCCGCATTCAGCGCGAGGATGTTGGTCTGGAAAGCGATGCCGTCGATCACGCCGATGATGTCGACGATCTTCTTGGACGAAGCATTGATGGAGCCCATCGTGTCCACCACCTGGGACACGACGTTGCCGCCCTTCACGGCCACTTCGGAAGCCGAGACCGCAAGCTGGTTCGCCTGCCGTGCGTTGTCGGCGTTCTGCTTGACCGTCGAGGTCAACTCTTCCATCGAAGCAGCGGTCTGCTCCAGCGAACTCGCCTGCTCTTCGGTTCTGGAAGACAGGTCCTGATTCCCCGAGGCGATCTGGCTCGACGCCGTGGCGATGGTTTCGCTCGAATCCTTGATCTCCACGACGATCGACGTCAGCTGCGACTGCATCTTCTGGATGGAGCGCAGCAGGCTGCCGTCGTGCGCGGCGTCGGCCTCGACAGCCAGCGACAGGTCGCCGCCGGCGATGCGGCCGACCACGTCGGCGGCGTACTGAGGCTCGCCTCCGAGCTGCCGCCCCATCAGGCGCGCCACCAGCACGCCCAGCCCGACGCTGACCACGATGCCGGCCAGCGCCAGCCCGAGCATCGTCAGCCTGGAGGTCTTGTAGGTTCCGTCGGCCTGCGCGGCGCGTTCGCGTGCAAGGTCCTTGCTGTAGGCGACCATGCGCTGGAGCACTTCCTCCAGCCCGCGCGATTCCTTCAGCAGGCGCGCGCTGTCCTCGGTCACCTGGTTGTCGAACTGGGAGCTGTCCAGCGGCTGCTTGTTCAGCAGCGCCACGAAGTCATTCATGTGTGCCGTCAGCGGCCCGATCAGTCCTTCGAACTGGCCGAACAGCTTCGTGCCGTCCTCAGTCTCGCCGAAGAAGGACTTGACCTCGGCGGCGCGCGCCGAAAGGCTCTCGATGGATGCCTTGACCTCGTTCGCGCCCGCGTTGCGCTCTCCGCGCGTGCCGGCCGACAGCAGCGTCATCTGCGCGCGGCTGGCGTACAGCAGGCGGATGTTGGCGTCCTGTACGGCCTGCAGGGCGCGAAGCTCGTTGGCATAGAGCGCCTCGGTCGATGCGCTGATGCGCCCCATGTGAAAGATGCCGAGCGCGCTCACGGCAGCGCCGATGGCCGCGACCACGAGAAAGCTGATGATCAGCCGGACGGTGACGCGAAGATTCTGGAACCACTGCATTGTGTTGCCTTCCGTTTCTTCGCTCATGCCGCCGACGCTGCGAAGGTCAGTCGATGCGACTGATCTTCGGCATGGCCGATTCCGAGGCGGAACACGCCGACCACCTGCGAGAGGCTTCCGGCCTGCTCACGCAGCGACTGGGCTGCGGCCGAGGCTTCCTCCACGAGAGCCGCGTTCTGTTGGGTGACCTGGTCCATCTGCGTGATGGCCTGGTTGATCTGCTCGATGCCCGAGGTCTGTTCCTGGCTCGCGGCGGTGATCTCGCCCATGATGTCCGTCACGCGCTTGACGCTGCCCACGATCTCTTCCATCGTGCGGCCGGCTTCTTCCACCTGCTTGCTGCCCTCCTCGACCTTCTCCACCGAGTCGCCGATCAGCGTCTTGATTTCCTTGGCTGCTGCAGCCGAACGTTGAGCCAGGCTGCGGACTTCGGAAGCCACAACGGCGAAGCCACGGCCTTGCTCACCTGCACGCGCGGCTTCAACAGCAGCGTTCAGCGCGAGGATGTTGGTCTGGAAAGCGATGCCATCGATCACGCCGATGATGTCCACGATCTTCCTGGACGAGGTGTTGATCGCCCCCATGGTGTCGACCACCTGGGACACGACGTTGCCGCCCTTCACGGCCACCTCGGAAGCCGAGACCGCGAGCTGGTTGGCCTGCCGCGCGTTGTCGGCGTTCTGCTTGACCGTCGAGGTCAGCTCCTCCATCGATGCAGCCGTCTGCTCCAGAGAACTCGCCTGCTGCTCCGTACGCGAAGACAGGTCCTGATTGCCCGAGGCGATCTGCCCCGAAGCCGTCGCGATGGTCTCGGTGCCCGTGCGCACCTCGCCAACCACTTTCGCCAGATTCGTGTTCATGTTCTTCAGCGCCTGCATCAGCTGGCCTGCCTCGTCGCGGCTGCGCACCTCGATGTTCGCGCTCAGGTCGCCCGCCGCAACCGTCTCCGCCACCTGCACGGCCTGTGCCAGCGGGCGCACGATGCTGCGCGAGATGAAGAACGCGAAGACGCCGCCGCTGACAACGACCAGCACGGTCAGCAGAAGCTGCAGGTTGAAACTGCGCGTATTGGCCGCGTCGATGGCCTCGCTCATGTCGTCGATGGCCTTGCGCTCCAGCGACAGCAGGTCCAGCACGCGGGTTTCATAGGCCTTGGCGGCCGGCTGGAAGACTTCCTTGAAGACCCGCGCGGTAGCCACCGTATCGCCACCCGCCTTGGCCTTGCCCACGTCGTCCTTCGCGGCCTGGTACTTCGCGCGCAGCTCGATGATGGACTTGAGGATCGCCTTCTCCTCGTCGGTCACCAGCAGCTTCTCGACCTTGGCGATGGTCTCGCTGCCCTTCTTCACGCTGTCGGAGATGACGTCGGCGAAGACCACCGGCAGGCTCTCGTCGGTGGTGCGGGCGATCATCGACGTGCGGGCGATGGCCGAGTAGGTCAGCACGTACCAGTCGGAGATCAGCCGCTCCTTCGCGAGCGGGCTGCGCATCATGACCCGCGTGGCCTCCGCGTTGCTGCGCGCGGAGACCAGCGCGATGGCGGTCGAGACCACGGTGAGGCCCAGGACGATGGCGAAGGCCAGCGCCAGCCGGTTGCCGATGCGAAGGTTGGAGAGGAAGTTCATGGTGCAGGCGTTCAGGGGTGGAAGGTTGGGAGCCGGGCCAGGCCTATCGGCCGTGGTGCCGGTCTCAGGCGGTGGCGGCGGCTTCGACCAGGCCCATCTCCTCGCTGGACATGAGCCGGTCGATGTCCACCAGGATCAGCATCCGCTCCTCCAGCGTGCCCAGCCCGATCAGGTAGTCCGCGTCCAGCACGGAACCCATCTCCGGCGCGGGCTTGATCTGCTCCGCCGTCAGCGTGATCACGTCCGACACGCTGTCCACCACCATCCCCACCACGCGCCCTCCGATGTTCAGCACGATCACCACCGTGAACTGGTCGTACGTCGGCTCGCCCAGCCTGAACTTGATGCGCATGTCGATGATCGGAACGATGATCCCGCGCAGGTTCACCACCCCCTTGATGTACTCCGGCGCGTTCGCGATCCGCGTCACCGCGTCGTACCCGCGCAGCTCCTGCACCTTCTGGATGTCTATGCCGTACTCTTCCTCGCCCAGCTTGAAGGTCACGACCTCCAGGCGGGTCGCGCCACCGGCCGCTGCCGACGTGGATGCGGCTTGTTGCAGGGGATCTTTTGCCTTGTTCAGCATCTTTTCTTCTCCGGGTTGAATGGGGTTGGTGTGTTCGCGTGGCTTCAAGCGCACTCAGGCAGCCTCGGCGACGGCCTCGGCGGTCTCTGCCCTGAACACGCGCACGGCCTTCACGAGGCCGTCGGCCTGCTCCTGCAGCAGCTGAGCGGTGGCCGAGGCTTCCTCGACCAGCGCCGCGTTCTGCTGGGTGACCTGGTCCATCTGCGTGATGGCCTGGTTGATCTGCTCGATGCCTTGGGTCTGCTCCCGGCTGGCGGCGGTGATCTCGCCCATGATGTCGGTCACGCGCCTCACGCTGCCCACGATCTCTTCCATCGTGCGGCCTGCTTCTTCCACCTGCTTGCTGCCCTCTTCGACTTTCTCCACCGAGTCGCCGATCAGCGTCTTGATTTCCTTGGCTGCTGCCGCCGAACGCTGGGCGAGGCTTCGCACCTCGGATGCGACGACGGCGAAGCCCTTGCCTTGCTCGCCAGCACGCGCAGCTTCGACCGCCGCGTTGAGCGCCAGGATGTTGGTCTGGAACGCGATGCCGTCGATCACGCCGATGATGTCGACGACCTTCTTCGACGAAGCATTGATGGAGCCCATCGTGTCGACCACCTGCGAGACCACGCTGCCGCCCTTCACCGCGACTTCCGAGGCGGATACGGCCAGCTGGTTGGCCTGCAGGGCGTTGTCCGCGTTCTGCTTGACCGTCGAGGTCAGTTCTTCCATCGACGCGGCGGTCTGCTCCAGCGAGCTCGCCTGCTGCTCAGTGCGCGACGAAAGATCCTGATTGCCCGAAGCGATCTGGCTCGAGGCCGACATCACGCCCGCCACGTTGGCCCCGACGTCCGCGACGATCGCGAACAGGTTCGCGCTCATCTGGTTCAGGGCGCGCAGCAGGCCGGTGATCTCGTCGCCGCGCCGCACCTCGAAGCGCGCGAGGTCGCCGCCGGCGATGGCGCGCGCGACGTGCACCGCCTCGTCCAGCGGGCGGAACACCGTGCGAGCCAGGAACTGGCCCAGCCCCAGCCATGCGAGGGCAAAGCCCGCGCCGCCGACGGCCACGGCACCCGGCAGCCAGCTGCGTGCGCCCGCGGATGCGACCAGCCGCGACGCCTCCATCCAGCCAGCGATGCCCAGCCCCAGCGACAGCAGCGCCGCCGCGGAGGTCACAGCGAACACACGGCGGCGCACCGGAATGCGGCGCAGCCGGGCCAGCGGGCTGGTCCAGCCGCGCGAGACCACTTCGCCCTGCTGCAGTTCGATGTCCTTTGCCTGCCCTTCGCGGATGCGGGCGTACAGCGCCTCGGCCTCTGCGACCTCGATGCGGCCGGGCTTGCTGCGCACGGACATGTAGCCCTGCGTGCGGCCGTTGCGGCGAATGGGCGTGACGTTGGCCAGCACCCAGTAGAAGTCGCCGTTCTTGCGACGGTTCTTGATGAGTCCGGTCCAGGGCAGGCCCTGGGCCAGCGTCTGCCACAGGTCGGCGAAAGCCTCGGGCGGCACGTCGGGGTGGCGCACGATGTTGTGCGCCTTGCCCATGAGCTCGGCCATCGAGAAGCCGCTGGCCTCGATGAAGGCCGGATTGGCGTAGGTGATGCGGCCCTTCAGGTCCGTGCGGGACACGAGGGCGGCGTCGGACGACAGTTCGTATTCGATGCCCGTGACGGGGAGGTTGACGCGCATGGTCTTGCCTCCTTCTTCAGGCCAGGGCCAATCGGCTGCCGCCGAGACGGAACACGCCTACGACGCTGGAAAGGCTGCTGGCCTGTTCGCGCAGCGACTGGGCTGCGGCCGAGGCTTCCTCCACGAGAGCCGCGTTCTGTTGCGTGACCTGGTCCATCTGCGTGATGGCCTGGTTGATCTGCTCGATGCCAGAGGTCTGCTCCTGGCTCGCCGCGGTGATCTCGCCCATGATGTCCGTCACGCGCTTGACGCTGCCCACGATCTCTTCCATCGTGCGGCCCGCTTCTTCCACCTGCTTGCTTCCCTCTTCGACCTTCTCCACCGAGTCGCCGATCAGCGTCTTGATTTCCTTGGCTGCTGCAGCCGAACGTTGAGCCAGGCTGCGGACTTCGGAAGCCACAACGGCGAAGCCACGGCCTTGCTCACCTGCACGCGCGGCTTCGACCGCTGCGTTCAAGGCCAGGATGTTTGTCTGGAAGGCGATGCCGTCGATCACCCCGATGATGTCGACGATCTTCCTGGACGAGGCATTGATCGACCCCATCGTGTCGACCACCTGCGAGACGACGTTGCCGCCCTTCACCGCCACTTCCGAAGCGGACACCGCCAGCTGGTTTGCCTGCCGCGCGTTGTCCGCGTTCTGCTTGACCGTCGAGGTCAGCTCTTCCATCGAAGCCGCTGTCTGCTGCAGCGAACTCGCCTGCTGCTCGGTGCGCGAGGAAAGATCCTGGTTCCCCGAGGCGATCTGGCTCGAGGCCGTGGCGATGGTGTCCGTTCCCTCGCGCACTTCGCCCACCACCTTGGCCAGGCTCTGGTTCATGTTCTTCAGCGCCTGCAGGAGCTGCCCTGCCTCGTCGCGGCTTTCCACATCGATGCGCGCGCTCAGGTCGCCGGCGGCCACCGTCTCGGCGACCTCCACCGCGTGCCCCAGCGGGCGCACGATGCCCAGCGTCAGGCGCCAGGAGAACAATGCGCCCAGCACCAGCGCAACGGCGGACAGCACCAGCAGCGTGGTGCGGCCCGCGGTGAAGTCGGTACCGATGCCCTTGGCGGCTTCGTCGATCTTCTCCCGCTGGTGGTTGGCCAGCGCCTCGACGGCACCGCCGTACACGGCCAGGGCTTCGGAGAACCTGGTGTCCACGAGCTTGTTGGCCTCCGCGAGCTGGCCCGAGTCCTTCAGCTTGTTGAGAACGCCCACGGTCTCCAGCACCACCGCGCGGGAGGACGAGATCCGGGCGTAGAGCTCCTTCTCTTCCGGCGTGCTCAGCATCGACTCGAGCTTCTTCTGCGCCGGGCTGATGCGGGCCGAGCCCGCCGTCTGGATCTTCGAGAAGTAGGCGGCGATTTCCGGATCCGTGGTCTTGACCATGGCGAAATTGGCCACGGTGTTGGAGCGCAGGTTGCTGAGCCATTCGCTCGCGAGCCGCTCCTTGACCATCGCCTGCGACACCATCTCGTCGGTCGCGTTGCCCACGTTCGTGAGCCGCAACACGCCCGTGCCTGCGATGAGCGCCATCAGCAGCAGCATCGCCGCGAAGCCGAGACCCAGGCGGGTGCCGATTTTCAGATCCTTCAGACTCATTGCTCTCTTTCTTCAACAACAGGGGACTGGTTCATCCTGTTATCGGCATCGGAGCGCAGGACTTGAGTCCTTTTTTCTCAAAACTCGGTCCAGTCGCCCTTTGCGTCGCCGGCCATGGCGAGCCGGGGGGCGGTTGCGGGCTCCCTGCGCACGGGCAAGGCCTTGGCCGGACGCTTGGGCACGGGCCTGGCGGGCTTCGGGATCGGGGTGATGCGCGTGAAGCTGGGGCGCGTGGCGGCCACGGCGTTGGCGTCGAGCTTGAAGATGCTGACTGCACGCACGAGGCTGCCGGCCTGTTCCTGCAGCGACTGGGCTGCGGCCGAGGCTTCTTCCACGAGAGCCGCGTTCTGCTGCGTCACCTGGTCCATCTGCGTGATGGCCTGGTTGATCTGTTCGATGCCCGAGGTCTGTTCCTGGCTGGCTGCCGTGATCTCGCCCATGATGTCCGTCACGCGCTTGACGCTGCCCACGATCTCTTCCATCGTGCGACCGGCTTCTTCGACCTGCTTGCTGCCCTCTTCGACCTTTTCGACCGAGTCGCCGATCAGCGTCTTGATCTCTTTGGCTGCTGCAGCGGAGCGTTGAGCCAGGCTGCGAACTTCCGAAGCCACCACCGCAAAGCCGCGACCTTGCTCGCCTGCGCGTGCAGCTTCGACAGCCGCGTTCAGCGCCAGGATGTTTGTCTGGAAGGCGATGCCATCGATCACGCCGATGATGTCGACGATCTTCTTGGACGAAGCATTGATGGAGCCCATCGTGTCCACCACCTGGGACACGACGTTGCCGCCCTTCACTGCGACTTCCGAGGCAGACACGGCCAGCTGGTTCGCCTGCCGTGCGTTGTCCGCGTTCTGCTTGACCGTCGAGGTCAGCTCTTCCATCGACGCGGCGGTCTGCTCCAGCGAACTCGCCTGCTCTTCCGTGCGCGACGAAAGATCCTGATTCCCCGAAGCAATCTGCGCCGATGCCGTGGCAATCGTGTCGGTACCCGTACGCACCTCGCCGACGATTTTCACGAGACTCTCGTTCATCTCCTTGAGCGCGAGCATCAGCCGGCCGGTCTCGTCCTTCGAGCGCACCTCGATGCGCGCGCTGATGTCGCCGCCGGCGACCTTCTCAGCCACCTGCACCGCCGCGCCGATCGGCCTGGTGATCGAGCGGGTGATGCCCCATGCGATGGCCACACCGAGCAGGACGGCCAGGCTGCCCAATGCCAGCATCAGGTTGCGCGACCACATGTAGCCGGCGCCGGCCTCCTCGTTGGCCTTCAGCGAGCGCCGTTCCTCGTGCCCGCCCATCGCGTCGAGTTCGGTGAGCGCGGCCCGCACGGCCGGCTGGAACTTCGAGATGAAGATCGCGGTGGCCTCCTCGTTCCTGTTCTGCAGGGCGAGTTCGCTGAGCTGGGTGTTCAGCGGCACGAGCACGGCCACCTTCTCGTCGATGCGCCCGAGCAGCGCCTTGCCTTCCGGCGTGATGACTATCTTGGCAAGCGCGGCGCGGCTCTCGGTGAAGCGCTCGCGCGCGGCGGCGATCTTCTTCGACTCCTCCTTCATGGCGGCGTCGTCGGACAGGAGGATCAGGTTGCCGTCGAGGATGGCGATGTCGCGGATCGCGTCCACCATCTTGTTGACCAGGGCCACCTTGGTGTTGTTGTCGGTGACGATGCTGTTGAGGCGCGTCTGGATGTCGGACATCGCACGGAGCCCGAGGCCCGCGATACCGATCAGCAGCAGGAGAACGATGGCGAAGCCCGATCCGAGGCGGGTGCCGATCTTGAGATTGAGAAACGATTTCATGGGGTAGCTGGTTCTTCTTTTCTGGAATCCGGGGCGTTGACGTGCTGCAGGACCCGGTCGAGCCGCTCGGAGACCTTCGCGGCGTCGTGGGTCGAACGGGTGACCGAGCGCATGACGATCCACACGATGGCGACGGCGGTGAGCAATGCGGCCACGGACAGCGCGCAGACCGTCAGGCGTGCCCATTCGTAGCCGGCGCCGGCCTTGAAGCCGAGGCTCAGGGCCACGGCCAGCATGATCAGGAGAACGGCGAAGCTCGCGCCGATGCGCAGGGCGCGCCGGGGACTGAGACGTGTGCGCATGGGTGCTTCAGACCGCCTCTGCTTCTTCGACGTCGGCGTCGAGCTTGAAGGTGCTGACTGCGCGCACGAGGTTCTCGGCCTGCTCCTGCAGCGACTGGGCTGCTGCCGAGGCTTCTTCGACCAATGCTGCGTTCTGCTGCGTGACCTGATCCATCTGCGTGATGGCCTGGTTGATCTGCTCGATGCCCGAGGTCTGCTCCTGGCTGGCTGCCGTGATCTCGCCCATGATGTCGGTCACGCGCCTCACGCTGCCCACGATCTCTTCCATCGTGCGGCCTGCTTCTTCCACCTGCTTGCTGCCCTCTTCGACCTTCTCCACCGAGTCGCCGATCAGCGTCTTGATTTCCTTGGCTGCTGCAGCCGAGCGCTGGGCGAGGCTTCGCACCTCGGAAGCGACGACGGCGAAGCCCTTGCCTTGCTCGCCAGCACGCGCGGCCTCCACCGCCGCGTTGAGCGCCAGGATGTTGGTCTGGAACGCAATGCCATCGATCACGCCGATGATGTCCACAATCTTCTTGGAGGACGCGTTGATCGAGCCCATCGTGCCGACCACTTGCGAGACGACACTGCCGCCCTTCACCGCCACTTCCGAAGCGGACACCGCCAGCTGGTTCGCCTGCCGCGCGTTGTCCGCGTTCTGCTTGACCGTCGAGGTCAGTTCTTCCATCGAAGCAGCCGTCTGCTCCAGCGAGCTCGCCTGCTCTTCCGTACGCGACGAGAGATCCTGATTGCCCGCCGCGATCTGCCGCGAAGCCACCGCGATCGAATCGGTGGATGCCTTGATGCGTGTCACGAGATCAGTGAGCGTGTCTTCCATCTCGCCCATGCCGCGCAGCAGCCGGCCGAAGTCGCCGCCGCGCTCGGTTTCGAATTCCTTGCTCAGGTCGCCCGCGGCCACGGTCTCCGCGATGAGCAGCGCCTCGCCGATGGGCTGCACGATGCTGCGCGTCAGCAGCCATGCGATGGCGGAACCCGCCACGATCGCGAGCGCGGCCAGCCCGACGATCCATCTGCGGCCCGAGCGGTACTGGGCGCCGATGCCGGCGGCGGACTTGTCGATTTCCTGCTGCTGGTGGCTCACCATGGCGCGGATGCTCGCATCGTAGGCGTCGAGCGCGGGCAGCAGGCGCGTGTCGGTCAGCTTCGCCGCCTCGTCCTTGCTGCCGTCGGCCTTGAGCTTGAGGATCTGGTTGCGCAGCTCGACGTAGTCGCCGCGCTTCTTCTTGATGTCCGCGCTCAGCGCCAGTTCTTCGGGCGAGGCCAGCATGGCCTCGAGCTTCTTCTGCGTCTCTGTGATGAGGGCGCTGGTGGCCGAGATGTTCTTCTGCAGGTATTCCTGCACGGCCGGGTCGTCGCTCTTGAGCAGCGAGAAAGTGCGGATGCTGTTGGTGTTGGTGCCCAGCTGCCAGGCGGCCGCCAGCCGCTCCTTGGCGAGCGAATCACCGGCCATGCCCTCGGTCGCGTCGCCCACGGCCTGCAGGCGCAGCACGCCGATGCCGGCGATGAGCACCAGCAGCGCCAGCATGCATGCGAATACGGCGCCCATGCGCCGTCCCACTGTCCAGTTCTTCATCATGCGGAACCTCTTCTTGTCTCTTCGTTGTACGGGTTCGGGCGCTCAGGCAGCGATCTTCTCGACCAGGCCCATTTCCTCGCTGGACATGAGCCTGTCGATGTCCACCAGGATCAGCATCCGCTCCTCCAGAGTGCCCAGCCCGATCAGGTAATCCGCGTCCAGCACGGAACCCATCTCCGGCGCAGGCTTGATCTGCTCCGCCGTCAGCGTGATCACGTCCGATACGCTGTCCACAACCATCCCTACCACTCGGCCCCCGATGTTCAGCACGATCACCACCGTGAACTGGTCGTACGTCGGCTCGCCCAGCCTGAACTTGATGCGCATGTCGATGATCGGAACGATGATCCCGCGCAGGTTCACCACCCCCTTGATGTACTCCGGTGCATTCGCGATGCGCGTCACCGCGTCGTACCCGCGCAGCTCCTGCACCTTCTGGATGTCTATGCCGTATTCCTCTTCGCCCAGCTTGAAGGTCACGACCTCCAGGCGGGCGCCTGCGCCCTGGTGCTGGGGCGCCTGCGCGCGTGCGGTTCCTGCTGCGATCTCTGCCATGGGTCTTCCTTGATGCGGTGAGCGCGCTCGCGGCTCAACCGAATTTCTGCATGATGCGAACCAGCTTCTCGCCGTAGCGCGGATCGGTCGCGTAGCCGGCGCGCTGCAGGCCGTGGGCGGCCTCGGTCGGGTCGTCGGTGGCCAGCACGTTCGCGTAGCGCGGGTTGCGGGTGATGAAGCGCGCGTAGTCGGTGAAGGCTTCTTCGTACGAGCCGTAGGCGCGGAACTTCGCGCGAACCTTCTGCGGTTCGCCGTCGATGTACTCGGTGGTGGTGGTCTCGACCGTCGCGCCCTTCCAGCTGCGGTCGGCCTTGATGCCGAACAGATTGAAGCTCTGCGTGCCGTCGTCGGCGCGGATCTCGCGCTTGCCCCAGCCGGACTCGAGCGCGGCCTGCGCGAGGATCAGCGGCGCGGGCACGCCGCTCGCGGTGCTCGCCGCCTGCGCGGATGCTCCCATGCGGCCGACGAACTCGTCGGCCTGCGCCTGCAGCGAGGAATTCGCGCCGGCGCCGGGTGCGCGCCGCTCGCTGTTGAATTGATAGATGCCGAGGTCGGCACCCGTGCGAGCCGTCGGCGCCGAGCCGATGGGAATGCCGGCGCGCGGCCCGTACGGCAGGCCGCCGCGCGGTTCGAGCGACATGGGCTTCGTTCCGATCTCCGCATCGGCTTCCGCGTCGGGCGGACCCGAGGGCATGCTGCGGCGCAGCTGCGCGAGCATCGCTTCGGCCAGCCCCACGCCGCGCCCCGAGAGGTTCTGCGTGAGCTGCTGGTCGAACATCGAGAGATAGACCTTCTGGTCCTGGTTGTCGAAGAGTCCGCTCGAAGGCGTCGCCTCGCGCATGCTCTTGAGCACCATGTTCATGAACAGCGCCTCGAACTGCCGCGAGACCTGCTGCAGGCCTTCTTCCGGCGAGCTGCGCACGGTGCGCCGCAGGGCGTCCACGCCCTGCACGTCGAGCGCGAAACGCTGGTCGAGCGCGCCGCTGCGGTCGGTGGCGGATACGGTCATCGCATCGGCCTCAGATGATTTCCAGCTCGGCGCTCAGCGCGCCGGCCGACTTCATGGCCTGGAGGATGGACACCAGGTCCTGCGGATTCGCGCCCAGGCTGTTGAGCCCCTTGACCACGTCCGACAGCGAGGCTCCGCCGCGCACCATCTGGATCGCGCCGCCGCCCTGGTTCACCGAGATCTGCGAGGTCTGCGCCGCCACCGTGCTGCCGCCCGAGAACGCGCCCGGCTGGCTGATGACCGGCTCGGTGTTGATGACCACCGACAGGTTGCCGTGCGCGATGGCGCAGTCCTTCACGCGAACGGCCTGGTTCATCACCACGGAGCCCGTGCGCGCATTCACCACCACGCGGGCGCCTGCCTGCGTGGGCGTCACTTCAAGATCCTCGAGCCGCGCGAGAAAGCCCACGCGCTGCTGCGGTTCGGGTGCGCGCACGCGGATCGAACGCGCATCGATGGCCTCGGCCGTGCCCGAACCGAACTGCCGGTTGATCGCATCCACCGCGCGCTGCGTGGTGCCGAAATCGGAGCGGTTGAGCTCGATCGAGAAAGTGCCCTCGGCACCCACAGGCGACTCCACCGTGCGCTCCACCAGCGCCCCGCCCGGAATGCGCCCCGAGCTGAGCTGGTTGACCTGCACCTTGCTCCCGTTGGCCGAGGCGCCCGCGCCGCCGACCACCATGTTCCCCTGCGCCACCGCGTACGTCTGTCCGTCCACGCCCTTGAGCGGCGTCATCAGCAGCGTGCCGCCGCGCAGGCTCTTCGCATTGCCCATCGAGGACACCGTCACGTCGATGTTCTGCCCCGGCCGCGCGAACGAAGGCAGCGTGGCCGTGACCATCACCGCCGCCACGTTCTTCAGCTGCATGTTCACGCCCTGCGGAATCGTGATGCCCAGCTGCTGCAGCATGTTGTTCAGGCTCTGCGTGGTGAACGGCGTCTGCATCGTCTGGTCGCCCGTGCCGTCGAGCCCCACCATCAGCCCGTAGCCGATCAACGGGTTGTCGCGCACGCCCTGGATGCTTGCCAGCTCCTTCAACCGCTCGGCATATGCGGGACCAAAAAACAAAGATACGACCATCGCGGCCGCCGCGAAGCGCAAGCGAGCCCGACCGTTCGCGGGATGCCGCGGAACCGGCTTTGCCGGGCCGCAGGCATCGCCCCCTGCAAGGGGGTTGGAGAAGCGACACGAAGTGCGCGAAGCCTGGGGGTTTTTCATTTAAAACGGCATGACGTTTAGGAAGAAGCGCTGCATCCAGCCCATGTGCTGCGCCTCGTCGATATAGCCCTTGGCCGAGTACTCGATGCGTGCATCGGCCACCAATGTGGAGGGCACCGTGTTGTTGCCCGAGACGGTGCGCGGATTCACCACGCCCGAGAAGCGGATGTATTCCGTGCCCTGGTTGATGCCCATCTGCTTCTCGCCGCTCACCAGCAGGTTGCCGTTGGGCATCACGTCCGTGACCGTGACCGTGATCACGCCGTTGAAGGTGTTGTTGGCGTTGGCCCCGCCCTTGGCGTTGAGCGTGTTGGTGCCCGAGAGCTTGGCGTCCTGCCCGTCGAGCAGCCCGCCGATGAGCTTGGGAATGGCGGCGAACACGCTGGCCGTGCTGCCGGTGCGGCTGGCATTCGCACCCGAATTCTTGGTGGCGTTGACCTTCTCGCTGATGACGATGGTCAGGATGTCGCCGACGTTGCGCGGCCTGCGGTCCTCGAAGAGCGCATTGGCGCCGGGGCCGTCCTGGAAGATCGCGCCGGGCGAGCGCCGGCTCTGCACCGCCGCGTAGCTGTCGGCGCGCGCGGTCATCGGCTGGTGCACCAGCGGCTCGCGCGGAACCTGCGCGCAGCCGGTGGCGAGCACCGCAACCGTGACCGCGAGCAGCGACAGCAGCCGTGCCCTCGCATCGGCCGCGCCGCGGCGAGGAAGAAGACGCAACAGAAGACGCAACGCCTGAAGCATCACAGCTGGGCCAGTCGCTGAAGCATCTGGTCCGAGGTCTGGACCGCCTTGCTGTTGATCTCGTACGAGCGCTGGGTGGCGATCATGTTGACCAGCTCTTCCACCACGTTCACGTTCGAGGCCTCGACGTATCCCTGGCTCAGCGTGCCGGCGCCGTCGACGCCGGGGTTCACCTGGTTGGGCGCGCCCGAGGCGTCGGTCTCGGCATAGAGGTTCTCGCCCAGGCTCTGCAGGCCGGTCGGGTTGACGAAGGTGGCGAGCTGCAGCTGGCCGATCTGCACGGTGTTCGTGCTGCCCGCCTGCACCACCGAGACGATGCCGTCGCGGCCCACGGTGATGCTGGTGGCGTTGGCCGGCACCGTGATGGCGGGCTGCACGGGGAAGCCGCTGGCCGTGACCAGCTGGCCGTCGCGGTCGGTCTGGAACGAGCCGTCGCGCGTGTACGAGGTGGTGCCGTCGGGCATCAGCACCTGGAAGAAGCCGCCGCCGCTGATGGCCACGTCGGTCGGCTTGTCGGTCTTGGTGAGGTTGCCCTGCGAGTGGATGCGCTCGGTGGCGACCACGTGCACGCCGGTGCCGACCTGCAGGCCCGAGGGCAGGCGCGTCTGGTCCGACGACTGGCCGCCGACCTGGCGCAGGTTCTGGTAGACCAGGTCCTCGAACACGGCGCGGCTGCGCTTGAAGCCGGTGGTGCCGACGTTGGCGAGGTTGTTGGAGACCACGTCGAGCTGCGTCTGCTGCGCGTCGAGGCCGGTCTTGGCGATGTAGAGGGAGCGGATCATTTTCTGGAGAGTCCTGCGGAGGAAGTTGCGGATCGCGTCAGCCGTAAGCCAGCAGCTTGTTGGCGGACTGCGCGTTGGTGTCGGCCGTCTGCAGCGACTTCATCTGCATCTCGAAGCTGCGTGCGTTGGCGATCATTGCCACCATGGTCTCGACCGGGTTCACGTTGCTGCCTTCGACCACGCCGCTGACCAGCGTGACGGCCTCGTCGGCCTCGGCCGGAGGCTGGCCGGCGCGCATGCGGAACAGGCCGTCGTCGCCGCGCTCGAGCTCGGTGGCCTGCGGGTTGACCAGCTTGAGGCGGCCGACTTCCGCAATGCCCGTGAGCACGTTGGAAGCCGCGTCGCGCGCGCTCACCAGGCCGTTGGAAGCGATGCTGACCGTGGAGCCCGGAGGCACCGTGAGCGCGCCGTTGTCGCCCATCAGCGGGCGGCCGCCCATGGTGGTGAGCTGGCCGTCCGCTCCGATCTGGAGGTTGCCCACGCGGGTGTAGGCCTCGCCGCCGTCGGGCGTCTGCACCACCAGCCAGCCCGAGCCGCTCACGGCCACGTCGAGCGCGCGGCCGGTTTCGGTGAGCGGGCCGTGGGTGAAGTCGGCGCCCGGCGTGGTGGCGGCCACGAAGGCGCGCGTGGGCGCTTCCTGGCCGACCACGGGCACGGCGCGGAAGTTGGCGATCTGCGCGCGGAAGCCCGGCGTCGAGACGTTCGCCATGTTGTTGGCGACGGCGGCCTGCTGTTCCATGACCTGCTTGGCGCCGCTCATGGCGACGTACAACATGCGATCCACTGGGTGCTCCTGCTTCTGTCGGTCTGTCGGTAGCGCCGCGTCAGCGGATGTTCATCAGCGTCTGCATGACCTGGTCCTGCGTCTTCACGGTCTGCGCGTTGGCCTGGTAGTTGCGCTGCGCGACGATGAGGTTGACCAGCTCGGAGGTGAGGTCGACGTTGGATGCCTCGAGCGCGCCCGACTGCAGCGAGCCGAGCTTCGTGCCTTCGCCCGGCGTGCCGGTGAGCGGGTTGCCCGAGGCCTGCGTCTCGGCCCACACGTTGTTGCCCTTGGGCTCCAGGCCGTTCGGGTTGGCGAACGAAGACAGCACGACCTGGCCCAGCAGCTTGGTCTGTTCGTTGGAGAACTTGCCGGTGATGGTGCCGTCGGCGTTGATCGAGAACGAGGTGAGTTCGCCCGAGCGGTAGCCGTCCTGCGCGAGCTTGCTCATGGCGTTGGCGGCGCCGAACTGCGTGGTGCCCGAAATGTCGAGTGTGGGAGTGAGTGCCGCGGCGCCGTTGGTGAGGGTGAGCGTGCCAAGGCTCAGCTGGCCGCTGGCAGGCGCGGTCATCTTGCCGGCGGAGTCGAAGGTCAGGGTGCCGAGCGCGGCGCCGGCGTTGAGTGCCGCACCGTCGGCCGTGCCGTACACGCTCCAGGTGTTGGCGGGCGTCGCGCTCTTCACGAAGTAGACGGATACGTCATGCGGGTTGCCCAGCGAGTCGTAGATGGGGCCGACGGCGTTCGAGTAGTTGAAGGTGTCGGAATCGGTCGCGTTGAAGGGCACCTTGGTGGGCGTGGTCTTGCGCGCGTCGAGGTTGAACTCGGCGTCGATGCCGGTCGTGGCCTTGGGCGTCATGGGCGTGGTCGGGATCTGGATGGCCGCCGGCGTGCCGCCGCTGATGCCGCCGTTCGCGTTCGCGCCGAAGCCGGTGAGGCGCAGGCCCGAGGCGTTGACGATGTAGCCGTCCTTGTCGCGCGTGAACTGGCCGTTGCGCGAGTACATGACTTCGCCGGTGGCGCTGGTCAGGCGGAAGAAGCCGTCGCCGTTGAGGATGGCCACGTCCAGCGGACGGCTGCTCGACTGGGTCACGCCCTGCGAGAAGTTCTGCGTCACGCCCGAGACCGAGGCGCCCAGGCCGACGCGCGAACCCGCGTACACGTCCTGGAAGGTGGCGGCGGCCGACTTGAAGCCGACGGTGCCCGAGTTGGCGATGTTGTTGCCGATGACGTCGAGGTTGGCGGCGGCCACGCCGAGCCCGCTGATGCCCTGGGAAAAAGCCATGATCTATGGTTCCTTGCTTGTTGGTTTCGGTGCGATGGATGCGTTGGATGCGATGGGGGAAGAAGCCCTGCGGCTCAGAGGAACAGGCGCACGTCGGACAGGCCGATGTTGTTGCCCGTCATCAGCTCGAGCGTGACGCCGTTGGCGCCCTGCTTGACCGCCGCCACCTGCGAGAAGGTGAGCGCGGTGGCCTTCACGGTCGTGCCGTTGTTGGTCGCGTTCACGCTGAAGCTGTAGGCGCCCGCGGGCACCACGTTGCCCGTGTCGTCCTTGCCGTCCCAGGTGACGGCGTTGACGCCTTCGGTCATGGAGCCGGCATCGATGGTGCGAACGACCTTGCCGGTGGCGTCGACGATCTTGATCTCGACGTCGGAGGCGGTGCCCGGGAGCTCCACGGCGAAGGCCTGCGCCGCTGGCTCCTTGCCAGCCTCGGGGTCCTTGGTGGTGAGCGTGCTGCCCGGCGACAGCACGTTGTAGCCGATGAGCGAGGTGGCCTGCAGCAGCTGGTTGGAGCTGGTCTGGTTGACCAGGCCCGAGAGCGTGCTGTTGAGCTTCTCGATGCCGCTGACGGTGCTCATCTGCGCGAGCTGCGAGGTGAGCTCGGCGTTCTGCATCGGGTTGAGCGGGTCCTGGTTGTTCAGTTGCGTGACCAGCAGCTTCAGGAAGCGCTGCTCGCTGTCGACGTTGGAAGTGCTGCTGTTGCTGCTCACCGCGGAGGTGGCGTTCTGTCCGGTGATGGACGAGGTGTCGGAAATGGCCATGGCGCGTGCGTGCCTGTTCTCTCTGTTGTTTCTCTTGGGGGTTACTGGCCGAGGGTCAGCGTCTTGACCATCAGCGTCTTGGCCGTGTTGAGCACCTCGACGTTGGCCTGGTAGCTGCGCGAGGCGGAGATCATGTTTGTCATCTCCTCGACCACGTTGACGTTGGGCATCGCCACGTAGCCTTCGGCGTTGGCGTGCGGGCTCTTCGGGTCGAACACGAGGCGCGGCGGCGAAGGGTCCTCGACCACGCCCGCAACCGCGACGCCGCCGATGTCCCCGGCGCCGTATGCGGAAGGCGCGACCTGGAACACCACCTGCTTCGCGCGGTAGGGCATGCCGTCGGGACCGGCCACGCTCTCGGCGTTGGCCATGTTGCTCGCGGTCACGTTCATGCGCTGCGATTGCGCAGTCATGGCCGAACCCGCCACGTTGAAGATGTTCATGGAAGTGCTGTTGAAGGGCATGGTGATGGGCGCTCGCCGGCCTGCTTACTGCTGGATCGCAGAGAGCATCGACTTGATCTTCGAGTTGATGACGGTGAGGTTGGACTCGTAGCGCAGCGCGTTGTCCGCGAAGGCGATGCGCTCGACGTCCATCTCGACGGTGTTGCCGTCGAGGCTGGACTGGTTGGGCATGCGGTAGAGCAGGTCCTTGTCGGACACGGCCTGCGAGCCGGCCTGCCCCGCCAGGTGGCGCGACGAGGTGGTGGCGAGCGACACCGACTGCGACGACGCGCGGCCGCGCTCCACGGCTTCGCTCAGGCGTGCGCTGAAATCGAAGTCGCGCGCCTTGTAGTTGGGCGTGTCCGCATGGGCGATGTTGGCCGCCAGCACCTCCTGGCGCTCCGCGCGGAGATTGAGGGCTTCGCGGTTGAAACGAAGCGCCGCATCCAGCTTGTCGATCATGTCTTTTCCATCCGTTGAGGCGTCGCCGGCGCACGAAGGCGCGGCGACAGATGGAAAGCGAGTCTATGCACGGGGCGCGTTTGCAATCGTCCGAACAAAGGGGGTTTTCGCCTGCTGCTCGCACCTTCGCCCGGCCGATGGATTCCTAGAATTTCCGTGCGGCGCCGTGCCTTCCTCCCGCGTGGCGCACCGCGATCCAGGCCCTCTCTTCCACACATATCCGACGACCCGATGACCTCTTGCGAGCTTCGCGATCACGCCCTGCGCACCGTGCTGCCGGTGCTTGCGGCCATGGCGTGCGCGGCATCCGCGTCGGCGTTCGCCGCCGGCACCGCCCACGGCGCCGACCGCGCCGACAACGCCGGCGCGGTCATCGAGAAATACCTGCAGCAGCAGACGAACGGACTGCCGGGCAAGGTGACGATCAGCCTCGAGGGACGCGGCACTTCCGCGCTGCCTGGGTGCGAAGCGCCCGAAGCCTTCCTGCCGTCCGGCGCGAAGCCCTGGGGGCGGGTGTCGGTGGGCGTTCGCTGCCAGTCGGAGCGGCCGTGGACGCGCTTCGTGCAGGCGCACGTGGCGGTGGAAGGCAGCTATTTCGTGGCCGCGCGCGCGATCGACGCGGGCCGGCCGCTGGGCGCGGGCGATGTCGCCGAGCGCACCGGCGATCTCACGCGGCTGCCGCGCTCGGTCATCACCAGCTCGGCCGAGCTGGCCGGCGTGGTCACGGTCAACCGCGTGGCGCCCGGGGCGCCGCTGCGCAAGGAGCTGGTGCGCGGCGTCACCGTGATCCAGCAGGGGCAGGCGGTGAAGGTCGTGGCCCAGGGCCAGGGCTTCGTCGTCAGCACCGAGGCCAAGGCCATGACCGGGGCGACCGTGGGGGCCGTCGTGCAGGCCAAGACCCGCGACGGGCGGCTGGTCAGCGGCGTGGCGGACGAAGAGGGACAGATCCAGCTGGCGCAGTGAAGCCAGGCACCCGTACATGCCCGCCATTCATTCCTAAAGTTCTTGCGCCGGCTGCCGATATACGGGTCAGCCCCTGAGGAATCACCTTGAAAATCGATCCCCCCGCCCCTTCGGCCAAGCCCATTACCCGAGCGCCCGCGGCCAACTCGGCCCAGGTGAGCGGCGCCGACGCCGCCCAGCGCGCCAAGGAAGCTGCGCCGGCCTCCGCGCAGGTTCACTCGCTGCCCGGCGCCACCGGTGCCGCCGCCGCGGACTTCGACGCGGCCCGCGTGGCGGCGATCCGCGAGGACATCCGTGCCGGGCGCTACCAGGTCCGCCCCGAGCGCATCGCCGACGGCCTGCTGGCGAGCGTGCGCGACCTGCTCGGCCCGAACCGCGAGGGCGGCAACGAATGAAACCGAGCCTGCTGGGCCATCTGCGCACCGAAACCGCCTGCATCGAGGAATTCCTGTCGGTGCTGGACCAGGAGGCGCTGGCGATGTCCGACCGCGCATTCACCGACCTGGCGTCAATTGCCACCCGGAAGACCGTGCTGCTGGAACGCATGGCCGAGCTGGACGCGCAGCGCGAGGCCCTGCAGGCGACGCTGGGCTTCGGCCCCGGCCGCGCGGGTGCCGATGCGGCCGCCGCGGCCGGCGGCGCGGAGGTCGAACGGGTCTGGCAGACGCTGCTGCAGGTCGCCGGACAGGCAAGGGAGCACAACCTGCGCAACGGCTCGATGGTCTACGCGCACCTCGATTTCACCCAGCAGGCGCTGCATTTCCTGCAGGCCAGCGCGCAGCTGTTCTACGGACCGGACGGCGTGCGCAAGACACAGGCGGGCTCAGGCAACCGCCTCGCGGCGGGCTGATCGCGTGCGGGCCGGGCTGCTGGTCGCGCTGTGGCTGTGCGCCACCGCCCTGCACGGCGTGGCGGGCGCGGCCGACGGCGTGCTGGTCGCGAACGTGGCGCCGGGCGCGCTGCCGGGCGACGCGATCAACCTCGGACAACTCGACCAGACCAGGGCCGCGCTGCGCGACGTGGAGCGCGTCGCGTACTCGGGCACCGCAATGGCCGCAGCCATGACGGCTGCGTATGTGCCTGCGCTGCAGCCGGGCGAAAAGGCCATCGGCCTGGCCGTCGGCAGCTACAAGGGCTACGCCGCGGCGAGCCTGGGCTTCAGGACCATGTCGGACGACGGGCAGATGGCCTGGGGCATGACCGTCGCCAATGCGGGGCGGGACTGGGGCTTCAACGCCGGCATCGGCTGGAAGCTCCCCCGCTCCCGGGACGAGCGCTGAGGCAGCCAGCCGGAATCGCAAACACCATCACGATCACCCACACATGGAAGCTCCCGACATGGACAACGATGCTCACGGCGACTCGCGACAGGTGGCCATGGTGGGCTGCGACGACGCCCAGGGCCGGGCATGGGGCCAGAAGCTGCGGCTGATGGGCTGCACGCCGGTCCCGTTCGACAGCAGCGCCGACTTCCTTCGCGCCGCGACGCGGGGCCACCACTTCGACCTGCTGCTGGTCGTGCTGAAGGACGAAGGCGCGTGGCCGGTGCTCACGGCCATGTGCAAGGCGCTGCGCATGCCGATCTTCCTGGTCGCCAACGCCATGCAGCGCGACCTGCTGGCCGAGGTGCTGTCGACCACCGATCCCGAGTCGCGGGGCGCCGGCATCGACTTCGCGGTGCTGCCGGTCGACGACTTCGAGGTGGGGCTTCGCGTGCGCGAGGCGCTGCGGCGCAACGAGACCGTGCTGAACACGCAGGCGGTGAGCGCGATGTTCGGCGACTACCGCTTCATCGGCAGCCGCAAGGTGGTGGCGCGCAAGGGCGAGGAAGTGCGCCTGAAGCCGCGCGAGTTCGAGCTGGCGCTGCTGCTGTTCCGCAACGCCGACCGGCTGCTGGAGCGCGAATGGCTGCTGGGCTCGCTGTGGACGGATTCGCGCATCGAGCGCAAGAGCCGCGTGCTCGACTGCTGCGTGGCGAACGTGCGCCGCAAGCTGTCGCTGCACAAGGGGAATGAATTCGTCCTGCACTCGGTGTACGGGCGCGGCTACGAGCTTCGCCATGTGACGGCAGCGGCGCTGGCTGGGCCGGTGGACGACTCCGGTTTTCCGGACACGTCGAACGAGCCGCTCTGGCTGGGGGAAGCTGCCCGCGCATGACTTGATTCGATGCGGGGCAGGAGAAAACGTGACGATCGCCGGCCTCGAGGAACCGCCAACATCGAAGGGGCGGGTGCCTGGGTCAGGCCACCTCTACCAACGCCGGCGGACCGTCCCCTCCAGTATCGGCGGCCAAACTTAAGCCGGGCTGAATATCGCCGGGGCAGGCCAGAATCCGGTGCATGCAACTGCAGATCGACCCGCACCAGGTGCACCTCTGGCACCTGTACGTTCCGGAACAGGACGACGCCGCCTGCGAGGAGGCCACCATGGCCCTGCTGACGCCCGAGGAACGCGGGAAGCACGGACGCTTTCACTTCGCCCGGGACCGGCGCAGATACCTGATGACGCGAGGGCTGATCCGCACGCTTCTCTCGCGCTACGCGCCCATTGCGCCCCGGGACTGGGAATTCGAGAACAACGCCTACGGCCGGCCGGCCATCGCCAATGCGCTGCCGCAGGCGCAGCGCCTGCGTTTCAACATCTCGCACAGCGCCTCGCTGGTGGTGGCGGCGCTGACGGTGGAGCGCGAGGTGGGCGTGGATGTCGAGCACACGGGGAGAAACGCGCCGCTGGAGATCGCCGAGCATTTCTTCTCCGCCAAGGAAGCGGAAGCCCTGAGGCAGCTCCCCGCCGGGCTGCAGCCGGCGCGCTTCTGGGATCTGTGGACACTCAAGGAAAGCTATATCAAGGCGCGCGGCATGGGCCTGTCGATTCCGCTGGACCGCTTCTCCTTCGGCCTCGACGAGGGCGACGGCACCGCCATCGCCTTCAGGCACGACCTGGCTGACGATTCCACGGGGCGCTGGCGGTTCTGGCGCATGCAGCCGGACGAGGCGCATGCCGTGGCCCTGTGCCTCGAACGGACGGCAGTCGAAGACGTGCGGTTCGTGTGCTTCAGGGCGACGCCGCTGCTTGCGTCGGTCGAGGAATTCGAAGGCACGGTGACGCGGCAGTCACCAGGCAGCTGACGAGCGCCTGCGGCTCAGCGCTCGTCGCGATGCGCCTCGAATTCGGCGCGATTCCACAAGTCGAAATACAGCACATCCGACCACTGAAGGCCGAGCGGGTGCTTCGTGGCGCCGTTGCGGGTGCTGTCGCAGTCGTCGTCGAGGCGAAGTCCGAAGAAGGCGTCGAGCGGGGCCGGGCACTTCTGCGCGATCGCCTTTTTCAGCTGCCGGCCCGCTTCGGCAATGTCGGCCGGCAGGGCGTCGAGGGCGGCGCCCACATGGCGGCACCGCGCGATCTCCGCCTCCACGCAGGCGAGCAACGCGTCTTCCGTCTCCTCGGACATGGTGTCGAGCTCGACCGTCTCCAGCAGCAGGTAGCGGTCGCGGTGGGCTTCGAGGAACGCGATCGTCTCGTCCAGCCAGACCGGGAGTTGGACCGGGGCCGCCGGCGGCGCGGCCAGTGTGGCTGCCTTCCTGCCGGGCGAGATCAGTTCCTTGAAGCGGCCCAGGAGGGACTGCGGCTGCCTGCCGGTCTCCGGGGCCTCCAGAAGCAGCGGCCGAACGATGTCGATGAAGCGCCGCACACGCTCGAAGCCGGGATCGAAGGAACTGCTGATCGCGTGCAGCCTGGTCTTGCTCCCCGGCTCGTCGCTGTCGAAGCCGTCCGACACCAGCGAGGCACACGGCTGCGGATCGCCCGACATGAGCAGCCGGAACATGAACGGCACGTCGTATGGCCATTCGGACAGGCCCGAGATGGTTTCCGGGCGGTCGGCATAGGAAACAGGCCTGTTGCCGAGGCTGTAGAGGTAGGAACGGTTGGCCAACTGGAACTCCCCTTTTTTGTACGCCCGCCCTCGACCGGGCGAGGCGCGGTGCATTCTAGGAGGCCGGCTGGCGGCCTCCGGGAGGCTGCCGTGGGTGAGCTGCGGGCAAAAAAATAGCCCCTTGCGGGGCCATTCTTGGAGGAGAGGGAGGGATTCGAACCCTCGGTACTATCGCTAGTACGCCTGATTTCGAGTCAGGTACATTCGACCACTCTGCCACCTCTCCGGTGCTGTCGAGCCTACGATTCTAGCAGACAAAAAGCCGGGTTTTGAAGCCCCGGCCGATCAGACCTTCAAAACTTCGAGGCCGCCGAGGTACGGACGCAACGCGGCGGGCACGTTGATCGAGCCGTCTTCGTTCTGGTGGTTCTCGAGCACGGCCACGAGCGTACGGCCCACCGCCAGGCCGGAGCCGTTGAGGGTGTGCACGAGTTCGTTCTTGCCCTGCGCGTTCTTGAAACGGGCCTGCAGGCGGCGCGCCTGGAAGGCTTCGCAGTTCGAGACCGAGCTGATCTCGCGGTAGGTGTCCTGCGCCGGCAGCCAGACTTCGAGGTCGTAGGTCTTGGTGGAGCCGAAGCCCATGTCGCCGGTACACAGCAGCACGACACGGTAAGGCAACTCCAGTGCCTGCAGCACGACCTCGGCGTGGCCGGTCATCTGCTCGAGCGCGTCGTAGCTCTTCTCGGGGTGAACGATCTGCACCATCTCGACCTTGTCGAACTGGTGCTGGCGGATCATGCCGCGCGTGTCGCGGCCCGCGCTGCCGGCTTCGGAACGGAAGCACGGCGTGTGGGCGGTGAGCCTGATCGGCAGCTGCGCCTCGGGCACCACCTCGTCGCGCACGAAATTCGTCAGCGGCACTTCGCTGGTCGGGATGAGGTACAGCGCCGAATGGTCGGGCGCGGGTTCGCCGTCCTGGCCGCCCTTCTTCGCGGCGAACAGGTCGCCTTCGAACTTGGGCAGCTGGCCGGTGCCGCTCAGGGTGGCGGCGTTGACGATGTAGGGCACGTAGCACTCGCTGTAGCCGTGCTTCTCGGTCTGGATGTCGAGCATGAACTGCGCGAGCGCGCGGTGCAGGCGGGCGATGGGGCCCTTCATGACGGTGAAGCGCGAGCCCGCGAGCTTGGCGCCCGTCTCGAAATCGAGGCCCAGCGGCGCGCCGAGGTCGACGTGGTCCTTGGGCGCGAAGCCCAGCGGCGTGGCGCTGGCGCCTGCACCGCCCTTGGGAGCCCAGCGGCGCATCTCGACGTTGCCGGTCTCGTCCTCGCCGACCGGCACGCTGGCGTGCGGCAGGTTGGGCACGGCGAGCAGCAGCGCGTGCAGCTCGGGCTGGATCTCCTCGAGCCGCTTCGATTGCGATTCCTGCTCGGCCTTCAGCGCGTTGACCTCGGCCATCAGCGCGTCGGTCGATTCGCCCTTGGCCTTGAGCGGGCCGATCTGCTTGTTCAGCGAGTTGCGGCGCGCCTGGATTTCCTCGGTGCGGGTCTGCAGCGTCTTGCGTTCGGCTTCGAGCGAGGTGAATGCCGAAACGTCGAGGTACGGCTGGTTCTTCTTGCGTTTTTCGAGGCTGGCCACTGCGGAGGCCAAGTCTTTGCGGAGCAGGGTGATGTCAAGCATGGGGGGATTTTAGGTGGGCGTAGCATCGTCGCCCCGCCAACCCACCTCGAAGGGAAAACGATGGAAGCCTATCTGACATTCAACGGCAATGCCGCCGAAGCGCTTGCCTTCTACGCCAAGGCGCTGGGAGGCAAGGTCGCCTTCAGCATGACCTTCGGCGAAAGCCCCGCCGGCGCCCAGACGCCGCCCGCCTACAAGGACAAGATCATGCACGCCACACTCGAGGCCCGCGGCCACAAGCTGATGGCCTCCGATGCACCGCCCGAGTGGCCCTTCGAGGGCTACAAGGGCTTTTCCCTCTCGGTGCAGGCCGACAACGTGGACGAAGGCAGGAAGCTGTTCGACGCGCTGGCCGAAGGCGGCAAGGTGACGATGCCCTATGGCCCGCAGTTCTGGGCAACCGGCTTCGGCATGCTCACCGACAAGTTCGGCGTCGCGTGGATGGTGAACTGCGAGAAGTAAGGGGTTTTCAGGCGACCGTCGCGGGATCGACGTTCGCCCCGCAGACGATCAGGCACACCTTCTCTCCCGCGCGCGGCACGTAGGCGCCGGTCTGCAGCGCCGCCAGCGGCAGCGCGGCGGCCGGCTCCACCGCCAGCTTCAGTTCCTTCCAGAGCCATTGCCGGGCTGCGCGGATGGCGTCGTCGGACAGCAGCAGCGCATCCTGCACCTGCTGCTGCGTGATCTCCCAGGCGATGGCGCCGATGCGGCGCGCGCCGAGCGAATCGGCGGCGATGCCGCCCACTTCCACATCGACCGGCTCGCCGGCCTCGCGGGCGCGGAACAGCGTGGGCGCCTTCTCGGGCTCCAGCGCCACGACGCGGGCGCGCTTCTCGAACCAGCCGGCGAGGCCGCCGATCAGGCCGCCGCCGCCCACGCTCACCAGCACGGCATCGGGCAGGCCGCCCTGCTTTTCGATCTCGCGGCCCAGCGTGCCGGCGCCGGCCACCACTTCGGGCTGGTCGTAGGCGTGGGTGAGCAAGGCGCCCGATTCCTTCTGGCGCGCAAGGCAGGCGGCCAGCGCATCGGGGTAAAGCTCGCCGACCACGACCACCTCGGCGCCCAGTGCACGCAGCCGTGCGCGCTTGGCTTCGGGGGACACGCCCGGCAGGAACACCTGGCAGGGCACGCCCAGCGCCTGCGCCGCGGCAGCCGTCGCAATGCCCGCATTGCCGCCCGAGGCCACGACCACGCCGCTCGGCGGGATCTCGTTGGCCAGCAGGCGGTTCATCATGCCGCGCGCCTTGAAGCTGCCGCTGACCTGCATGTGCTCGAGCTTGAGCCAGATCTCGGCGCCCGGCGCATCGACGCCGAAGGCCGCCGCCGGCAGCTTCCACAGCGGGGTTTCGCGCAGGAAGTGGCGGGCGCGCTCGCCCAGCCTTTGCGATGCGCTATCTATTTCGGAGCGCCAATCGACGGCGGGGGCGGTTTGCGTATTGCTCAAGAGATGTGTCCAGGAGGCGGAATGTCGTCGAGTTTGAGGCCCTTGGGCAGCGGGAATTTGATGGTTTCCTCGATGCCGTCCATCTTGCGGACCGACACGGCGCCGAATGCGCGCACCTGGTCGATCACGTCACGCACCAGCACCTCGGGCGCCGAGGCGCCCGCGGTGATGCCGATGCGCGTCTTGCCCTCGAACCACGCGGGCTGGAGTTCGGCGGCCGAATCGACCATGTAGCTCTCGGTGCCCAGGCGCTGCGCCAATTCGCGCAGCCGGTTGCTGTTGGAGCTGGTGGGGCTGCCGACCACGATCACGAGATCGACCTGCGGGCTCATGATCTTCACCGCGTCCTGGCGGTTCTGGGTGGCGTAGCAGATGTCCTGCTGCTTGGGCTCGCGCACCTTGGGAAAGCGCATGCGCACGGCCGCGGCGATGTCGGCGGCGTCGTCCACGCTCAGCGTGGTCTGCGTGACCACGGCGAGCTTGTCGGTCTGCGCCGGGGCGACCTTTGCAACGTCTTCCACGTCTTCCACCAGGTGGATGCCGCTGGAGAGCTGGCCCATCGTGCCCTCGACCTCGGGGTGCCCCTTGTGGCCGATCATGATGAACTCGTAGCCTTCCTTCGCGAGCTTGGCGACCTCGACGTGCACCTTGGTCACCAGCGGGCAGGTGGCGTCGAAGATCGAGAAGCCGCGGTCGCGCGCCTCCTGCTCCACCGCCTTGCTCACGCCGTGCGCGCTGAACACCAGCGTGGCGCCGGGCGGCACGTCGGAGAGTTCCTCGATGAAGATCGCGCCCTTGGCCTTGAGCTCGTTCACCACGTAGGTGTTGTGCACGATCTCGTGGCGCACGTAGATGGGTGCGCCGAACTTGGCGATGGCGCGCTCGACGATCTCGATGGCGCGGTCCACGCCCGCGCAGAAGCCGCGCGGCTCGGCCAGGATGACTTCGGAGATTCCAGGGTTCATAGCACGCCGATGAGCTTCACTTCGAAGGTCACGGGCTGGCCCGCGAGCGGGTGGTTGAAGTCGAAGCGCACCGCGGTGTCGTTCGATTCGATGACCGCGCCCGCGTAGCTGCCCGTGCCGTCGGGCGTGGGGAACTGCACCACGTCGCCCACGGCGTACTGCTCGTCGGGGTCGCCCATCTGCGCGAGCAGCTTCCTGGCCACCCACTGCTGCATGTCGGGATTGCGCTCGCCGAAGGCCTCGCCGGCGGGCAGCTCGAAGGTGGCGTGCGTGCCCTCCTCCAGGCCCATCAGGCGCTGCTCCATGGCGGGAGAAAGCTCGCCGGTGCCCAGCGACAGGGTCGCAGGCTTGTCGGCGAAAGTGTTGATGATGTCGCCCGCCGGCCCGGCCAGCCGGTAGTGCAGGGTGAGAAAGGAGCCGGAATTCACGACTTGGGACATGGAGCAGCGGAGGTGGGCAAAGACAGGGAGGTGTCCCGATAAACTGAGCCTCATTTTAAGGACCGGGGCTTCCACCCGGCTCCGCCAAGGTTTCACCCCGGGGTTTCATGTCTTTCAAGGATCTCCCTCTCGACGCCCGCCCGCGCGAAAAACTCATCTCGCGCGGCGCCTCCGCGCTGGCAGACGCCGAGCTGCTGGCCCTGCTGCTGCGCACCGGCGTGGCGGGCAAGAACGTGCTGCAGCTCGCGCAGCAGCTGCTCGAGCGCTTCGGCGGCCTTTCGGGGTTGCTGCACACCGGCGCCGAAGACCTCAAGTCGGTCAAGGGCATGGGCGGCAGCGCCAAGCGCTCCGAACTCATCGCGGTGCTCGAGCTGGCGCGCCGCGCCATGGGCGAGAAGCTGCGCGAGCGCGCGGTGTTCGATTCGCCCGACGCGGTCAAGCAATACCTTCAGCTGCACATCGGCACGCGCCCCTACGAGGTGTTCGCGGTGGTGTTCCTCGACGTGCGGCACCGCATGATCGCGCTGGAGGAAATGTTCCGCGGCACGCTCACGCAGACCAGCGTCTATCCGCGGGAAGTGGTCACGCGCGCCATCCACCACCAGGCTGCGGCCGTGGTGCTGGCGCACAACCACCCGAGCGGCAGCATCGAGCCCTCGCGCGCCGACGAGTCGCTCACGCAGACGCTGCGCGCCGCGCTGGCCCTGGTTGACGTGCGCGTGCTCGACCACATCATCGTGAGCACCGGGCAGAGCTTCTCGATGGCCGAGAGGGGGCTGCTCTGATGGCCGTGCGCGCTCCCTCCATCAAGAATCTCGCCGACCTCAAGCAGGTGCAGCGCGTGCTCGCCGAAACCCGCGAGCGCGAGGCCGCGGAGGCGGCGGCCAAGGCGCAGGCCGAACGCAAACGCGCGGCCGAGAAAGACCTGTTCGCCCGCGCCATCGGTGCCACCGAGCCGCTGCGCCGCAAGGCCGTGGTGCCGCTCGCGCCGGAGCCGCCCGCGCCCATCCCGGTGCAGCACCAGCTCGACGAGCAGCGCGTGCTGCGCGAATCGCTTTCCGACGAGTTCGACGTGACCACGCTGCTCGACGTGGACGACGCCATGAGCTTCCGCCGCCCCGGCATCGGAACCGACGTCACCGCGCGGTTGCGCAAGGGCGACTGGGCGATCCAGGCGCAGGTCGACCTGCACGGGCTGCGCAGCGACGAGGCGCGCGAGACCCTGGGCGGCTTCATCCGCAACGCCTACAAGCAGGGCCTGCGCTGCGTGCGCGTGGTGCACGGCAAGGGACTGGGTTCGCCCGGCAAGCAGCCGGTGCTGAAGACCAAGACCCAGCGCTGGCTGATCCAGAAGAACGAGGTGATCGCCTTCGTGCAGGCCAAGCCGGCCGAGGGCGGAGCCGGGGCGCTGGTGGTGCTGCTGGCGCCCGCGCGGCGCTGAGCAGCTTCGTCAGCTCAGGCCAGCAGGTTCTTCAGCGGAACGGACGCATCCGCCACCGCCGCCGCATCGGGGCTGCGGCCCGCTTCGAGCAGCTTGCGGCTCATCATGTGGTCGACCGGTGCGTTCACCGATTCCACGCACACGAGCTGGCCGTCGACGTAGTGGAACAGCGAGAACGCTTCGGGCTTCGGACCCGCGCGTCGCACGCTGCTCAGACCCGGTGTTCCTTCGGCGGGCATCAGGCCCACCATCTGCAGGCGCATGCTGCCCTGGTCGGACCAGAACCACGCGACCGCGTCGTGTGCGCGTGCCTCGCCGGTCAGCGTGGCGACCGCCGTGCGCGCCTGGTCGTTGGCGTTCTGCACCGATTCGAGCCGCAGCGCGCGGCCCGCGCGGCGATCGGGAAAGCGCGTGCAGTCGCCCACCGCAAGCACGCCGGCCGCGCTGGTCTGCATGTGGCCATCGACCACGATGCCGTCCGCGCACTCGATGCCCGCGGCTTGCGCGAGCGCGGTCTCGGGCACAGCGCCGATGCCCAGCAGCAGCAGGTCGACCGGCTGCTTCTCGCCGTTGACCTGCAGCGACACCAGCCGGTCGCCTTCGACCTCGAACGCGCCGGTCTGCGCGCCGAGCACGATGTCGATGCCCGCCGCGCGATGCGTGGCCAGCACGTGCGCCGACAGCTCGGGCGACACGGCGCGCCCCAGCAGGCGCGGCGCGCTCTCGATGACCTGCACCGTCTTGCCGAGCGCCTTGGCGGTGGCCGCCACTTCGAGCCCGATGAAGCCGCCGCCGAGCACCGTGACCTTCTCCGCCGCCGCGAGCCGCGTGCGCAGGCGATGCGCCTCGTCGGCCGCACGCAGGCTGGCGACGTTCTCCAGGCCGGGCTTCAGGTCGGGCATCTGGCGCGCGCGCGTACCGGTGGCCAGCACCAGCTGCTCCCACGGCAGGATCGCGCCGGAACGCAGCGTGACGGTGTGCGCCTCGCGGTCGATGGCCACGGCCGCATCGCCCAGGTGCAGCGTGATGCCCGCCTCGCGATACCAGTCGGCGGCCTTGTGCGGCTGCGTCGTTTCCTCGGCGCTCTTCAGGAAGGCCTTGGACAGCGGGGGGCGGTGATACGGCTCGCAGGCCTCCTCGCAGACCAGGTGCACGCGCGCGCCCTGCCCGGCTTCAGCGAGGCCGGCGCAAAGCTGGGCCGCGGCGTGGCCGCCGCCGATGATGACGATGGAATTCATGGAAAGGTCCTTCGAGTCAATGTCTATTCAGTTCGCTGACGGTCCCGCCCTGTTCGCGGAACACCGCGGAACCGGCTTTGCCGAGCCGCAGGTGTTGCCCCCCGGCAGGGGGTTGGCGCGGCGACACGAAGTGCGCGCAGCCTGGGGGCGAGCCTTATTCACCGCGGTTGCGCATCCAGTCGGCGGTCTTGAAGAAGGAGTCGCGAAGGCGTGCGCGCAGGTCTTCCGGCACGCCCGTCTCGCCCATCGCCTGGTCCATGCAGGCCAGCCACTGGTCGCGTTCCTTGATGCCGATGGTGTGGCCGCCGATGCTCTGCGGCAGGTGGCGCGCGCGCAGCATCGGGTGGCCGAAGCGATCGGTGTAGTGCTGCGGCCCGCCCAGCCAGCCGCAGAGGAACCAGAACAGGCGCTGGCGTGCATTGTCGAGGCTGGTGCCGTGCACCGCGCGCAGTTGCGCGTAGGCGGGCTCGAGGTCCATCAGGTCGTAGAAGCGCTCGACCAGCGCCTCCACTTTCGGCTCGCCGCCGATCCAGTCGAAGGGCGTGCCGGCGGGCGGCTTTTCTTGAATCTGCATGGGCGGAAGTATCCCCTCAGGCGCCTGCTAGAGCTGCACGAGGCCGGGAATGCCCACATCGGGGTTCACGTCGGCCTCGTAGTCCACGCCCTCCACGGCGAAGCCGAAGAGCCGCAGGAACTCGGCCTTGTAGCCGGCGAAATCGGTGAGCTCGCCGAGGTTGGCGTCGGTCACCTGCGGCCAGAGTTCCAGCACCCGCGACTGCACCTGCGGCGCCAGCTCCTTGTAGTCGGCGCGCAGGCGGCCTTCCTCGTCGATGTGCGGCGTGCCGCCGTAGAGGCTCTCAGCGTAGAGCCCGTGCACCTGCTCGATGCAGCCCTCGTGCGTGCCCTCTTCCTTCATCACCTTGAAGAGCAGCGACAGGTACAGAGGCATCATCGGAATCGCCGAGCTGGCCTGCGTGACCACCGCTTTCAGCACCGACACGCGCGCGTCGCCGCCCTTGGGCGCGAGCTGCGCGCGGATGCCCAGCACCTTCTGGTCGAGGTCCTTCTTGGCCTCGCCGATGGAGCCGTTCCAGTAGATGTCGTGCGTGATCTTCTCGCCCAGGTAGGTGAAGGCCGTGGTCTTGGCGCCATCGGCCAGCACGCCGGCCTGCTGCAGCGCGTCGATCCACATCTGCCAGTCTTCGCCGCCCATCACGGCCACGGTGTTGTCGATTTCCTCCTGCGTGGCGGGCTCGAGCACCGATTCCTTCACGGTCCCGCTGTCGGTGTCGAGGCCGCGCAAGGTCACCGCCTTGCCCACGGGCTTGAGCACCGAGTTGAAGACCTGGCCGCTCTTCGGATGCGTGCGCCGCGGCGCGGCCAGGCTGTAGACGACGAGGTCGACCTGCCCCAGGTCGGCGCGGATGGTGTCGATGACCTGCTGCTTCATCGCGTCGGAGAAACCGTCGCCGTTGATGCTCTTCGCATAGCGGCCTTCGGCGTGTGCTGCGCGCTCGAAGGCGGCGGTGTTGTACCAGCCGGGCGAGCCGGGCTTGGTCTCGGTGCCGGCGCGCTCCATGAACACGCCCAGCGTGTCGGCGCCGCAGCCGAAGGCGGCCGTGATGCGTGCCGCGAGGCCGTAGCCTGTCGATGCGCCGATCACCAGCACCTTCTTCGGGCCGCCTTCGATGGCAGGCTTTGCCTTGACGTATTCGATCTGCTGGCGGACGTTGGCTTCGCAGCCGGCGGGATGGGTGGTGACGCAGATGAAGCCGCGCACGCGGGGTTTGATGATCATGAGGATCTCGCTCGAAGAGATGCTGGAGGGAGGCGGGAAGGACCGGGAGAAAGGCGCTCGAAGCGCGTTTTTTGCGCCGCGAATTTAACCCAGCCCGAAAAAGCGGCCTTCAGCTTAACCATATGCATATGTCGATTGACGATTTAATAATCAGGGGTTTTATTGATATGGTCTCGCCCCTCTGCTTTCCACCAAGGAGAAGAACATGCGCATGAACCTGATTGCAGCCGCGGCCCTCGCCGCCTCCACTTTCCTGCTCGGCACCGCCGCACACGCGGACCAGCTGGCCGACATCAAGAAGAAGGGCGAACTGGTCGTCGGCGTGCTCGGCACGGACGAGCCCGCGACCTTCGTCGACCCCAAGACCCGCCAGATCGTCGGCTACGAGGTGGACCTGGTGAACGCCATCGCGAAGAAGATCGGCGTGAAGCCGGTGCTCAAGCAGATCGCCGTGGCCGCGCGCATTCCCGAGCTGCAGCAGGGCCACGTGGACCTGGTGGCCGCCGGCCTCACGCACAACAAGGAGCGCGAGGCGCAGATCGATTTCTCGCTCACCACCTTCGTGACGGGCCAGAAGGCCATCGTGAAGAAGGACAGCGGCATCTCCGAAGTGCCGCAGCTCGCCGGCAAGAAGGTGCTGACCATCCGCGGCGGCACGCAGGAGCCGAACATCCGCAAGGCCGTGCCCAACGTCGAGGTCGTGACCTTCGACACGAGCCAGCAGGCCTTCCAGGCCCTGCAGCAGGGCAAGGGCGTGGGCTACGTGGACGACGAGGCGGCGCTGCTGCGCAGCTACGCCAAGCTGGGCCCGCAGAAGGCGCAGTACGTGGTGCTCAAGCAGAACCTGAGCACCGAGGCACTGGCCATCGGCATCAAGAAAGGCGAGAGCGGCCTGAAGGCCGTGGTGGACGACACGCTGCGCGATCTCGAGAAGTCGGGCGAAGCGCAGAAGATCTTCATCAAGTGGTACGGCCCCGACACGGCATCAGGCTTCCAGTCGCGCGACTTCAAGCTCGAGAGCGACAAGATCGACTGAGCCAGGTCTCGAGCCTTTCTCCTTCCCCCGCTGGGGGAAGGCCGGGATGGGGGCAAGCGGCCTTCGCATGAGCGCCGCGTCTTTCCAGGCGCCGCCGTGCCCCTACCCCAACCCTCCCCAGCGGGGGAGGGAGCCAAGCCCTCTCGCGGCGGTGATACTGTCGCCCCCCATGCCCCTGTTCGACTATTCCTTGCTGCTGACCGGCAAGTACCACGACATGCTTGTCGCGGGCCTGCTGCTGTCGCTGCAGCTGCTCGCGGCCTCGCTGGTGCTGGCGCTGCCCATCGCGCTGGTGGTGGCGCTGCTGCGGCTGTCGCCCTTCGCCCCGCTGCGCTGGCTCGGCTTTGCTTACGTGGAGTCGATCCGCAACATCCCGCTGCTCGCGCACATGCTCTTCTGGTATTTCGGCGCGCCCGAGCTGCTGCCTGAGGACATCAAGCAGTGGCTCTACGCGGGGCACATCGAGGCCTACAGCGCCATCATCGCGCTCGCGCTGTACACGGCGGCCTTCATGGCGGAAGACATCCGAAGCGGCATCCGCGCGATTCCCACCGTGCAGTTCGAGGCCGGCCGCGCGATGGGCTTCAGCTACCTCGCCACCATGCGCCGCGTGGTGCTGCCGCAGGCGCTGCGCGTGACCATCCCGCCGCTCATCTCGCAGACGCTGAGCCTGTGGAAGAACACCTCCATCGCCACCGTGATCGGCGTGGCCGAGCTGATGTACCAGGCCGGCCAGGTCGAGAGCGCGACCTTCCGCAGCTTCGAGTCCTTCGCGTTCGCGAGCGCGGCCTACCTCACGGTGTCGCTGGCGATCACGGGGCTGGCGAGTTGGTATCACCACCGGTATCCGGTGCGGACGATCTGAGGAAGGCGACGGCGCGATGCTTCAGATCATCAACGACTACTGGGTCTACTTTCTCATCGGGCAGTACCCGAACGGCCCGCTTGGCGGGCTGATGCTCACGCTGCTGCTGGCCTCCTGCGGGCTGGTGCTGGCGCTGCCGCTGGGCATCGTGCTCGGGCTGGCGCGCGTGAGCCCGTGGCGCTGGCTGCGCTGGCCGGTCACGGGCTTCGTGTTCGTGGTGCGCGGACTGCCGCTGCTGATGGTGATCTTCTGGGCCTACTTCTTCCTGCCCAGCGTCACCGGCGTGAAGACCGACCAGTTCACCACCATGCTGATCGCGCTGGTGGTGTTCGACGCGGCTTACCTCGCCGAGATCGTGCGCGCCGGCATCCAGGGCCTGCCGCGCGGGCAGATGGAAACCGCCCGCGCGCTGGGCCTGGGCTACGGCGCCGCGATGCGCCTCGTGGTGCTGCCGCAGGCGCTGCGCAGCATGCTGCCCTCGCTGGTGAACCAGTTCGTCTCGACCATCAAGGAGACCTCGCTGGGCTACATCATCGGGCTGGCCGAGGTGTCGTTCATCGCGACGCAGATCAACACGCAGGTGTTCACCAAGCCCGCGCAGATCTACCTGATCCTGGGCGGCACGTATTTCATCCTGTGCTTCGGCCTCTCGCGCTTCGCCTACTGGCTCGAACGCCGGCTCGCGCGCCGCGGCATCTCCACCGCCGCCACCAAGGTGTCTGCATGATCGAACTCGAAAAAGTCAACAAGTGGTACGGCAGCTACCACGCGCTGGTCGACGTGACCGAGACCATCCACAAGGGCGAGGTCGTCGTGGTGTGCGGGCCCTCGGGCTCGGGCAAGTCGACGCTGATCCGCACCTTCAACCGGCTGGAGCCGATCCAGTCGGGCCGCATCGTGGTGAACGGCCAGGACATCCATGCGCCGGGCCTGGACGTGAACGAATTCCGCTCGCGCATCGGCTTCGTGTTCCAGCAGTTCAACCTGTTCCCGCATCTCACGGTGCTGCAGAACTGCACGATGGCACCGATGCAGCTGCGCGGCCTCACGCGCAAGCAGGCCGACGAGCGCGCGATGGCGCTGCTGAACCGCGTCGGCCTGTCGAACAAGGCCAACGCCTGGCCCGGCGAACTGTCGGGCGGCCAGCAGCAGCGCGTGGCGATCGCCCGCGCGCTCGCGATGCAGCCGCCGCTGATGCTGTTCGACGAGCCCACCAGCGCGCTCGACCCCGAGATGGTCGGCGAGGTGCTGCTGGTGATGCGCGACCTCACGCGCGACGGCATGACCATGGTCTGCGTAACGCACGAGATGGGCTTCGCGCGCGAGGTGGCCGACCGCGTGCTCTTCATGGACGAAGGCAAGGTGCTGGAGCGCGCCACGCCCGACGACTTCTTCAACCGGCCGCAACATCCGCGCGCGCAGCAGTTCCTGGCCGACATCCGCTCCCCCTTCGCGAGAGACGCATGACCGACTCATCCCTCCCCCTCATCGACGTTTCCGCGCTCGTCGCAGGCACCGCCGGGCGCGATGCCGTCGCCGCGCAGATCGGCGCCGCCTGCCGCGCGCACGGCTTCTTCTACGTGACCGGCCACGGCGTCGACGCCGCGCTGGTGAAGCGGCTCGAAGACCTGAGCCACCGCTTCTTCGATCTGCCCGAAGAAACCAAGATGCGGTGGCGCATGGCCCTCGGCGGTCGCGCCTGGCGCGGCTTCTTCCCGCTCGGCGGCGAGCTGACCTCGGGCCGGCCCGACTGGAAGGAAGGCCTGTATCTCGGCTCCGAGCTGCCCGCCACGCATCCACTGGTGCAGGCGAAGACGCCGGTGCACGGGCCGAACCTGTTCCCCGACGTGCCGGGCTTTCGCGAGACCATCCTCGACTACATGGAAGCCGTCACGCAGTTGGGCCACCGGCTGATGGAGGGCATCGCGCTGAGCCTCGGCCTGGAGGCCGGCTACTTCGCCGCGCGCTACACGGCCGACCCGCTGATCCTGTTCCGCCTCTTCAACTACCCGTCGCAACCGGTGCCCGAAGGCCTCGACGTGCAGTGGGGCGTGGGCGAGCACACCGACTACGGGCTGCTGACGATCCTGCACCAGGACCACATCGGCGGCCTCGCGGTGCACACGCCCGATGGATGGATCGACGCACCGCCGGTGGCGGGCTCCTTCGTCTGCAACATCGGCGACATGCTCGACCGCATGACCGGCGGGCTCTACAAGTCGACGCCGCACCGCGTGAAGCGCAACACCTCGGGGCACGACCGGCTGTCGTTCCCCCTCTTCTTCGATCCGAACTTCGAGGCGCGCGTTCAGCGCATCGAAGGTCTAGCGGGCGCGGAGGCACGAGACGACAGCGCCGAGCGCTGGGACCGCGCCAACGTGCACGCCTTCAGCGGGCGCTACGGCGACTACCTGCTTGCGAAGGTGTCGAAGGTTTTTCCGCAGTTGCGCGACGAGGTGCTCTGAGCGGTGGGCGCCGGCTCGTCGAGGAAGGCGTCTTCCCAGCGTTCGATCTCGGCGTCGGGATCGGAGATGGGCACCAGCTTGTCGCTGCGGCAGTAGAAGGTCCAGCCCTCGAACAGCACGTCGTAGTAGGTGCCGGGCAGGTAGCGCTCGCTGGGCGCTTCGTAGGGTGCGGAGACCACCTCCACGATCCGGCCCACGGCACGCTCCGTGAAGGGCGACGCCAGGCAGCTGTCGACCACGTGGCAGAGCGTGCCGATCTTGATCATGCGGATTGCGCGTTGCGCGCCGGCTGCAGAGGAAACCAGCGCGGCAGGTGCGCCAGCGCGTCGTGCAGCGAATCGAGCACATGGAACGCCCGATCGAGAATGGATGCAGGCGGATGCTTCAGGTCGGGCACGACCACCACCCGCAGGCCGGCAGCGAGCGCCGCCTTGGCGCCGTTCTCGCTGTCCTCGAAGGCGATGCATTCGGCCGGGTCCACGCCGAGACGCTCGGCCGCGAGCAGGTAGAGCGCCGGATCGGGCTTGGCGCGCACAACCTCGTCGCCGCCCGCGAAGGCCGAGAAGTGGTCCAGCACGCCGAGGCTGCCGAGGCAGGACTGGATCTGCACGCTGGTCGACGACGAAGCCACGGCGCAGCGCGTGCCGCGCTCGCGCAGCGCCGCCAGGATCTCGGCTGCGCCGGGCTTGATGGGGAACAGCGGCGTGCCGTCTGAGCGCTCCAGCTGCAGGCGCTGGCGCACGAGGTCTACTGCGTGGCTGTACGCGTCGGGCCCACCCAGCAGCGAGGCGAGGATCTGCTCGGACTCGGCGGTGGCCAGCCCCACCACCTGCATGTACTGGCTGTGCGAAAGCTCGATGCCGAGCGTGCGGGCGACATCGATCCAGGCAGCCATGATGGGGCGCTCCGAGTCGATCAGCAGCCCGTCCATGTCGAAGATTGCGGCGGCGAACATCGGGGCATCCTAATGAAAAACGAAAAGGGGCCTGCGCGGCCCCTTTTTTCTTTCCTGTACGAAGAGACCTCAGTCCCGCGCCAGCGCCCGGTTGAGCCCCAGCGCCGCCAGCGTGGCGATCGCACCCGACAGCAGGTACACGCTCACATAGGCCAGGCCGAAGTGGGCAGAGAGGCCGAGCGCGACCAGCGGAGCGAAGGCCGCGCCGATCAGCCAGGCCACGTCGGCCGTGAGCGCCGCACCGACGTAGCGGTACTTGGGCGCGAAGTTGGAGGTCACCGCGCCGGCTGCCTGGCCGTACGAGAGGCCCAGGATCACGAAGCCCAGCAGGATGAAGATGTCCTGGCCGACGCGGCCGCCGTCGAGCAGCGTGGGGGCGAAGCCGCTGAAAGCGGCGATCACCGCGGCCAGGCCGCCCAGCGTGAAGCGGCGGCCGATGCGGTCGGCCAGCAGGCCCGAGGCCACGATGCCGGCGGCGCCGAAGGCCGCGCCGATCATCTGGATCACCAGGAACTCGGTGACCGACTGGTCGGAGTACAGCGTGATCCACGACAGCGGGAACACCGTGATCAGGTGGAACAGCGCGTAGCTGGCCAGCGCGGCGAACGCACCGATCAGGATGTTGCTGCCCTGGGAGCTGACCAGCTCGGTGACGCTGGTGGGTTCCAGTTCGCGCTCTTCGAGCAGGCGCGAGTATTCGTCGGTGGCCACGAGGCGCAGGCGGGCGAAGAGCGCCACCACGTTGATCGCGAAGGCCACGTAGAAGGAATAGCGCCAGCCCCAGTCGAGGAAGTCTTCCGACGGCAGGCTGGAATACAGGTAGGCGAAAAGCGCGCTGGCAATGAAGAAGCCGATGGGAGCGCCCAGCTGGCCCAGCATGGCGTACCAGCCGCGGCGGTTGGCCGGCGCGTTCAGCGCCAGCAGCGACGGCAGGCCGTCCCACGAGCCGCCCAGCGCCAGGCCCTGGCCGAAACGGAACACAGACAGCAGCACGATGGCCGTGAAGCCCAGGCTCGAATAGCCCGGCAGGAAGGCGATGCCGGCGGTGGAGGTGCCAAGCACGAAGAGCGCCAGCGTGAGCTTGGCTTCCCGCCCGAAACGTCGCTGGATCATCATCGAGATGACAGTTCCGAACGGACGCGCGATGAAGGCGAACGAGAAGATCAGGAACGAATAGAGAACGCCCTCGAGGTGCTGCTCGAACGGGAAGAAGACCGCCGGGAACACCAGCACCGAGGCGATGCCGTAGACGAAGAAGTCGAAATATTCGGAGGCGCGACCGATGACCACACCGACCGCGATCTCGCCGGGGGCGATGTGCGAGTGGTCGTCGCCCTGCCGGGCGCCGCCGTGATCGGCCGGATTCGGCAGCGGCTGTGCGCCTTGCGAAATGATGCTGGACGTCGTCATTGCTTGCTGTAATTCAGGTGTAACGCCGCGGCGCGACACCATAAGACCATGGGAGACCCCAGAGCGTCGCACCGAATCACATTTACCGCCATAGGACAAAACGTCCAATAGGCGAAACCCGTCATCGGGCGTAGATTGTGGGGTCTTTTTGCGTCGCCCCTGCACCTCTTTTCCCCCGGCATGCACATCCTCAAGAACCTTCGCCGAGCACTCCTGCTGCTCTCCGCCATGCTCCTGGCGGGCTGCAACACGGTGCTGATGAACCCCTCCGGCGACATCGCCCATCAGCAGGGACGCCTCATCGTCGTCTCCACCGTGCTGATGCTGATCATCATCATTCCGGTGATCGGCCTGACCATCTTCTTTGCCTGGCGCTATCGCCAGTCCAACAAGGAAGCCACCTACAGCCCCGACTGGGACCACTCCACCCAGCTCGAGCTGGCGATCTGGGCGGCGCCGCTGCTCATCATCATCGCGCTGGGCGCCATCACCTGGATCAGCACCCACGTGCTCGACCCCTACCAGCCGCTGCGCCGCCTCGACGCCCAGCGCCCGATCCCGGCGGAAACCAAGCCGCTGACGGTGGAAGTGGTGGCCCTCGACTGGAAGTGGCTCTTCATCTACCCCGAGCAGGGCATCGCCACGGTGAACGAACTGGCCGCCCCGGTCGACCGTCCGATCACCTTCAAGATCACGGCCTCCTCGGTCATGAACTCCTTCTTCATTCCCGCGCTGGCCGGCCAGATCTATGCCATGCCGGGCATGGAAACCAAGCTGCACGCCGTCATCAACAAGCCGGGCGAGTTCGAAGGCTTCTCCGCCAACTACAGCGGCGCCGGCTTCTCGGGCATGCGCTTCAAGTTCCACGGCCTGAGCAACGAAGGCTTCGACCAGTGGGTGCAGAAGGTCAAGACCGGCAAGGACGGCGAACTCTCGCGCGACCTCTACAAGAAGCTCGAAGTGCCGAGCGAGCGCGAGCCCGTGCGCCACTACCCCACCGTTGCCTCCGACCTGTACGACGCGATCCTCAACCAGTGCGTGGACCGCAACAAGATGTGCATGAAGGAAATGATGGCCATCGACGCCAGCGGCGGCATGGGCAAGCCCGGCGCCTTCAACGTCGCCACCAAGCAGGCATGGGACGTCGACTCCCTCGATACGCCCAAGCGCAAGTACGTCACCGCGATGTGCACCACCGAAGAATAAGATGTTGCAGAACCTTGACCTGACGAAGCTCGTCTTCGGCCGCCTCTCCTGGGAGGCGATTCCCCTGCACGAGCCGATCCTGCTCGTGACCTTTGCCGGCGTGATCCTGGGCGGCCTGGCCGTCCTGGGCGCACTGACCTACTTCAAGCTGTGGGGCACCCTGTGGCGCGACTGGATCACCAGCATCGACCACAAGAAGATCGGCATCATGTACATCATCCTGGGCCTGGTGATGCTGCTTCGCGGCTTCGCCGACGCGCTCATGATGCGCGCCCAGCAGGCCATCGCCTTCGGCGACAACGCGGGCTTCCTGCCGCCGCACCACTACGACCAGATCTTCACCGCCCACGGCGTGATCATGATCTTCTTCGTGGCGATGCCGCTGGTCACGGGCCTCATGAACTTCGTGGTGCCGCTGCAGATCGGCGCGCGCGACGTGGCCTTCCCGTTCCTGAACAACTTCAGCTTCTGGATGACCACCTTCGGCGCAGGCCTGGTGATGGCGTCGCTGTTCGTCGGCGAGTTCGCCAAGACCGGCTGGCTGGCCTACCCGCCGCTGTCGGGCATCCTCTTCAGCCCCGACGTGGGGGTCGACTACTACATATGGTCGTTGCAGATAGCGGGGGTGGGCACATTGCTTTCCGGCGTGAACCTGCTGGCCACCATCGTGAAGATGCGCGCACCCGGCATGACCATGATGAAGATGCCCGTCTTCACCTGGACCGCCCTGTGCACCAACGTGCTGATCGTCGCCGCCTTCCCGGTGCTGACCGCCGTGCTGGCCCTGCTGTCGCTCGACCGCTACGCAGGCACCAACTTCTTCACGAACGACCTCGGCGGCAACGCCATGATGTACGTGAACCTGATCTGGATCTGGGGCCACCCCGAGGTGTACATCCTGATCCTGCCGGCCTTCGGCATCTTCTCGGAAGTGGTTTCCACGTTCTCCGGCAAGCGCCTCTTCGGCTACGCCTCGATGGTGTACGCCACGGTCGTGATCACCATCCTGTCGTACCTGGTCTGGCTGCACCACTTCTTCACCATGGGCTCCGGCGCCAGCGTGAACTCGTTCTTCGGCATCACGACGATGATCATCTCGATCCCGACAGGGGCGAAGATCTTCAACTGGCTCTTCACCATGTACCGCGGCCGCATCCGCTTCGAGCTGCCCATGATGTGGACCATCGGCTTCATGATCACCTTCGTGATCGGCGGCATGACCGGCGTGCTGCTGGCCGTTCCCCCGGCCGACTTCGTGCTGCACAACAGCCTGTTCCTGATCGCCCACTTCCACAACGTGATCATCGGCGGCGTGCTGTTCGGCATGCTGGCGGGCATCACCTACTGGTTCCCGAAGGCCTTCGGCTACAAGCTCGACCCGTTCTGGGGCAAGTGCTCGTTCTGGTTCTGGATCGTCGGCTTCTGGTTCGCCTTCATGCCGCTGTACATCCTGGGCCTGATGGGCGTCACCCGCCGCATGAGCCACTTCCAGGACATGTCGCTGCAGATCTGGTTCCAGGTCGCCGCCTTCGGCGCCGTGCTGATCGCGCTGGGCATCGCCTCGTTCCTGATCCAGCTGGTGGTGAGCTTCATCCGCCGCGACAAGCTGCGCGACACCACGGGCGACCCGTGGAACGGCCGTACGCTGGAATGGGCGACCTCGTCGCCGCCGCCGGCCTACAACTTCGCGTTCACGCCGCGCGTGCATGACAACGACGCCTGGTCCGACATGAAGGCCCGCGGCTACCAGCGCCCGCTGGAAGGCTTCAGCCCGATCCACATGCCCAAGAACACGGCCGCCGGCTTCATCATCGCGGCGCTGGCAGCGGTTTGCGGCTTCGCCCTGATCTGGCAGATGTGGCTGGTGGCCGGCATCGGCTTCGTCGCCATGCTCGCCGCCACGATCATCCACACTTTCAACTACAAGCGCGACTACTACATCCCCGCGGAAGATGTCGTCCGCACCGAAGACGCGCGCACGCGCCTGCTGGCTGCCAATGTCTAATACCACCGCTATCTCTTCCCCCGGCAACGTGGCCGCGAGCGCGCCCGCGTTCGAGGTCTTCAACGTCCGCAACGAAGACCACCACCCCGAGAACGGCACGCTGCTGGGCTTCTGGCTCTACCTGATGAGCGACTGCCTCATCTTCGCCTGCCTGTTCGCGGTGTACGGCGTGCTGGGCCGCAGCTACGCGGCCGGCCCCTCGGGCGCCGACCTGTTCGACCTACCGCTGGTGGCGATCAACACCTCGCTGCTGCTGCTGTCGTCCATCACCTACGGCTTCGCCGTGCTCGAGATGCAGAAGCGCCGCATGCGCGGCATGCTGATCTGGCTGGCCATCACCGGCCTGCTGGGCGCAGGCTTCATCGGCCTGGAGCTGTACGAGTTCGCGCACCTGATCCATGAAGGCGCGGGCCCGCAGCGCAGCGCCTTCCTGTCGTCGTTCTTCGCGCTGGTGGGCACCCACGGCCTGCACGTGACCTTCGGCATCGTCTGGCTCATCGTGCTGATGATCCAGCTGCCCAAGCACGGCTTCACCGCCGCCAACCGCCGCCGCCTGATGTGCCTGTCGATGTTCTGGCACTTCCTGGACGTGGTCTGGATCGGCGTCTTCACCTTCGTGTATCTGATGGGATCGCTGCAATGAGCGCGCACACCGAAACCGCCGGCCACGGCGCACATGGCCACGACGACCACGGGCACGACGACGGCCCGGTGAGCCACAGCACCTTCAAGGGCTACATGACCGGCTTCGTGCTGGCCGTGATCCTCACCGCCATTCCGTTCTGGCTCGTGATGGCCAAGGTCTTCGACAAGCCCAACACCACCGCGCTCGTCATCCTGGCCTTCGCCGTGGTGCAGATCGTGGTGCACATGGTGTACTTCCTGCACATGGACGCCAAGTCCGAGGGCGGCTGGAACATGCTGGCGCTCATCTTCACGCTCGTGCTCGTGGTCATCACGCTGGCCGGTTCGCTGTGGGTCATGTACCACATGAACACCAACATGATGCCGCACTCGATGCACGACATGAAGAACATGCCCTGATGGCGCAGCAGGCCGTCCGCCGGCGCTCCACCGCCGCACGGGTGGCGCTGGCGGTCTGCGCAGTCCTCGCCTTCGCCGGCTTCTTCGCGCTCGGCACCTGGCAGGTCGAGCGCAGGGCTTGGAAGCTCGATCTCATCGCACGCGTCGACCAGCGCGTGCATGCCCCGGCCGCCACGGCCCCCGGGCGAACCGAATGGCCCACGGTCAACGCGGCCAACGACGAATACCGGCATGTCCGCCTTGCCGGCACCTTCCTCCACGACAAAGAGACGCTGGTGCAGGCCAGCACCAGGCTCGGCGTCGGCTTCTGGGTGCTGACCCCGCTGCGCAACAGCGCCGACGGCACCGTGGTGCTCGTCAACCGCGGCTTCGTGCCGCCTGAAGCGCAGAAGCGCGAGGCGCGCGCCACCACTGAGCCCCAGGGCGAGACCACCGTGGCCGGCCTGCTGCGCCTGACCGAGCCCAAGGGCGGCTTCCTGCGCAAGAACGATCCGGCCGGCGACCGCTGGTTCTCGCGCGACGTGCAGGCCATCGCCGCAGCGCGCGGCCTGGCCGACGTGGCGCCCTACTTCGTCGATGCGGAGGCCGCGCCAGCCCCTGCGAATGCCAACGACACCCCCGCCTGGCCCGCAGGCGGCCTGACTGTCATTTCCTTTCCCAACAGCCACCTCGTCTACGCCCTGACCTGGTATGGCCTTGCCCTGATGGTGCTGATCGCGGCCTGGTTCGTGCGGCGCAGCGAAAATGCGGCCCATGCCGACGCCCGCCCCGCCGACCAAGATGCCCGCCGCGACGGCTGAATCCGCCGCGGTCGCGGGCGAGCTGCACCCGCCCCGCGCCGGCGTCGCGAGCCTGGACAACGCCATCGGCCACCAGAACATGCAGCAGCTGATACAGCTGCGCTGGTTCGCGGTGGTCGGGCAGGTCGCCACCATCCTGGTGGTGCACTACGGCTTCGAGATCCGGCTGCCGCTGGACCACATGCTGCAGGTGCTGGCCTGCCTCGCCCTCTTCAACATGGTGAGCCTGCTGCGCTCGCGCAGCCACCGGCGCGTGACCAACGGCGAGCTGTTCCTCGCGCTGCTGGTCGACGTGGCCACGCTCACGGCGCAGCTCTACCTCAGCGGCGGCGCGACCAACCCTTTCGTGTTTCTCTTCCTGCTGCAGGTGACGCTGGGCGCGGTGCTGCTGAAGGCCTGGTCGACCTGGACCATGGTCGTCATCACCAGCATCTGCTTTGCCGGGCTGGCGCTGTTCTCGCGCCCACTCGCGCTGCCGCTGGACCACGACCGCGGCCTGTGGAGCCCCTACATCCAGGGCATGCTGGTGTGCTTCGCGCTGAACGCCGCCCTGCTGGTGATCTTCATCACCCGCATCAGCCGCAACCTGCGCGCGCGCGACGCGCGGCTGGCCGACCTGCGCCAGCGCGCCTCGGAAGAAGAGCACATCGTGCGCATGGGCCTGCTGGCCTCGGGCGCGGCGCACGAGCTCGGCACGCCGCTGGCCACGCTGGCGGTGATCCTGGGCGACTGGCGCCGGCTGCCGCACTTCAGCTCCGACCCTGAGTTGCTGACCGAGGTGGCCGAGATGGAGCTGCAGATCCAGCGCTGCAAGAGCATCGTGAGCGGCATCCTGCTGTCGGCCGGCGAGGCGCGCGGCGAATCGTCGGAAGAAACCACCGTCAGCACCTTCCTCGACGACCTGGTCGAGGAATGGCGCACCACCCGCCCGGTGGAAGACTTCGAGTACGACAACCGCTTCGGCCGCGACCTGCCCATGGTTTCCGACTCGGCCCTCAAGCAGATGATCTGCAACGTGCTCGACAATGCGCTGGAGGCGTCGCCGCACTGGCTGCGCCTCGAGGCGGCGCACGACGCCGACGCGCTGACGATCACCGTCACCGACGCGGGCCCCGGCTTCCTGCCGGCCATCCTCAAGGAGTTCGGCAAACCCTACCAGTCGAGCAAGGGCCGCGCGGGCGGCGGGCTGGGGCTGTTCCTGGTGGTGAACGTGGCGCGCACCGTGGGCGGGCGCGTCGCGGCGGCCAACCGGCCGGAAGGCGGCGCCATCGTGAAGATCACGCTGCCGCTCGCGGCCATCGTGCTCGAGGAAGAAGATTCGGAAGTGGACGATGACGAGGCCGATGCCGAAGCCATCGCCGCCAGCAGGACCATCGGAATGGAAGGCAATGAGCGAAACCGGAGCTGAAGAGCAGCGCCAGCTGCTGATCGTCGAGGACGATGGCGCCTTCGCGCGCGCGCTCGGCCGCTCCTTCGAGCGCCGCGGCTACGGCGTGACGCACGCGAGCAACCTCGCCGAGGTCGAGGCCCTGCTGGCCACCGCCACGCCCGGCTACGCGGTGGTCGACCTCAAGCTCAACGGCGAGGCCTCGGGCCTGGCGTGCGTGCAGATGCTGCACCGGCACAACCCGAAGATGCTGATCGTGGTGCTCACGGGCTTCGCCAGCATCGCCACCGCGGTGGAAGCTATCAAGCTCGGCGCCTGCCACTACCTGGCCAAGCCCTCGAACACCGACGACATCGAGGCCGCCTTCGGCCGCGCCACCGGCACCACCGAGGTCGAGCTGACCAATCGCTCCACCTCGATCAAGACGCTCGAATGGGAGCGCATCCACGAGACGCTGGCCGAGACCGGCTTCAACATCTCGGAGACCGCGCGCAGGCTCGGCATGCACCGGCGCACGCTGGCGCGCAAGCTGGGCAAGCAGCAGGTCAAGTAGCCGACCGGCTTTCATCGAACAAACCACTCTTGCGCACGGATCGACGATGACTTCCTCCCTTCCCTCGCAGAAACGCGCCTCTCAACGCAGCAAAGCCTCCGTCCTCGCGGCACGCGACCAGACGGCGATGGAAGAGCTCTTCAACGCCCTGAGCCACGGCCTGGGCCTTGCGCTGGCCATCGCCTCGCTGCCCATCCTGGTCTACAGCGCGGCGCAGAAGGGCCAGGCCGCGGGCGTGGTCGGCGCCAGCCTGTTCGCGGGCACCGCCATCGTGCTGTACCTGATCTCGACGCTCTACCACGCGCTGCCGATCGGCCGCGCCAAGGCCTGGTTCAACCGGCTGGACCACGCCGCTATCTACCTCTTCATCGCGGGCAGCTACATGCCCTTCCTGTTCGGCGTGCTGCGCGGCCCGCTGGGCTGGACGCTGTTCGGCGCCATCTGCGCGGCGGCGGCGCTGGGCGTAGGCGCCAAGCTGTTCAACCGGCTGAAGCATCCGCTGTGGTCCACCGGCCTTTACGTGGCGATGGGCTGGATGGCGCTGATGGCCGCGGTGCCGCTGTACGAGCGCATGTCGGCGGCGGGCCTGGGCTGGCTGGTGGCCGGCGGGCTCTTCTACACGGCCGGCGCGGTGGTGTTCCTCTTCGACAACAAGGTGCGCTTTGCACACTCGGTGTGGCACCTGTTCGTGCTCGCCGGCAGCACCTGCCATTTCTTCGCCGTGCTCTGGCACGCGCACGGCTGACCGCTCATTCCAGGAACACCATGGAACCGGCTTTGCCGGGCCATCGGTGTTGCCCCCGGCGAGGGGGTTGGCGCAGCGACACGAAGTGCGCAAAGCCTGGGGGAGTATCAATAGTGCGGAGGGAGTTCGTCGCGTGGGTTGCGCGCGGCGCCATCCTGGCCTGAGCTCTGCATCTGCTCCTTCAGCTGCGTGACCTGCAGGATCAGCCGGTCGATCTGCTGCTGCTGGCGGTAGATCGTCATGTTCAGCTGGTCGAGCAGGTCTTCGGCGTAGCTCGACTTGATCTCGAGCTCGGTCACGCGTTCGGTGATGTCGTGGGGCGGGTTTTCCATGCCGCTATTGGACAGGAAGACCGCCCCGCTCTTTGTGACGCCTTGCTTAGCGACGCACTTTCGCCTCGAGCAGATCGGCCATGCCGATGCGCCTTGCGAACTCGATGCGCACGCGCTCGGACACCTCGAACACCTCTGCCGCGCCGTCGCCCACGAAATCGATCAGCGAGCGCATCGGCCGGGTGCCGGCCGGCAGGCCCACGATGCGCACGATCTCGTCGGCCACGGCCTGCGGGTCGGCGTTGTCGGGCGTCAGCGCCGAGAGGCGCGCGCCGATCTGGTCCATCAGGCCGTCGTAGCGGCCGTAGGCAGCGGCGGTCGCAGCATCGGCCGGCTTGCCCGCGCTCGGGAAGTGGTCGGTGCCTTTGGTGAAGGCGCCCGGCACGACGATGGAAGTCTCGATGCCGAAGCGCGCGATCTCGTAGGCCAGCGTGACGGCCAGCGAATCCATTGCCGCCTTGGCCGCGCCGTAGGGGCCCATGAACGGCGGGAAACCGCCCTTGGTGGTGGTGCTGCTGATCCACAGCATCAGCCCCGACTCCTGGGCCCGCAGGTACGGCAGCACCGCGCGATTCACGCGCTGCGCACCGAGCACGTTGGTGTCGAACACCTTCACGATCTCCTCGGGCGTGAAGGCCTCCGTGGGCCCGACCACCAGGTGGCCGGCGTTCTGCATCACGACGTCGAGATGGCCCTGCTCCCGCACGATGGTCGCGGCGGCCGCGTCGGCCGATTCCTGCGAGAGCACGTCGAGTTCGAGCGGATGCAGCTGGATGTTCTTCGCCGCGGCCAGCGCGCGCAGTTCGGCGGCGCGGCCGTTGTTGCGCCCGGCGATGTCGCGCATCGAGGCGTAGACGATATGGCCCGCCTCGGCGAGCGACTGGGCGGTGAGCTTGCCGATGCCGCTACCGGCGCCGGTGACGAGGATGACGGATTGCATGATGAAACTCCTGGAATCAATGAACGAGTGAATGAAATGCGAGGGGTCGACGAGCGCGTCTTCTTCAATGCACGCGCCGCTGCAGCGCATGGGCGGTCCACGCGGCTATCGAGCCCAGCGCGGCGGCGCCGGCCAGCGTCCCGAACAGCGAGAGCGACGGCGGTTGATGGATCGCGAAGAAGGCGATCAGCCCGAGGAAGTAGCACAGCAGGTTGTTCAGGCGCGGCACGCCGCGCAGCGACACCACGACGAGCGCGACGACCAGCACCACCAGCGGCAGCGCCATGGCGCCCACTACGGGGCCCAGTGCCCCGATGGCCAGGGCCGCCGCCTTGCCGATCAGCACGCCGAGCCCCACGCACGCGAGGTTGAACACGCCGTCGCGCGCCGTGACGCCGCGGGTGTAGAAGGCCACCCAGCCGACGAACATCGCCCACACGGGCAGTTCGAGGACGAGGGCCAGCGCCGAGGCTGCGGCGGCAACCACCGCGGCGGCCAGCGTGAAGGCCGAATAGGCCAGGCTGAAGAAGCGCGGGGCGGCAGCAGACGGATTTGGTCGGCTCATGACGATTTCTCCTGGGAACGGGCCGGCGTGCTTCAAGCCAGGCCGCCGTTGGCGCGCAGGATCTGGCCGTTGACCCAGCCTGCGTCGGGGCCGGCCAGGAAGGAGACCACCGAGGCGATGTCCTCGGGCTGGCCCAGGCGCTGCAGCGGCGGCGCCTTCACGAAGTTCTGGATCTGCTCCTCGGTCTTGCCCTCGAGGAAGAGCGCCGTGGCGATCGGCCCCGGCGCCACGGCGTTCACCGTGATGTTGCGGCCGCGCAGTTCCTTGGCGAACACGTGCGTGAAGGACTCGACCGCCGCCTTGGTGGCGTTGTAGATCGCATAGCCCGGCATGTTCAGCGCGAGCACCGTGCTCGAGAAGTTGACGATGCGCCCGCCCTCGTTGAGGCGCGCGGCGGCCTCGCGCAGCGTGTTGAAGGTGCCGCGCACGTTGATGTCGAAGGTCTGGTCGTAGAGCGCGTCGGTGTGCTCGGCCAGGGGCAGGGTCTTGAGCACGCCGGCGTTGTTGACCAGCACGTCGACCTTGCCGAGCTGCGCCTCGACGACGTCGAACATGGCGCGCACTTCGCCGGCGCGGGCCACGTCGGCCTTGACGGCGACGGCCCTGCCGCCGGCGGCTTGCAGTTCGGCCACGAGGGCCTCGGCCTGCGCCGGGCTCGACGCATAGTTGACGGCGACCGCGAAGCCGTCCCTGGCGAGGCGTTGCGCGACGGCGGCGCCGATGCCGCGCGATGCGCCGGTGACGATGGCGACCTTGGGTTGGGGTGAGTGGGTCATGGCTGTTCCTTTGCAGTGGTGGGTGGTTGGTGAAGCGAATCTTCGATCGTTCCATCCAAAAGATAATCAGCCGTCATTTGCCATTACTATTCCATTTGCTTCAACAATAGAACCAGCGCCGCCCATGGACCGCTTCCAGGAAATGCAGGCCTTCGTGCGCATCGCCGAGCGCCAGAGCTTCACGCAGGCATCCGAAGACCTGCAGATTCCCCGCGCGACAGTCACCAACCTGATCAAGCGCGTCGAACAGCGCATCGGCACCCGGCTGCTGGAGCGCACCACCCGCACCGTGCGCCTCACGCAGGACGGCGAGGCCTACTACCGCCGCTGCGTGCGGCTGCTGGCCGACGTGGAAGAGGCCGAGGGCCTGTTCCGCGACGCCGCGCCCAAGGGCCTGCTGCGAGTGAACCTGCAGGGCACGCTGGCGCGTCATTTCGTAGTGCCGGCGCTGCCGGGCTTCCTCGCCCGCTACCCGGAGCTGGAGCTGCACATCGGCGAGGACGACCGCCTCGTCGACCTGGTGCGCGAGGGCGTCGACTGCGTGCTGCGCGCGGGCACGCTGCAGGACTCGTCGATGGTCGGGCGGCGCGTGGCGCTGCTGCCGCAGGTCACGGTGGCGAGCCCGGCCTACCTGGCGGCGCACGGCGAGCCGCGCGGCCCGGAGGAATTGGCCTCGCACCGCGCCATCCACTACATCTCCAGCGCCACGGGCAAGGCGGTGCCGCTCGAATTCACGGTCGACGGGCGGGTGACGAGCGTGCAGCTCGGCGGCATCGTCTCCGTGACCGGGGCCGACCTGTACACCGGCTCGGCCGTCGCGGGACTGGGGCTGGTGCAGGTGCCGCGCTACCGCGTGGCCGGCGAACTGGCGGACGGACGGCTGAAGGTTCTATTGCCGGAGTTCGCGCCGCCGCCGATGCCGGTCTCCGTGCTCTATGCGCAGAACCGGCAGCTGTCGTCGCGCGTGCGCGTGTTCACGCAGTGGCTGCGCGACATCTTCGAGGCCGCCGAAGCGGCCTGAATCATCAGCAGGCCGTCGACTCCAGCGCCACGGCGCCGGCCTCGGCATGCGTCTCGCCGCGCAGGAAGGCGAACACGACGATTGCCGTCAGCACCGTCACGCCGGCCAGCACGTACAGCAGCGTGCCGAACGCCGCGCCATAGGCATGCAGCAGCCCCGCGCGGTCAATTCCGGGCAGCAGCGCCAGCGCTTGCGAGAGGTTCCCGGTGGTCACGCGCTGCGCCGCCTGCGATGCGGCAGCGGCATGGCCCAGCTGCGCCGTCACCAGCGCAGTCAGCCCGGCGCCGACCAGCGCCAGCGCAATGCCCTCCCCCGCCACCCGCACCGTGTTGAAGATGCCCGAGGCCATGCCCGCGCGCTCGCGCGGCACCACGCTCACGGCCAGCCCGTCCATCAGGCCCCAGGGCAGCCCGATGCCGGCGCCGATCAGCAGCAGCGGCCACACCATTCCGGCGAGCGGCGTGCCCGGCGCACAGCGGCTGAGCCAGAACAAGCCGGCGGCGCACACCAGCAGCCCCACGGCCGAGATCGCGCCCGCCGAGAACCGGTGCGCCAGCGATGCCGCCAGCGTCGGCACGACGAGGATCGGCCCCGAGAGCGCGAACATGAAGGCGCCCGCCTCGATCGCGCTGCGCCCTTCTAGCCCCACGAAGCGGATCGGCAGCAGCACCAGCAGCACGACGAAACCGTAGGCCGGCGCGGCGGCCAGCAGCTGCACGCCCACGAAGCGCGGAAAGCGAAACAGCGACAGGTCGAGCATCGGATGCGCCACGCGCCTCTCGATGGCGACGAAGACGGCGCCCATCGCCGCCGCGCCCGCCAGCGCGCCAAGCACCCACGGGCTGCCCCAGCCGCTGTCGGGCGCCTGCAGCACGCCCAGCGTCAGCAGGCTCAGCGCGGCGGTGAAGCTCAGCGTGCCCGGCACGTCGAGCCCCATGGCCTGAGGGTTGCGCGATTCGTGCATCGACAGCGCGGCGATGCACAGCGCCACTAGGCTGACCGCGCCGGGGCTCAGCATCACCGCCTGCCAGCCGAAGCTCTCCGCAAGCCAGCCCGAGAGGATGGAGCCGCAGGACAGTCCCACGCCGAACGAGGTGCCGATCAGGCTGAATGCCCGCGTACGGGCCGCGCCGTCGAACACCTGCGCCAGCGCGGCCGTGCCCGCCGCGAAGGCCGCCGCCGAGCCCAGCCCCTGCAGTGCACGCGCCAGGTCGAAGGACACGATGCCCGGCGCCAGGGTCAGCAGCGAGGCGCTGAGCGCCACCACCGCGAGCCCCAGCAGGAAGACGCGCTTGCGCCCGTATGCATCGGCCAGCGCGCCGGCGGCCATCAGCGTGGCGCCGAAGCTCAGCATGAAGGCGTTGGTCACCCAGTTGAGCTGCACCGGGCTGCCGCCCAGGGCATCGCGGACGGCGAGCAGCACCACCGCCGGGCCGGTGAAGCTCAGCGGCATGCCCAGCGCCGCGAGGCAAACGGCGGCCAGGAGCCAGTTTCTGGAGGAGGACGGGGACATCGGGAACGTGCCTTCGCGGAAGGTGGAAAAGGAAGGCACGAAGATAGAAAGGAATCAATGCAATGAGAATTGCCCCATTGCTCCTCACACTCCCAACCAAAGGTTGCCAATCCATGGACAGCTTCAGCGGACTCGAATCCTTCGTACGGGCGGCCGACCACGCGAGCTTCGCCAAGGCCGGCCGGGAGCTCGGCATCTCGGCCTCGGCGGTGGGCAAGAACGTCGCGCGGCTCGAGCAGCAGCTCGGCGTGCGCCTCTTCAACCGCACCACGCGGCACATGCGGCTCACACAGGAAGGAGCCCTCTTCCACGAGCGCTGCCGCCGCATCCTCGACGAGCTGGACGACGCGCGGGCCATGATGCAGGACGCCGTGGCCGCCCCGCGCGGACGCCTGCGCGTGAGCCTGCCGACCATCGGCTACCGATTCCTGCTGCCGATCCTGCCGGCCTTCAGGGAGCGCTACCCCGAGATCGAGCTCGACCTCGACTTCAACGACAGGCTGGTCGACGTGATCGCCGAGGGCGTCGACGTGGCGATCCGCAGCGGCGACCTTGTGGATTCACAACTGGTGGCGCGCCGGCTCGGCCCGTTCCGCTTCGTGCTGGTCGCCTCGCCGGCCTACCTGGAGCGCCACGGCGTGCCGCAGACGCCGGCCGACCTCGCGCGGCACACCTGCCTTCGCTACAAGTTCGTCACCGGCGGAAAGATCGAGGACTGGGACCTGCCCGGCCTGCCCACGCAACTGCCGCCCGGCCTGCTGTGCAACAACATGGAAGCCATGCTGGGCGCGGCCGTGGCCGGCCTCGGCGTGGCCTACATGCCCGATTTCCTCGCACGCGATTCGCTCTGCCGAGGCGAGCTGCAGCGCGTGCTGGCCACGCACCTCGTGCGGCAAGGCCAGTTCTCGGCGCTGTGGCCGTCGAGCCGGCAGCTGTCGCCGAAGGTGCGGGCGTTCGTGGATTTCGCGGGGGAGCACATGTTCAGGGAGGAAGCCATGGCGCCATGACCGGACGCCAGCCGCTCCAGACTGAATTCAGACCATAATGAGTCCGACCAGGAATCAGGGATGAGCACCATGAATTTCTCGACCCAAGTCAAACCCATCAGCTACCTCAAGAGCCATGCCGCGGACATCGTGAAGACGCTGTCCGACACCCGTGAACCCATGCTCATCACCCAGAACGGCGAAGCCAAGCTCGTGGTGATGGATGTTCGCTCCTACGAGGAGCACGAAGCCACGCTCGCGCTTCTCAAGGTGTTGGCGCTCGGCAACCGCGAGATCGAGCAGGGCCAGTTCCGCTCGGCGGAAGATGTATTTGCGGACTTGGACCGGCAAGACGCGGAAGACGACAAAGACACGAAATGAAGGTCGTGTTCCTGCGCTCCGCGGAAGCCGACCTGAAGGACCTGAGGCGCTATCTCATCAGGAATTTCGGTGCGCAGGCCTGGACAGACTGCTACGGAAAGATCAAGAAGTCTGTCGCGATGATCGGAGCCCATCCGGAAGCCGGCCGGGTTCCCGAAGAACTCGCAAACCTGAACGCAGCCCAGTACCGGCAGGTCATTTCGGGCATGAACCGCATCATCTATGAGGTGAGAGCGGACACTGCCTACATCCACGTCGTCTGCGACACACGAAGAGACCTGAAGGGCCTGCTCATGCGGCGCATGGTCAGCGCCGCATGAGTTAGAAGGCCTGTCCGTCAGTCGACCTCTGCCGACCGCTCCACCTGCTGACTCACAGCGACGGCCTGCTCTTCGACGCGCTGCGCCACTGGAGCCTCGACGGGCTCGGCAGCCACGGCGACCGGCACTGCAGCTACCGGCTCGACGGGCTTGGGGCTCTCGGCGACCACCGGCTTCGCCGGTTCGGGAGTCGCAGGTGCCAGCACTTCCACAGGCGCGACGGCCGGTGCAGCGACTGCAACAGGCGCTGCTTCTGCAGGCTTTGCGCTTTCCACGACGGCTGGCTCTACCGTCTCAGGCTTCACTGCTTCGGCCTTTGCAGGAGCGACGACCTTCGCCGGCTCGGGCACAGGAATCACGGGTGCTGGCGCGGCCACTGCGGCAGGTGCTGCCTCCATCGGCTTGGCGCTTTCCACGGCAAGGGGCTTGGCAAGTTCGGACTTTGCAGGCTCGGCCTTGACGGGTTCAGGCTTCGCGGCCTCGGTCTTCGCGGGAGCTGGAATCACGGCCGCCGCCTCGGCGGACTTGGCCGACTTCGCAGGCTTCGCGGGCGCGGGCTTCACCGGTTCCGGCGTCGCCACCACCGGCTTCGAGACTTCCTGCTTCACCGGCTCGCTCGCCATCCGGCTCAGCGCCAGCGCAGCCTTCAGCGGGAACAGCGTGCGCTCGTCGCCCTCCGCGGCATTGCTCACCGTGGTGCCCGCGGTCTCGCTCAGGCTGGCGGTGCGCACCGCGTCGAGCCGGTGCGCGGGCACCATGAACGGCGAATGCGTGGTGTAGACGATCTGGTTGCCGAAGTCCTTCTCCAGGTGCGCCAGCAGGTCGGCCTGCGAATGGGGGTGCAGGTGCAGGCCGGGCTCGTCGAGCAGCAGCACGGCGTCTTCCGCGTTGCCGCCACGGGTGTCGGCGAAGAAGGCGACGTAGAACGAGAAGAACCACTGGAAGCCGCGGCTGCGCTCTTCCAGGTTCACCTCGACCTCGTAGGCGGCGTTCGGGTCGGACACCAGCGTGTCGAGGTACTGGCCGTCGAGGTTGAAGCGAACCTTCAGCGCGCGGTCCTTCCAGATGCGGCGGATCTCGGCCGTCACCACCGAGCCGGCGCGGTTGACGAGCTGGTTGCGCGTGGCCTGGTCATTCCTGTCGAGCAGGGCCTGCAGCTGTCGCAGGTCGAGTCCCGCGACCTTGCACAGCTTGCCGAAGCTCCGCTGCTCGGGCGTGAGCTGGCCCCAGCCCTCGCGTCCCAGGTATTCGGCGATGTTCTGGCGGCCGGGCAGCGCCGGGTATTCGTCGACGTAGACAAAGCGCGGCAGCTTGCCGATCACCCATTCCTGCGCGCGCTCCAGCGCGGGGGCGTCGTTGGCGATGGAAAGCGCGGTTTCCTCCAGCTCGGCGAGCATCTGGTCCTGCTTGTCGCTGAGCTCGGCGCCCGACACGGCCAGCGCCTTGCGCAGGGCCTGGGCCGCCTTGATGGCGCCCGCCGACCACTTGATGTAGTCGGGGCTCATGATCATCGCGGCGTCGAAGACGTCGGTTTCCTGCTCGAGAGCGGCCTTCGCGGCTTCGTCGGCGACCTTCTCGGCGGCCGCCTTCACGGCCGGCACGATCTTGCGGACCTTGGCCTTGGTGTCGCTCACGTCGAGCGACAGGGCGCCGAGCCCTTCGAACCCGGCCGAGCGGGCGGCAGCATAGCCCCGGCTCGCGGTGACGTGGCGCACGCCCGCCGCGCGCGGCAGGATCGCGGCCAGCTCGGCCTGCTCGCCTTCGTCGAGGCTCCAGCGCGTGAACACGACCGGGGTGTCGCCCGTGCACTCTTCCAGGCGGCGGTGGCGCGGGAAGTCCTTGATGGGGCTGAGTTCGGCAATGCCTTCAGCGGGGTTCAGGCTGTGGAGCGCACGCAGCAGGTTCGACTTGCCGCTGTCATTCCGGCCGAGGATCGCGGTGATCTGCGTGGAATCGATGAGGCCGCTGTCGTTGATCGAGCGAAAGTTGGTGATCTGGAATGACGCCAGGCGCATGCGAGGATTTCTCTCTTCTGAAATGAATGCAGGGCCGGGGAATGTATTGCATCCCCGGCCCCGTCTCGCCCCGAAGAGAAGAAAAATTACTCGGCCGCGCGCCGCAATGTGTCGACCACCGGCCGGCGAAGCACCTCGCGCAGGCCCCACCACCCGGCGCCGAGCGCCAGCACCGCGCCGGCCAGCGCACCGGCCACCGGCACCAGCGGCGAAGCGGTCCAGGTGAACTCGAACACGTAGCGCGCCAGCCCCCAGCCGATCAGCGCGGCCACGATGCTCGCGAGGAAGCCCGCCAGCAGGCCCACGCCCGCGAGCTCGGCGCGCTGCACCTGCCGCAGCAGGCTGGCGCGCGCGCCCACCGCGCGCATCACGGCGAACTCGCGCGCGCGCTCCTCGCGGGTGGCGGTCACCGCGGCGAACAGCACCACGAGGCCGGCCGCGAGCGTGAAGCCGAACAGGAACTCGACCGCGCGGATCACCTGGTCGAGCACGCGCTGCACCTGGTTGATGGTGGCGCTCATGTCGACGTTGGTCACGTTCGGGTAGCTGCGCACCAGCGCGTTGTCGAAGCCGCGTGTCTCGGGCGCGCGGAAGGCGCCCATGTAGGTGGTGGGCACGTCGGCCAGCGAGGCCACCGTGTACATCACGAAGAAGTTGGCGTGCATCGAGCCCCAGTCGACCTTGCGCAGCGAGGTGATGCGCGCGTCGTTCTGCATGCCGCCGATGTCGAAGCGCAGCGTGTCGCCCATCTTGAGGCCCAGCGTCTCGGCCAGGCCCTCCTCCACGCTCACCTCACCAGCCGCACCCGGCGTCCACTTGCCGGTAGTGATGCTGTTGTGCGCAGGCGCGTCCACGCTGTTGCTGAGGTTGAACTCGCGGTCCACCAGGCGCTTGGCGCGGTCTTCGGTGTAGTCGTCGGGAGACACCGGCTTGTCGTTGATGGCCACGAGGCGGCCGCGGATCATCGGGTACCAGTCGAACTTGCTCACGCCCGCGTCGCGCAGCGACTTCTGGAAAGCCTCGCTCTGGTCGGGCATGACGTTGATGACGAAGCGGTTCGGCGCATCGGGCGGCGTGGCCTGGCGCCAGCTCGCAACGAGGTCGGTGCGCAGCAGCACCAGCAGCACCAACGCCAGCAGGCCCACCGACAGCGCGCTGACCTGCACCACCGCGTAGGCCGGCCGCGCCGAGATCTGCCGCGTGGCCAGCACCAGCCAGCGCGGCGCGGTCGCCTCGTTGACGCTGCGGCGCAGCACCTTCACCGCCAGCCAGCTCAGCAGCGCGAACACCGCCACCGCGCCCGCGAACCCGCCGACGGCGATCAGGCCCAGCTTGATGTCGCTGCTTGCTGCCATCAGCAGCGCCGCGAACCCGGCCACGCCGACGCCCAGCACCGCGAGCGACGCGGGCTTGAGCCCGCCCACGTCGCGCCGGATCACGCGCAGCGGCGGCACGCGCGCCAGCTGCAGCACCGGCGGCAGGCCGAAGGCGAATAGCAGCGTGAGCCCCATGCCCAACCCGAAGGCCACGGGCCACAGCGTGGCCGCCGGCAGCGCGGTCTCGACCAGGCCCGCCAGCAGCAGCACGAACACGTAGTGCACCGCGAAGCCGATGGCCACGCCCAGCGCGCTGGCGACAATGCCGATCACCGCGAACTCGAAGGCATAGGCCACGGCGATGGTGCGCTGGCTCTGCCCGAGCACGCGCAGCATCGCGCAGTCGTCGAGGTGGCTGGCAGCGAAGCCGCGAGCGGCCAGCGCCACTGCCACCGCCGACAGCAGCGCCGCGAGCAGCGCGACCAGGCTCAGGAATTTCTCGGCGCGGTCGAGCGTCTGGCGCATCTCGGGCCGGCCGCTCTCGAAGGAGTCGAGGCGCACGCCGCGCAGCTCGCCCTTCTTGATGGTGGCATCGGCCCAGTCGGTGAAACGCTTGACGGCGGCATCGCTGCCGGCCACGGCGTAGCGGTAGCCCACGCGGCTGGCGGGCTGCACGAGCCCGGTGCGGGCCACGTCGGCCTGGTTGAGCATCACGCGCGGAGAGAAGCTCATGAAGCCGGCGCCGCGGTCGGGCTCCAGCGTGATGACGCGCCCCACGCGCAGGCCGGTGTCGCCCAGCAGCAGCGTGTCGCCGACCTTGAGCGCCAGCGAGTCGAGCAGCGATGCGTCGACCCAGGCCTCGCCAGGCGGAGGAATGTCGCGCGTGACGGCGCCGGCGCCGTCGATGGTGGTGGAAGTCTGCAGGCTGCCGCGCAGCGGATAGCCAGCGGTCACGGCCTTCAGCGCCACCAGCTTGCTGGCGCCGCCCTGCGCGTCCTCGGCCCGCGCCATGGTCGGAAAGCCGTAGGTGGGCGTGCCCTGCAGCCCCAGCGACTTCGCCTGCGCCACGAAGGCCTCGGGCGTCGGGTTGTCGCTGACGATCACCGCGTCGCCGCCCAGGAGCTGTCGCGCGTCGCGCTTGAGCCCGCCCTGCAACCGGTCGGCGAAGAAGCCGACGGCCGTGAGCGCGGCCACGGCCAGAAGCACGGCAACGATCAACAGGCGCAGCTCGCCGGCGCGCAGGTCGCGCCAGAGCGTGCGCCAACCCAGGCGGAGGGAGGCATTCATGGCGCGAACGATAGCCGACGCCCGGCGGCATGGCGGGTTTCGAGGGTTATTGCGCTCCTTTTGCCCTTGATCCTGGCAGGATGCTGTCGCATGATGCGACAAACGCATCCCGTTTGTCGCAAACCGGGCACGCCCGGCAAGCGGAATACGAGGCCATAAAAACAGCCCGTTGCCGGACCCGTCCTTCCCACAAGGAGTGTCGATGCCACGATGTCAGCAGCAGCGCTTGCAGATCATCGGCCTGTGCCTGGCCGCGGGCCTGCTGGCGAGCGCCTGCGACCCCAAGCCCTCCTCGCCGCCGATGCCGAAGGCCTCGACCGGCGCGAGCCCGACGGGCATCGCCCCCGCCGCCTCCGGCGACAAGGTCGAATCCTCCACCTCACACCAGGGCCCGTCCGAAGGCGGTGCGGCCGTGGGCGGCATGAGCGGCCCGGGCGGCACCGGCTCTTCCGGCGGTGCGGCGCCCGTGCCCAGCGGAGGCGACGGCACCGCACCGAAGTAGCCGGCGCGGCCCGCCAGGTTCATTCGAGTTACCCGCAAGAAGAAAAGAAGACCACGATGAAACACCCCATCACTTCACCGCTGCAGGAGGTTCCGTCATGGACATGAACCGCCGGCAATTCTTCCGCGTCAGCAGCGCGGGGCTGGTCGGCTCCAGCATCGTGGCGCTCGGCTTCTCGCCGACCGCCGCGCTGGCCGAGGCCCGCAACTTCAAGCTCGCGCGCACCACCGAGACGCGCAACACCTGCCCGTACTGCTCGGTGGGCTGCGGGCTCATCATGTACAGCCTGGGCGACAAGGCGAAGAACGTGGTGTCCGACATCCTCCACATCGAGGGCGATGCCGACCACCCCGTGAACCGCGGCACGCTGTGCCCCAAGGGTGCCGGCCTGCTCGACTTCGTGCACAGCCCCATGCGCCTGAAGTACCCCGAGGTGCGCGAGCCCGGTGGCACCGAGTGGAAGCGCATCGGCTGGGACGAGGCGCTCGACCGCATCGCGAAGCTGCTGAAGGCCGACCGCGACGCCAACTTCCAGACCACCAACGCCGACGGCAAGACCGTGAACCGCTGGACCAGCTCCGGCATGCTCTGCGCCTCGGCCTCGTCCAACGAAACCGGATACATCACGCACAAGGCATTCCGCTCGACCGGAATGCTGGTGTTCGACAACCAGGCACGCGTCTGACACGGACCCACGGTGGCCAGTCTGGCCCCGACGTTCGGCAGAGGCGCGATGACCAACCACTGGCAGGACATCCAGAACGCGGATGTCGTGCTGATCATGGGCGGCAACGCCGCGGAGGCGCATCCGTGCGGCTTCAAGTGGGTCATCGAAGCCAAGAAACAGAACAAGGCAAGGCTGGTCGTGGTCGACCCGCGCTTCACGCGCTCGGCCGCCATGGCCGACTACTACGCGCCGATCCGCGCGGGGTCGGACATTGCCTTCCTGGCCGGGGTCATCAACTTCCTTCTGACCAACGACAAGATCCAGACCGAGTACGTCCGCAACTACACCAACGCGACCTTCATCGTCGGCCCCGACTACAAGTTCGAGGACGGCCTGTTCAGCGGCTACAACGCCGAGAAGCGCAACTACGACCCCAAGTCGTGGGGCTACGCGCTCGACGAACAGGGCATGGCCAAGGTCGACATGACCATGCAGGACCCGAACTGCGTGCTGCAGGTGATGAAGCGGCACTACTCGCGCTACACGCCCGAGATGGTGAGCCGCATCACCGGCACGCCGAAGGACAAGTTCCTGAAGGTCTGCGAGTACATCGCGAGCACCAGCACCTCCCAGCGCACCATGACCATCATGTACGCCCTGGGCTGGACGCAGCACAGCCAGGGCTCGCAGATGATCCGCACCGGCGCCATCGTGCAGCTTCTGCTGGGCAACATCGGCGTGCCCGGCGGCGGCATGAACGCACTGCGCGGCCACAGCAACATCCAGGGCCTCACCGACCTGGGGCTGCTGTCGAACTCGCTGACGGGCTACATGTCGCTGGCGCGTGACAACGAGCAGACGCTGGAGGACTACTACAAGACCCGCGCGCTCAAGCCCCTGCGTCCCAACCAGATGAGCTACTGGCAGAACTACCCGAAGTTCTTCGTCAGCATGCAGAAGGCCTGGTGGGGCAACGCGGCCACGGCCGAGAACGACTGGGCCTTCCACTACCTGCCGAAAATCGACAGGCTCTACGACGTGCTGCAGGCCTTCGAGCTCATGAACCAGGGCAAGCTCAACGGCTACATCTGCCAGGGCTTCAACCCGGTGGGCTCGTTCCCCGACAAGAAGAAGATCGTCGACGGGCTCTCGAAGCTCAAGTTCCTGGTCACCATCGATCCGCTGCAGACCGAGACCAGCGAGTTCTGGCGCAACTTCGGCGAGTTCAACGACGTCAAGACCGCCGACATCCAGACCACGGTGTTCCGCTTGCCTTCCACCTGCTTCGCGGAGGAAGACGGCTCGCTCACCAACTCCAGCCGCTGGCTGCAGTGGCACTGGAAGGGCGCGGAGCCGCCGGGCGAGGCCAAGGGCGACATCGAGATCGTCGCGGGCATCTTCAACCGCATCCGCGCGGCCTACGCGAAGGACGGCGGCGCCTTCCCCGACCCGATCGTCAAGCTCACCTGGCCGTACAAGATTCCGCACTCGCCCTCCGCGCAGGAGCTGGCGATGGAATACAACGGCCGCGCGCTGGCCGACCTGACCGACCCGAAGGACCCGACCAAGCCGCCGCTGGCCAAGGCCGGCGAGCAGCTCTCGGGCTTCGGCCTGCTGCGCGACGACGGCAGCACCGCCAGCGGCTGCTGGATCTACGCCGGAGCATGGACGCAGGCCGGCAACCAGATGGCACGGCGCGACAACGCCGACCCGTACGGCATCGGCATGGTGCAGAACTGGGCGTGGGCCTGGCCCGCGAACCGGCGCATCCTCTACAACGGCGCCTCGACCGACCCGACCACCGGCAAGCCGTGGATCGCGAAGCGCGGCCTCGTCGCGTGGAACGGCAAGCAATGGGGCGGCGCCGACGTGCCCGATATCCGCCCCGACGCGAGCCCGACCGACGCCGACGCGGTGCGTCCCTTCATCATGACCGCCGAGGGCGTGGCGCGACTCTTCGCTCCCACCGGCATGGCCGAGGGGCCGCTGCCGGAGCACTACGAGCCCTTCGAGTCGCCGCTGGTCAACAACCTGATGCACCCGAACAACGAGAAGGCGCGCGCCAACCCCGCGGCACGCATCTTCAAGGGCGACCTCGAGAGGCTCGGCGTGCCGAAGGACTTCCCGTACGTGGCAACCAGCTACCGGCTCACCGAGCACTTCCACTACTGGACCAAGAACGTGCGCACCTCGGCCATCATCCAGCCGCAGCAGTTCGTCGAGATCGGCGAGGAGCTTGCCAAGGAGAAGGGCATCGGCCACGGCGACATGGTGAAGGTGTCGAGCAAGCGCGGCTTCATCAAGGCCGTGGCTGTGGTCACCAAGCGCATCGTCGGTCTGCAGGTGGACGGGCGCACGGTCCATACCGTGGGGCTGCCGAACCACTGGGGCTTCGTCGGCATCGCGAAGCCGGGCTACCTGGTGAACACGCTGACACCCTTCGTGGGCGACGCGAACACGCAGACGCCCGAGTACAAGTCGTTCACCGTGAACATCGAGAAGGCCTGAACGATGTCCTCTCTTCAAACCCTCGACATCGCCGCCCGCTCGGCCACGACCACGCCGTCGCCCGAGATCCGCCATCGCCCGCAGGTGCAGCCGCTCGCGAAGCTGATCGACGTGTCGGCCTGCATCGGCTGCAAGGCCTGCCAGGTCGCGTGCATGCAGTGGAACGACTTGCGCGACGAAGTCGGCACCACGCACGGCACCTACGACAACCCGGTCGACCTCACGCCGGCCTCCTGGACGGTGATGAAGTTCTCCGAGGTCGAGCCCGAGGCCGGCAAGCTCGAGTGGCTGATCCGCAAGGACGGCTGCATGCACTGCGACGACCCCGGCTGCCTGAAGTCGTGCCCCTCGCCTGGCGCGATCGTCAAGTACGCCAACGGCATCGTCGACTTCATCAGCGAGCATTGCGTGGGCTGCGGCAACTGCGTCACCGGCTGCCCCTTCGACGTGCCGCGCATCAGCAAGGTCGACAACAAGGCCTACAAGTGCTCGCTGTGCTCCGACCGCGTGGGCGTGGGCCTGGAGCCGGCCTGCGTGAAGGCCTGCCCCACCGGCGCGCTGCACTTCGGCACCAAGGAAGACATGCACGAGTACGCCTCGGAGCGCATCGTCGACCTGAAGGAGCGCGGCTTCTCCAACGCCGGCGTGTACGACCCGGCGGGCGTGGGCGGCACGCACGTGATGTACGTGCTGCAGCACGCCGACCGGCCGCAGCTCTACGCCGACCTGCCGAAGGACCCGCAGATCAGCCCGCTGGTCTCGCTGTGGAAGGGCGTGGCCAAACCGCTCGCGATGGTCGCCATGATCGGCGCCGTGGTGGGCAGCTTCTTCCACTACATGAAGACCGGCCCCATCGAGCCCAAGGACGACCACCCCGACGCCGACCGCGACGGCAAGCCCGACGACGTGGTGGTGATCGAGGAGCCGCCGGCCTCGCCTTCATCCAACGCACCCCGCGCATGAGGAGAAGAACGCGATGACACGCTACTACCTTCGCCGCTACCGCGACGCCACGCGCATGAACCACTGGTTCGTCGCGATCATGTTCTTCGCCGCCGCGCTCTCGGGCCTGGCCTTCTTCCACCCCAGCCTGTTCTTCTTGAGCACGCTGTTCGGCGGCGGGCCGTGGACGCGCATCCTGCATCCGTTCATGGGCCTCTTGATGGTGCTGGGCTTCGTGTTCCTGTTCTTCACGATGTGGCGCGAGAACACCCTCGACAAGGGCGACCGCGAGTGGATCGCCAACGCGCCGAAGATGCTCAAGGGCGACAAGTCGAGCATGCCGCCGGTGGGCAAGTACAACGCCGGGCAGAAGCTGGTGTTCTGGGCCTTCGGCATCAGCCTGCTGCTGCTGCTGGTGACGGGCTTCATGTTCTGGAGTCCGTGGTTCGTCGGCTTCTTCCCGATCCTCGTGCGGCGCATCGCGGTGGTGGTGCACGCGGCCTCGGCCGTGGTGCTGATCCTCTCGGTCATCACGCACATCTACGCGGCGATCTGGGTCAAGGGCACGCTGCGCGCGATGACGCGCGGCACGGTCACGGAGGGATGGGCGAAGCTCAACCATCCTCTCTGGCATCGCAAAATGACGCGAGGTGAGTGATACTGCGCCGATGACGAGCTCCCCCGGCAACCCACCGCCGATCCGGACCACACGCATCCTCGAGCCTGAGCAGATCGCCATGCAGGCCGGGCGGCAGATGCCGTTCCTGCGCCTGCCGGTGCGCTCCCTCGTGTTCTCCGACCGGCAATTGCGGCTGCGCCAGCTTGCAGCATCGCATCCGATGCGCGAGTACCTGATCTTCATCGCCGACCTCGCGCAGGCGCAGCATCAGGTGCTGCAGGACTACGCGCCGGTCGAGCTGCCCGAATCCGATGCGCTCGAAGCCGCCGCGAAGGTGCTCAAGCCGCCGATGCCCGCCTTCGGCTGGACGCGCGATCCCGTGTGGCTGAAGGAACTGCGCCGCCTGCTCGGCCTCTTCCGCGCCCGCTTGCCCGAGGGCCCCGCGCGCGACACGCTCGACCGCGTGGTGGCCGCTGACGATGCGTGGGTCAACGAGCAGGCCGATCGGCTCTCGCGCCGCATCATGTTCGGGCTCGACCTCGCGGCCGCGCCGCTGATCGCCGCCGGGCTGCAGGCCTACTGGACGCAGCTGGTGCTGCAGGTCGCCGAGCGCGAGGGCGAGAATATCTACGGACGCACCGACCCCGGCAACGAATGCCCCTGCTGCGGCAGTGCGCCGACAGTGAGCATCACGCGCATCGGCGCCGACGAAGCGGGCTTCCGCTACCTGCACTGCTCGCTGTGCGGCACCGAGTGGCACTACGTGCGCATCAAGTGCACGCACTGCGAGAGCACCAAGGGCATCCACTTCGAGTCGCTCTCGCCGCAGCCCGGCGTAGAGCTGCCTGCGACAGGCGCGCGTGACGGCGCCGTCAAGGCCGAGTGTTGCGACAGCTGCGGCCACTATCTCAAGCAGATCGCGATGGAGAAAGACCCCGAGGTCGAACCTGTCGCCGACGATCTGGCGAGCGTCACGCTCGACCTGCTCGTCTCCGAAGCCGGCCACCAGCGCAGCGGCCACAACCTGATGTTGCTCTTCGGCGACCCCGAAATACCCGACGACGGCGGAGGCGGCTGATGGCGATGCCCGAAGAGTCCGTGGTCCACGGCTCGACGGCAAGGCCCCAGGATCTGCCTTCTGTCGATCAACTGCTGCGCCTCGCCGTGCCGGGCGCATTGCTGGCCGAGCACGGCCATACGCTGGTGGTGAAGGAAGCGCGTGCGCTGCTCGAAGGGCTTCGCGCGCGGGCCGTGGCGGGCAAGCTCGCCGCTGCCGACGTGCAACCCGACGCGCTGGGCGCTGCGCTCGCATCGCGCATCCAGGCCCGCCTCGCGCCGCGCATGAAGGCGGTGCTGAACCTCACGGGCACCGTCATCCACACCAACCTCGGTCGCGCGCTGCTGGCCGATGCGGCGCTGCAGCGGCTGCTCGCGGTGATGACATCGCCCAACAACCTCGAGTACGACCTTGCCACCGGCAGCCGCGGCGATCGCGACTCGCTGGTGGAAGAGCTGCTGTGCACCATCACCGGCGCCGAAGCGGCCACGGTGGTCAACAACAACGCGGCTGCCGTGCTGCTCACCATCGCGGCGCTGGCGCGCGAGCGCGAGGTGATCGTCTCGCGCGGCGAGCTGGTGGAGATCGGCGGCGCCTTCCGCATGCCCGACGTGATGGCCAGCGCGGGCGCGCGCATGGTCGAGGTCGGCACCACCAACCGCACGCATCCGCAGGACTACGAACGCGCCATCAACGAGCGCACCGCGCTCGTGATGAAGGTGCACACCAGCAACTACGCGGTGCAGGGCTTCACCGCCGCGGTCGACGAAGCCACGCTCGCCGGCATCGCGCACGCGCGCGGCGTGCCGCTGGCCACCGACCTGGGCAGCGGTTCGCTGATCGACCTCGCGCACTACGGCCTGCCGCGCGAGCCGCTGCCGCAGGAGATGCTCGCGGCCGGCTGCGACGTGGTCACCTTCTCGGGCGACAAGCTGCTGGGCGGACCGCAGGCCGGGCTCATCGTGGGCAGCAAGGAGGCCGTGGGCCGCATCCGCAAGTTCCCGATGAAGCGCGCGCTGCGCATGAGCAAGCTGCCGCTGGCCGCGCTCGAGGCCACGCTCTCGCTGTACCTGCGTCCCGAGCGCCTCGCGCAGGACCTGCCGACGCTGCGGCTGCTCACGCGGCCCGCCGATGCGATCCGCGAGATGGCCGAGGCGCTGAAGGCGCCGGTGCAGGCTGCGGTGTCGCCGCGCTTCACCGTGGAGGTGGTGCCGCTGCTCGGGCAGATCGGCTCCGGCTCGCTGCCGGTGGAGCGCCTGCCCTCGGCGGGCCTTGCGCTTGCGCCGGCCGGCACTTCGAAGAAAGGCATCGGCACCGCGCTCGATGCCCTCGCCACCGCGCTGCGCGGCCTGCCGCTGCCGGTGATCGGCCGCATTGCCGAAGACCGCCTGCTTCTCGACCTGCGCTGCCTGGAAGACAGCGCCACCTTCACAGGCCAGCTCGACACCCTGCGCGAGCGGCTGATGTAGCAGCCCCCCGATTCCCTCAACCACCTGTCTGGAGAAAGCGATGAACCCCCTCGAAGTGCTCGCCGGTATCGAAACGCAAACGCTGCAGCCCCTGGCACAGCGCACCGACGCAGAGGGACGCTTTCCACGAGAGACGATCTCGGCGCTGGGCGAGGCCGGCCTGCTGGGGCTGGTCTCGGCCGCGTCGGTCGGGGGCCAGGGGCTGGGCCTGAAGGAAGCCGCGCAGGTGGTGTCGCGCATCGCGCAGACCTGTCCTTCCACCGCGATGGTGGTGTGCATGCACTACTGCGCCACTGCCGTGCTCGAACAATTCGGCCCCGAAGCCACGCGCCGCGCGATCGCCAACGGCAAGCACCTGAGCACGCTGGCCTTCTCGGAGGCCGATTCGCGCAGCCACTTCTGGGCCCCCACCAGCACCGCCCGCGCGGACGGTTCGAACGTGGTGCTCGACGCCCGCAAGAGCTGGGTCACCTCGGCCTTCGAGGCCGACAGCTACGTGTGGTCGAGCAAACCTCTCGCGGCCGAAGGCGCAAGCACGCTGTGGCTGGTCGACGCCAAGTCCGACGGCCTGAGCCAGCCTGGCCGCTTCGACGGGCTGGGCCTGCGCGGCAACGCCTCGACGCCGATCACTGCAAAGGACGTGCGCATCGCGGCCGATGCGCGGCTCGGCGAGGACGGCAAGGGCTTCGACACCATGATGGGCGTGGTGCTGCCGTGGTTCTCGGTGCTCAGCGCCGCATGCTCGACCGGCCTGATGGAAGGCGCCCTGAGCCGCGCCATCGGCCATGTGAGCCAGACGCGGCACCTGCATCTCGATTCGTCGCTGGCCGACCTGCCCACCGTCCGAGCCTATCTGGCAAAGGCACGCATCAAGGCCGACATGGCGCAGGCGCTGCTGGACGACACCGTCGCCGCCATCGGCGCGGGCCGCGCAGACACCATGCTGCGCGTGCTCGAGGTGAAGGCGGCAGCAGCCGAATCCGCTCTCGAAGTGACCGACATCGCGATGCGCGTGTGCGGCGGCGCGGCCTTCCGCAAGGAAGCGGGCATCGAACGCCTCTTCCGCGATGCGCGTGCATCGAGCGTGATGGCACCGACCTCCGACGTGCTCTACGACTTCATCGGCAAGGCCATCACCGGCCTGCCGCTGTTCTGAGAAAGGAGCCGCGAGATGCCGCAGCAGACGCTGATCATGGGCGCCGTGGCCTACGCGCCCAAGGTCGTCACCATCTGGGAGGGCTTCAAGGCCTTCTTCGTGAAGAACGGCCTGCCCTTCGACTACGTGCTGTATTCGAACTACGAAAGCCAGGTCGAGGCGCAGTTCGACGGCACGCTGCACCTGGCGTGGAACTCGCCTCTAGCTTGGGTACGTGCCGAGCGCATCGCGCGCAGCCGGGGGCTGCAGGTGCAGGCCATGGCCATGCGCGATACCGACTGCGACCTGCGCTCGGCCATCGTGGTGCGCGCCGACAGCCCGGTGCAATCGCTGGCCGATCTGCGCGGCAAGACCGTCGGGTTCGGCGCGCTCGATTCGCCGCAGGCCACGCTGATCCCGCTCGACCATCTGCGCACCGAAGGCCTGCTGAAGCCGCGCGACTTCCAGGCGCGCTACTTCGACGTGCTCGGCGGCAAGCACGGCGACCACATCGGCGGCGAGCGCGACGCGGCCCTCGCGCTGATGGCTGGCGAGATCGACGCCTGCTGCCTGATCGACGGCAACCACCTGGCCTTCGGCCTCGACGGCACGCTGCCTTCGGGCAGCACGCGCGTGCTGGCGCGCACCGGCGCGTACGACCACTGCAACTTCACCACCAGCCCCGGCGCGCCTGCAGCACTGGTCGATCGCTTCGTCTCGCTGCTGATGGCGATGCGCTGGGACGACCCGCAGGTGCGCCCGCTGCTCGAACTCGAGGGCCTGCGCGAATGGCGCACCGGCCGCACCATCGGCTACGCCCTGCTCGAACGCGCGGTGGACGACGAGCTCTTCTACGACGGCGATGGCCGCATCACCAATCCCGACTATCGATATTGAGTCGCTGGGCCTCGACCAGGGTGCCCTGCTGCTCATCCGCCGCGCGCTGGCCGAGCGGCCGGTGGGCGGCGAGCTGCGCGTGCGCGGGAACTCGCCCGACTGGCGCATGCACCTGGAGGCGTGGTGCCGCAGCCAGGGGCACGTGCTGCACTTCGACGCGGCGCGGGAAGAAGCGTTCGTCACGCGCGGCCCGCATGCCGAAGGCCGCTGGCTCGGCGCGCAATCCACGGGCTTCGCGCAGGGCGACGCCGACGGTGCGCCGGCCGAAGACGCCGCGCCCGGCTGGGGCCTCGCCGCGCGCGGCGCCACAGTGGAGGCCGGCAGCCCGCCCTTCTTCTTCGCGCTGCACCGCCGCGACGAGCTCTGGGCCGAGACGGCCGGCGAGCTCTACCGGCAGGCGGCGGCAGCCCAATGGGATCCGGCGACCGCCATCGACTGGGACGCGCCCTTCGAGCTGCCGAGCGCCGTGGAAGCGGCCGTGGTGCAGGTGATGACCTACCTGATCGAGAACGAGAATGCCGCGCTGCTGGTGCCGGCGCGCCACCTCGGACAGATCCACCCGCACTTCCGCGAGGTGCTGCAGCTGCTGGCGCTGCAGTGCGCCGACGAGGCGCGGCACGTGGAGGTGTTCACGCGCCGCGCCACGCTGCGCGGCCACCAGCCCGCGCTGTCGACAGCCGGCGGGCAGGCCTCGCTGCGCACGCTGTTCGACGCGCCCGATTTCTCCGTCGCCACCTTCCTGCTGGCCGTGCTCGGCGAGGGCAGCTTCGTGAACCTGCTCAACTTCCTGCACGCGCACGCACCCGACCCGGTGACCCGGCAGATCGCACGGCTCACCGCACGCGACGAGGCGCGCCACGTCGCCTTCGGCATGGCGCATCTCGAATACCGGCTCTCGGTGCAGCCCGACTACCAGGTACGGCTGCGCAACGCCATCGAGCTTCGCTACGACACGCTGGCCGGCACAGCGGGCCTCAACGAGGAAGTGTTCGACTCGCTGGTGCTGCTGGCGGCCGGCGAGCTTTCGCCTTCGGCCGTCGCGCGCGGCCACGCGGCCGTGCAACAGCTGCAGCGCGACATGGCGGCCGGCCGCCGCGCGCGCCTCGCACGGCTGGGCTTCGACCGCGACGAGGCGCAGCGGCTGTCCGAACTGCACACCCGTAACTTCATGTGACGACGTACCCACGATGATCATCGGCACCGCAGGCCACATCGACCACGGCAAGACCACGCTGGTGCGCGCACTCACCGGCGTCGACACCGACCGGCTGCCCGAGGAGAAGCGGCGCGGCATTTCCATCGAGCTGGGCTACGCGTACCTGCACGCGCCCGACGGCGTGTCGCTCGGCTTCGTCGACGTGCCGGGCCACGAGCGGCTGCTGCACACCATGCTGGCCGGCGCGACCGGCATCGACCATGCGCTGCTGGTGGTGGCCGCCGACGACGGCGTGATGCCGCAGACGCGCGAGCACCTGGCGGTGGTGGCGCTGCTGGGCGTGCGCGAGGCGACGGTAGCCATCACCAAGATCGACCGCATCGACGAGGCCCTGCGCGAGGCGCGGCTGGCCGAGGTGCGCGCCGGCATCGCGGCCCTGCTCGCGCCCACGCCGCTGGCTGGGGCACCGATGCTGGCGGTGTCCGCCACGACGGGCGAAGGCATCGACGCACTGCGCGAGCGGCTGCTGGAGGTGGCCCGGCAGGAGCACGCGCGCGAGGAAGGCCTGGCCTTCCGCCTCGCGGTGGACCGGTCGTTCAGCCTGTCGGGCGTGGGCACCGTCGTCACCGGCACGGTCTTCAGCGGCACGGTGCGCATCGGCGACGAGCTGCGCGTGGTGCCCGGCAACCGCACGGTGCGCGTGCGCGGCATCCATGCGCAGAACCAGCAGGCCGAGTCGGCGCATGCGGGCCAGCGCTGCGCGCTGGCGCTGGCCGGTGTTGCCAAGGACGAAATGCATCGCGGCGACTGGGTCTGCACGCCGGGCATCGCGCTTTCCACCGACCGCATCGACGTGCTGCTCACGCTGTGGCCCGACGAGGCCAGGCCCCTGCGCTCGGGCACGACGGTGCACGCGCACCTCGGCGCGAGCGACGTGATGGCGTCGCTCGCGCTGCTCGATCGCGATGCGCTCGCGCCCGGCGAAACGGCGCTTGCCCAGCTGGTGCTCAAGGAGGCGGTAGGCGCCTGGCATGGCGACCGCGGCGTGCTGCGCGATGCCTCGGCCACGCGCACCGTGGCCGGCGTGCGCGTGCTCGATCCGTTCGCGCCGGTGCGCTACCGACGCACGCCCGAGCGCCTGCGCACGCTCGCGGCCTGGGCCATCGAGGACCGCACGGCACGCGTGGCCGCGCTGCTTCACAACGCACCGCTCGGCATGGACACCGCGCGGACGGCGCAGGCGCTCTCGCTGTCCGACGAGGCTGCGGTGCCGCTGCCCGGCGATGCGGTGCGCATCGAACACACGGCCATCGCGCAATCTCACCTGGACGCACTCGAAGAACAGATCGCAGGCCGCCTCGCGGACTTCCATCGCACCGCGCCGGACGAGGTCGGCCCCGATGCGCGCCGACTCAAGCGGCTTGCAGGCCCGCGCGCGGACGATTCGCTCTGGCGCCACGCGCTCGACGACCTCGTCGCGCGCGGCGCGCTGGTGCGAAGCGGCACGTGGCTGCATCTGCCCGACCACGCGGCGCGCCTCAACGAGGCCGAGCAGAAGCTCGCGCAGAAGCTGCTGCCGAAGCTGGCCGACGGCGGCTTCGATCCGCCGTGGGTGCGCGACCTGGCCAAGGACTGCGCGGCGAGCGAGCCGATGGTGCGGCAGACGCTCGCGAGCCTCGCGCGGCGTGGCGAGGCCTTCCAGGTGGTGAAGGACTTGTACTATCCGCTGGCGACCGTGGAGCGGCTGGCAATCATTGCGCGGGATTGCCTCGATGGCCCCGAAGGGCTGCAGGCCGCGAGTTTTCGCGATGCGACCGGGTTGGGGCGCAAGCGCGCGATCCAGTTGCTGGAGTTTTTCGATCGTGTCGGCTACACGCGGCGGGTGAAGGACACCCACCTGCTGCGGCCGGATACGTCGTTGTTCGGGGCGAGGCCGTGAACGACGAGTCGAATCATGGAGGGAGATCGCCCCTGGTGGGGCGGCCGGGCTTCAAACCCGGTTGGTGGCGCCAGCCGTCGCCGGGAAGGTTCGACTCCTTCCTTCCTCCGCCATTTTTGTCTTGCTCCTTCCCCCTTTGGGGGAAGGCTGGGATGGGGGCAAACAGCGCTGGTTTTCTCACAGCGCTTCATCGACCGCCGCCTGCCTCCACCCCGGCCCTCCCCCAGCGGGGAAGGGAGAAATGCGGAGAACTACGGCACCACGTGCAGCGAGGACTCTCCTGCTTCGACACGGCCGATCACCGCGGCGCGCGCGAAACCTTCGTCACGGAAGACCTTCAGCACCGCATCGACCGCTTCAGGCGCGCAGCTCACGAGCAGGCCGCCGGAGGTCTGCGGGTCGCTCAGCAGGTTCTGCGTGGTGGCGTGCAGGCCGGGCGCGAGGCTCACTTCCGCGCCGTAGCCGGCCCAGTTGCGGCCGGATGCACCGGTGACGAAGCCTTCGGCGGCCATGGCCAGCACGTTCTCGAGCAAGGGCACCTTCGGCCACTCGATGACGGCCCTGAGCTTCGCGCCGCGCGCCAGCTCGAGCGTGTGGCCGGCCAGGCCGAAGCCCGTGACGTCGGTCAGCGCATGCACGCCGTCGAGGGCCGACAGCGCGATGCCGGGGGTGTTGAGCTTCGTCGTGTTCTCGATCAGCTGCCGGTAGCCGGTCTCGGAGAGCTGCTCCTTCTTGAGCGCGGCCGAGAGCACGCCCACGCCGAGCGGCTTGCCCAGCACCAGCACATCGCCCGCCTTCGCGTCGGCGTTGCGGCGCACGCGCTCGGGGTGCACCAGGCCCATGGCGACGAGGCCGTAGATCGGCTCGACCGAATCGATGGTGTGGCCGCCGGCGATCGGGATGCCGGCCGCGCGGCACACGTCCTGCCCGCCGCGCACGATCTCGGCGATGACTTCCACCGGCAGCTGGTTGATCGGCATGGCGACGAGCGCCAGCGCCATGATCGGGCGCCCGCCCATGGCGTAGACGTCGCTGATCGCGTTGGTCGCGGCGATGCGGCCGAACTCGTACGGGTCGTCCACGATGGGCATGAAGAAGTCGGTGGTCGCGATCAGCGCCTGCTGGTCGTTGAGCCTGTAGACGGCCGCGTCGTCGGCGGTCTCGATGCCCACCATGAGCTCGGGCGGGATCAGCCCGCCGGCCTGGTTCTTGAGGATCTGCGACAGCACGCCCGGCGCGATCTTGCAGCCGCAGCCGCCGCCATGCGAAAAACTCGTGAGGCGCAGAGGCGCGAGCGGGTTCATGAGCGTTGGGTTCATGGGGGCGATTATCGAATCGCCCCCGCTTTCTACAATCCCGTCCCTTCCTATCCCGCACGCACCTGAGGCGCATCCATGAAAAAGACACTCACCCGACTGGCCCTTGCCCTGACCTTCTCCGCCGCGAGCCTCGGGGCCTTCGCCCAGGGAGTGCTGCGCGTCTCGGCCATTCCCGACGAGGCCCCCACCGAGCTGCAGCGCAAGTTCACGCCGCTGGGAGACTACCTGAAGAAGGAAACCGGCATGGACGTGCAGTTCACGCCCGTGACCGACTACGCCGCCGTGGTCGAGGGCCTGGCCACCAACAAGATCGACCTGGCCTGGCTCGGCGGTTTCACCTTCGTGCAGGCGCGCATCCGCACCAACGGCGGCGCGGTGCCGATCGTGCAGCGCGCGGAGGACGAGGTGTTCACCAGCAAGTTCATCGTGCCGGTGGACAGCACCGCGAAGACGCTGGCCGACCTGAAGGGCAAGACCTTCGCCTTCGGCGCGCCCTCCTCCACCTCGGGCAGCCTGATGCCGCGCTACTTCCTGCTGCAGGCGGGCATCAACCCCGAGAAGGACTTCAAGACGGTCGCGTTCTCGGGCGCGCACGACGCCACCGTGGCCTTCGTGGCCGCATCGCGCGCGGAAGCCGGCGTGCTCAACGCCTCGGTGTGGGACAAGCTGGTGGAGGCCAGGAACCCCAACGCCGCCAAGGTGCGCGTGCTGGCCACCACGCCGACCTACTACGACTACAACTGGACGGTGCGCCCGGGGCTCGATGCCGCCGTCACGAAGAAGCTGACCGACGCCTTCCTGAAGCTCGATCCGGCCAACCCGGCGCACAAGGAAATCATGGCGCTGCAGCGTGCCAGCAAGTTCATTCCGACCAAGTCGTCGAACTACGACGGGATCGAGACGGCGGGCAAGTCGGCTGGTCTGATCAAGTGAGCCTGCGCGGATGAGTTTTTCGCTGGAAGGCGCGGGCGTCGTTCACCCCAACGGCCAGCGCGCTCTGGCCAACGTGACGCTGGCTGCGCGCGACGGTGAACGCATCGCCGTCATCGGGCCCTCGGGTGCCGGCAAGACCACGCTGCTGCGTGTGCTCGGCGCGGCGCTGCGGCCCACCGAAGGCGAGGTGCAGGCGCTCGGCGTCAGGCCATGGCAGCTGACGGCGACGGCGCTGAAGAAGCTGCGCGCGCGCATCGGCACCGTGCACCAGTCGCCGCCCATCGCGCCGAGGCTGCGCGTGGTCACCGCCGTGCTCGCGGGCCGGCTCGGCGAGTGGTCGATGCTGCGCGCGCTGGGCTCGCTGCTGCACCCCTCGGACATCGCCGGCGCGCACGAGGCGCTCTCGCGGCTGGCGATGGAAGACCGCCTGTTCGAGCGCTGCGACCGGCTCTCCGGCGGCCAGCTGCAGCGCGTGGGCATCGCGCGCGTGCTGTACCAGCGCCCTGCCCTGTTGCTGGCCGACGAGCCGGTGTCCGCGCTCGACCCCACGCTGGCCGACGCGGCCATCGGCCAGCTCGTGGCGCAGAGCGAATCGACGGGCGCCACGCTGATGGCCTCGCTGCATGCGGTGGACCTGGCGCTGCGCTGGTTTCCGCGCATCGTCGGCATGCGCGGCGGAACAGTGATGTTCGATCTGCCGGCCGCGCAGGTCACGCCCGAAATGCTCGATGCGCTCTACGCCAGCGAAGGCGGCATCGCGACGCAACGGCCGCTGCCGGCCGGTGTGATGGTGGAGGCGGCCTTCCACCGGCCGGACTGTCCTTGAACGCCGCAACCAAGGCTGCCGCACTGCGCGATCCGCACGCCGCGCGGCGGCTGGCCGCCTGCGCCGCCGCGCTCGTCATCGCGTGGCCGATGCTGGCGCTGTCCGAATTCAAGCCGTGGGCACTTTTCACCGGCGGCAATCTCGCGGTCATCGGCGGCTTTCTCGCAGGCTTCTTCCCGCCCGACGGCTCGCCCGCCTTTCTCGCCCTGCTCCTCAAGGCCACGCTGGAGACGCTGGCCATGGCCACGGCGGGCACCGCGCTGGCCCTGCTGATCGGCGCGCCGCTGGGCTTCGTGACGACGCGCGCGCTTTCGATCTCGCGCATCGGGCCGGGGCCGGGCCGCGTGCAGGCAGGCATCGTGCGGCAGGCCGCGCGCTGGCTGCTGATGGTGCTGCGGGCGATTCCGGAGATCGTCTGGGCACTGCTCTTCGTGCGCGCGCTCGGGCTCGGTCCGGCCGCGGGCGTGCTGGCGCTGGCCATCACTTACGGCGGCATGCTGGGGAAGGTCTACGCGGAGATCCTCGAATCGGCCGACACCCGCCCCGCCCGCGCCCTGCTCGAAGGCGGCAGCGGCAGGCTCGCGGCGCTGTGCTACGGCCTGCTGCCGAACACGGCGCAGGAGCTGGCCTCGTACACCGTCTACCGCTGGGAATGCGCGGTGCGCGCGTCGGTGGTGATGGGCTTCGTCGGCGCGGGCGGGCTGGGGCAGCTGATGGACCAGTCGATGAAGATGCTCAACGGCGGCGAAGCCAGCAGCATCCTGCTGGTGTTCCTGGCGCTGGTGCTGCTGGCCGACCTGCTGAGCAGCGCGCTGCGGAGGCTGCTGGCATGACGACGAAGACAATGCCTCCGCGCCCGCCACCGTGCTGGCGATGCCGCATCGCCCTGCTGCTGATCGGCGCGGCCGTCGTGGCGAGCTTCGTCTACCTGGGCATCGACTATCGGGCCCTGGGCTCGGCGGAATCGCTGCGGCTCATGGGCAAGTTCGTCGCCGAGTTCTTCCCGCCCGACGTGTCGCCGGACTTTCTCGCCAGGGTCGGGCACGGGGCATTGCAGACGCTGGCGGTGTCGGCGCTGGGCACCGTGCTGGCAGCCCTTGCGGGCGCGGTGCTGGCCCTGCCCGCCTCCGGCCGCGCCGGGTGGATGCCTCGCCATGTGGCGCGCTTCGCCCTCAACTTCCTGCGCAGCGTGCCCGAGCTGGTCTGGGCCGCGCTGATGGTGCTGGCCGCCGGCATCGGGCCGTTCGCGGGCGCGCTGGCGCTGTCGCTGCACACCACGGGCGTGCTGGGCCGGCTGTTCGCCGAGGCGCTGGAGAATGCGCCGCGCGAACCCGAGCACGCGCTGACGCTCTCGGGCGCGGGCCCTGTCGCCTCCTTCAGCTACGCCAGCCTGCCCATCGTGCTGCCGCAATGGGTGGCCTACACGCTCTACCGCTGGGAAATGAACATCCGCATGGCGGCCGTGCTGGGCTTCGTGGGCGGCGGCGGGCTTGGGCAGTTGCTGTACTTCCACCTGTCGATCTTCCAGCAGCAGCAGGCGATGACGGTGCTGATCGCGATGTTCGTGCTGGTCACGCTGGTGGACTTTGCGAGCGCTCGCTTGCGCAAGGGCCTAGGACCAGCCTACGCCTGATTGCCTCGGTCGCCGACAATCGGGGCATGAGGTTCCTTCTGCCATGAGTCATCGCCAGCCCGTGCGGGTGGCCGACCGCCACGCCTTCGACACGCTGATCGACGCCCGCTCGCCGGCCGAGTTCGCGCTCGACCACATTCCCGGCGCCATCAACTGCCCGGTGCTGAACGACGAGGAGCGCCACATCGTCGGCACCGTCTACGTGCAGACCGGTGCCTTCGAGGCCCGCCGCATCGGCGGTGCGATGGTGGCTGCCAACATCGCGCGGCACCTGCGCGAGACGCTGGCCGACCGGCCCGAGAACTGGAAGCCGCTGGTCTACTGCTGGCGCGGCGGCATGCGCAGCGGCTCCATGGTTACCTGGCTACGTCTGGTCGGCTGGGACGCCCAGCAGCTCGCGGGCGGCTACAAGAGCTTTCGCCGCCACGTCATCTCGCAGATCGACACGCTGACGCCGAAGCTCGACCTGCGCGTGATCTGCGGCGCCACCGGCAGCGCCAAGACGCGCGTGCTGCACGCGCTGGCCGCGCGCGGCGCGCAGGTGCTCGACCTGGAAGACTTCGCCCGCCACAAGGGCTCGCTGCTCGGCTCGCTGCCGGGCGTCGCGCAGCCTTCGCAAAAGCACTTCGAGACGCGCATCGCGGCGGTGCTCGAAACCATCGACCTCTCGCGTCCGCTGTACGTGGAGGGCGAGAGCATCCGCATCGGGCGGCTGTCGCTGCCCTTGCCGCTGGTGGCACGCATGCGCGCGGCGCCGTGCATCGAGGTGTCGGCCACGCCCGAGACCCGGCTGGCCTACCTGCTTCGCGACTACGCCTACCTGGGCGACGACCGCGACGCGCTGGCCGACAAGCTTGGCGCGCTGAAGGAGCTGCAGGGCAAGGAAACCGTTTCTCGCTGGCAGCAGTGGGCGCACGAGGCCGACCTGCCGCATCTGTTCGCGGAGCTGATGTCGCTGCACTACGACCCGCATTACCAGAAGTCGCAGGAGCTGCACTTCCGCAGCTGGGCGAAGCGCCAGCGCGTTGTGGCGGGCGATCTATCGGATCAGGGCATCGACGCCGTGGCCGATGCGGTGCTGGCGCTCGACAGCGGCGCCGCGAGCCCGTCGGCATAGAGCACGCCGCGCGGCGCACGGCACAGGCCCCAGAACCGCAGGCCGCAGAGCTCGGCCATGCGCACGCCCATGGCGGTGGGCGCCGAGATGGTGGCCATCGCCGCGATGCCGAGGCGCGCGCACTTGCGCACCAGCTCATGGCTGCCGCGGCTGGACATCAGCACGAAGCCCGGCTCCTGCAGGCGGCCCGCCTGAGCGAGCCTGCCGAGCAACTTGTCGAGCGCGTTGTGGCGGCCCACGTCTTCCATCAGGTCGGTGAGTTCGCCGTCGACCGTGGCCCATGCGGCTGCGTGAATGGCGCCTGCCTCGGCGTTGAACACCTGGCGCGGCGGCATGGCGGCGAAGGCGCGCAGCACGGTCGGCAGGTCGATGCGTTCGATCCAGTCGCGCGGCGGCACGGGCTGCGGTGAGAGGTCCAGTCCCGCGAAGCTCTCGACGCCGCACACGCCGCAGCCGGTGCGGCCCGCGAGGCTGCGGCGGCGGTCCTTCAGGCGTTCGAAGCTGCGCGTGGAGATTTCGAGCTGCACCTCGATGCCGGGCATGCCATCCGGCAGGCCGGCATCAGAAGCATCGACGGTGCGCACGTCGATGCCGCGGCAGTCGCTGGCGGTGTCGAGGATGCCCTCGCTCAGCGCGAAGCCGAGCGCGAAAGCTTCCAGGTCCTGCGGCGTGGCCATCATCACTGCGTGCGAGACGCCGTTGAACACCAGCGCTACCGGAACCTCGGACGCGAGGGTGTCGTCGCGCAGCTCGCCTTCGGGCGCGACGCCGCGCTCGCCGAACACGCGCACGGCGTGCCGCGACAGCGGCGGCAGGGTGTCTTCGGGATCGTCGGTATCTGGCTGCGACATGTTGGCTCCGGCTGGGCGAGCCATTGTCGGCTCAGTCGCGGCTTTCGTCTTCGGGAGGCAGGGTTCCCACCTGTGCCCGCCCGGCTTCAAGCAGGTGCGCGACCCAGCGGTCGTCGTGCTGCACCACGCGCACCCAGCCGGGGCCGCGCACGCCGCCGATGGCCGCGTCGCCCATCATCGTGAGCCGGCGCATCAGCACGCTGGCGCCCTGGCCGAGCCGCTTGCCCAGGCGCGGCAGCGAGACACCGGTGCCGTCAGGCTCCTGCGCGAGCATGCGCAGGATGGCCACCGACAGGCTGTCCTGCAGCAGGGCGCTCATGCCGCCGCCACCATGCCGTCGGCTTCGTCCTCCGCCAGCTTCTGGATCGGCAGCTCGTGCGGCACCAGCACCACGGGAATGGACTTGGAAGTCGGCGTGCCCGCGTTCTCGGCTACGGCAGAAAGAGGTACCAGCGGATTGGTCTCGGGGTAGTAGGCCGCGATGTTGCCGCGCGGGATGTCGTAGGCCACCAGCTTGAAGCGGTCGGCGCGTCGCTCCTGGCCGTCGTTCCACACGGTCTGGATATCGACCCAGTCGCCGTCCTTCATGCCGAGCGCGCGGATGTCTTCCTTGTTGATGAAGACCACGCGGCGCTGGCCGAACACGCCGCGGTAGCGGTCGTCCATGCCGTAGATGGTGGTGTTGTACTGGTCGTGCGAACGCGTGGTCAGCAGCGTGAAGACGATGGTGTCACCCTTCTTCGCGAAGCGCGCGCGGGCACGGTGCGAAGGCGTGTCCAGCGGCACGGCGTGCGTGAAGAACACGGCCTTCTTCGAGGCGGTGTTCCACACGCGCTCGCTCGCGGTGTTGCGCAGGCGGAAGCCACCGGGGTGCGCCACGCGGGCATTGAAGTCCTTGAAGTCGTCGAACACGGCTTCGATCTTGTCGCGGATGCGCGCGTAGTCCTCGACGAGCCACAGCCACGGCGTGCTGCTGCGCGCGCCGATGGTGGCCGCGGCGAGCCGCGCCACGATGGCCGGCTCGGACAGCAGATGCTCCGACGCGGGCGGGTTGATGCCCATCGAGATGTGCACCATGCTCATCGAGTCTTCCACCGTCACGCCCTGCTGGCCGCCGGCCTGCATGTCGATCTCGGTGCGGCCCAGGCACGGCAGGATGAGCGCCTCGCGCCCGTGGATCACGTGGCTGCGGTTGAGCTTGGTGGTCACGTGCACCGTCAGCTCGCACTGCTTCAGCGCCTTCCAGGTCTGGTAGGTGTCGGGCGTGGCGGCCGCGAAGTTGCCGCCGAGCGCGAAGAACACACGGCCCTTGCCGTCGAGCATCGACTGGATGGCTTCGACGGTATCGACGCCGTTGCGGCGCGGCGGCTCGAAGCCGAACACCTTCTGCAGGCGGTCGAGCAGCGCGGCGGGCGGCTTCTCCCAGATGCCCATGGTGCGGTCGCCCTGCACATTGCTGTGGCCGCGCACCGGGCAGGCACCCGCGCCTTCGCGGCCTATGTTGCCGCGCATCATGAGCAGGTTGCCGATCATCTGGATCGTGGCCACCGAATGCTGGTGCTGCGTGATGCCCATGCCCCAGCAGGCGATGACGCTCTTCGCGCCCAAGTACACGTCGGCCGCGGCGCGGATCTGTTCCTCGCTCAGGCCCGATTCGCGCACCAGCACGTCCCACGACTCGGCGCGCAGGTCGGCCGCCAGTGCCTCGAAGCCGGTGGTGTGCGCGGCGATGAATTCATGGTCGAGCACCGCGGGCTCGCTGCGCGCCACGGCTTCGTCCTCGCGCTCGATGACGTGCTTCATCATCCCCTTGATGGCGGAGAAGTCGCCGCCCACGCGCAGCTGGAAATAGTGCGTGCTGATGGGCGTGGAGCCCAGCGTCGCCATCTCCAGCTTGTCCTGCGGGTCCGCGAAGCGCTCCAGGCCGCGCTCGCGCAGCGGGTTGAAGCTCACGATGCGCGCGCCGCGCTTCGAAGCCGCGCGCAGCTCGCCGAGCATGCGCGGGTGGTTGGTGCCGGGGTTCTGGCCGAAGATGAAGATCGCGTCGGCCTTCTCGAAGTCGTCGAGCGTGACCGTGCCCTTGCCCACGCCGATCTGCGGACGCATGCCGCTGCCGCTGGGCTCGTGGCACATGTTCGAGCAGTCGGGGAAGTTGTTGGTGCCGTACTCGCGCACGAAGAGCTGGTACAGGAAGGCCGCCTCGTTGCTCGCCCGGCCCGATGTGTAGAAGATGGCCTGGTCGGGGTCAGGCAGCGCGTTCAGGTGACGGGCGATGCGCGCGAAGGCGTCGTCCCATTCGATCGGCACGTACTTGTCGCTCGCCGCGTCGTAGGCCATGGGGTGAGTGAGCCGGCCCTGGTCCTCTAGCCAGAAGTCGCTTTGCTCGGCCAGCTCGGCCACGGTGTGCTTCGCGAACAGCTCCGGGCCGGCACGGCGCGCGGTGGCTTCGGCGGCCACTGCCTTCACGCCGTTCTCGCAGAACTCGAAGGTGGAGGCATGGTTGCGGTCGGGCCAGGCGCAGCCGGGGCAGTCGAAACCGTCGGGCTGGTTGGCCGAGAGCAGCGTCTTGGCGCCCTTGATGGGAATGTCCTGCCGCAGCAGCGCGTTCGTCACGCTGCGCAATGCGCCCCAACCGCCCGCGGGGCCCTTGTAAAACTCGATCTTCTGCTCGCTGCTCATGCGAGCGAGTGTTCGCCGCGAGTCAGCGGAGCGTCAAATTGAATCGGGACATGCGGTGATTCAAAAAGGAAATGAACGGGCCGCCGCCCTTCCCTCAGTGATAGTCGTCTTCGCGCTGGTGCCTGACGGCGGCCACGACGATCGAGTCGCTTGCTTCAATTTCGAACAGCGCCACATAGCCGCTGGCGCCGAACGGGATCACGAGCTCGCGGATGAAGGGGCTGTCGCCGGCTTTGCGGCAAGTGAAGGGCGAAAAGCCGAGGGTCGCTATGCCCTGCTCGATCGCTTCGAGTGCCCGCGAAGCCAGTTCAAGATCGCCGCCTCTGGCGAGTTCCCGTTCCAGGACGAAGTCGTACAGCCGCTCCAGGTCTTCGGCCGCCTGGCGCGTGAACCGGACCGAGTAGCTCACCGGCGGGCTGCGCTTTGCCGCTTCTTCGCTGCCGATTCGAGCTTGGTCCTGAGGCGCTGCATCACCTCGCCCGCCTCGACGTATTCACCACTGCGCCGCGCGCTGGCCAACGACTTCATGCCGCGGGCGACGAACTCGGCCTGGCTCTTGCGCTGCAGGACGCAGGCGCGGACGGCCGCTTCGACGAACTGCGACAGGGTCTCGCCTTCGCCGAGCACCCGTTCGACCTCGTCCCGGAATTCGGGCTCGACACGCACGGAGGGAATGGTGGCGGTTTTCATCGCCAAAGTGTATCGCTTATGCGATGCAAGACGTCAGTTGCGCACGTCCTGCATCAGCAGCCCGCGCAGCTTGCGCCTCAACGGCGTGTCTTCCACGTGCTGCACGCCGGCAACGTCGCGCAGCGCGAAGTCGCGGCTTTCGGCGTTGTGCAGGTCGATCTCGCGCACCACGCGACCTTCGTTGTAGACGAAGGCCACGTCGGCCAGGGCAAGGACGTCCTCGATGTCGTGCGTGATCATCAGCACCGGAATGCCCCATTGCCTGCGCACCTGGGCAAGTTCGTTGCGCAGCTCGGCGCGCAGCATGGGGTTGAGCGCGGCGAAGGGCTCGTCGAGCAGCAGCACCTGCGGTTCGCAGGCAAGGGCTCGCGCGAGCGCAACGCGCTGTCTCTGGCCGCCGGAGAGGTTCTGCGGGCGGCTGTCGGCGAGCGTGGCGAGGCCGAAGCTCTCGAGCAGGGCCTGCACGCGCCCGGCATCCTTCGCGGCGGGCTTGCGGCGGTGCCAGGCGGTCAGCCCGAAGGCCACGTTCTCGCGCACGCTCAGGTGCGGGAACAGCGCGTAGTCCTGGAACAGGTAGCCGATGCGCCGCTGCGGTGCCGGCACGTCGATGCCCTGCGCCGAGTCGTAGAGCGTACGGCCGTCGAGCCGCACGTGGCCCGAACTGGGATGCAGCAGGCCTGCGATGGCCTGCAGGGTGAGCGACTTGCCCGCGCCCGACGGGCCGTAGAGCGCGGCAAAGGGCACGTCCGTCGCGAAACGCACCGCGAGATCGAAGCGCCGGCGGCCGTCGGCCACCGTGAGCTTCAGATCGACATCGATCATGGCTTGCCGAATCCGTAGCGCGTGAGCACTTCCTGCGCGGCGGGCGTCGAGAGGAAGGCGATGAAGTCGCCGGCCAGCGCCTTCTGCTTGCTTTCGGCGACCACGGCGATCGGGTAGGTCACGGGCGTGTGGCCGGTGGGCGTGAAGGCGATCTTCACCTTGTCGCCGGCCACGGCCGCATCGGTGCGGTAGACGAAGCCGGCCTCGGCCTCGCCGCGGCTCACGTAGTCGAGCACCTGGCGCACGCTGTCGGCCTGCACGAACTTGGGCTCGAGCGTGGTCCAGAGGTTGGCGTTGTCCAGCACCTGCTTGGTGTAGCGGCCGACCGGCACCGTCGCGACCTTGCCGACGGCGATCTTCTTGACGCCAGCGCCGCCCAGGTCCTGCAGCGACTTAAGGCCCACGCCCTCCTTGGAGGGCTCGATGAGCACCAGGCTGTTGGTGACGAAGTCCTTGCGCGTGGCGGCATCGATCGCCTTCTGCTCGACGCCGCGGTTCATCGTCTCCTGGTCGGCGCTGGCGAACACGTCCACCGGAGCGCCCTGGCCGATCTGCTGCAGCAGCACGCCCGAGGCGGCGAAGTTGAAGCGCACCGAGGCACCCGCCTTGGCCGCCTCGAACTTGGGTCCGATCTCCTTGAACGCGTCGGTCAGGCTGGCGGCGGCGGACACGGTGATCTGCTGGGCCGCTGCGGCCAGCGGCAGCGCGAGCGCGACGACGAGGGACAAGAGACGGAATGGACGCATGATGATCTCCGGAAAGTAATAGAGAGCTGAGAACTAAAGAGAAACTACGTCCCCTTCGGGGAACACCGCGGAACCGGCTTTGCCGGGCCGCAGGTGTTGCCCCCTGCAAGGGGGTTGGCGTAGCGACACGAAGTGCGCGAAGACTGGGGGTGTGCTCATTTCAGCGAGAAGAAGCGGTTCGACAGCACCAGCACGGTGATCGACAGCAGCGAAGTCACGATGACCAGCAGCAGCGCGAGGTCGTCGTGCCCCGCCTGCACCGCGTCGTATATGGCCATCGACAGCGTCTGGGTCTGCTTCGGGATGGAGCCGGCCACCATCAGCGAGGCGCCGAACTCGCCCATGGCGCGCGCGAACGCGAGCAGCGTGCCCGCCAGGATGCCGGGCCACGCCAGCGGCAGCGTGACGCGCAGGAAGACCGAGAACGGCGACTGCCGCAGCGTGCTGGCGGCGGCTTCGAGCGAACGGTCGACGCCCGAGAACGCCGCGCTGGCCGACTTGAGCACCAGCGGCAGCGCCACCACGGCCGAAGCCACCACCGCACCATGCCAGCTGAAGATGATGGTGTAGTCGAGATGCTCGCGCAGCCAGGCGCCCAGCGGGCTGCGTCGCCCGGCCGCCACCAGGATCGCGTAGCCGATCACCGTGGGCGGCAGCACCAGCGGCAGCATGAACGCTGCCTCCAGCACGTTGCTGCCGAAGAACCTCTTGCGCGCGAACACCCAGCCCAGCGCCACGCCGACGATCAGCGCCAGCACGGTCGCCACGGCGGCGACCTTGAGCGACAGCACCAGGGGGAACCAGTCGGTCGAAGCGATGAGCGAATTCGTCGTGTTCATGAAAATACGGCGAGATTGTTACACGGGTGAGCCCTAAGGTTCACACGGGGATGCGCAAACCAATGAGTCTTCATATACTGGGGAATACAGCGTTGGAGACACCCCCATGCGCCCTTCCGCCCACGAAACCGTCGTCCGCTCGATCTCCGGCCAGCCGGAGCTTCGCCATCACGTGACGCAGGTACGGGAATGGCGCATCGAGCGCACCATGGACGCCGACGGCTTCGTGCTGTCCATCACCGGCTCCGACGGCGCGAGCCAGTCCTTCTTCGTGGCGACGGCCGACGCGGACGACATCGGCGAGGTGCTGCGTCGCCAGGCAGTGTGGGTCGACCGGCCACAGGGAGCGATGAAGGAGCAATGAAGGAGCGGCGACACGCATGTGGCGGCACATGACAGGTGCGGAACGCATTCTCGAAGTCCTGCTGACGCGGCGCTCGGTATCGCCCCGGCGCCTGGAGCAGCCCGGGCCCAATCCCGACGAGCTCGACGCGATCATCAGGGCCGGCCTGCGCGCGCCCGACCACGGCGGCCTGCATCCGTGGCGGGTGATCGAGTTCCGCCCGCAGAACCGAGAGGCACTGGCCTGGTGCTTCGAGCAGGAAAAGCTCCGGCGCGATCCGCTGGCCAGCCCCACCGACCTGCGGCGCGCCCGCGAGCACGCCACCCGGCCACCGCTGCTGCTGGGCTTCGTGGTGTCGCCGCGAGAGCGCAGCAAGATCCCGACGCGCGAGCAGTGGCTGAGCGCGGGCGCTGCACTGGGCAACCTGCTGAGCGCCGCTCATCAGCTGGGCTATGGCGCGATCGTGCTGAGCGGCGAGCGCTGCTTCGACGAGACGCTGGCGCGGCAGGTGGGCGTGCTGCCGGGCGAATATCTCGCGGGCTTCATCAGCATGGGCAGCATCGGCGAGGCGCCGCCGCAGGCGCGCGAGGTGCTGTCGCAGAGCGTGTGGTCTTGCTGGCAGGGCTGGCAGGAAGAAGCCGGCCAGCCTGGCCGACCCGAGCAGCCCGGTCAGTCCATCCTGCCGTCGGACCGGGTGCGCGGCAGTTGATCGAGCCTGTCGCCGAACCAGCCGACACGCGCGGTTTCGCGCACGTCGAACTTCGGCACGTAGGGCTTGATGTCGAGCACGGGCGTGCCGTCCATCATGTCGTTGCCGCTGAAGTGCAGCGTCGTGCCCTCGACCGAGGTGAGCCGCACGATCGACAGGCCCAGCCGGTTCGGCCGTGCCGGCGCGCGGGTGGCGAAGACGCCGTGCGAGGCGTTGCCCTGCTCCAGGAAGGGCACCACCTCCAGCCGCTCGTGCGCGCACCGGTGCAGGTGTGTCACGAGGATCAGGTAGTCGAAGCCCTCGATGTCGCGCAGGCCCGGCGCGAACTCGGCGAAGACCTCGACGCGCCCGGTTTCATCGGGCGCTCCGGCGGTCTGGATCGGCATGCCGGTGGCCTCGGTGAAGCGGCTGCGCACCAGCCCGACCGGACGGCAGACGACGTCGGCAACGGCTTCGGAACTCATGGCGCCAGCAGCCGTGTCAGCGCGCGGATGTCGGCCGCGGCCGCAAGGCGCGCGGCGTTCTCGATGGCCCTGTAATGCTTGACGATTTCCTCGCCCACCGGCGTGAGCGCCGTGCCGCCGCCGCGGGAGCCGCCGGCGGCGGTGTTCACGGCCGGCGAGGCCAGCGACTGGTTCATCTCGTCGATCAGCATCCAGGCCCGGCGGTACGACATGCCCAGCAGCCGGGCTGCCGCCGAGATCGAGCCGGTCTCGGCCACGGCTTCGAGCACGGCGATCTTGCCTGGGCCGATGGCGATGGTGTCGTCCCGGTAGACGCGCAGACGGAACTGGACTTTGGATTTCATGTGGGCGCCAAGCGTAAACCAATGCGGGCCGCCATTGTCCGCCCGCGGCGGGCCGGCGCGACCGACAGCCGTCATGCAAGAACGAATACGGCGCATGCGCCATGGGAAAACAAGGAGTTCCAGTGAAAGACCGCACCCTGTTCCTGATGTCCGCGCGCTGGCTGCGCCGCGGTGCCGCTGCCGCCACGGCCGTCGCGGCGATGGCGATGCTGGCGGGTTGCGTCGGCAGCCCGCCGCGCACGAGCGGCATGGCCCCGCACACTGCGGCCGCCGTGCCCGGCGAGGGTACGTCGCCCTCCTTCACCGTCTCGGGCGCCGTGGGCAAGCACGCAGTCTTCGACCTCGCCGCACTGCAGGCCCTGCCCGCCGTCACGGTGACGGTCGGCAGCAACAGCTACACCGGCGTGAGCCTGTGGGCCTTGCTGAACGATGCGACGGTGGGCCTCAGGCCCGACACCGCGGTGCGCAACCCGGTGCTCTCGATGTATGCGGTGGCGGTGGGCAGCGACGGCTACCGCGCGGTGGTCTCGCTCGCGGAGATCGCACCCGAATCCGGCAACCGCGTTGCGCTGGTTGCCTACAGCCTGAACGGCGCGCCGCTGGGTCGCAACGGCGTGGCTCGGCTGGTGATGGCCGGAGACGTGAAGCCGGGCCGTTCGGTGGCCCGGCTGGCGGCGATCGAAGTGTTCGCCGCGCAGCCCTCGGGCCGCTGATTCTTCGGAAGGAAAGGAAATCAGCCGAAGAACTTGGCCGCGCTGACCAGCGTCTTGTAGACGCCCCAGGCCAGCGGAATGCCCACAGCCAGCCAGGCCAGCGCGACGACCGCCGGGCTCACCGTGTCGGCACGGCCCGAGCCGCTGCCCACTTCGGCGGCCGAGGCCTTCTCGTGCGCCAGCTTCTTCTCGATGGCCAGCTCTTCATCGCTCATGAAGTGCTTGTCGGCCACCGGGCGCACCAGCAGGTTGGCGATGAAGCCGATCACCAGCATGCCCACGAGGATGTACATGGTCTGGTTGTAGACCTGCTCGCGCGGCAGGCCCAGGCCCAGCTGGTACTCGCGCATGTAGTTCACGACTACCGGGCCGAGAATGCCGGCCGTGGCCCACGCCGTGAGCAGGCGGCCGTGGATGGCGCCCACGAACTGCGTGCCGAACAGGTCGGCCAGGTAGGCCGGCACGGTGGCGAAGCCGCCGCCGTACATCGACACGATCACGCAGCACGCGCCCACGAAGAGCAGCTTGCTGCCCGCACCCGCCGACGAGGGAATGCTCGCGTACAGGATGCCGCCGAGAACGAAGAACACCGTGTAGGTGAGCTTGCGGCCCAGCTTGTCCGACAGGCTCGCCCACACGAAGCGACCGCCGATGTTGAAGAGCGACAGCAGCGCGGTGAAGCCGCCCGCCACAACGGCGATGGCCGCCAGTTGCGTCTTGTCGAGTTCGCCGTACTTGGCCGGCAGGTCGATTAGCGAGCCGCCGAACACTTCCTGCAGCATGGGCGATGCCATGCCGATCACGCCGATGCCCGCGCTCACGTTCATGCACAGCACCAGCCACACGAGCCAGAACTGCGGAATGCCCCCGACCTTCTTCACGTGCACGTGGCGCTGCGTGATCATGGTGTTGCTGGTCTGCGCCGGAGGCGGGGTCCAGCCTTCGGGCTTCCAGCCCGAGGGCGGCACGCGGTAGCCCAGCGCGCCGGCCATCATGAAGACGAAGTAGCCCAGCGCCATGACGACGAAGGTCTGCATCACGCCCACGTCGGTGGCGGTGGAGAAGCGCTTCATCAGGTCGACCGCCAGCGGCGAGCCGATCATCGCGCCGCCGCCGAAGCCCATGATGGCCATGCCGGTGGCCATGCCGCGGCGGTCGGGGAACCACTTGATCAGCGTGCTCACCGGCGAGATGTAGCCGAGGCCGAGGCCGATGCCGCCGATCACGCCCGAGCCGAGGATCATCAGCCAGAACTGGTGCAGGTGAATGCCCAGTGCCGACAGCAGCATGCCGCCGCACCAGCACAGCGCCGACACCACGCCGGCCTTGCGCGGACCCGCGCGTTCGAGCCAGCCGCCCCACAGGGCCGCGGAGCAGCCGAGGAAGACGAAGAACAGGGTGTACATCCAGCCGAGGGTTGCCACGCGCCAGTCGCAGGTGGTGGCGAAGAGCTCGGCGAAGAAGCTCATGTCCTTGGCGCAGGCCTGGGCGCCGGTGCCGGCGGTGCCCAGCGCCTTCGACAGCGGCAGCCAGAACACCGAGAAGCCGTAGGCCATGCCGATGCACAGGTGGATGGCCAGTGCGGCCGGCGGCACCAGCCAGCGATTGAAGCCGGGGCCCGCGATGATGCGTTCTTTTTCCAGGAAGCCGGGTTGCTGCTGCACCCCGCTTCCACCAATGCGATCTCCCTCGAGAACGCCCGCAGATGAGCCTGCCATATTTCTCCTAGTTCGCCGGACGTGTAAGTTATTGCTAATCCGGGCCGCGGAGTGTGTGCGAACGCTTTAATCGCCGTCAAATTCGATCAGGGCATGGCCTGATTCAATAACTAAATGAAGAGGCCTATTTGTGCCTCTTTGTGGCTCTTTGTTTGCAGCCGCCGGCCGACTCGTCATTCGCCGAGCATGCCGCTGTGCTGCTGCAGCTGCGCCTGCCATTCGGGCGTCTGCAGGAAGGCCAGCGCCGCCTCGAGTGCGCGCGAGGCGCGCACGCCGTCCTGCGTCATGAAGCCGACGGGCGTGCGCACGTCGGGCTCCACCAGCGGCAGCGCCTCGAGTTCGCGATGGCTTCGCACCGCATCGACCATGCTGCCGGGCAGCACGCTGTTGATCGTGCCCGCGCTCACCGCCAGCGCGAGCGCCAGCACCGAATTGGTCTCGATGGACGGCACCACCGACACGCCCACCTCGCGCAGCGCCTGGTCGACGATGGTGCGGTTGTGCATGTCGGAGGTGAGCAGGCACAGCGGCAGCCTGCCCGCCTCGGCCCACGACATCGGCTCGCCGATGCGCAGCTGGTCGGCCGACGCCTTCTTCGCGCGGCGCAGCAGGAAGTAGTGCTCCACGCTCTGCGGCCAGGCCGTGAGCTTGATGCCCGGCAGGTGCATGCGCTCGGTGTAGCCCAGCGCGAGGTCGACCGACAGGTTCTCGAGGCCCGTCTCCAGGTCCTGCGAACTCATCGAGAGCACGGCCGGCACGATGCCCGGATGGCGCTCCTGCAGCATGGCCGCGAAGCGCGACAGCAGCGGGATCGCGGTGGGCACGGCCGCCATGCGCAGGCGTCCGTGCGGGTTGTTCATGTCGCTGCGCAGTTCCTGCAGCAGCACTTCGTTGTCGCGCAGCATGCGCTGCGCCGTGGCCAGCACGCGCTCGCCCTCGTGCGTGAGGCCCACGTACACGCGGGCGCGCTTGACGATGACGACGCCGAACTCCGTCTCCAGCGCGCGCAGCGCATTCGACAAGGCCGGCTGCGTGATGTGGCAGGCCTGGGCGGCGCGGCCGAAGTGCTTGTGCTCGTTCAGCGCCACCAGGTAGCGCATCGAGGCGAGCAGATTCATCGAAAGGCCGTTCCTAGGTGTTCTTGCTGATCGAGATCGTCGGGAACTTCGCCGAGAAGTCCTTCGCCTTCTCGGCGATGCCGACCGCCACGCGGCGCGCCACGGCCTTGTAGATGCCGGCGGCCTCGCCGTCGGGGTCGGACACCACGGTCGGCGCGCCGCTGTCGGCCTGCAGCCGGATGTTGATGTCCAGCGGCAGCGCGCCGAGGTACTCCATCTGGTATTCGGCCGCCATCTTCTTGCCGCCGTCGGCGCCGAAGATGTGCTCGGCATGGCCGCAGTTCGAGCAAACATGCACCGCCATGTTCTCGACGATGCCGAGGATCGGCACGCCGACTTTCTCGAACATCTTGATGCCCTTCTTGGCGTCGAGCAGCGCGATGTCCTGCGGCGTGGTGACGATCACCGCGCCCGTCATCGGCACTCGTTGGCTCAGCGTGAGCTGGATGTCGCCGGTGCCGGGGGGCATGTCGACGATGAGGTAGTCGAGGTCCTTCCAGTTGGTCTGGCGCAGCAGCTGCTCCAGCGCCTGCGTGGCCATGGGGCCGCGCCAGATCATGGCCTGGTCCTGGTCGACCAGGAAGCCGATCGACATGACCTGCACGCCGTGGCGCTCCATGGGCTCCATGGTCTTGCCGTCGGCGCTGTCGGGGCGGCCCTCGATGCCCATCATCATGGGCTGGCTCGGGCCGTAGATGTCGGCGTCGAGCAGGCCGACCGTGGCGCCTTCCGACGCCAGCGCCAGCGCCAGGTTGGCCGCCGTGGTGCTCTTGCCCACGCCGCCCTTGCCCGAGGCCACCGCGATGATGTTCCTGACGTTGGGCATCAGCTGCACGCCGCGCTGCACGGCATGGCTGATGACCTTGGTGACGATGTTGACCGACACGTTCTCCACGCCCGGCACCGCCTTGGCGGCCGCCACCAGCTCCTTGCGGATGGCCGCGTGCTGGCTCTTCGCCGGGTAGCCGAGTTCGAGGTCGAACGAGACGTCGCCCTCCGAGACCTGGAGGTTTTTGAGCGACCGGGTCGCCGCGAAAGCCTTGCCGGTGTTAGGGTCCTGGACGGCCTTGAGTGCCTCCATGAGCCCTTCTGGGGTGAGTGCCATTGATCAAACTCCTGAATGGCCGGTAGTCTAAGGTGCTCCACAGGCCCGCACCGCACGGTCCTCCAATAGCCCGACAACGAACAAAAATGCCCGAGACAAGCCCCGTCACAGGTCTCCTGCTCACCGGGGGCGGCGCCCGGGCCGCCTACCAGGTCGGCGTGCTGGAGGCCATCGCCGAGATCCGCCGAGCGGCGGGCGTCGCGGTCACAGGCACCGGCAACCCCTTCCAGGTCATCACCGGCACTTCGGCCGGGGCGATCAACGCGGCGGCGCTGGCCTGCGGCTGCGACGACTTCGACCACGTGGTGGGCCATATCGCCGATGTCTGGAGCCGGTTCCGCGCCGAGCAGGTGTACCGCGCCGATTCGCTCTCGGTGATCGGCAGCGGCACGCGCTGGCGCATGCTTCTCGGGTTCGGGCGCTTCGCGGCCAACTGGATGCGCATCAAGCCGAAGTCGCTGCTCGACAACTCGCCGCTGGCCGAGCTGCTGCAGCGCATGGTGCTGCTCGACCGCCTGCCGCAGCTCATGCAGAAGGGCCACCTGCAGGCGCTGGCCGTGACCGCGTCGAGCTACAGCTCGGGCGAGCACGTCACCTTCTTCGAGGCAGCCGTGCCGATGGAGCCGTGGGTGCGCTCGCAGCGCCTTTCGGTGCGCGACCGCATCACGCACGCGCACCTGCTGGCTTCGTCGGCCATTCCCTTCGTGTTCCCGGCCACGGCGTTGCCGATGCAGGGCCACACCGAATACTTCGGCGACGGCTCGATGCGCCAGTCGGCGCCCATCGCGGCGGCCATCCACCTCGGCGCGCAGCGCATCGTGGTGATCGGCGCAGGCCGCATGCACGAGCCGCGCGACGCCACCGCGCCCAACACCCACAGCGGCTATCCGACGATGGCGCAGATCGCGGGCCATGCGCTCTCCAGCATCTTCCTGGACGCGCTGGCGGTGGACATCGAACGCCTGCGCCGCATCAACCACACGCTGGGGCTGATTCCCGAGGAAGCGCGCGCGCAGAGCACGCTGCGCCCGCTCGACCTGCTGGTGATCTCGCCGTCGGAGCGCCTCGACGTGATCGCGGCGCGCCACGTAGACGCCCTGCCCGGCGCTGTGCGGCACCTGCTGGGCGGCTCGAAGGTCGCGGCCGACGTGAAGGGCGGCGCGCTCGCGAGCTACCTGCTGTTCGAGTCGAGCTACACGCGCGACCTGATGGCGCTGGGCCGCGCCGACACGATGAAACAGCGCGACGAGGTGCTGCGCTTCTTCGGCTGGAACGCGGCTTAGGGCCGGGTCACGCGCGCCTGCCGGCCAGCCACCGCGCCTGCGCCTCGACGACCTCTTCGCCGGAACGCCCGGTGATCGCGCGGTACACGCCCGGCGCCGTCGCGCCTTCGGTGCTGATGAGCAGCACGCGGGCATCGGCGCCCAGTCGTGCCGCGTCGCGGGCAGAAGGGTCGGCCGCCAGTGCCTGCAACGCCGCGAGGCCGGCGGCGCCCGATTCGCCGCTGAGCACCGGCACATCGCCCGCTTCCCCGCTCGCAAGCACGCGCATCGCCTGTTCGGCCTGCGCGTCGGTCACCGTCATGAAGACGTCGACGGCGGGTTGCAGGAAGCGCCACGCGAGCGGAGATGTCTCGCCGCAGGCCAGCCCCGCCATCACCGAGTCGACCGAGCCCGTCGCGCGGCTCGGGCGGCCGTTACGCGCGCTCTGCAGCAGGCAGTCGGCCTGTTCGGGCTCGACGACGATGAAGTTCGGACGTGCTGTGCCATAACGCTCCCAGAAATGGCTGACGACGCCCGCGGCCAGCCCGCCCACGCCGCCCTGCACGATGACGTGGGTGAAGGGGCACGACACGTCGGCGGGAATGTCTTCGAGCAGTTCATCGGCCAGGATGCCGTAGCCCTGCATCACGTCGCGCGGCACCTCCTCGTAGCCCTCGTAGGAGGTGTCGGAAACCACCTCCCAGCCATTGGCACGGGCCAGCCGCGCGGCCTCTTCGACCGATTCGTCGTAGTTGCCGGCGATGCGCACGATCTCGGCACCCAGCGCCGCGATGGGTGCCTCGCGCTCCTCGCTGACCTGCGCATGCAGCACGATCACGCAGCGGCAGCCGATGCTCTGCGCGGCGGCAGCCAGTGCGCGGCCGTGGTTGCCGTCGGTGGCGCTGACGACCACGAAGTCGCGCAGTGCTTCAGCGTGCCTGCCCGCCAGCAGGTCCGCAGGCGTCCAGCCGCTTTCAGGCCAGCGGCGAAGCACCAGCCGCAGCAGCGCCACGGGCGCGCCGAGCACCTTGAAGCTGCCGAGCGCCGAGCGCGCCGACTCGTCCTTCACCGTCAGCCCGCCGATGCCGAGCCGACTCGCGAGCCCCGGCAGCGACCATGCCGGCGTGGGCGCAGGCTGCAGCCGGCTCCATGTCGAGAGCCATTGCCGGCTTTCCTTGCCGCGCGCGATGCTCATCACACCGCGCAGGGATTCGTCGTATGCGCGGTACCGCGCCTGGGGGTTCCTGAAAATCATGGGGTCCGTTCGATCGATCAGTTGGTGGCGCCGGCCGGCGCGGGCAGGCGCATGCGGACGATCTCCGCGAAGTAACGGGCGCCCTTGGCGAGCACCTCGTCGTTGAAGTCGTAGCTGCCGTTGTGCAGCGGCGTGCCGCCGGCCTCGCCCTCGGCGCCGTTGCCGAGGAACACGAAGGCGCCAGGCACCGCCTGCAGGAAGGCGCCGAAGTCTTCCGAGATCATCATCGGCGCCACGTCCGCATCCACGTTCTCCGCGCCCACGATGGCCGTGGCGGCGGCCACCGCTACGGGCACGCACTCGGCCCAGTTCACGGTGGGCGCGAACTCGTGCGTGTAGCTGAACTCGCAGCCGGCGCCGTGCATGCGGCAGATGCCCTCGCTGATCTCGCGCATGCGCGTGGCCAGCATGCGCTGCACCTGCGGGTCGTAGCTGCGCGTGTCGCCCTTGATGACGACGTTCGACGGGATCGCGTTGCGGATGCCGTCGGTGATGAACTCCGTGCACGACACCACCGCCTGCGCGCCCGGATCGAGCGTGCGCGACACGATGGTCTGCAGCGCCAGCACGATCTGCGCGCCGATCACGATGGGGTCGATGCCCATGTGCGGCCGAGCAGCGTGCGTGCCGCGGCCCTTCACGTGGATCACGAAGTTGTCCTCGCTGGCCATGAGGCCGCCCTCGCGCGTGGCGAAGGTGCCGGCACGCATGCCCGGCATGTTGTGCAGGCCGTAGATCTCGTCGACCGGGAAGCGCCCGAAGAGGCCGTCTTCCATCATCGCCTTGGCGCCGCGGCCGTGCTCCTCGGCGGGCTGGAAGATGAAGCGCACGGTGCCGTCGAAGTCGCGGCGCTCGCGCAGCAGCTGCGCCGCGCCGAGGATGATCGACATGTGGCCGTCGTGGCCGCAGGCGTGCATCTTGCCGGGCGTGCCCGAGGCGTAGGCGCGGTCGGTGGGCAGCTCGGTGATGTTGAGCGCGTCCATCTCGGCGCGCAGGCCGATCGTGCCCTTGCCGCTGCCCACCTTCAGATTGGCCACGAGGCCGGTGCCGCCAATGCCGGTGTGCACCTCCAGGCCCAGCGCCTTCAGCACGCGGGTGACGAAGGCTGATGTCTTCGCCTCCTCGAAGCCGGTTTCGGGAATGGCGTGCAAGGCGCGGCGCCAGCCGGTGAGCGTGTCGCGCAGGGGTGCATCTTGGAGGGTCATGGCGGGATGCTATTGACAATGGTGCGAGACAGGTACGCAAAATCGGGGCCTCCGACGCAACGTTTTTGCGCGCACCACCGTTCATCCATGACCCCGCTCGACGCCCTCGACCTCCGCCTGCTGGAACTGATCCAGGCCGACAGCCGCATGCCCCAGAGCGAACTGGGCGAGCGCGTGCACCTGTCGACCGCGGCTGTGAACCGCAGGCTCAAGCGCATGCGCGACGAGGGCGTGATCCAGCGCTACGGCGCCGTGCTGTCCCCGGCCGCGCTGGGCCATCCGCTGACCATCGTGGCCGAGGTGGAAACCGAAAGCGAGCAGATCGAGCTGCTCGACGCGATGAAGAAGAGCTTCAGGGACTGCCCGCAGGTGCAGCAGTGCTACTACGTGACCGGCGAATGGGACTTCATCCTCGTCTTCGTGGTGCGCGACATGGCGCAGTACACGGCGCTCACGCGGCAGCTCTTCTTCCAGAGCAACAACGTCAAGCGCTTTCGCACGCTGGTCACCATGGACCCGGTGAAGCTCAGTCTGGACGTGCCGGTGTCCGGGAGCTGAGCCGTTCGGCCGGCGACATCAGCATCGAGCGCAGCAGCAGCGCCACCGCGCAGACGATGGGCACCAGCGCCAGCAGCCGGCCCGGTTCGAAGGCCAGGCCGGCGGCCACGCCGAAGGCGCAGCCGATCTTGATCCACGGGGGAACCGCCTCCCAGCCGCGCCGGTGCGTGGCGGCGAATCCGACGAGCGCGACCCAGCCATACAGGCCGCCGAAGACGGAGAAGACCCAGCTCAGCAGGTAGTAGACCGTGTCCATGTCGCGGAACACGATCGCCGTGCCCAGGCTCTGCCAGGTGTGGCGCCAGCCGTCGAAGAGGAAGAAACCGGTGGCCGAGGCGGCCCACCAGAAGAAGGCATACAGGCTCGCTATGCCGGCCAGCGCGGCGAGCCAGGCGAGTGCGCGCCGCGTGATGTCGTCGTAGGGCATATGGTCGCGCCACGCGACGGTGTGTCCGTTGTCCATTCGGGGCTCCAGTGGTTTTCGCAATGGAGACCGAAGTTAGGCACCGGATGTGCGGGCTGCGTGAAGCCCGTGTGAAATGCGGTGAACGGAAGAAGCCCGCGCGCGGGCCCTGCCGCTACTGGAAGAGCGCGACGAAGGCGTAGATGCCGGCGACCAGCCACCCGGCCTTTGCCGCATTGCCCGCGCTTTCCCTGGAGATCGGATACATCTTCGCGCGCCTCCATGCCCACACGTTGAAGGCCACCGCAAGCACCAGCCCGCTCACGAAGAAAAGCCCCGAATGCAGCCCGAGCCCGCCGATCAGCGAGACCATGAAGATCACGATGCCGCCCACCCAGATGCAGCTGCTGGTGCTGGCCAGCACATGCGAAAGGCCGCCGCAGGCAGTGCATTCGGCAGGGGTAGCCCGGTCGGACCAGCGCTTGGCGAAGCCCTTGATACCGGGTGCCTTGCAGTGCGGGCAGGTGTATGTCATGTGCGGCGCAAGATACAGCGACACACGCCCTGCCGGCAACTCAAGGCGGTCAACCTGCCTCGGAAATACCCAACTCGGTACACACTCGCCCCAGCAGCGCCTTCAGCGACGCCACCTCGGCTTCCAGCCGCGCCACGTTGGCCTTGAGCGCCGCGACCTCGCCGAGCGACACGTCGCTCGCCGTGTATGCGGCGTCGGACGAAGCACCTGCAGGCCCGGCCACCTCTTCGGCCGGCGCACCGCTCAACAGATGCGCCCAGCGGCTCTCGCGCGCGCCCGGCAGGCGCGCCAGCTTCACCACCAACGCGCCCGCTGGCCGTTCCGCAAGCTCGTTGAGAAACCCCTCGACCGACGAGATGTCGGCGAAGTTGTGCATGCGGTCGCAGGCGATGCGCAGCTCGCCCGCCGTCTGCGGGCCGCGCAGCATCAGCACGGTGAGCAGGATCACCGACTGCGACGGAATGCGCAGCACGCGATCGACGTTGTGCTCGTAGCGGAAGGCCCGCCCGCCGCTGGTCTCGGCCACGAGGCTGTAGCCCCTGAGGCTGTCAATGGCCGCCTGCACCTGCGACTCGGTGAGCTCGAGCACGGGGTTGCGGCTGGTCTTCTGGTTGCAGCCCGACACCAGCGAATTGAGCGTGAGCGGATAACTGTCGGGCACGGTGCGCTGCTTTTCGGCGAGCACGCCGAGCACACGGGTTTCGACAAGGGACAGGACGGGCAGCGAGGTGGTGGAAGACATGGCTCGAAATCGATGATGAAACTCAGGGCGACGCGACGCCGAGGATAGGCCCCAGCTCCCGCACGAAATCGCTTCTGTGCAGCGACGGCGAATGCAGCGCCGACACCGTGCCGTCGAGGTACAGCGCGTCGCGGCAGTGGAGCACGTCGCGGAAGTAGAGCGCGAACTCGTGGAAATTCACCGGTACTTCGCTGATGACGAAGATCGCGGTGTGGCCGATCACGCCGACGCCGTTGCGGATCTTGCGCGAATCGGAATGGGGAATGAAGGCCGGATGCACGACGCCGCGGCGCAGCAGCAGCGGGCCCGACTGGGTCGCCAGCCGCACGCCCTTCGCCAGCGCCGGGTACTCCGACGACTCGACCACGCGCGGCCCTGCGTCCGACACGAGGAACACGCCATTGGGCTTGAGGAAGAAGTTGCCCGCGCCGTCAGCCAGGTTGAGCGGCGACTCCTCGCGGCCGCCGCGCACCAGCAGGCCGACCGGGGAGAAGTCCTCGTGGTACATGCCGGCGTTCATCGCGAAGCCCAGCTGGCGGCCACGCTCCTTCAACCAGGCATCGAGCCGGTCGAAGCGCTTGAACGGCGCGCCTGCGTCGTCGCGCAGGAACAGCTCGAGCCGTTCCTTGCGCAGGTCGATCTTCACCACGGTGAAGCGCTGGCCGGCCGCGGCAAGACCAGCCAGGCCCGCGAACAGCAGGGCTCCCAGGAGCAGCGCAAGCCTTCTTCTCATGCGGCGCCCGCAAGCCCCCGCCGGGTTCAGCCGCCGTTGATGCGGCTGACCAGCGCCTTCGTGAACGCCTCGGTGCCCGCCGTGCCGCCCAGGTCGCCGGTGCGCACCTTGTCGATGTTCAGCGTCTCGTCGATGGCGGTACGCAGGCGCGTGGCCAGTTCGGGCAGCTTCACGTGGTCGAGCATGAGTGCGGCAGCCAGCAGCAGCGCGGTGGGGTTGGCGATGCCCTTGCCGGCGATGTCGGGCGCGGAGCCGTGCACGGCCTCGAAGATCGCGGCGTCGGTGCCGATGTTGGCGCCGGGCGCCATGCCCAGGCCGCCGACCAGGCCGGCCACGAGGTCGGACAGGATGTCGCCGAACAGGTTGGTGGTGACCAGCATGTCGAACTGCCAGGGGTTGAGCACCAGCTTCATCGCGCAGGCGTCGATGATGACCGTGTCGAGCTCGAATTTGCCCTTGTACTTCTTCTCGTAGAGGTCTAGGCCGGTCTCCAGGAAGATGCCGGTGAGCGCCTTCATGATGTTGGCCTTGTGCACCAGCGTGACCTTCTTGCGGCCGGTGGCGATGGCGGTTTCGAAGGCGTATTCGAGCAGGCGGCGGCTACCCTGGCGGGTGTTGATGCCGGTGGCCATGGCCACGGCGTGCGGATCGCCGTCGATGGGCACGTAGTGCTCGTGGCCGATGTAGAGGCCCTCGAGGTTCTCGCGAACGACCACCAGGTCGATCTTGTCGAATCGGCCGCCGGGAATGATGGTGCGCGCGGGGCGCAGGTTGGCGTACAGCTGGAATTCCTCGCGCAGCCGCACGTTCGACGAGCGGTACCCGCCGCCCGAGGGGGTCTCCAGCGGCCCCTTCAGGGCCAGCCGGGTCTTGCGGATGCTGTCGAGCGTGGCCTGCGGCAGCGGATCGCCCGAAGCCTTGACGCCGCCCAGGCCGGCGATCTGCGTGTCCCAGACGAAGGGAGCCTTCAGCGCATCGAGCGCGGCCAGCGTGGCGTCGACGATTTCGGGGCCGATGCCGTCGCCGGGGATCAAGGTTGCGGGAATGGAAGTGGTGGTCATCGGCTGCGTCTCGCTTTCAGCTTTTCTGGATCGGGGGGCTGGAGCATACGTCGCCCGCGCGACAGCCCGCCGCCGAGTGCCCCCACGCTCAGGCCACCTTCTGCGCCAGTTCGTCGTCCACCAGCGCCAGCCGGCCCACGACGCGGCCCGGCGCAAGCAGCGCCCCGGGAGCGATCACTGCATTGGCCCCGATCCGCACCCCGTCGCCGACCAGCGCCCCGAATTTCTCGCACCCCGTGCCCTGCAGCGCCCCGCCCTCGCCGCCGCGCACGAAGACCTGCTTGTCCGCGCGCTCGTTGCGGTGGTTGCAGACGATGCTGCCGGCTTCCATATTGACGCCCGCGCCGATGACCGAGTCGCCGACGAAGTTGAAGTGTGCGAGCGCCGTGCCCTCGAAGACGAAGGACGATTTCAGCTCCACGCCCGGCCCGATGCTGCAGCGGGCGTCGACCCAGTTGCCGCCGCGCAGGTAGGCCCCTGCGGCCACGAAACAGCCCGGACCGAGGATCAGCGGCCCCTTGAGCACCGCGCCCGGCTCGACCCTGGCGCTGCGGTGAATGGCCACTTCACCATCGACGGCATAGTCGCCAACGGGCAGCCCAGCCAGCAGCCGGCGCACGATTTCCGGGGCTTGCGGCGGCAGTTCCCACGGCGGCGAGGCACCCCATGGCGCAAGCGGAGACCCGGCGAATCCGGCGATGTAAGCGGCAAGTTCGATGGCGTGCGTCATGGGGTCGATGCTGCCACCAGACCCGCCCCGGGACGCCGCAACCTAAAATGCCCGGTTCTCCCCGTCAGCCACTCCGAAAGCGCCCTCCCCGATGTCCGCCCCGCGCAAGCTCTTCGTCACCACCGCCCTGCCGTATGCCAACGGCAAGTTTCACATCGGCCACATGATGGAATACATCCAGGCCGACATCTGGGTGCGGAACCAGCGAATGAACGGCGCCGACGTCAACTTCGTGTGCGCCGACGACGCCCACGGCGCGGCCATCACCATCGCGGCCGACAAGGCCGGCGTGACGCCGCAAGCCTTCGTGGCCGAGATCGCGGCCGGTCGCAAGCCGTACCTCGACGGCTACTACATCTCCTTCGACAACTGGCACTCGACCGACGCGCCCGAGAACCACCAGCTGGCGCAGGACATCTACCGCGACCTGCGCGCCAACGGCCTCATCAGCACCAAGAGCGTCGAGCAGTTCTACGACCCCGAAAAGGGCATGTTCCTGGCCGACCGCTTCATCAAGGGCGAGTGCCCCAACTGCCATTCGAAAGACCAGTACGGCGACAACTGCGAGGTGTGCGGCGCCGTGTACGCGCCCACCGAGCTGATCAACCCCTACTCGGCCCTGTCGGGCGCCAAGCCCGAACTGCGCAGCTCGGAGCACTTCTTCTTCAAGCTCTCGGACCCGCGCTGCGAGGCCTACCTGAAGGAATGGACCGCCGCCGCCGGCCACGTGCAGCCCGAGGTGCAGAACAAGATCCGCGAGTGGCTCTACAAGGACGACGAGGGCAAGGGCGGCCTCGGCGACTGGGACATCAGCCGCGACGCACCCTACTTCGGCATCGAGATCCCCGATGCGCCGGGCAAGTACTTCTACGTGTGGCTCGACGCCCCCGTGGGCTACCTGGCCTCGCTGAAGAACCTGCTGGACAAGCGCTGCATCGAGCTCGGCGGCGACGGCATCTCGTACACCGAGTACATGGCCGACCCCGACCTGGAGCAGGTGCACTTCATCGGCAAGGACATCATCACCTTCCACACGCTGTTCTGGCCCGCCATGCTGCACTTCAGCGGCCGCAAGGCGCCCGACGCCGTGTACGTGCACGGCCACCTGACGGTGAGCGGCGAGAAGATGAGCAAGAGCCGCGGCACCGGCATCGACCCGCTCAAGTACCTGTCGATCGGGCTCGACCCCGAATGGCTGCGCTACTACATCGCCGCCAAGCTCAACGGCCGCAACGAGGACATCGACTTCAACCCCGAGGACTTCGTCGCTCGCGTCAACAGCGACCTCGTGGGCAAGTACATCAACATCGCCAGCCGCGCGGCGGGCTTCATCGGCAAGCGCTTCGGCGGCAAGCTGGGCGAGGTGTCGGCCGACGGCGACGCGCTGCTGTTCACGCTGCGCGACGCGGCGTCGCAGCTGCATTCGCTCTACGACGGCCGCGACTACGCCCGCGCGCTGCGCGAGGTGATGGCGCTGGCCGACAAGGTCAACGAGTACGTCGACCAGAACAAGCCCTGGGAACTGGCCAAGAAGGAAGGCGCCGAGGCGCGCCTGCACGACGTGTGCACCGTGTGCATCGAGGCCTTCCGCCTGCTCACGCTGTACCTGAAGCCGGTGCTGCCGGCGCTGGCGCTGAACGTCGAGGCCTTCCTGAACATCCAGCCGCTGAGCTGGGCCGATGCCGCGCAGCCGCTGCCCGTCGGCCACGCCATCGGTGAGTACAAGCACCTGATGCAGCGCGCCGACGCCAAGCTGGTCGACAAGCTGTTCGACGCTCCGGAACCTGCCGCAGCCCCCGTGGCCGCACAGCCTCAGGAACTGCCGGGCGGCGAAGCCATCGCGCCGACCATCACCATCGACGACTTCGCGAAGATCGATCTGCGCATCGCCAAAATCGTGGCCTGCGAGAAGGTCGAGGGCTCGACCAAGCTGCTGCGCCTGACGCTCGACGCCGGTGAAGGCACCGACCCGCAGGGGAGTCCAGTTCTGCGCAACGTGTTCAGCGGCATCGCCTCGGCCTACCAGCCCGAGCAGCTCGTGGGCAAGCTCACGGTGCTGGTCGCCAACCTCGCGCCGCGCAAGATGAAGTTCGGCGTGAGCGAAGGCATGGTGCTGGCCGCCAGCCACGGCGACGAGAAGGCCCACCCCGGCATCCACGTGCTCGAACCCTGGCCGGGCGCTACGCCGGGCATGCGCGTTCGCTGATCGACTTCGAAAAAGAAACTGCCATGACCACCCTGCTGCGCCGCGCCTTTCTGCTCGCCTCGCTTTCGACTCTGCTCGGCGGCTGCGCGGTGGTGACGGTGGCCAGCACGGCGGTGAGCGTGGGAGCCGGCGCGGTCGGGCTGGCGGCGGATGCGGCCATCGGCACCGCGCGCATCACGGGCAAGGCCGTGGGCGCGGCGGCCGACGCGGTGATTCCCGACAGCCAGTAAGGCTCTCGCGCAGCTCAGTCCGCCAGGCCCAGGCGGGCTATGTGCGGCGGCGTGTGCGACGCCCTTTCCTTTCGCACGAAGGCAGACCTGAGCCCCGCGTGCGGCTCGCGGGCGTCGAAGAAGTTGCGGCGCATGTGCGCCAGTTCCTCGTCGCGGTAGCGCTGCAGCGGCTTCAGCGATTCGTCCTGCTCGCGGATCGCCTTCTTCCGCGCGACACGTTCGGCGAAGTCGGGCGAAGCGGCCAGCTCGGCGGCGAGCCGGGCCACCTCGTCGCCCAATTCCTCCGGCGCGGCCCGCAGCACGCGCTCCGCCATCCCGAGTTCGACCGCGCGCTTCGCGCTCACCGGCAGCGCCGACTGCGTGAGCCGCAGCGCCTCGCTCTCGCCCACGCGGCGCGGGAGGATGTAGGTCCAGTACTCCGAGCCGTGCAGTCCCATCAGCTTGTAGTGCGGGTTGAGCACGGCGCCGTCGCGGCACCAGACCTCGTCGGCCGCCAGCGCGAGCATCACGCCGCCGGCCGCAGCGTTGCCGCCCAGCGCCGACACGGTGAGCCGGTCGGTGGTGCCCAGCACGGCCTCGACCAGATCGTTCATCGCGTGGATGTTGGCCCACGATTCCTCGGCCGGGTCTTCGGCCGCCTCGATCACGTTGAGATGGATGCCGTTGGAGAAGAAGTCGCGCATGCCGCCCAGCACCAGCACCGATGTCTCTCGCGTGCAGGCGAAGCGGTAGGCCTCCAGCAGCCGCCGGCACTGGGCGGTGCTCATCGCGCCGCCGGGAAAGGAGAAGTTCAGCACGCCAACGGCGCCCTGCTCGCTGTAGCGGATGTCGGAAAAGGTACGGCGCCCGGCCGGCAGCTCCAGTGGTGCCGGTACCTCGGGCACCGTGGAAGGCAGCAGCTCGCCGAGCGCCTCGGTGGCAGGCAGTTTGTAGCTGGGCAACCTCGAACCGGGCTCGCGCCAGGGCCTCAGCTGTCGGATCCACACCGCGCCGTCGACGGTGGCGCGGCAGGTGGCGCCGGCGCGGGTGGCGATCAGCTCGCCGGGCTTGTCGCCGCGCAGCTCGTCCTCGGGATGGCCGCCGTGCAGGTACCACTGCGCGCCCAGCAGTTCGTCGAGCACGCCGGGCTGCGAATCGGCCGCGCGCAGCTGGCGCAGGATCGCCTCGGCGGTGTCGGAAGTCCAGTCGATGCGCCGCCGGGCCTGCTTCATGAAGGGCCGCCAGCCGGCGGCCAGCGCCGCGGGCTCCTGCTTCTGCGGCTTGTGCCTGCCCGAGGCGAAGCGCTCCACCGCGAGCAGCACCGCGTCGACCGCCGCATCGGCCACCTCGCCGCGATAGAGGTCGCTCTTGCCGGCGTGCGGGGGCACCTTCAGCGGCGACCACGCCCAGACATCGCCCGCGTCCATCTCGGCCACGGCCTCGAGCACGGTGACGCCCCAGCTTTCGGCGCCGCCCTGCAGCGTCCAGTCGAGCGACGAGGGGCCCCGGTCGCCCGGCGGGCCGGGATGCACGATCAGGCAGGTGTGGGCGCGCCAGATGTCCTCTGGAATCGCGCTGGTGAGCATCGGCGCCACGATGAGCTGGGGCGCCTGCGCCCGCACGGCTTCACGCATTTCGTCGTCATTGCCGAGGGCCAGCACCACGCCGACGGTGTGGCCCCGATCCTGCAGTTCCGCCAGCACCCGTTGCGTCAGGCTGTTGAACGCGCTCGCGACAAGCAGGATGTGCATCTGACGGCCCCGGTAATGTCGGTGACGAAATGTCAATGAATGTCAAAAATGTATCTGCATCCTTTGTTTTGAATAAGTCGACCAAAAGTTTTCCTTCAGCGATCAGGCCGATCAGGCTGACCGGGCGTGCCGCAGCAGGAACGGCAGAACCCGCGCCAGCACCTCGTCGGGTGCCTCTTCCGCCATCTGGTGGCCGCAATCGATGGTCCCGCCTTCGACCTCGTCCGCCCAGGTCTTCCAGATCTCGAGCGGATCGGGCTTCGCGGTGTTCGAGGCGCTCCACAGCACCTGCACCGGACACGCGATGCGGCGCCCCGCGGCAAGGTCGTCGCGGTCGTGCTGCAGGTCGATGGAGGCTGCGGCCCGGTAGTCCTCCACGATCGCGTGGCGCACCGACTCCTTTGCAAAGGCGCGGTGGTATTCGGCCAGCGCCTGCGGCGTGACGGCATCGACCTTCTGCACCGCGTTGCGCAGCGCCCAGTCGAGGTAGTAGGCCGGGTCGGCGCGCAGCATGCGCTCGGGCAGGTCGAAGGGCTGCGCGAACAGGTACCAGTGGAAGGCCTTGAGCCCGAAGGCCATGCCGGCGCGCTTCCACATTTCCTCGGTCGGCACCACGGTGAGCGAGACGAAGCAGTTCACCGCCTCCGGCGAATCAAGGCACAGCCGGTAGCCCACGCGCGCGCCGCGGTCGTGGCCCATGACGGCGAAGCGGGTGAAGCCCAGGGCACGCATCAGCGCGAGCTTGTCGGCCGCCAGCGTGCGCTTGCTGTGGTTGACGTGCAGCGGGTCTCCGGCCGGGCCGGTGCTGTCGCCATAGCCGCGCAGGTCGGGCGCGACCACGGTGAAATGCCGGGCCAGCGTCGGCGCAATGCGATGCCAGGCCACGTGCGTCTGCGGATAGCCGTGCAGCAACAGCAGCGGGGGTCCGCTGCCGCCGACTTCGGCGTGAATGACGGCATCGCCCAGCAGCACGTCGTGCACCGCGAAGCCGGGGAAGAACGGCGCGCGGCTCATTGCAGGGCCTCGGCGAAGAAGTCGGCCATGCGCTCCAGCTGCTCGTCCATCATGTGGCGGCCATGCACGATGCGCGCGCCCTGGCGCTGGGCCAGCGCGAGAAGCGGCGTGGTGTGCGGCTCCATGATGACGTCGGCCACGGTCTGGCCGGCGCGGATCGCCGATGGCGCGATGGGCAGCGGATCGCCATCGCGCATGCCGGCCGGCGTGGCGTTGACGAGCAGGTCGCGCGGGCTCGCGGCGTCCCAGTCGCCCGCGGCATGGCCCAGCGCGCGCAGCCGATCGACGAGGTCCGCGCGTTTCGCGTCGTCGGCATCGCGCACGTCGATGCGCGCCGCGCCGGCTGCGGCCAGCGCGAAGGCGATGGCGTTGCCCGCGCCACCCGCGCCCGCGAGCCCCACGCTGCGGCCCTTCACGTCGAAGCCGTTGCGCACGAGCCCCGAGACAAAGCCCGCGCCGTCGAGCAGGTCGCCCTGCCACGCATCGCCCTTGCGGCGGACGACGTTCACCGCCCGCGCCTCGCGCGCGGCGCGCAGCGTGTCGATGGGCAGGCCGGCCACGAGCTGCTTGTGCGGCACGGTGACGACCACGCCCGCCACGTTGCGCACCGCGAGCAGCGTCTGCAGCAGCGGCGCCACGTCGGCCGCCCGCACATGCAGCGGCACGAGCACCGCGTTGATGCCGCGCCGCTGCAGCAGCCTGGTGAGCGGCAGCGGCGCCTTCACCTGCGCGACGGGGTCGCCGATGATGCCGAGCACGGCGGTCCTGCCGTCGAGCTTCAGGCCGCTCCAGTCGAGGGCGGTGTCGGGGAGGATGTCGTCAGGCATGGGCATGGCCGTTTCTGTGAAGGAATTCGGTGGTGGTGCGGAAGGCCGCGGCGGCGCGCGCATGCGGATCGAGCGTGGCCATGCGGATCGCGCTGGGGGCCTCGACCGACAGCAGCGCATCGGGCGCGAGATGCATGAGCAGGCGATGCACCGGCAGTTCGCCCTCGCCGGGAAAGAGCCGGTGCGCCCGCCCCTCTTCCCCGGGCGACAGGCCCGGATGGCGCCGGGCGGGCGCGTCGTTGATCTGCATGAAGTACCGGTCGATGTGCGTGCCTTGCATGTCGTCGGGCACGCAGCCGGCGCGGAAGAAATGCAGCGCGTCGATCACCACGCGCGCCGTGTCGCTTCTCGACGCGGCCACGAGCTGCTGCGCCGCCCGCAGCGAGCGCGCGGCCGTGTAGATCATGAATTCCACGCCGAGCGCGAGCCCGTGCGGCCGCGCGCGTTCGGCCAGCGCCGCGAGGCTGTCGCCCGCGCGCGCGGCGTCGCTGTCGTCCACGTTGACCATGAGGCAGCGCGCGCCCAGCGCCTCGGCCGATTCGAGCACGCCCGCGAGCGGCGCCGCGTCGAAACCGGGCCCGATGCGCACGATCTCCACGTCGTGCACGCGCAGCCCCAGGTCGCGCAGGCGCGCCGAGGTCTCCCGCAGCATCTCGCCGCCCACGGCCATCGGGAACGGCGCTTCGCCAAGGCGCGCGGGGTTCAGGCGGATGCCGACGCCCGCGAAGCCCGCCGCGTGCGCGGCCTCCACCAGCCGGGGCGGCGCGGCGTCGAGCATCCCGAGGTGGGCGAGCGACAGGCGGAAGTTCATGCCTCGGCAGTGTGCGCCCGCGGCGTTTCGGCCGCAGCCTGCCTCAGGGGCACACCCTGTGCCGTCAACAGCGCCTGCAGCCGCCTGACGTCCACGTCGCGCGGCAGCACGCCCGCGTCGGCCGCGAGCGCCGCCGCCGTGCCGGCCGCCTGCCCCGTCAGCCAGCACTGAGGAATCTCGCGCATGAAGCCGTGCGAGTTGGTGTCGCACGAGATGTGCTTGCCCGCCGCGAGCACGCCGTCGAGCTTCTCGGGCACCAGCGCGCCGTAGGGCACGGAGATGTTCGGAAACTTCGGCGACGGGCTCGGGCTGATGCCCACCTCGTCGGCCTCCACCGCGCCCGCGTCCCACGCGCCGCGCCGCACGCTCTTCACGCCCACCAGCCGGCGGCCGTGGCGCGTGCCGATCTGCGGCGCCATGAGCATGTGCCAGGCGTTCTCGAAGCCCGGCGCATGCGCTCGGTAGAAGGCCAGGTGCTCGGCCATGCTCTTGCGCGACTCCCACTCGACCTGCGTCATCTCGTCCACGTCGAGCGCGCTGAAGCCCGACTTGCGCGGCCCGAGGAAGGTGGCCACGTCGTCGCGCCACGAGACGCTGGGCTTCTCGAAGCTGCCCAGCGTCTCGCGCCCGCGCGCCAGGAATGCAGAGTAGGCCTGCGGCTCGTGCGCGCGGAAGTCCAGCCAGCGCCGCATGTCCACGCCCGCGAACAGCCACGAGGTGTTGATGCAGTGGTGGATGTCGTGCGCGTCGATGTCCGACGAGAACGCCGCGCCCGCCGCCGCGTAGAGATCGCCCTCGCCCGTGGTGTCGACCACCACGCTGGCAAGAATGGCGCGGCGGCCTTGCTTGCTCTCGAACACAGCACCCTTCACGCGCCCTTCTTCGGCGATGGGCGCGACCATCCAGCCGTGCAGGATCAGGTCGACGCCGGCCTCGCGCACCATCTGGTGGTACACGCCCTTGAGCATCTCGGGGTCGATGGTGGGCGAATGCGTGACCACGCCGTGGAACGCGGCGGTGCGCAGCGACCAGTAGTCGGCCTTCGCGGTGTCGCGCGAGCCCCAGTCCTCGCGCGGCGGGCCGGCCACGGCGTCGCGGCCCAGGCGCTCCATGAACTCGGCTGCAAGGCCGTGGATGACGTGCCGGCCCGACCAGTCGGTCATGCGGTCGATCCAGATCACCAGCCCGCCGGTGGAAAGGCCGCCCAGGTGGTTGTAGCGCTCCAGCAGCACCACGCGCGCGCCGCTGCGCGCTGCCGCGACCGCGGCCGCCACGCCCGACGGCCCGCCGCCGAGCACCAGCACGTCGCAGCGCTCGTGCACCGGCACCTGGCGCGCCGGCTCGGTGATGTGGCCTTGCGGCTGGCGCTGCTTGCGTTCGCTGTCGCGCGCGTTGACGTCGGAGCGGAAGAAATGGCGTTCTTCGGGGGTCAGGGTTCCCATCGTGGAGCTTTCAGGTGGATGAAGTGGATGCGGCGAGTTCGGCCAGCAGCTCGGCCAGCGGCCCGGGCGCCGTGACCATCGCGTCATGGCCGGTGGCCAGCATGCGCAGCTGCCAGCCGGCGTCGGCGCGCACGCGCGCCTTTGTGGGTTCGAGCGTGGCGATGGGATCGCCGGTGCACTCGATGTAGGTCTTCGGCAGGCCGTTGCCCTGCGGGGCCTTCAGCAGCAGCGGCTGCAGGTAGGTGCCCACGGGCTGCGGCGTGAGATTGCGCGCGACCCAGGCCGCGTCGGCCGGGTCCTTCACGCCGAAGGCGGCGGGCGGCAGGGCGGCTGCCGCGCCCACGCCGCCGCCGGTGTCGCGGATGGCCTTCAGGCGCTGCTCCACCACCGCCGGCGGAAAGTCGGAGAACAGGCTCTTGCCGGAATCGAGCAGCAGCGAATCGAGAAACACCAGCTGGCGCAGGCGCGCCGCGGCGCGGTCGGCCACGCCGGAGATCACGATGCCCGCGTAGCTGTGGCCGACCAGCACCACGCGCTCGAGCTCCTCGAACTGCAGCAGGTTGACGACGTCGTCGATGTGCGTGTCGAGGTTGACCTGCGGCGAGATGAGGTGCCGGCGCTCGCCCAGCCCGGTGAGCGTGGGCGTGAACACCGTGTGGCCGGCGGCGCGCAGCCGCGATGCCACGCGCGACCAGCACCAGCCGCCGTGCCACGCGCCGTGCACGAGCACGAAGGTCGAGGGCCGGCCGGCCGCTTGCGACGACGGGACGAGCCCGGCTGCGGCGATGCCCGCCGCACCCGCGACACCTGCGAAGAGGTTCCTGCGCTTCATGCCGGGCCGCCTACTCGCTGCGCGCGCCGGTGCGCCTGATGACGTCGCCCCACATCGCCGTGTCGTCGACGATCTTGCGGGCCAGCGCGTCGGGCGCGGTGCCGAGCGCCTGCCAGCCCTGGTCGAACAGGCGCTGGCGCATGTCGGGCGCCTTCAGGATGCGCGCGATCTCGTCTGACAGCCGCTGCGCCACCGGCTGCGGCATGCCCGCCGGGCCGAAGACGGCGTTCCACGACGCCACGTCGAAGGCCTTGCCGGCGCCCAGCGCGGGCTGGATCGGCGGCACCTCGGCGAAGGCGGCGAAGGGCGCGGCGGTGCTCACGCCGTACATGCGCAGCCGCCCGTTCTTCGCCTGCGGCGCGGCGATCGACGGGATCATGAACGACAGGTCGATCTGCTTGCCCATCAGCGCCGTCGCCACCTGCGGGAAGCCTGGGAACGGCACGTGCACGGCCTGGATGCCGGTGAGCGTCTTCAGCAGCTCCATCGCCAGGTGCGAGCCCGAGCCGGGCCCGACCGAGCCGTAGCTCAGGCGGTCGCCCTGCGCCCTGGCGTGGGCCAGCAGGCCGCGCAGGTCGGTGGCGGGCATGTCGGTGCTGCCGGCCAGCACGAAGGGGCTGCTGGCCACCAGCGAGATGGGGCGCAGGTCGTGCGCCACGTCGTAGGGCGTGGCGGGGTTGAGCGCCTTCGCGGTGGTGAGCGGGCCGTTGCCGGTGAGGCCGATGGTGTGGCCGTCGGTGGCCTTCGCCACCGCGTTGACGCCGATGGTGCCGGCCGCGCCGACCTTGTTCTCGACGATGACCGGCTGGCCCAGCGCCTGCGCCAGCGGATCGGCCACGGCGCGTGCCAGCGCGTCGGGCGACGAACCCGGCGGGAAGCCGACGACCAGCCGCACGGCCTTCTGCGGCCAGGGCGCGGCGGCCCGTGCCGGAAAGGCCAGCACCGGCGCGACCGAAGCGGCCAGCGCGCCCTGCAGCAGGCGCCGCCGTCGCGGGATGAAAACCATCGGATAGGGCATGTCTTGTCTCCGTTTGCGTTGTCGTGAGCCGGATTCTTGGCCCACAATCCAGCGCAAAACGTGATGGTTTCTTATCTCTTCCATCACGTTCCTTGATGACCTGAAGCCCTCCCGGAAGACACCCATGCCCGCAAGGAACATCCGCCCCGCCCACGTCGCCCCCCGCAGCCACACGGTGGACATCGACCTGCTGCGCGTGTTCGACACGGTGGTGCGCATCGGCAGCTTCACCACCGCCGCCAAGGCGCTGTCGCGCACGCAGTCGGCGGTGAGCATGCAGCTGCGCCGGCTCGAGGAGCAGCTCGGCGTGCAGCTGGTGGCGCGCGACACGCGCCAGCTCGCGCCCACGCCCGAGGGCCTGCAGCTGCTGCCGCTGGCGCGCCAGATGCTGGGCCTGAACGACCAGCTCTTCCACGACGTCGACAGGCAGGAGGTGTCGGGCAGCATCCGCATCGGCTCCATCGAGCACTACGCCACGCGCGTGCTGCCGGTGCTCATCGCGGAGTTCTGCAGGCAGCATCCGCGCATCCACGTGGAGCTGCACCACGGCGTGTCGTCGGCCATGCATGCGGAGCTGGGCTCGCGCTACGACATGGTGATCGGCGTGGGCGCGGTGGGCTCGGGCGAAGGGCTGCGGCTGACGAAGTCGCGCATCGTCTGGGCCTCCACCGCCTCGTCGACCACGCACCTGCAGCGGCCGCTGCCGCTGGCGCTGAACCCCGAGGGCGCGATGCTGCGCGACTGGGCCACGCGCGCGCTGGACCGCGCGGGCATTCCGTGGCGCATCGCCTACACCAGCACCAGCGTCACCGGGCTCGAGGCGGCGGTGCGCGCGGGCATCGCGGTGGGCGTGTTCCGCGAGGCCACCATCTCGAAGCGGCTGAAGATCCTGGGCGCGAAGGAGGGCATGCCCTCGCTGCCCGACTCCGAGGTGTGGCTCGCCACGGCGCCGCTGCCGGGGCGCAAGGCGGTGGAACTGCTGGAGGCGTTCCTCATCCACAAGCTGCGCAAGTAGCCCGGGCGCTCGAGGCCAGTCCAGAATGAGCGCTCCATGCACTCCCCGCTGAACCTCACCCGCTTCCGTCCGCGCCTGCTGGACGCGCTCGCGGGGTACGACCGCGAGCGCTTCTTCAAGGACCTGGGCGCGGGCGCCACGGTGGGCATCGTTGCGCTGCCGCTGGCCATGGCCTTCGCCATCGCCTCGGGGCTCAAGCCCGAGGCTGGCATCTGGACGGCGATCATCGCGGGCTTCCTGATCTCGCTGCTGGGCGGCTCGGCGGTGCAGATCGGCGGGCCGGCGGGCGCGTTCATCGTGATCGTCTACGGCATCGTCGAGCGCTATGGCGTGGCGAACCTGCTGATCGCCACCGCCTGCGCGGGCGTGCTGCTGTTCCTGGCGGGGCTGTTCGGGCTGGGGCGGCTGGTGCGCTTCGTGCCGCTGTCGATCGTGGTGGGCTTCACCAACGGCATCGCGGTGCTGATCCTGCTGTCGCAGTTGAAAGACCTGCTCGGGCTGACGGTGGCGAAGATGCCGGCCGACGTGTTCTCGCAGCTGCATGCGATGGCGCTGCAGATCGGCACCTTCAACCCGTATGCCTTCGCGCTGGGCATCGCCTGCGTGGGCGGGTTGCTGCTGTGGCCGCTGCTGCTGCGCGAGAACTCGAAGGTGGGCAGCGCGGTGCTGCGCCTCGTGGGCCCGGTGGCGCGCATGCGGGCCGTGCAGGTGGGCGCACGCATGCCGGGCCCCATCGTGGCGCTGGTCACGCTCACGCTGGTGTCATGGGGCTTCGAGCTGCCGGTGGAAACCATCGGCACGCGCTTCGGCGGCATTCCCGAGGGCGTGCCGGCTTTCGCGCTGCCCGATTTCTCGTGGGAGACGGTCAAGCAGCTCGTGACGCCGACGCTGACCATCGCGCTGCTCGGCGCCATCGAGTCGCTGCTGTGCGCGCGCGTGTCCGACCAGATCAGCGGCCAGCCGCGCCACGACCCCAACCAGGAGCTGATGGCGCAGGGCATCGCGAACGTGGTCACGCCTTTCTTCGGCGGCATGCCGGCCACGGGCACCATCGCGCGCACCGTGACCAACATCCGCTCGGGCGGCAGCTCGCCGGTCGCGGGCATGGTGCATGCGCTGACGCTGCTGGTCGTGGTGCTGCTGGCAGCGCCGCTGGCGCGCCACGTGCCGCTCGCGGTGCTGGCGGGCATCCTGGTGTTCGTGGGCCTGAACATGGGCGAATGGCGCGAGTTCACGCCCACGCAGCTGCGGCACTTCAGCCGCCACTACCGGCTGCTGATGCTGGGCACCTTCTTCCTCACGGTGGTGTTCGACCTGACGGTGGCGGTGCAGGTGGGCATCGTGCTGGCCTGCGCGCTCTTCATCCGGCGCATGAGCGGGCTCTTCGAGGTCGAGCTGGTCACGCTGCAGCCGCCGGTGCTCACCTACCGGCTCTACGGTGCGCTGTTCTTCGGCGCGGCGGCCAAGCTCGACGAGACGGTGAATGCCGCCGAGCGCGCACCGCGCGGCATGACGCTGGTGCTGGACGCCACGCACCTGATCTACATCGACGCCACCGGCGTCGACGCCCTGCGGCAGCTGCACCGGGCGGTGCTGGCACGCGACGGGGTGCTTCGCATCGAGTCGCTGCAGCCGCAGCCCCTGGAGGTGCTGGAGCGATCGGGCTTTGCCGAGGAACTGACGACGGGCAGGCCCGGCGCGTCCCACGGCGGGTAGCTGCAGCGTTACGGGGCCTCGGTGCCTCGGTCGGGCGAGGAGCCGCTGCGCACCACGCGCTGGTCGTCGTTCAGCGTGGCGGTGAAGACCATGGCGGAGTTGGGCGGCTGCACCCAGCGCCATTCCCATTCGGTCTCGCGCCTGAGCGCATAGGGCGTCACCTTGGCGGGCTTGCCGAGCATCTTGCGCAGGTCTTCCATCATCATGCCGGGCTGAACCTTCGCGAAGTTCTCGGGCGTGAGCACCTGGCGCAACGCGCTCATCTTGCCGTCGGGGCCGATGGTGATCATGTAGTTCTTCTGGCCCGCGGGCTGGCGGTTGTACTCGAACACGCGGCCGCGTCCGGGGGCGTCCCAGATGTTCTCGGGCTCGCCGAAGCGCGCGCGGACGTCGGCCTCGGTGGACACGCCTTCCTCCAGCTCGCTGATGTTCTTCGGGTCGCAGGCGGCGAGCCCGATCGCCGCCGCCAGACACCCCGTAACCATGCCGATCCGCCAACCCTGAATTCGCTTCATGCCGTCCCCGGTAAAATTCGCGCCAACAAAGGTCCAGTCTATGTCCATCTTCCGCCGCCCCCACTACACCTCCGAGATCACGAACTTCATCGAGGAGATGAAGGAAAAGAAGCCGACGCTGGAGGCCGAACAGCGCGCCGGCCGCGCCCTGCTCTGGGACAAGCACCTCGACCGCAGCCTGCTCGAGGAGTACAGCGAAGCCCGCGTGCCGATGCAGCCGTACGTCTACCAGACCCAGGCCAAGTAAGCCCTTCCCCGATGCCGAATTGGCAGCACACCCCCGTCCGCACTGCGTCGGCCGCTATTGAAAAAGTAGCATCGACCCGATGAACGGCGACGAGGACAACGGCACGCTGGTGGTCGACATGCCCGAGGTGGTCGACCAGGTCGCGCTCGCGAGGCTCTATGGAGAGCCGCTCTTCGCGATGCCGAAGGACCTGTACATCCCGCCCGAGGCGCTGCAGGTGTTCCTGGAGGCCTTCGAAGGCCCGCTGGACCTGCTGCTCTACCTGATCCGCAAGCAGAACTTCAACATCCTCGACATCCCGATGGCGGGGCTCACGCGGCAGTACCTGAGCTACGTCGACGAGATCCGCCAGACGAACCTCGAACTCGCGGCCGAGTACCTGCTGATGGCCGCGATGCTGATCGAGATCAAGTCGCGCATGCTGCTGCCGCCCAAGAAGGTGGCCGACGGCGAAGAGGCGGAAGACCCGCGCGCCGAGCTCGTGCGCCGCCTGCTCGAGTACGAGCAGACCAAGCTGCAGGCCGCCGCCATCAGCGCCATGCCGCAGTACGGCCGCGACTTCTGGAAGGCGCAGGTCTACATCGAGCAGTCGCTGAAGCCGCGCTTTCCCGACGTGGACGTGATCGAGCTGCGCGACGCCTGGGCCGACATCATGAAGCGCGCCAAGCTCGTGCAGCACCACAAGATCTCGCGCGAGGAACTCAACGTGCGCGAGCACATGAGCATCGTGCTGCGCCACCTGCAGGGGCAGCGCTTCGTCGAGTTCGAGAAGCTCTTCGACGTGTCGCGCGGCGTGCCGGTGCTGATCGTCACCTTCATCGCGATGCTGGAGCTCGCGAAGGAGACGCTGATCGAAATCACGCAGGCGGAAGCCTTCGCCCCCATCTACGTCCGGCTGGCTTACTCACCTGCCTGACCCAACCGGTTTGCATATCCAGTGACTTCCGCCGTGCGCGATTTCGACGTCCTCATCATCGGCAGCGGCCTCGCCGGCCTCTCGGCGGCGCTGCACTTGGCGCCCACGCACCGCGTGGCCGTGCTGACCAAGCGCGCGCTGAACGACGGCTCCAGCGCCTGGGCGCAAGGCGGCATCGCGGCGGTGCTGGCGGCGGGCGACAGCTTCGACGCGCACGTGGAAGACACGCTGATCGCCGGCGCCGGCCTGTGCGACCCCGAGGCCACGCGCTTCGTGGTCGAGCACGCGCCCGAGGCCATCGGCTGGCTGCGCGAGCTGGGCGTGCCCTTCTCGGAAGAAGACGGCGACCTGCATCTCACGCGCGAAGGCGGCCACAGCCAGCGCCGCATCGTGCACGTGACCGACGCCACCGGCGCGGCCGTGCAGCAGGTGCTGATCGAGCGCGTGCGCCGCACGCCGAACATCACGCTGTTCGAGCACCACACGCTGGTCGACCTGATCACCGGCCCCAAGATCGGACTGGAAGACCCGGCCTGCCTGGGCCTCTACGCGCTCGACGACCAGACCGACGAGGTGCTGGCCTTCCGCGCGCCGCACACCATCCTGGCCACGGGCGGCGCGGGCAAGGTGTACCTGTACACGACGAACCCCGACACCGCCACCGGCGACGGCATCGCCGCCGCGTGGCGCGCGGGCTGCCGGGTGTCGAACATGGAGTTCATCCAGTTCCACCCGACCTGCCTGTACCACCCGCACGCCAAGTCCTTCCTGATCAGCGAGGCGGTGCGCGGGGAAGGCGGGCTGCTGAAGTTGCCCGACGGCACCCGCTTCATGCCGAAGCACGACGAGCGCGCCGAACTCGCGCCGCGCGACGTGGTGGCCCGCGCCATCGACTTCGAGATGAAGAAGCACGGCCTCGACTGCGTGCTTCTCGACATCTCGCACCAGCCGGCCGCGTTCCTGAAGGAGCACTTCCCCAACATCCTGGCGCGCTGCCTGGAGCTGGGCATCGACATCACGCGCGAGCCCATCCCGGTGGTGCCCGCCGCGCACTACACCTGCGGCGGCGTGCTCAGCGACCTGAGCGGGCGCACCGACATCCCGGGCCTCTACGCCATCGGCGAGACCGCCTGCACCGGCCTGCACGGTGCCAACCGGCTGGCCAGCAACTCGCTGGTCGAATGCATGGTGTTCGCGCGCGCCGCGGCGGGGGCCATCGCCTCGGCGCCGGTGCGTGAACGCGCCGAACTGCCCGCCTGGGACGACAGCCGCGTCACCGACGCCGACGAGGCCGTGGTCATCTCCCACAACTGGGACGAGCTGCGCCGCTTCATGTGGGACTACGTCGGCATCGTGCGCACCAACAAGCGCCTGGAGCGCGCGAGCCACCGCATCGCGCTGCTGCAGGCAGAGATCCAGGAGTTCTACGCGAACTTCCACGTCACGCGCGACCTGCTCGAACTGCGCAACCTGGTGCAGGTGGCCGAGCTGATCGTTCGTTCCGCGCAGGCCCGCCACGAGAGCCGTGGCCTGCATTTCAGCCGCGACTACCCCTCGCTCGCCGAGCCCACAGCGCCCACGGTGCTGGCGCCTCCGGCGGACCGATAACCCTCACCCGTTCGTTTTTCTTCACTCAAGGATGCCCGGCCACCGACGCCCGCAGGGAGAAACCCAACCATGTCGAACACCACGCCCACCACCGCCGCCACTGAAGCACCGCCGGCCTCGCCCTACGGCACGCTGCCGCCGGCCTCTCCGCCCGCATCGCGCAAGCCCGTGAGCCTGCCGCGACTGGCCGACATGCATGCCCGCGGCGAGAAGATCGCGATGCTGACGGCCTATGACGCTACCTTCGCGGCCATGGCCGACGCGGCCGGCGTCGACTGCCTGCTGGTCGGCGATTCGCTCGGCATGGTCTGCCAGGGCCTGAACAGCACCGTGGGCGTGAGCCTGGACACCATGCGCTATCACACCGACAGCGTCTCGCGCGGCCTGCGCCGCGTGCAGGGCACGGCCTGGCTGATTGCCGACCTGCCCTTCGGCAGCTACCAGGAATCGCGCGAACAGGCGCTGCGCAGCGCCACCGTGCTGATGCAGGCCGGCGCGCACATGGTCAAGCTCGAAGGCGGCGGCTGGACCACCGAGACCGTGCGCTTCCTGGTCGAGCGCGGCATTCCCGTGTGCGCCCACCTCGGCCTGACTCCGCAGACGGTGCACGCGCTGGGCGGCTATCGCGTGCAAGGCAAGGGCGACACTGCCGGCGCGCTGCTGAAGCAGCAGGCCCACGCGCTGCAGGACGCGGGCGCCGCGATGCTGGTGCTCGAAATGGTGCCGGCTGCGCTGGCCGCCGAACTCACGACCGAGCTGAAGCACTGCGCCACCATCGGCATCGGCGCCGGCAAGGCCACCGCCGGACAGGTGCTCGTGCTGCACGACATGCTGGGCATCAACCTCGGGAAGATGCCGAAGTTCGTGCGCAACTTCATGGCCGACGCGCCGGGCGTGCTGCCCGCGCTCAAGGCCTACGTTCAGGCCGTCAAGGACGGCAGCTTCCCCGACGACCGACTCCACGCCTGGTAAGGAAGGAAACCTCATGCACATCGCACACACCATCGACGACCTGCGCAGCCACCTGGCCGCCTTCGGGCGCCCCGCCTTCGTCCCCACCATGGGCAACCTGCACGATGGCCACGTGGCCCTGGTGAAGCAGGCCAAGCCGCTGGGCGACGTGACCGTGGCCAGCATCTTCGTGAACCGCCTGCAGTTCCTGCCGCACGAGGACTTCGACACCTACCCGCGCACCTGGGACAGCGACTGCGAGAAGCTGCGCGCCGCCGGCTGCGACGTGCTGTTCGCGCCCGACGAGAAGGCGCTCTACCCCGAGCCCCAGACCTGCAAGGTGCACCCCGACCCGGCGCTGGCCGACATCCTCGAAGGGCACTTCCGCCCCGGCTTCTTCATCGGCGTCTGCACGGTGGTGATGAAGCTCTTCCAGTGCGTGCAGCCGCGCGTGGCGGTGTTCGGCAAGAAGGACTACCAGCAGCTGATGATGATCCGGCACATGGTCCGGCAGTTCGCGCTGCCGATCGAGATCGTGGGCGGCGAGACCTTCCGCGCCGACGACGGCCTGGCGCTGTCGTCGCGCAACGGCTACCTGAGCGAGAGCGAGCGCGCCGAGGCCGTGCAGCTGTCGAAGGCGCTGAAGGCGATGGCCGAGGCGGTGCGCTCGGGCGAGCGCGACCTGGACGCCATCGAGGCGCGCGCCATGCAGACGCTGACCGGGCGCGGCTGGCAGCCCGACTACCTCGTGCTGCGCCGCCGCTCCGACCTGCAGGCACCCGCCGCGGGCGACGCACTGGTGGCGCTGGCCGCCGCCCGCCTGGGCACCACGCGGCTGATCGACAACCTCGAAATCGAGACGCCGGCCCCATGACCTACAGCGTCAAGGAAATCTTCTACACGCTGCAGGGCGAAGGCGGCCAGGCCGGCATGCCGGCCGTGTTCTGCCGCTTCGCAGGCTGCAACCTCTGGACCGGCCGCGAGGAAGACCGCGCCTCCGCCATCTGCCGCTTCTGCGACACCGATTTCGTCGGCACCGACGGCACGCTGGGCGGCAAGTTCAAGACCGCCGACCTGCTCGCCGACACCATCGCTGCGCAATGGCCGGCCGCCGATGCCGATCACCGGCTTGTGGTGCTGACCGGCGGCGAGCCGCTGCTGCAGGTGGACGCCGCCCTGGTCGACGCGCTGCATGCGCGCCGTTTCCGTATCGCCGTCGAGAGCAACGGCACGGTCGAGGCGCCCGAGGGCATCGACTGGCTGTGCATCAGCCCCAAGGCTGGCGCGCCGTGGGTGCAGCAACGCGGCCAGGAGCTGAAGCTGGTGTGGCCGCAGGCCGAATTCGACCTCGACACGATGGCACGCACCGGTGAGTTCACGCACCGTTTTTTGCAGCCCATGGACGGGCCCGACCGCGTCGCGAACACCGAGCTCTGCATTGCCGAATGCATGAAGCAGCCCGCGTGGCGGCTCAGCGTGCAGACGCACAAGATCACCGGCATCCGTTGAGGCGGGTGCACTTTTCCCCGAGTTCCCCGAGTTTTTCCTTTGACGATGCGATTCACCATCAGCCAACGCTTCTTCTTCGATGCCGCCCACACGCTCAAGCGCGAGATCGAAGTCGAAGGCAGCCGCCGTATCCACGGCCACACCTACCACGCGGAGGTGTGGCTCACGGGCGAGCGCGATCCGGTGACGGGGATGGTGATCGACCTGGGGCTGCTGCGCCGCCGGCTGGAGGACGTGCGCGAGCAGCTCGACCATCACCTGCTGGACGACGTGGCGGGGCTGCATCCGCCGACGCTGGAGAACCTGTGCGTGTTCATCGCGGATGCGCTGCCGGACTTGCGGCCCTCGCTGGCTCGCGTGCGCGTGTGGCGCGAGGCGCTCGGCGACTCCTGCACCGTGGACTTCTAGGTTTTTCTTTCTCCCTCCCCCTCTGGGGGAGGGCCGGGGTGGGGGCAAGCGGCGCCACCATCGAGCGCTCTGCCCGCCCCCATCCCAACCTTCCCCCAGAGGGGGAAGGAGAAAGACAGGGTCAGGCGGCGCCGATGCCGGCCACCAGGCTGCCGGGCGCCTGGCCGTTCTTAAGCCCGGCGGTGAACGCCAGCATCCGGTCGATCGGCACGCGGGCCCGCAGCCCAAGCGCCGGATCGACGTGGATCTCCCCGGCCCCCGTCTCCAGCGCATTCGCCAGCTCCGCCAGCCCGTTCATCGCCATCCACGGGCAATGCGCGCAGCTCTTGCAGGTGCCGCCGTTGCCGGCCGTGGGCGCCTCGATGAAGACCTTGCCGGGATTCAGCGTGCGCAACTTGTGCAGCATGCCGCTGTCGGTGGCGACGATGAACTCGTTGGCGTCCATGCGCTGCGCCGCGTTCAGGATGGCCGAGGTGGAGCCCACCGCATCGGCCAGCGCGATCACGTCCGAGGGCGACTCGGGGTGCACCAGCACCTTCGCCTTCGGATGCTCCTTCATGAGCAGCTCGAGTTCCAGCGCCTTGAACTCGTCGTGCACGATGCACGCGCCGTTCCAGCTGACCATGTCGGCGCCGGTCTGGCGGCGGATGTAGTCGCCCAGGTGGCGGTCCGGGCCCCAGAGGATCTTCTGCCCCGCCGCGTGCAGCGCGTTCACCACGTCGAGCGCGCAGCTGGAGGTGACGAGCCAGTCGGCCCGCGCCTTCACGGCCGCGCTGGTGTTGGCGTAGACGACCACGGTGCGGTCGGGATGCTGGTCGCAGAAGGCGCTGAACTGGTCGACCGGGCAGCCCAGGTCGAGCGAGCAGTTCGCGTCGAGGTCGGGCATCAGCACGCGCTTCTCGGGCGAGAGGATCTTCGAGGTCTCGCCCATGAAGCGAACGCCCGACACCACCAGCGTCTGCGCGGCGTGGTCGCGGCCGAAGCGCGCCATTTCGAGCGAATCGCTCACGATGCCGCCGGTTTCCTCGGCGAGGTCCTGCAGGTCCGGGTGCACGTAGAAGTGCGACACCATCACGGCGTTGCGCTCGCGCAGCAGGCGGCGGATGCGCTCCTTCAGCGCGACGCGCTCGTCGGGCGAAGGCTCGGGCGGCACGCGGGCCCATGCGTGGCGGGTGTCGCAGACGGCGCCGGCCGTGGTTTCGGCGGGCTGTTCGTAGTCGACGTCGATGACCGTGGACGACATGGGCGGATCAGCCTTCCTGGAAACGCATCGAGTAGTCGATGGCCTTGACGTCCTTGGTCAGGGCACCGACGGAAATCCGGTCGACCCCGGTTTCGGCCAGGGCGCGCAGGCCTTCCAGTGTGACGCCGCCGGATATCTCCAGCACGGCCTTGCGGTCTTCGCCGGCCTCGTCGTTGATGCGCACGGCCTCGCGCAGCGTGGGCAGGTCCATGTTGTCGAGCAGCACCATGCGCGCGCCGGCATCGAGCGCCTCGCGCAGCTGGGCCAGCGTCTCGACCTCGACCTCGACGAACTCGGCCTGCGAGGCCACGGGGGCCACGGCGCGCAGGGCCGCGGCCACGCCACCGGCCGCGGCGATGTGGTTTTCCTTGATGAGCACCGCGTCGTACAGGCCGATGCGGTGGTTCAGGCCGCCGCCGGTGCGCACGGCGTACTTCTGCGCAAGGCGCAGGCCGGGAATGGTCTTGCGGGTGTCGACGATGCGCGCGCGGGTGCCGCGCACGGCATCGGCGTAGATCGCGGTCTTGGTGGCTACCGCGCTCAGCAGCTGCAGGAAGTTGAGCGAGGTGCGCTCGGCGGTCAGCAGCGCGCGGGCCGAACCTTCGATCTCGAGCACGGTCTGGTCGGCCGCGCAGCGCTCGCCTTCGGCGCACAGCCACTGGATGCGCACCTGCGGGTCGAGCTGCCGCAGCGTGGCCTCGACCCAGGGGGCGCCGCACACGACGGCGGCCTCGCGCGCCAGCACTCGGGCGCGGGCGCTGCGGGCCGGGTCGACCAGCGAGGCGGTGAGGTCGCCGCCGGCGACGTCTTCCTGCAATGCGCGGGTGGCATCGGACAGGGCCAGCGCGGCCACGGCCGACGCTGAAAAATCAAAGCGAAGGCTCATGGCTCTCTTTGTCTCTGCGTTTTTCTCAGGGGGATTGACGAGGGGACGCCTGCACCGTTTCCGGCACCGGGTCGCGGCCGACGAGCGCCGCCACGGCGTCCTGCGGGCTCACAAGGCCGTCGAGCAGCGCGACCACGCCTTCGGCGATCGGCATCTCGATGCCGAGGCCGCGCGCGCGCTGCACCACGGTACGGGCGCAGTACACGCCCTCTGCCACGTGGCCCAGTGAATCGACGGCCTGCGCCAGCGTGCGGCCCTGCGCCAGCAGCAGGCCGACCTTTCGGTTGCGCGACAGGTCACCGGTCGAGGTCAGAACGAGGTCGCCCAGGCCCGAAAGACCCATGAAGGTTTCGGCGCGGGCGCCCAGCGCGAGGCCGAAGCGCGTCATTTCGGCGAGGCCGCGCGTGATGAGCGCCGCGCGGGCGTTGAGCCCCAACGCGAGGCCGTCGCACAGTCCGGTGGCGATGGCCAGCACGTTCTTGACCGCGCCGCCCACTTCCACGCCGACGATGTCTTCGTTGGCATAGACGCGCAGCGCGGGGCCGTGGAAGGCGTCGACCAGCATGTCGCGCACGGCGGCGTGCGGGCTGGCGGCCACCAGCGCGGTCGGACGCCCTTCGGCAACCTCCTGCGCGAAGCTGGGGCCGCTGAGCACGCCCGCTCTCAAATCAGGAGCAACCTGCGCCCAGATCTCGTGGGCCAGCAGGCCGAAGGATGCGGGGGAGGAGCTGTCGAGCGCGGGCTCGACGCCCTTGCAAAGCCACGCCACCGCGGCGGTGGTGCCGCGCAGCGCGACGAGCTGCTCGCGCAGGGCCGCCATGGGCGTGGCAACGATGACGAGGTCGGCACCGGCCTGCGCCTGGGCGATGTCGCCGGCGCGCACGGCCAGCGAGGCCGGCAGGGCCAGCCCGGGCAGGTAGCGGGAGTTTTCTCGCGCGGCCGACATGGCGTCGGCCTGGGCGGCGTCACGCGCCCAGAGCGTCACTTCGTGGCGGGCCGCCGCGTTGACGGCGACCGCCGTGCCCCAGGCACCGGCGCCATGAACGCAGATCTTCATCGGCGTCTGTGGCTGCTACGGCTGCAATGCCGCGATTACTGTGCCAGCGAGGGCGCAGCCTGGCCGGCTGCCTGTGCCTGCTGCTGCTCGTACATGGCCTGGAAGTTGATTTCGGCCAGGTGCACGGGCGGGAAGCCGCCGCGCTGGATCACGTCGGCCACATTGCCGCGCAGGTACGGGTAGACGATCTGCGGGCAGGCGATGCCGAGGATGGCGCCCATCTGCTCTTCCGGCAGGTGGCGGATCTCGAAGATGCCGGCCTGCTTGGCCTCGACCAGGAACACGGTCTTGTCGCCGATCTTGGTCTGCACGGTGGCGGCCACGGTGATCTCGAAGATGCCTTCGGCCACCGGCTGGGCGTCCACGCCGAGCTGGATGTCGACGGTGGGCTGCTCCTGCTCCAGCAGGATCGCCGGCGAATTGGGCTGTTCGAGCGACAGGTCCTTGAGGTAGACGCGCTGGATCTGGAAGACGGGATCTTGGGCTTGCTGGTCGGCCATGGCTGAACTTTCGAGGATCAAAACAATGCCCGCCGGGGAGAGGGTCCCGCAGCGGGCTGCAGATGAGTGAACTGGCGATTATGGCCCGGCCGGAAGACGGTTCCGGGGCAGGACCGGTTTCAGGCGGCCTGCAGCAGCGGAACGAGGCCGCCGCGGCTGTCGAGCGCCATCAGGTCGTCGCAGCCGCCCACGTGGGTGTCGCCGATGAAGATCTGCGGCACCGTGCGGCGCTGGGTGACCTCCATCATGGTGTTGCGGGCCTGGGGATCGGTGTCGATGCGGATCTCCTCGATCTGCTCGACGCCCTTGGACTTCAGGATCTGTTTCGCGCGGATGCAGTAAGGGCAAACGGCGGTGGTGTACATCTTGACTGCTTGCATACGCTCCATCTCGGGGGATTTCAGGCCTTTTCAACGGGCAGGTTAGCGTCTTTCCAGGCTTTCAGTCCGCCGGCCACGGCTTGGGCCTGCTCGTAACCCAGCTTCTTGGCCATGGCCACGGCGCGCTGGGCGCGGGCGCCGGTGGCGCACACCAGCAGGAGCGGCACGTTCTTGTTCTTGACCGCGCCGGCGAGTTTTTCCTCGAGCTGGTTCAGGGGGACGTTCTTGGCGCCGATCATGTGGCCGGTGGCGAATTCTTCAGGTTCGCGCACGTCGACCAGCACCGCGCGCTCGCGGTTGATGAGCTGGACGGCGCCCTGCGCCGTGAGCGTTCCGCCGCCCGCCCCCCGCACCAGCGGCCAGGCCAGCATGGCACCCGAGCTGAGCGCGATCAGGATCAGCATCCAGTTCGCGGTGACGAATTCGATCAATTTCACGGGGGTTCCTTGAATGGCAAACCGGGGATTTTAGAATGCGAGGTTTCGCAAGCGCAGCCAAAGGCCTCCCACATGCACAAACTGGTATTGATCCGTCACGGTGAATCGACCTGGAATCTGGAAAACCGCTTCACCGGATGGACCGACGTCGACCTGACCGAAACCGGCGTCGAACAGGCCAAGCAGGCCGGCCGGCTGCTCAAGGCCGAGGGCTACGACTTCGACGTCGCCTACACGAGCGTGCTCAAGCGCGCCACCCGCACCCTGTGGCACGCGCTCGACGAGCTCGACCGCACCTGGCTGCCCGTGGTGCACTCCTGGCGCCTGAACGAGCGCCACTACGGCGGCCTGCAGGGCCTGAACAAGGCCGAAACCGCCAAGAAGTACGGCGACGAGCAGGTTCTGGTCTGGCGCCGCAGCTACAACACCCCGCCCCCGCCGCTGGAAGCCGACGACCCGCGCAGCGAGCGCGGCGACGTGCGCTACGCCAAGCTCTCGCCCGAGCAGATCCCGCTGACCGAGTGCCTGAAGGACACGGTGGCGCGCGTGCTGCCCTTCTGGAACGAATCGATGGCGCCGGCCATCCGCACCGGCCGCCGGCTGGTGGTGGCGGCCCACGGCAACTCGATCCGCGCCCTGGTGAAGTACCTCGACGGCATCTCCGACGACGACATCGTCGGCCTGAACATCCCGAACGGCATTCCGCTGGTCTACGAGCTCGACGACGACCTCAAGCCCCTGCGCCACTACTACCTCGGCGATGCCGCGGCCGCCGAAAAGGCCGCCGCCGCGGTGGCGTCGCAGGGCAAGGGCTGAAAAAAGGCCCCGGGACTGCCCTGTAAAAGCCCCCGTCCGGCACTCCACCCGTGGAACCCCGGCAAACAATTTGCTTCCAAGCTGTGTATATTGGATTGACAGCCGCCGACAAGGACAACCACTCATGATGGGCCAGAAATTGAAGATCACCGGCTGGGTCGCCGCCGGCGCCGTTGCAGGCGTCCTGACCACCGTCTCGCTGCAGACAGTCGCGCGCGGCTCGCTCGCGCCGCTGCCGCTCGAGGAATTGCAGCAGCTCGCCGCCGTCTTCGGCATGGTCAAGAGCGACTACGTGGAGCCGGTCGACGAGAAGAAGCTCATCTCGGACGCCATCTCGGGCATGGTCGCCGGGCTCGACCCGCATTCCCAGTACTTCGACAAGAAGTCCTTCAAGGAATTCAGGGAAGGCACCACCGGCCGCTTCGTCGGCGTGGGCATCGAGATTTCCCAGGAAGACGGCCTGATCAAGGTCGTCTCGCCCATCGAGGGCTCCCCCGCCTTCCGCGCGGGCCTGAAGCCCAACGACCTGATCACCAAGATCGACGACACCGCCGTGCGCGGCCTGTCGCTGAACGAGGCGGTCAAGCGCATGCGCGGCGAAGCCAACACCAAGGTGCTGCTGACCATCTTCCGCAAGGACGAGAGCCGCACCTTCCCCGTGACGATCACGCGTGAAGAGATCCGCACGCAGTCGGTCCGCGGCAAGATGATCGAGCCCGGCTACGGCTGGATCCGCCTGTCGCAGTTCCAGGAACGCACCGTCGACGACTTCGTGAAGAAGATCGACGAGCTGTACAAGGAAGACCCGAACCTCAAGGGCCTGGTGCTCGACCTGCGCAACGACCCGGGCGGCCTGCTCGACGCCGCGGTGGCGGTGTCGTCGGCCTTCCTGCCCGAGAACGTCACGGTGGTCACCACCGACGGCCAGCTGGCCGAGAGCAAGTCGGTCTACAAGGCGGCGCCGGAGTTCTACCAGCGCCGTTCGGGCAGCGACCCGCTGCGCAGCCTGCCGGCCGCGCTCAAGAGCGTGCCGCTGGTGGTGCTGGTGAACGAAGGCTCGGCCTCGGCCAGCGAGATCGTCGCCGGCGCCCTGCAGGACCACAAGCGCGCCACCATCATGGGCAGCCAGACCTTCGGCAAGGGCTCGGTGCAGACGGTGCGTCCGCTCGGCCCCGACACCGGCCTGAAGATCACCACCGCGCGCTACTACACGCCCAGCGGCACCTCGATCCAGGCCAAGGGCATCGTGCCCAACGTGCTGGTCGACGAAAGCGCCGAGGGCAGCCCCTTCGCCGCCCTGCGCATGCGCGAGGCCGACCTCGAGAAGCACCTGGCCAGCGGCCAGGGCCCCGAAGTCAAGGACCCCGAACGCGAGAAGGCCCGCGACGAAGCCCGCAAGCGCCTCGAGGAAGAAGCCAAGAAGCCGCCGCAGGACCGCAAGGTGCCCGAGTTCGGCACCGACAAGGACTTCCCGCTCGTTCAGGCGCTCAACCGCCTGAAGGGCCAGCCGGTGCTGGTCAGCAAGACGCAGGTCATCGTCGACAACAAGGAAGAGAAGAAGGAAAACTGAGCCCGGTGGCGCATGGAAGATAGCGAGCTGCTGCGCTATTCGCGCCACATCCTTCTCGAAGAATTCGGCATCGACGGCCAGGCCCGCGTCAGCGCCGGACGGGTTCTCGTCATAGGCGCCGGCGGGCTGGGCTCGCCGGTGGCCCTGTATCTCGCTGCGGCGGGCGTCGGCCGCATCGTGCTGATCGACGACGACGAGGTCGATCTCACCAATCTCCAGCGCCAGGTGGCGCATTCGCATGACCGGGTCGGCCTTCCCAAGGTCGAATCAGCCGCCCAGGCCATGCGCGGCATCAATCCCGACATCGCCATCGAAACCCATGCGCTGCGCGCCGACGAGGCGCTGCTGTCGCGCCTGGTTGCCGAAGCCGACGTGGTGGTCGATTGCTGCGACAACTTCGCCACCCGGCAGGCCGTCAACCGCGCCTGCGTGGCTCATTCGAAGCCGCTGGTGGCGGGTGCGGCGATCCGTTTCGACGGGCAGCTGAGCGTCTACGACACCCGGGACGACGCATCGCCCTGCTACGCCTGCCTGTTCCCGCCCGATGCGACCTTCGAGGAAACGCGCTGCGCGGTGCTCGGCGTGTTCGGCCCGGTAGTGGGCACCATCGGCACGCTGCAGGCCAGCGAGGCCCTGAAGCTGCTGGCCGGTATCGGGCCGTCGCTGGCGGGCAGGCTGCTGATGTTCGACGGGCGCAGCACTTCCTTCGACACGCTGCGCGTGGCGCGCGACCCGCACTGCAGCGTCTGCGCGAAGCGCCACTCTTCCACCTAAGGCTGCTTCGCGCCCTTCGCCCGGGCGGCGCCCTTGGCCGCGGCTCCTGCGGAGGGCTTGTTCGCCTGCGCCACCACGCCCTTGCAGTCGGAGTCCTCGCCCGGCCCCGGCTCGATGGTCGCGGCCAGCGCCAGCAGCGGATTGATGGCGCCCAGCGCCAATGCGGCCAACCCGCGCCCGGCCAGCGGTCCGACCTCCAGGCCGCCCTTCGGATCGCCGAAGGTGCCGCTCACCACCAGCGGAGTGCGGATGGAGAGGATGCTCTTGCTCTTGGGCTCCGGACGGACCACGAAATCCAGCCCCTCGGTCGCCAGATTGGCCTGCCCGGTGGCGATGAAGACGGCATTGGTCGTGTCCACCACCAGCGTGCGGCCGGTCATCAGGCCCTTGTTCACGTCGAAGGCCAGCGCCGCGCAGCGCAGTTCCACGTTGCGGTCGCCGCGCAGCATGAACTTGATGATGTCGCCGCCCACCAGCGTCGCGAACACCGGCAGCAGGTTGCCGAACTGCCCGCGTCCCGAGATGACCGCCACGTCGCCCGACACGCCTCCGAGCCAGTTGGCCACGGTGCTGCCGGAGCCCGAGAGGTTGATGCGCCCGTCCAGCCGGCCGACGCTGTTGCCGGTGGTTTCAAGCTTCGGGAACAGCCGGGCCAGCTGCATGGCCCGTGCGTCGAGCGAGGCACGAATGTCCGCCGGGTTCTTCGAGCCGTCGATGCGGATCGCGCCGCTGAGCCTGCCGCCGGCCACGCCCAGGTCGAGCGGGTCGAGCGTGAGCACGCCTTCGGCCAGCTTCACCTGCACGCTGCCGCGCTCGAGCGGCACGTCGCGCACGTTGCGGATGCGGTCGGCCGTGTATTTCACGTCGGCGTTCATGGCGCGCAGGCGCTCGAAGTCCAGCGGCGCCGTCGGCAGCACCTTGCCGCCGGGGCGCTTGACCTGGGTGACGGTGGGCGGCGGCGCCACGCCTTCCACGGTGGCGGCGGTACGCGCCGTGGGCGGCAGGCCGATCAGCGGGCCGAGGTCGTCCATGTCCATCACCTTCGAGCGCAGGTCGCCCGCCAGGTGCGGCAGCTTGCCGGCCTGGTCGAAGCGCATGTCGCCGGCGATGTCGGACAGGCCCAGCCGCCCCTTGAGACCGGAGGCCTCCCACAGCTTGCCGCGCTTGTCGAGCTTGCCGCTCAGCATGTAGGGCGAGGTCTGCGGCAGCGCGATGCCCAGCAGCGGGAACAGGGCGCCCAAAGTCTGGCCCTTGATCTCGAACCTGGCGTCGATGCCGTCCAGGTCCGAGAGGCGCGCCACGGTGCCCGTCGCCTTCAGCTGGGTCTGGCCGGCGGCGGCGCGGATTTCGAGCGGGAAAGGCGGCGCGCCGGCGGCGCTGATCTGCAGCACGTTACCGGTACGCCCGCTGGCGGTCAGAGGCTGGCCCTTGTAGCGACCCTTGATGCGGTAGTCGAGCGGCATCTCGCCGCGGCTGCTGTCGTAGTTCAGGTCGGCGTGCACGTCGACGCCCAGGTGCTTCGCGAGGAAGTCGACCGCGCCGCTGTCGACCTGGATCTGGCCGATGGTCGGTACGGTGCCGCCGTCGGAGGTGTCCTTGCCCAGCGCCCAGGTGCGGCGGCCGTCGGACTCCATCTGCAGCCCCACCGTGGGGGAGGAAAGCGCCAGCCGCGGAATGACGATGCTGCTGGAAAGCAGCGGCCAGAGGCCGATTTCGAACTCGGCGCGCTCGGCCTTCACCAGGTACGGGTCGCGCGCCCACGAGGGATTGGCGAACTCGACTCCGTCGAGCCTGACGGTAGCCTGCCGCCACCCGAGCCCCACGTCGAGCCGCCGCGTGATCTCGAACTTGCGCCCGGTCTTCTCGCTGACGTAGCGGTTGACCGGCTCGCGCAGCACGTCCCACGGGAAGAAGGCGAGCCCCACCGCCAGCGCCGCGAACAGCAGCACCAGGCCCGCCAGCAGCTTCGGCCAGAGCGGCCGCTTGCGCGGGATGCTGTTGGTGGTCTCGTTCTTTTCCATGGGCTCCTTGTAACTCCGATGATGGCCTCTCTCCGGTCGGCGGCGGGCCGCAGAAACCGTGAGGCATTGCCTACGAAACGGCTCGCGGATGCATGCGTGGGAACCCGCCTACAGCCGTGCCGCGCCGAAGCTTGCATGATGTGGAACGGGGAAGCCGCACAGTTCGTTGGCAGGCTTTCCCAGCCAACGGGGCGCCGCGAGTGCGCCTGCCAACCAGAGAGGAAGCGCGGTTCGGCATGGACTCCAGATTGCAGACCTACGTCGTCGAAGACAACCTCACGATCCGTGAAAACCTCATTGGCACGCTGGAAGAACTCACCTGCGCCACCGTCGTCGGCTTCGCCGAAACCGAAAGCGGCGCCCGCGCCTGGCTGCTCGGCCACGACGGCGAGTGGGACCTCGTCATCGTCGACCTCTTCCTCAAGCAAGGCAGCGGCCTGGGCGTGCTCCAGGCCTGCCAGGCCCGCAAGCCGGTACAGAAGGTGGTGGTGCTCAGCAACTACGCGACGCCCGACATCCGGCGGCGCTGCGCGGAGTTCGGCGTCGACGCGGTGTTCGACAAGTCGAACGAGATCGACGCGCTGGTGGAGTTCTGCCTGGTGCAGGCCCGTGACCGGGCCTCGCGCCCCGCGCCCGGTGCGGGCTGAGAAGAAAGAAGCCGCCTTGGACCCCTTCCCTGCCCGCCGACCGGCCTCAGTCGATCAGCTTGTTCTTCAGCGCGTAGTACGTGAGGTCGCTGTTGGAGGACAGGTTCATCTTCTCCATCAGCCGCGTGCGGTAGGTGCTCACGGTCTTCACCGACAGCGACAGCGTCTTGGCGATGTCGCCGGCGGTCTCGCCCTTGGCGAGCTTCAGGAACACCTGGAATTCGCGCTCCGAGAGCTGCTCATGGGGGGCCGCGTCGTCCTTGCGGTCGAGCTGGCGGGCCAGCAGTTCGGCAACGGCGGGCGTGATGTAGCGCCGGCCCAGCGCGATGGTGCGGATGGCGTTGACGATCTCGATGGGATCGCATTCCTTGTTGAGGTAGCCGCTCGCGCCCTGGCGGATCAGGTTCATCGCGTAGTGTTCTTCGGGGTAGCCGCTCAGGATCAGGATGCCCACGTCCGGCGCCTTGGCGCGGATCATGGCGAGTGCGTCGATACCGCTTTGCCCGGGCATCGAAAGGTCCATGACCAGCACGTCCAGCTCCGTGGTGCGCACCAGTTCGATGGCTTCGCGACCGCTGGCTGCCTCGCCCGCCACGCGCAGGTCCACGTGCTCGGAGAAGAACTGCCGGAGGCCCGATCGCACGATGGCGTGGTCGTCCACAATTCCGATTTTGATCATTTGCTACTTTCGTTGAGTGTTGCGCACGCAAGCCGCAACCTGCCTGGTCCCTGATTGTTGTCAATTATTCACGAACTTGCGCCGCAAGCAGCCTTGAAAGTTTCATGCACTGGTTAGCCCCACCAAGAATGGCCGTGAGCCTGCTGCTCGCGGCGCTGGCCGCACTGGCCCTCGTCGGCATCAACGAGGCCGGCTACCGGCAGTCCACCCGCGCCCTCGCCGACATCGACGAGGCGCAACAGGTGCGGGGCACGCTCAACAAGATCCTGCAGAACATGCTGGACGCCGAGACCGGCCAGCGAGGCTACCTGCTGACCGGCGAGGCGAGTTACCGAAAACCCTACGACGAGGCGGTCAAGCAGGTCGACGGCCACCTCGCCACGCTGCGCCGGTTGTATGCCGACCGCCCGGCCGAGCTCACCCGGCTGGCCGAACTGTCGAAGCACGTGCTGCGCAAGGTCGCCGAGATGGACATGAGCGTGCGCCTGCGCCAGGACGGCAAGGACGACGCCTGGAAGTTCGTCATCACGACCGACGTGGGCCAGGAGGAGATGGAGGCCATCCGCGCGACGGCGGGCGATCTGGTGAAGGTCAGCAACGCCACCCTGAGCCAGAGCCAGGCGCAGGTGCTGCGCTCGCTGCAGCTGGCGCGCATCGGCACCGCCATCGTGGCGCTGGCCGCCCTGTTCGCCTTCTTCCTGTACCTGCGCCAGACGCACGTTCTGCGCTCCATCGGCGAGCGCCAGCAGGAGGCCCTGCAACGCGAGCGCAACGCGCTGGAAGACGAAGTGCGCGAGCGCACCGCCTCGCTGGCCGAGCTGGCCACCCACCTGCAGGACGTGCGCGAGACCGAGCGCGGTTTCCTCGCGCGCGAGCTGCACGACGAGCTGGGCTCGCTGCTCACCGCGGCCAAGCTCGACGTGGCGCGGCTGAAGTCGCGATTGGCGGACGCGCCTGACGCGATCCAGCGGCTGCAGCATCTGACCGAGCTGCTCAACAGCGGCATCGCGCTCAAGCGCCGGATCATCGAGGACCTGCGGCCCTCGTCGCTGGCCAACCTCGGGCTGGTCGCATCGCTGGAGATCCTGGGCCGCGAGTTCGGGGAACGCTCCGGCCTGCAGGTCGAGATGGTGCTGGAGCCCGTGACCATGGACGAGTCGCGCCAGCTCACCATCTACCGCATGGTGCAGGAGAGCCTCACCAACATCGGCAAGTACGCCGAGGCGAGCGAGGCCACCATCGTTCTCAAGAACTACGACAACCACGTGGTGGTGGAGGTGGCGGACAACGGCAAGGGCTTCGACACGCAGCGCGTGCGCCCCTCGACGCACGGCCTCGCGGGCATGCGGCACCGGGTGGAGGCCGCGCGCGGCAGGCTCACGGTGTGGTCCGCGCCGGGCAAGGGCACGCGGCTGAGCGCGATGCTGCCGATCGTCAAGGCCGCCTCGGCCTCGGCCTGATCCCGATTCCCCGCGCGCTCCTGCCCTGCTCCTCTCCGGAACTCCTGCACACCCTGCCCCGGGGCGACTCGGCCGTCTCCTACGCACCCCAACCCCGGCCGCTGACAGGTCCGGGGCGGCCCCCCGCTTAAGGTTGACACCGTGCCATCCGGTTCTTCCCCTCGGGATTGCCGGATACGACGTTCCGACGTTTTCCAAGACACAGCGAGGCAAGCCTCGAAGGAGTTCCACATGCTGCATTACGCCGTGGTGTTTCTGGTCATCGCCCTGATCGCGGCCCTCTTCGGGTTCGGCGGCATCGCCGCCAGCGCGGTGGGCATCGCCAAGATCCTTTTCGTGATCTTCGTGATCCTCGCGATCGCGAGCTTCCTTGCCGGCTTGCTACGACGCAAGTAGCGTCGTTACGATCAACAGGCTTGCGCATTTCATTTTTCCGGAAAGGACCTTCACATGAACACGACCAAGACCCCATCGCAGATCGCCGACGAAGCGCGCCAGACCGCCCGTGACGCGGTCGAAACCACCCGCGCCTACGCACAGAACGCGGTGAATGCGGCGGGCGAAAAGGTCCGCGACCTGCAGCGCGAATCCGAACCGGCCGTCGAACAACTCGCGGCCCGCGTGCAGCAAGCCGTTCAGCGCGGCCTGGACGCTGCCTCCACCACCAGCGCGCGCGCCCAGCGCCGCCTGGAGCAGGCCGCCGACGTCACCGGCCGCTACATCTCCGACCAGCCCGTGCGCTCGGTGCTGCTCGCGGCCGCCGCCGGCGCAGCCATCACCGCGCTCATCGTGCTGGCCAGCCGCCGCAGCCGGGACGACTACTGATCCACGAAGCGTCCGTCGTCGACCGATCCCGGCACCATGCTCCATCCGATTTTTTCCACGGTGCTCGGGCATCCGGAACTCGTCGCTGAACACCTCGCCAACTACGCCGCCCTCGTCCGCCAGGAGTCCGCGCAAGCGGGACGCGGCATTGCCGCGCGCATCGTCGCGGGCGTGCTGGCAGTGGCAAGCGCCACGCTGGCGCTCGGGCTGATCGGCGTGGCCGTGCTGCTCGGCGTGATGCACGGCAGCTTTCACTGGGTGCTGGTGGCCGTGCCGGCCGTGGCGGTGGTGATCGCGCTCATTTGCACCTGGTACGCGACGCGACCCGCGCCGAGCTACGGCTTCGACGACCTGCGCACGCAGCTCGACGCCGACCTGCAGGCCCTGCGCGAAGCCGGAGCCCCCCATGGCCGCTGACCGCCGCCTTCCCTCGCCTCTCACTCCGCTGCAGCGCCTGGCCCTCTCGCGCCGTGCGCTGGTGCGGCAGCTGAACGAGGACGCGGGCGCGCCGGCGGAAGACGAGGAGCTGGGGGAACTGGATGACCTGGAATACGCGCACCACGACGCGCAAGCCGCTTCCGCACCGGATGAACGGCACCAGGGCCATACAGGCCATGCTCGAGGAAGAGGAGAACAAGGAGGAGCAAGAGGAGGAAGAGACAACGTGTGGCTCGCCGTGGGCCGCAGCGTGGTGGAACGCTGGTGGCGCAGGCACCCCGCGCATGCGGTCGGCCAATTGGCGCGCCCGGTGCTCGAGCATTACGCGCGCAAGGAACCGGCAAAGCTGATGGCGGCCGCGGCCGCCACCGGCGCCCTGCTGGTACTCGCCAGGCCCTGGCGGCTGCTGTCGGCCACCGCGGTGCTGGCGGCGGTACTGAAGACATCCGACGTGGCAGACCTCGTCAACACGCTGATGCGCAAGCCGCAGAGCCCCCCTCACCCTCCCCGCTCCCCACGAAAGGACACTGCATGAAAACCGATGTTTCCTCTTCCTCCTCCTCGTCTTCTTCCAAGGCCGCCGCGCACAAGCACCTGGAACTCGACCAGGGCGGACTGGACGCCGCGCGCAAGAGCCTCGACGACGGCGCCGTCACCCCGAGCTACGGCCCCTGGCGCGACGACGTCCTCAAGCTGCTCAACGATGCGCTGGCCACCGAGCTGGTCTGCGTGCTGCGCTACAAGCGCCACTACTTCACCGCCAACGGGGTCGAATCGCCCGCCATCGCCGACGAGTTCCTTGTGCACGCCAACGAGGAATCGGCCCATGCCGACCGCATTGCCGAGCGCATCGTGCAACTGGGCGGCGAACCCGATTTCGCGCCTTCGCACCTGCTCGATCGCAGCCACGCGGCGTATGACGAATCGACCGACCTGCAGGCGATGGTGCGCGCCAACCTGATCGCCGAGCGCGTGGCGGTGGAGTCGTACCGCCAGATGATCGCGCTGATCGGCGACAAGGACCCGACCACGCGCCGCATGCTCGAGGACATCCTCTCCGACGAGGAAGAGCATGCCGACGAACTGAAGGACTGGCTGGGCCACTGAACCGCCCCGGGGCGGCATCCGCCCCGCACCATTAAAAAAGCCCGGCGCGAACCGGGCTTTTTTAATGGGCGAAGCGGAGACGGGATGAAGACGATCAGCCCTTCACCTCGAGCTGGTTGTCCACCGACGTCACGCCCTGCACGCCCTTGGCGATCTCCTCGGCGCGCGCCTTGGCGGCGGCCGTGGGCGCCGGGCCCTTCAGGCTCACCGCGCCGGCCTTGGTGTCGACGTTGATCTTGAGCGCGCTCAGGTCCGGGTCCTTGGCCAGGCCCGCGGACACCGAAGCCGTGATGGCGGCATCGTTCACCGTCGCGCTCACCGCGGCGCCGGCGTCCTTGGCGGCCTCCTTCACCTCGGCGGTGGTGCTGGACGACTCGATCTTCGCCTTGGCGTCCTTGACGGCCTCGCCGGTCTTCGCTGCCGCGGTGTCGGCGGCCTGCTCGGTCTTGGCAACGGCGCTGTCGAGCTTCTCGCCCGCGGTGCGGTTGTCGGACTTGTCGCAGGCGGCCAGCGTCAGCGCCGCGCCGGCCACGAGCACGGCAAGCCATGCGCGCGAATGCGGCATGGCGATGTGTTGGGTCGATCTGTTCATGGAATCCTCCTGTTGCTCGGGGAAATGAAAAGGCGGAAAGACGGAAAGGCCCGCAAAGGCCTGCAAGGGCTTGCCGGAGCGCCGGCAGCCGGGCCTTTCGACGCTCACAGCTTGTCGGCACCCGACTTGATCGCGTCCTTGGCCTTTTCCTTGACGTCGCCGTAGGTCTTCTGCACCTTGCCGGCTGCCTGGTCGGCAATGCCCTCGCCCTCGAGCTTCTCGTTGCCGACGACCTTGCCGGCGACTTCCTTCAGCTTGCCCTTGGCTTCCTCGACGCGGCCTGCCACTTGGTCCTTGTTCATGTCGCTTCCTTCCTGATGGGAGTGATGAAATTCGTGGGCCGGATCAGCCCACTGGTTTCAATCTAGGCTCGGGCCGGTGACGGCGAATGCCGACGGAGCCCCGAAGCGGTGTAGGACAACGAGGCTCAGGCGCTGACGATCCATCCTTCAAGCGGATCGATGTCTTCCGGCAAGCCGTGGCCCGCTCCGGGGCTGCCGGCGCGCTGCCGGCCCCAGGCGGCCTGCAGCAGGCACAGCACCGCGTCGATGTCGTCGCCGCGAGCATCGGCCAGCAGTTCGGCCCGCTGCGGCCCGGCGAGGACGAGCTTCAGCCCGAGGCGGGCCGATCCGGCCTCGAGCGCGGCCAGCAGGTCGACGCGAGCGGCGCGGCGCTCGGGTGTCTGCTTCTGCAGATCGTCGCTCTTGTAGCTGCGCCGGCCGATCAGCTCACGCGCGAGCAGACCCGGATAGGCCTCCAGCGCCACGCGATCCGCATTGCGCCCGGCGTGCAGGCCCGGAATGCGCGCGCCCGCGGCCAGGAGGCGCGGCACGCCCGCATGGAGCATGTAGGCCACCGGCGGATTGACCCATTTCATCGACGGGCTGGAGCCCGCGGGCCCGTCGGTCGCGCGGTGCGCGAACTTGCCGCCGGCCGGACGCGCCGCGCAGAAGGCGGCGAAGGTCTCGCGGATTTCCGCGCGGCTCAGGCTGGCGTAGTGGGCCATCAGCGGCTCCCATTGCAGCGGCCAGCGCAGGTGCTCGACGAGTTCGCGCGGCAGGCTGAACGGAAAGTCGAAGCCGCCAGTCCAGGCCGGCGTGGCACGCAGCCATTCGCCCCATGCGTCGAGCGTCGCAAAGCGCTGGAGGCCGGTCAGCCTCACGCGGTCGGCGCCGTCCGGCTCTCCGGTCGCCACCACGATCGGCTTGCGTGCCGTCGGCGCGCTGGAGAAGTCGCAGCCGAACAGCAGCACGGCCTCAGCCCATCGCGAGCGCCACCACGCCGGCGGCGATGAACATCGCGCCCAGCAGCCTCAGCAGCCGGTCGCCCTCGCGCAGCAGGTGGCCGCCGATGAGCGCGGCGAACAGCATCGACACCTCGCGCGCCGGCGCGACGTGGGAGATGGGCGCCTGCTGCACCGCGTAGAGCACCAGCACGTACGACACCGGACTGATCGCCGCCACCAGCAGCGCGTACTTCCATTGCTCGCGCCACATGCGCACGGTGGTCGCGCGGTCCTGCAGCGCCGCGGGCAGCAGCAGCCCGATCCGCACGAAGTTGCTCATGTAGTCGAGCAGGATCGGCGACATCATGAGGAACTTGACGGCGTAGCTGTCGGCCACCGTGTAGGCGGCGATGAAGGCGCCGGTGAGCACGCCGTAGCGCATGCCCTTGTGCACGCGCGCGCGCTGCGCCGGGTCGTGCGCCTTCTGCCACAGGCGCGGGCCGCCGGCGATCAGGAACACACCGACCACCACGCCCAGGATGCCGGCCACGCCGACGAGGCTGATCTTCTCGCCGAGGAACAGCACCGCCACGAGCGACGACAGCATTGGCCCCGAGCCGCGCGCGAGCGGATAGACCACCGTCAGGTCCGACTTGCGATAGCCGCGCAGCAGCACGATGAAATACAGGACGTGGAGCACCCCGCTGAGCACGACGAAGCCCCACTCGGTCGCGCCCCAGCCCGGCACCACGTTCCATCCCAGCGCGATGCCCACCGGCGCCCAGATGAACATGTTGAACACGCTGGCCTGGAAGCTGAAGCGCGCATCGCCGTTCGCCTTCTTGGCGGCGATGTTCCAGCTTGCGTGGATGATCCCGGCGAGCAGGATCAGTGCGAATGCGGAGAGCGGCACTCCGCGGTCAGTGGCGGCCGACGATGGCGGCCGTGGCCATCAGTTCCTCGAGCAGCGCCAATGAGACCTTGCCCGACACCGCGTACGGGTTGAGTTCGGGCTTCTCGGAATACTTCAGCAGCGTCGAGGCATTGAGCTTCGACAGGTTGACCTGCCCCATGGTCCAGCCGCCGAAACGGCGCTCGGAAATCTCTTCGTAGTGCAGCAGCACCACGTCCTTGTGGCGCGCATCGCGCTGGATGTGGCCGTAGAGCTCGCTGACCGCCATGCGCCCGCCCTCGATGGCCTGCAGGAAGGTGCCGGCGCCGTAGCAGAGGATGCCGGTGATACCGCAGGTCGTGTTGTGCGAGCGCGATTGCGCGAGGATCGCCTCGACGGCCTCGGGGCTGGTGTCGACGGCGCGGCTGGCGTAGAGGAGTCGGACCAGCATGGCTCAGTCCTTTCTGGGCAGGAGGGACAGGAATTCGCGGCGCAGGCTCGGGTCTTTCAGGAACACGCCGCGCATCACGGAATTGATCATCTTGCTGTCCATTTCCTTCACGCCGCGCCAGGCCATGCAGAAGTGCTCGGCCTCCATGACGAGGGCGAGGCCGTCGGGCTGCGTCTTTTCCTGGATCAGGTCGGCCAGCTGCACCACGGCTTCTTCCTGGATCTGCGGACGGCCCATGACCCACTCGGCCAGGCGCGCGTACTTCGACAGGCCGATAACGTTGGTGTGCTCGTTGGGCATCACGCCGATCCAGAGCTTGCCGATGATCGGGCAGAAGTGGTGCGAGCAGGCGCTGCGCACGGTGATCGGGCCGACGATCATCAGCTCGTTAAGGTGCTCTGCGTTGGGGAATTCGGTGAGCGAGGGCGGAGCCACGTAGCGGCCGCGGAACACCTCGTTCAGGTACATCTTCGCGACGCGGCGCGCGGTGTTGTCGGTGTTGTGGTCGTTCTCGACGTCGATCACAAGACTCTGCAGCACGCCCTTCATCTTGACCTCGACCTCGTCGAGAAGCTTCTCGAGCTCGCCGGGCTCGATGAACTCGGAGATGTTGTCGTTGGCATTGAAGCGCTTGCGCGCGGCGGTGATGCGCTCGCGGATCTTCACGGAGACGGGCGTGCCCTCGTCATCGTCATTTCGATCGGGGCGCGGGTCGACGTCGGTTTTCCTCAGCATGGCGGGGATCGTACCAGTGAATGGCTCCGGACATTCGGGCCCGCAACGCCCGTCCCTTCTCGGAGCAATGCTATCAATTGAGGAGCGTAAAATCAGCCACCAGCGGCAGGTGGTCGGACATGCGTGCCCAGATCGGACCGCGCGGCACCACGCAGGCCTGCGGCGCCAGCCCACGCCCGTAAACGAAATCGAGTTGAGTCACCGGCAGGCGCGAGGGGTACGTGAGCGTGCGCGGGCCGCGCAGGTCGCTGGTATCGCGCAGGCCCATGGCGTTCATGGCGTAGCGCATGCGCGCGCCCCAGTCGTTGAAGTCGCCCGCCACCACCACGGCCTCGCCGGGCGGCACCTCGCGGTCGATGAACTCCCGCAGCCTCGCGATCTGCCGCACCCGGCTGCCCTTGATGAGCCCCAGGTGCACCACGATGGCGTGCACCCGCCGGCCTTCGACGTCGATCACCACGTGCAGCAGCCCGCGCTGCTCGAAGCGGTGGTCGGAAATGTCCTGGTGGTTGGTGCCCAGCACCGGCCAGCGCGTGAGCAGCGCATTGCCGTGCTCGCCGTGGCGCGTGACCGCATTGGTCTCGTAGACGGCCGTGTAGCCCTCGGGCGCGAGGAAGTCAGCCTGCGGCAGCTCGGGCCAGCGCGCGAAACGCGCCGCCGCCTGCCGGTTCATCTTGCGCACTTCCTGCAGGCAGACGATGTCGGCGTCGAGCTGCTCGATGGCATGGCCGAGGTTGTGGATCTCGAGCCGCCGCGCAGGTCCGATGCCCTGCACACCCTTGTGGATGTTGTAGGTCGCGACGCGGAGGTTCTGCACCGCTGCTGCTGCCGGCTGGTTCATCGCGCAAATTCTGGCAGCAACAGAATGGCTTCGGCATTCGACGGGGAAAAGCAGGCGTCGGCCGCCTCGCGGTACGGCAGCCAGCGCCAGTCGGTGTGCTCGCGCGGGTCGAGCGTGGGCACGATGCGTTCGGGCACGCGCAGGCCGAACAGGTGCTCGGTGTTGTGCGTGACGCCGGGCGCGTAACGGGCGCGCCAGCGCGGGTAGATCTCGTAGACGTTGCGCAGCTGCCAGTCGACCAGCTGCGAGGCCAGCGGCGTGCCTTCGCCGCACCGGATGCCGGTTTCCTCTGCCACCTCGCGCGCCGCGGTGAGCGCGAGCGGCTCGTCGGCCACGTCCTTGCTGCCTGTGACCGACTGCCAGAAGTCGGTCTCGGCATCCGCACGCCGGATCAGCAGCACATCGAGCGCCGGCGTGTGGATCACGACCAGCACCGACTCCGGGATCTTCCAGGGCCGGGGGCTGGTCGTCATGGCCGCATCAGGCCGTTGCCTGGGGGGCGTTGCGCAGCTTGATGTGGAGTTCGCGCAGCTGCTTCTCGTCGACCGGGCTCGGAGCCTGCGTCAGCAGGTCCTGCGCGCGCTGGGTCTTGGGGAAGGCGATCACGTCGCGGATCGACTCGGCGCCGGTCATGAGCATGACCAGGCGGTCCAGGCCGATGGCGATGCCGCCGTGCGGAGGCGCGCCGTACTGCAGCGCGTCCAGCAGGAAGCCGAACTTGAGCTGCGCGTCCTCGGCGCTGATCTTCAGCGCGCGGAACACCTTGCTCTGCACTTCCTCGCGGTGGATACGCACCGAACCGCCGCCCATCTCGATGCCGTTGAGCACCATGTCGTAGGCCTTGGCGATGCACTTCTCGGGCGCGGTGTCCATGAGGTCCTCATGGCCGTCCTTCGGCGCGGTGAACGGGTGGTGCACGGCGCTCCAGCGCTGGCCTTCCTCGTCGAACTCGAACATCGGGAAGTCGACCACCCACAGCGGTGCCCAGCGATCGTCGAACAGGCCGCTCTTCTTGCCGAAGGCGCTGTGGCCGATCTTGATGCGCAGCGCGCCGATGGCGTCGTTGACGACCTTTTCCTTGTCGGCGCCGAAGAACAGGATGTCGCCGTTGCGCGCACCCGTGCGGGCGATGATCTCGGCCAGCGCGTTGTCGTCCAGGTTCTTCACGATCGGGCTCTGCAGGCCTTCGCGGCCGGCTTGCGCGTCGTTGACCTTGATGTAGGCCAGGCCCTTGGCGCCGTAGATCTTGACGAACTCCTGGTAGGCGTCGATCTCGCCGCGCGACAGGCCGCCCTCGGCACCGCCGCCGGGCACGCGCAGCGCCACGACACGGCCACCGGGCATGGTGGCGGCGTTGGAGAACACCTTGAACTCGACGCGCTTCATCAGCTCGGTAAGTTCGGTGAACTCGAGCTTCACGCGCAGGTCGGGCTTGTCCGAGCCGTACTTGAACATCGCGTCGGCGTACGTCATGGTCGGGAACACCGGCAGGTCGATGCCCGCGGCGTTGCGGAACACGTTGCGGATCATGCCTTCGAACATCTCGCGGATTTCCTCCTCGGCGAGGAACGAGGTCTCGATGTCGATCTGCGTGAATTCGGGCTGGCGGTCGGCGCGCAGGTCTTCGTCGCGGAAGCACTTCACGATCTGGTAGTAGCGGTCGTAGCCGGCCACCATCAGCAGCTGCTTGAAGAGCTGGGGCGACTGCGGCAGCGCGAAGAAGCTGCCGTCGTGCACACGGCTGGGCACGAGGTAGTCGCGCGCGCCCTCGGGCGTGGACTTGCCGAGCATCGGCGTCTCGATGTCGATGAAGCCGTTGGCGTCGAGGAACTTGCGCGTTTCCATCGTCACCTTGTAGCGCAGCATCATGTTGCGCTGCATGGCCGGGCGGCGCAGGTCGAGCACGCGGTGCGTGAGGCGGGTGGTTTCCGACAGGTTGTCGTCGTCCAGCAGGAACGGGGGCGTGACCGAGGGGTTCAGCACCTTCAGCTCGTGGCACAGCACTTCGATCTTGCCGCTCTTGAGCTGGTCGTTGGTCGTGCCTTCGGGACGCGCGCGCACCAGGCCGGTGATCTGCACGCAGTATTCATTGCGCAGGTTCTCGGCCACGGCGAAGGTGGAGGCGCGGTCGGGGTCGCACACCACCTGCACGTAGCCTTCGCGGTCACGCACGTCGATGAAGATCACGCCGCCGTGGTCGCGGCGACGGTTGACCCAGCCGCAAAGGGTGACGGTCTGGCCCAGCAGGGCTTCGGTCACGAGACCGCAATAGTGAGTACGCATGGCCATAGGAATCCATTCCGGCGCCTCGGGGGCGCGTTCGTTCTTTTATGAGTTGGAAGACTTCACCGCCACCGTGGTGGGGCCGCCTGGAACGACCACCCCCATCGAGACGATGTACTTGAGCGCTTCGTCCACGCTCATCTTCAGTTCGATGCAGTCGCTGCGCTTGAGCATCACGAAGTAGCCGCCCGTGGGATTGGGCGTGGTCGGCACGTAGACGCTGAGGAACTCGCCCTCGCCGAGATGCGCGGCGACCTCGTTGCCGGGTGCGCCGGTCACGAAGGCGATGGTCCACACGCCTTCGCGCGGCCATTGCACCAGCACCGCCGTGCGGAAGGCATTGCCGTTCTCGGAGAACAGCGTGTCCGACACCTGCTTGACGCTGGAGTAGATCGAGCGCACCACCGGGATGCGCCGCACCACGGCGTCACCCCAGCCGAGCAGGCGCTTGCCGACGAAGTTGCTGGCCGTGGCACCCACCACCAGCAGGATGGCCAGCGTGAGCAGCACGCCCAGGCCGCGCACCTTGTGGTCGCTGAGCCAGGTCTGCCACTGCTCGGGCAGCAGCCACAGCGTCTGGTCGAGCGTGCCGATGATCCAGTTCAGCACGCCGAGCGTGATGACCAGCGGCACGATGACCAGCAGGCCGGACAGCAACCATTTGCGCAGGGCGAGCATGGCGGTCAGGGGTATTTCAGTCGCCGCTGGCCGCGGCCGGCGCGGGAGCCGGTGCGGCGGGCGCCGGAGCGGCGGTCGTGGTGGAAGAGGAGGACGAAGACGACGACTCGCCGGACGCGGGCGAGGTGGCCGGCTCGGACTTCTTGCCGCCGCCGTCGCGGAAATCGGTCACGTACCAGCCCGAGCCCTTGAGCTGGAAGCCGGCGGCCGTGACCTGTTTTTCGAACGCACTCGCGCCGCACGCCGGACACACCGTGAGCGGCGCATCGGACATCTTCTGCAAAGCGTCCTTGGCGAAGCCGCAGGCGCTGCACTTGTAGGCGTAGATGGGCATGGGGAAATGAGGTCTAAAAGCGGCGCAACGGCCGCTCGCAAAGCCCTCGATTATAGGGGCGCCCCCGCCAAAGGACGCCCGGCCCGACCGCCGGGCCCGGGCTTCAGGCCGGTTCGGTGGCCAGCGGCCGGTGCGGCGTGTGAGTGTTCGCCAACCATTGCGGCAGCAGCGAGCCGACCACCATGCCGGCGAAAGAGCACAGCACGCCCGCCAGCTGGGCCGGAAATACGGCGCCCCAGGATGAAACCTTCAGGAACAGCAGCCAAACGCCGATGCCCAGGACGATGGAAGCGACGGCCCCCTGGGTGGTGGCGCGGCGCCAGTACAGCCCGCATACCAGCGGCACGAAGGCCCCCACCAGCGGCACCTGGTAGGCACTCGACACCTGTTCGTAGATCGACGTGCCCTGCATGCGGATCGCATAGGCCAGCACGGCCGCGCTGAAGAGCAGCACCGTGATGCGCATCGTCATCAGGTTCTGGCGGTCGGTGCCGGCCGGCCGGAACTGGCGCCAGATGTTCTCGGTGAAGGTGACGCTGGGGGCCAGCAACGTGGCCGATGCGGTCGACTTGATGGCCGACAGCAGCGCACCGAAGAACAGCACCTGCATCACGAACGGCATCTTCTCGAGCACCAGCGTGGGCAGCACCTTCTGCGGATCTTCCTTCAGCAGCGCGGCCGTCTGCTCCGGCATGATCAGCAGCGCGCTCGCCACCAGGAACATGGGAACGAAAGCGAACAGGATGTATGCGACGCCGCCGATCACCGGGCCGCGCCGGGCCGCCTTGACGCTGTTGGCCGACATCACGCGCTGGAACACGTCCTGCTGCGGGATGGAGCCCAGCATCATCGTGATGGCGGCCGCGAAGAAGAACACCATGTCGTGCAGGTTCGGCTCGGGCCAGAACTTGAACAGGTCCTTGCTGACCGCGAAGGCCACCACCTTGTCGGCGCCGCCGGCCATGTTGCCCGCGAACATCGCGATCACGGCCAGGCCGGCCACCAGGATGATCATCTGGATGAAGTCGGTGACGGCCACCGACCACATGCCGCCGAAGAGCGTGTACGCCAGGATCGAGACCACCCCGATCACCATGCCCACCGGAATGCTGACCACGCCGCCCGAGAGCAGGTTGAACACCAGCCCCAGCGCCGTAACCTGCGCCGACACCCAGCCCAGGTAGCTCAGCATGATGATGAGCGAGCAGGCCACCTCGACGCCGCGGCCGTAGCGCTCGCGGTAGTAGTCGCTGATGGTCAGCAGCGTCATGCGGTAGAGCTTGCCCGCGAAGAACAGGCCCACCAGGATCAGGCAGGTGCCCGCGCCGAACGGGTCTTCGACCACGCCGTTGAGCCCGCCCTCGATGAACTTGGCCGGGATGCCGAGCACCGTTTCGGAGCCGAACCAGGTCGCGAAGGTGGTCGTGACGATCATGTAGAGCGGCAGGTGCCGCCCGGCGATGGCGAAGTCGGTTGTGTTCTTCACCCGCTTGGCGGCATAGAGGCCGATCGCGATGGTGACAAGCAGATAGACGATGACCAGCGTCAACAACACGGCGGAAACTCCTCTAGAACAAACGCACGCGCGCCAGCAATTGCGTGGCGAACAACACCAACATACCCAATACAAAACCTATGCCACCGTAGACGATGGTCTGCAGCAACCGGTTGGTGCGCTTCTGTTCGGCCAGCAGTTCGAGCAGCTCGCGACGGTTGTCGGACGGGCGATTTTCCAGGAAATCGTGCAGCAATCGAGGCAATTGGGGCAGCAATTTGGCGTACCTGGGCGCCTCGGCCTTGAGCTGCTGAAACAGCTTCTTGGGGCCGATCTGGTCGACCATCCACTTCTCGAGGAAGGGCTTGGCCGTGGCCCAGAGGTCGAGTTCGGGGTCGATGTTGCGGCCCAGCCCCTCGATGTTGAGCAGCGTCTTCTGCAGCAGCACCAGCTGCGGCTGGATTTCGACGTGGAAGCGCCGCGAGGTCTGGAACAGCCGCATGAGCACCATGCCCAGCGAGATTTCCTTCAGCGGCCGGTCGAAGTACGGCTCGCACACGGTGCGGATGGCCGCTTCGAGCTCGTCGATGCGGGTGCCCACGGGAACCCAGCCGCTTTCGAGGTGCAGCTCGGCCACGCGCTTGTAGTCGCGCCGGAAGAAGGCCACGAAGTTCTGCGCGAGGTATTCCTTGTCCGACTCGGTCAGCGTGCCGATGATCCCGAAGTCCAGCGAGATGTAGCGCCCGAAGGTCTCGGGCTCCAGGCTCACCTGGATGTTGCCGGGGTGCATGTCGGCGTGGAAGAAGCCGTCGCGGAACACCTGCGTGAAGAAGATGGTCACGCCGTCGCGCGCCAGCTTGGGGATGTCGACGCCGGCCGCGCGCAGGCGGTCCATCTGCGCGATGGGCACGCCCTTCATGCGCTCCATCACGATGACCTCGGGGTGGCAGAAGTCCCAGAACATCTCGGGGATCAGCACCAGGTCGAGCGCGGCCATGTTTCGGCGCAGCTGGGCGGCGTTGGCGGCCTCGCGCACCAGGTCGAGCTCGTCGTGCAGGTACTTGTCGAACTCGGCGACCACCTCGCGCGGCTTCAGGCGCTTGCCGTCGGCCGAGAGGTTCTCGAGCCAGCCGGCCATCATGGCCATGAGCGCCAGGTCTTTCTCGATCACGCCGCGCATGTTGGGACGCAGCACCTTGACCGCCACCTCGCGCTCCTCGCCCTGGTTGGTGCGGATGGTCGCGAAGTGCACCTGCGCGATCGACGCACTGGCGATGGGCGTCTCGTCGAACTGCACGAACACGTCGCTCACCGGCCGGCGGAACGCGCGCTCGATGGTGGCGATGGCCACCGACGAGGGGAACGGCGGCACGCGGTCCTGCAGGAAGGCCAGCTCGTCGGCGATGTCAGGCGGCAACAGGTCACGCCGCGTCGACAGCACCTGGCCGAACTTCACGAAGATGGGGCCGAGGCGTTCGAGCGCCTCGCGCAGCCGTTGGCCTCGCGGCGCGTCGAGGTTGCGCCCGAAGGAAACGACGCGCGTGACCACGCGCAGCCAGGGCTTCTGGAAGCTCGAGAGCACCAGCTCGTCGAGGCCGTAGCGCAGCGCGACCCAGACGATGAACAGACCGCGGTAGAAGCGCCTCATTCGGCGTTGCTCGCCGAGCCAGCCTTGGCCGTGCGGTCGCCCACGAACTGGCGCAGCGCGCCCACCACGCGCCGCACGCCGTTGCCCAGCGTGTGCGCGGGCACGTCGCCGATCACGCGGGCGAGGTCATCCTCGATGTCCCAGCGCACGTGATCGACCAGCCAGTTGACCTCGGCCGCCAGCTGCACGTCGCCGATGATCTGCACGGCGGGCTTGTCGCCGCGAAGCGCGGCGCGGGCGATGTCGAAGGGGGAATCGTCGGTGACGGTGAGCGTCAGCTCGGGCACCGAGCCAGCGGGCGCCAGGTCGAGCAGGCCGGCCGGCGTGGCCACCAGCTCCATGGTCACGAAGCGCCACTGAAAGCGCACCACCCGCCCCTGCTGGCGCAGCAGCCGCTGCTGGGCTTCAGGCTCCTGCTGGAGCACATGATTGAGGAACAGCACCGCGCGGTTCTGTATCTCGTGGACCGCCCAGTCCGGGGGCTGCAGGCGCTCGCCAATGGTGTTGAAGAGGTCGCCTAGAAAAGAAAATGGGGACGATGGTGTGGCCATGTCCCCATTATCCCGCCTGCGTCGCGGCCCCGAGAGGGCCGCGTTCCAGGTTTTTCTTGCCTGCCTGCGTTTACTGCAGTGCCTGCACGCCGGCCACCAGCCAGCCGCTGTTGCCGCTGACGGGCTTGGTCATGTTCCAGACTTCGCGGAACGGGCCCGGGCCGGCCGAGGCGTCTTCGCGGATCATGCCGGAGAACTCCACGCTGGCCATGTAGGCGTCAGGCAGCTCCTCGATACCGAGCAGCTTGGCGTCGAGCATCACGACTTCGGTCTTGTTCGAGGCACCGCCGGTGTGGCTGGCGCGATCGGCCAGCTGCGAGCGGATCTCGTCGACCATGCCGTCGGTCATCATCGAACGCAGCGTCGACACGTCGGCGCGGTCCCATGCGTCCTGCAGGGTCACGAAGTTGCGCTTTGCGGCGCCGAGGAAGCCGTCGACGTCGAAACCGGCGGGGATGCCCCACGACTGCGAGCCGCCGAGCGCCGAGCCGATCATGCTGCCGCCTGCCGCTGCGCCAGCCGCCGAGAGGCTGCTGCCGTGCGGCGTGGCGTCGAAGGCAGCGTTGTTGCGCTCCCAAGGACGCGCCGATGCGTCGTTGCCCACGTTGTTCGGGCTGTACTGCGCCGGAGCGCTCGCGTTGCTCGGGCTGGCACCAGCGCCCTGGAAGGCGAAGCCGCCCTGGCGGTTGGCGACGGGCTGCGAGCGCGACTTGATCATGCGCCACACCACCACGCCGGCCAGCACGAGCAGGCCGATCAGCAGGATGTTGGCGAAGCCGGCGCCGAGGCCCAGCGAATTGGCGAGCCATGCGAGACCCAGGCCGGCGGCGAGGCCGCCGAGCATCGCGCCCCAAGGACGCTTCGGCGCTGCTGCTGCCGGCGCGGGCGTCGCGGGCTTGGCCGCCGCGGCGTTGGTAGCGTTCTGCTGCGCGGGCGCGGACGGTGCCGCGGACTCGCGCTGCGTCACGTTGGACGACTGGCGACCCACCGACTTGCCGCCACCGATGCGCGCAGCCTCGGCCTGGACACTGACCAGTACCAACGCGGCTGCCAGGAACAAAGAACTCAAACTCTTCATATCGTCGTCTCCTCTCGAGCGAAAGATCCGCTTGTCAACACTTGATTCCAACATGGAGGGCAGCGATTCCCCCAGTCATGTTGTGATAGTCCACATGTCCGAAACCGCCCTCTTTCATGAGGGTCTTGAGCTCCTCTTGCGAGGGATGCATCCGGATCGATTCGGCGAGATAGCGATAGCTCGCGTCATCGCCGGCAACGAGCTTGCCGAGCCTCGGCAGCACGTTGAAGGAGTACCAGTCGTAGGCCTTCGCGAGCGGCTTCGCGACCTTCGAGAACTCGAGCACCAGCAGCTTGCCGCGCGGCTTGAGCACGCGGTTCATCTCCTTGAGCGCCGCGTCCTTGTGCGTCATGTTGCGCAGGCCGAAGGCCACGGTGACCACGTCGAAGTGGTTGTCGGGAAAGGGCAGCTTCTCCGCGTCGCAGACCATGGTGGGCAGCACCACGCCGGCGTCGAGCAGGCGGTCGCGGCCGGTGCGCAGCATGGCCTCGTTGATGTCGGTGTGGACCACCTGGCCGCTGGCGCCGACCTTCTTCGCGAAGGCGAGCGCGAGGTCGCCGGTGCCGCCCGCGATGTCGAGGACGCGCGAGCCTTCGCCCACGTTCGCGACCATGACGGTGTACGCCTTCCAGGCGCGGTGCAGGCCGGCCGACATCAGGTCGTTCATGATGTCGTAGCGCGATGCGACCGAATCGAAGACACCGCGAACGCGGCTGGCCTTCTCGCTTTCGTCGACCGTTTCGAAGCCGAAGTGTGTGGTACTCATGCGACCGATGTTAGGCCGGAAGCCTTCACATCAAGTCGACGACCCCGCGCGCACGGCGGACATTTGTTGCTTTTTCAGCCCCGCCCTTTCTGGGCGTAGGGCTATCTTTTCAATAGCACGCGCGGAGTTTCGGGCGAACCGGCGAGCTCAGTGGCTGCCGCAGGCGTGGCCGCCCTTCTCGATCATCGGCGCGTCTCGATCGACGCCCGCTTCGGCGAGCCGGCGTTCGTAGGCGGCCCACAGCTCGGCCTGCTTCTCGCCCAGTTCGTAGAGCAGGTCCCAAGAGTAGATGCCGGTGTTGTGGCCGTCGCTGAAGGTCGGCTGCACGGCGTAGTTGCCCACCGCCTCGAGGTCGACGAGCTCGACCTCGCGCTTGCCGGTCTGCAGCACTTCCTGGCCCGGGCCGTGGCCCTGCACTTCGGCCGATGGCGAATAGATGCGCATCAACTCGAAGGGAATGCGAAAGGTGGCGCCGTCGGAAAAGCCCACCTCGAGCACGCGCGACTGGCCGTGCACGGTGATCGATTGCGGCGTCGGTGCGCCCGGTTTCAAGCCTGCCATCAGAAACTCCTGTTGCCCAGGCGCTCGATCATCGCCGCTTCGGCCGCGGGCAGGCGTGCGGCAATCTCCGCTTCCTGCACCGCATCGCGCTCGCGCTGGACCGGCGCCCACACCGAGCCCGGGAAATGGCTGTCGGTCGAGAAGCGCGCGATGACGTGCCAGTGCAGGTGCGCCACCATGTTGCCGAGCGCGGCGAGATTGATCTTGGTCGGGTTCAGGTGCTCGCGCAGGCACTGCTCGATCACCGTCACCGCATCCATGCACAGCGCGCGGTCGGCCGCGTCGAGGTCGGAGAACTCGGCCGCATGATCGCGCCACACGACGCGATAGAAAGCCGGAAAACCCGCTTCCTCCGCATGGATGACGCGCAGCTTCGCGCCCTCGAACACGAGGCGCCCGCCCGGGCCTTCGCACAGCACGCAGCCTTGTACCTTCGTCACACCAGCACCCGTTCGATGCCGCCCTGGTTGGCTGCCGCAACGTAGTTGGGCATCCAGTCTTCGCCGAGGATCTTGTTGGCCATCTCGACCACGATGTAGTCGGCTTCGAGCAGGCCGTTGTTCAGGTCGCCGCCGTAGCGCGAGAGGCCTTGCAGGCAGCTCGGGCAGCTGGTGAGGATCTTCACGTTGTCCTTCTCGCCGACCTTGCCGGCCTCGCGCAGCGCAGCCTCGCCCTTCTTCAGCTCTTCTTCCTTGCGGAAGCGGATCTGCGTGGAGATGTCGGGCCGCGACACGCCCAGCGTGCCCGACTCGCCGCAGCAGCGGTCGTTCTTGAGCACGTTGTCGCCCACCAGCGCCTTCACCGTCTTCATCGGGTCCTGCTGCTTCATCGGCGAGTGGCAGGGGTCGTGGTACAGGTAGCCGCCACCGGCCGCATCGGCCAGCGTGATGCCCTTCTCGAGCAGGTACTCGTGTATGTCGATGATCCGGCAGCCCGGGAAGATCTTGTCGAACTGGTAGCCCTGCAGCTGGTCGTAGCAGGTGCCGCAGCTCACCACCACCGTCTTGATGTCGAGGTAGTTGAGCGTGTTGGCCACGCGGTGGAAGAGCACGCGGTTGTCCGTGATCATCTTCTCGGCCTTGTCGTACTGCCCGCTGCCGCGCTGCGGATAGCCGCAGCACAGGTAGCCCGGCGGCAGCACGGTCTGCACGCCCGCATGCCAGAGCATCGCCTGCGTGGCGAGCCCCACCTGCGAGAACAGCCGCTCCGAGCCGCAGCCCGGGAAGTAGAAGACAGCCTCCGTCTCGGAGGTCGTCGCCTTCGGGTTGCGGATGATCGGCACGTAGTCCGCATCCTCGATGTCGAGCAGCGCGCGCGCCGTCTTCTTCGGCAGGTTGCCCGGCATCTTCTTGTTGATGAAGTGGATCACCTGCTCCTTGACGGGAGCCGGCCCCAGCGAGGCCGGGGGCGCCGAGGTCTGCTTCTTCGCGAGGCCACGCAGCAGGTCGTTGGCCAGTCGCTGCGCCTTGAAGCCCACGCCCACCATGCCCGCGCGCACCGCCTTGATGGTCTGCGGATTGGTCGCGTTGAGAAAGAACATCGCGGCCGCGTTGCCGGGACGGAAGCTCTTCTGGCCCATCTTGCGCAGCAGGTTGCGCATGTTCATCGACACGTCGCCGAAGTCGATCTTCACCGGGCAGGGCGTGAGGCACTTGTGGCACACCGTGCAGTGGTCGGCCACGTCCTCGAACTCTTCCCAATGCTTGATGCTCACGCCGCGCCGCGTCTGCTCTTCGTAGAGAAAGGCCTCCACCAGCAGCGAGGTCGCGAGGATCTTGTTGCGCGGGCTATACAGCAGATTGGCGCGCGGCACGTGCGTGGCGCACACCGGCTTGCACTTGCCGCAGCGCAGGCAGTCCTTCACGCTGTCGGCAATGGCGCCGATGTCGCTCTGCTGCATGATGAGCGACTCATGCCCCATGAGGCCGAAGCTCGGCGTGTAGGCGTTGGTCAGGTCGGCGTGCAGCGTCTCGGGCTTGCCGGCGGGCGCGCGCAGCAGCTTGCCCTTGTTGAAGCGGCCCTCGGGGTCGACCTTGGCCTTGTATTCGGTGAAGGGGCGCAGCTCCTCGTCGCTAAGGAACTCGAGCTTGGTGATGCCGATGCCGTGCTCGCCCGAGATCACGCCGTCGAGGCTGCGCGCCAGCGCCATGATGCGCACCACCGCGGCATGCGCGGTCTGCAGCATGTCGTAGTTGTCGCTGTTGACGGGGATGTTGGTGTGCACGTTGCCGTCGCCCGCGTGCATGTGCAGCGCGACCCACACGCGGCCCTTGAGCACGCGCTTGTGGATGGCCGCGCACTCGGCCAGGATGGGCGCGAACTCGGCGCCCGTGAAGATGGCCTGCAGCGGCTGGCGCAGCTGGGTCTTCCAGCTCGCGCGCAGGGAGTGGTCCTGCAGCTGCGGGAACAGCGTGTCGACGTTTTCCAGCCAGCCGGCCCACAGGGCGCGCGTTTCCTGCACCAGCGCCACGGCCTGCGCGACGCGGTCTTCCAGCAGCTCGGCCGCGGGGATCTCGTGCGCGTCGTCGGTCTTGCCCAGCGGCAGATTGCCGCGCATCAGGAAGGCTTCGAGCTCGTCGGTGAGCGCGAGCTTGTTCTGCAGCGACAGCTCGATGTTGATGCGCTCGATGCCGTCGCTGTACTCGGCCATGCGAGGCAGCGGGATCACCACGTCCTCGTTGATCTTGAAGGCGTTGGTGTGGCGGCTGATGGCGGCCGTGCGCTTGCGGTCGAGCCAGAACTTCTTGCGCGCCTCGGGGCTGATGGCGATGAAGCCTTCGCCGCTGCGCGAGTTGGCGATGCGCACCACTTCCGAGGTGACGCGGGCCACCGCGTCGGCGTCGTCGCCGGCGATGTCGCCGAACAGCACCATCTTCGGCAGGCCGCCGTGCTTCTTCGACTTGGTGGCGTAGCCCACGGCCTTCAGGTAGCGGTCGTCCAGGTGCTCCAGGCCGGCCAGCAGCACGCCCGAGCGCTTCTGCTCGGCGAACATGAAGTCCTTGATCTCGACGATGCTGGGCACGGCGTCCTTGGCGTTGCCGAAGAACTCCAGGCACACGGTGCGCGTGTGCGCCGGCATGCGGTGCACCACCCAGCGGCAGCTGGTGATGAGGCCGTCGCAGCCCTCTTTCTGGATGCCGGGCAGGCCCGAGAGGAACTTGTCGGTCACGTCCTTGCCGAGGCCTTCCTTGCGGAAGGTGCGGCCCGGGATCTCGAGGCGCTCGTTGCGCAGCTTCGTCCTGCCGTCGGCGGCGTAGTACTGCAGCTCGAACACGGCACTGTCGACGTCGTGGATCTTGCCGAGGTTGTGGCCGATGCGCGTGACCTCGAGCCACTCGGCCTGCGGCGTCACCATGCGCCACGAGGCGAGGTTGTCCAGCGCCGTGCCCCACAGCACGGCCTTCTTGCCGCCCGCGTTCATGGCGACGTTGCCGCCGACGCACGAGGCCTCGGCGGAGGTCGGGTCGACCGCGAAGACGAAGCCCGCGCGCTCAGCCGCATCGGCCACGCGCTGGGTGACGACGCCCGCCTCGGTCCAGATGGTCGGAACGGGGTCGGCCAGCCCGGGCAGCGCGACGTGCTCGACCTCGGTCATCGCCTCGAGCTTCTCGGTGTTGATGACGACGCTGTTCCAGGTCAGCGGGATGGCGCCGCCGGTGTAGCCGGTGCCGCCCCCGCGCGGGATGATGGTCAGGCCCAGCTCGATGCAGCCCTTCACCAGCAGGGCCATCTCGGCTTCGCTGTCGGGGCACAGCACGACGAAGGGGTACTCCACGCGCCAGTCGGTGGCGTCGGTGACGTGGGCCACGCGCGAGAGGCCGTCGAACTTGATGTTGTCCTTCGCCGTGAGGCGGCCCAGCACGCGGGTGGCCTTGCGGCGCAGGGCGGCGACGTCGCGGAACTTGGTGTCGAAGGCAGCCACCGCCTCGCCCACGAGGCCGGTGAGCTCGCCCACGAGCTGGTCGCGCGGCAGGTCGCTGTCGGGGGTGCGGCGCTTCTGCACCTCGGCCAGGCGGTGCCTGAGGGCATCGACCAGCTGGCCGCGGCGGCGCGGGTTGTCGAGCAGGTCGTCGACGAGGTAGGGGTTGCGCTGGACCACCCAGATGTCGCCCAGCACCTCGTAGAGCATGCGCGCCGATCGGCCGGTGCGGCGCTCGGCGCGCAGGGTCTGGAGCAGTTCCCAGCCGCGTTCGCCCAGCAGGCGAATCACGATCTCGCGATCGGAGAAGCTGGTGTAGTTGTACGGGATCTCGCGCAGTCGTACAGGCTCTGCGGCCTGCGACAACAGCGTGTTCAACGCAGTCGGAGCATTCATCGGGTGGGGCGCCTCGGCCGGACGCTGCGCGCCCATAGCCGGGCTGGGGATTTTATTGCAGGGCTTGGGGTCTTGCCGCGTGGCGGTGGTTGCGACCTTGTGCTAGGCGCAGCTTTCCGGGGATCCCGCCCCTATCCGGGCCCCCGCCCCCCCTGCCGCCGGCTCCGGATCAGCCCGGATCAGAACAGCACGCGGCTGCGGATCGTCCCGTTCACCTTCGCGAGCTTCTCCAGGGCCAGGTCGGAAGAGGCGGCGTCGATGTCCATCACCACGTAGCCGATCTTCTCGTTGGTCTGCAGGAACTGCGAGGAGATGTTGATCTGGTTGTCCGAGAAGATCTTGTTGATCTCCGACAGCACGCCGGGCACGTTGCGGTGCACGTGCAGCAGGCGGTGCTTGCCCGGGTGCGCCGGCAGCGCCACCTCGGGGAAGTTGACGGAAGACGTCGAGGTGCCGTTGTCGCTGTACTTGACCAGCTTCTCCGCCACTTCCAGCCCGATGTTGGCCTGCGCCTCCATGGTCGAGCCGCCGATGTGCGGCGTCAGGATCACGTTGTCGAGGCCGCGCAGAGGCGACTGGAACTCGTCCTTGTTGCTGCGCGGCTCCACCGGGAACACGTCGACGGCGGCGCCCAGCAGCTTGCGGGCCTTCAGGGCCTCGGCCAGCGGCTCGATCTCGACCACCGTGCCGCGCGAGGCGTTGATGAGGATGGAGCCGGGCTTCATCGCCGCGATCTCGGCCGCGCCGATCATCCATTGCGTGGCCTGCGTCTCAGGCACGTGCAGCGTGACGATGTCGCTCTGGGCCAGCAGCTGGTGCAGGTCGCGCACCTGGCGCGCATTGCCCAGCGGCAGCTTGGTGACCACGTCGTAGAAGGCCACGTGCATGCCCAGCGCCTCGGCCAGCACCGACAGCTGCGCGCCGATGGAGCCGTAGCCCACGATGCCCAGCGTCTTGCCGCGGATTTCGTATGCGTTGTCGGCCGACTTGAGCCAGCCGCCGCGGTGCGCAACAGCGCTCTTCTCGGGCACGCCGCGCAGCAGCAGGATGGCTTCGGCGAGCACCAGCTCGGCCACCGAGCGGGTGTTGGAATAAGGGGCGTTGAACACCGCCACGCCATGCTCGCGGGCGGCTTCCAGGTCGACCTGGTTGGTGCCGATGCAGAAGCAGCCGGCGGCCACCAGCTTGTGGGCGGCGGCGAACACATCGGCCGTGAGCTGGGTGCGCGAGCGGATGCCCAGGAAGTGCACGTCGGCGATCTTCGCCTTCAGTTCGGCATCGGGCAGCGCGCCCGGCAGCGACTCGATGTTGGTGTAGCCGGCGGCGCGCAGCACCTCCACGGCCGAGGGATGGATGCCTTCGAGCAAGAGGAACTTGATCCTGCTTTTGTCGAGGGATGTTTTGCTGCTCATGGAGGTCTCTTGGAAGCCCCGGCCATGGCGACAGGCTAGGCCAAAAAAAGGGCGGGCGATGCTAGCATGGTGCGGCGCAGCATGCGGGGCCGCGCCCCGTGCCGGCCTGATGCGAACAGGGCCAAGGAGCCAGCGGCGCCAAAGGGGTTTCCCCGATTGGAGGAAACCCGTGCTCCGTGCGCCAATGTGACGCGGCTGTGTCATCCACATGCCCTAGCATCCGCGCTTTCCATTTTTCCCTTCAGGAGTCTTCATGCGATTCAAGACGCTCGCCTTGGCATCGGCGTTGGCCGCCACCACGCTCTTCAACGTGGCGCAGGCCCAGACCGAGATCCAGTGGTGGCATTCCATGACCGCCGTCAACAACGAGTGGGTCAACGACCTGGCCAAGCAGTTCAACGAGAGCCAGAAGGAATACAAGGTCGTCCCGACCTTCAAGGGCACCTACGACGAATCGATGACGGCCTCCATCGCGGCCTTCCGCGCCGGCAACGCACCGCACATCCTGCAGGTGTTCGAGGTGGGCACCGCCACCATGATGGCCAGCAAGGGCGCCATCGTGCCGGTGGGCCAGGTCATGAAGGACGCGGGCGAGAAGTTCGACCCGGCCGCCTACATCCCCGCAGTGGCCGGCTACTACACCGCCCCCAACGGCCAGATGCTGAGCTTCCCGTTCAACAGCTCGACCACCATCTTCTATTTCAACAAGGACGCCTTCAAGGCCGCCGGCCTGCCCACCGACAAGGCGCCGTCGACCTGGCCCGAAGTGGTCGCCGCCGCCGCCAAGCTCAAGGCCAGCGGCCACAAGTGCCCGTTCACCACGGCATGGCAGAACTGGACGCAGGTCGAGAGCTTCTCGGCCTGGCACAACGTGGAGTTCGCCAGCAAGAACAACGGCCTGTCGGGCCTGGACGCACGCCTGAAGGTCAACTCGCCGCTGCACCTGCGCCACATCGAGAACCTGGCCAGCATGGCCAAGCAGGGCCTGTTCATCTACAAGGGCCGCGGCAACGTGCCCGAGGCCTCGTTCGTGTCGGGTGAGTGCGCCATGATCAACACCTCCTCGGGCTTCTACGGCAACGTGGCCAAGAACGCCAAGTTCGCCTACGGCCTGGCTCCCCTGCCCTACTACCCGGACGTGCCGGGCGCACCGCAGAACACCGTGATTGGCGGCGCCAGCCTGTGGGTCATGTCGGGCAAGAAGCCGGCCGAGTACAAGGGCGTGGCCAAGTTCTTCAGCTTCATCTCGACGCCTGAAGTGCAGTCCGCCAGCCACAAGCGCACGGGCTACCTGCCCGTGACCACGGCCTCGTACAAGCTCACCGAAGACTCCGGCTTCTACAAGCAGAACCCCGGCACCGACGTGGCCGTGACGCAGATGATCCGCAAGGTCACCGACAAGAGCCGCGGCATCCGCCTGGGCAACTACGTGCAGATCCGCGCCATCGAGGACGAAGAGCTCGAACAGGTCTGGAACGGCAAGAAGACCGCCAAGGAAGCCCTCGACGCCATCGTGACCCGTGGCAACGAGCAGCTGGAACGCTTCCAGAAGGCCAACAAGGGCTGACGCCCGGCCGCCGGACAGCTTCCGTGTCCGGCTAATATCGCCCGCCCCCGTCCGCTCTTGAGAAAGAGCGGGCGCGGCGGGATTTTTTACGTAGAGGGTTCATGGAAAAACGCGTTTTCTTTCGCTCGGGCTGGCTGCCCTGGCTGCTGCTTGCACCGCAGATGGCGGTGATATTCGTGTTTTTCTTCTGGCCGGCGGGGCAGGCCCTCCTGCAGTCGCTGCAGCAGCAGGACGCGTTCGGCACCTCCGTCGATTTCGTCGGGCTGCAGAACTTCAAGGAACTGTTCGAAGACCCGGCCTATGGCGAGTCGTTCAAGACCACCGCCGTCTTCTCGGTGCTGGTCGCGACCATCGGCCTCACCCTGTCGCTGACGCTGGCGGTGTTCGCCGACCGCATCGTGCGCGGCGGCATGTTCTACAAGACCATGCTGATCCTGCCGTACGCCGTGGCGCCCGCGGTGGCCGCCGTGCTGTGGGTCTTCATGTTCTCCCCCTCGCTGGGCGTGGTCGCTTATGCGCTCGGCAAGATCGGCATCGACTGGAACCACCTGCTCAATTCCAAGCACGCGATGACGCTGATCGTGATGGCCGCGGTGTGGAAGCAGATCTCCTACAACTTCCTGTTCTTCCTGGCCGGCCTGCAGTCCATTCCCAAGTCGCTGATCGAGGCGGCCGCCATCGACGGCGCGCGCCCGTGGCGCCGCTTCTGGACGGTGCAGTTCCCGCTGCTGTCGCCCACCACCTTCTTCCTGCTGGTGATGAACGTGGTCTACGCGTTCTTCGACACCTTCGCCATCGTCCACGCCGCCACCGAAGGCGGCCCGGGCAAGGACACGGAAATCCTCGTCTACAAGGTCTATCACGACGGCTTCAAGGCCCTGGACCTTGGCGGCTCGGCAGCGCAGTCGGTGGTGCTGATGGTGATCGTGATCGCGCTCACCATCGTGCAATTCCGCTACGTCGAAAAGAAGGTGCAGTACTGACATGGTTGAAAGAAGAAGCACCCAGGGCATCCTGGCCCACGTGGTGATGATCCTCGGCGTCCTGATCGTCGCCTTCCCCATCTACCTCGCATTCGTGGCGTCCACCCACACCGCGCAGGAGATCGTGCAGCGGCCGATGCCGCTGCTGCCCGGCTCGAACATGCTCGACAGCTACAAGGGCGCGCTCTTCGGCCGCGCGAGCAGCGCGGGCTCCAACGCCCCGGTGGCCCACATGATGTGGGTGAGCTTGGTGACGGCGCTGGTCATCGCCATCGGCAAGATCACCATTTCGCTGCTGTCGGCCTTCGCCATCGTGTACTTCCGCTTCCCGTTCAAGAAAATCTGCTTCTGGGCGATCTTCGTGACGCTGATGCTGCCGGTGGAAGTGCGCATCCTGCCCACCTACAAGGTGCTGTCGGACCTGAGCATGCTGAACAGCTACGCGGGCCTCACGGTGCCGCTGATCGCGTCGGCCACGGCCACCTTCCTGTTCCGGCAGTTCTTCCTGACCGTGCCCGAGGAGCTCACCGAGGCCTCGCGCATGGACGGCGCGAGCCCGATGCGCTTCTTCTTCGACGTGCTGCTGCCGTTGTCCAAGACCAGCATCGCCGCGCTCTTCGTGATCCAGTTCATCTACGGCTGGAACCAGTACCTGTGGCCGCTGCTGGCGGTCACCAACGAAGACATGTACCCGATCGTGGTCGGCATCAAGCGGCTCATCGCCGGCGGTGACGGCCAGAACGAATGGAACGTGGTGATGGCCACCGCCATCCTCGCGATGCTGCCGCCCGCGCTGGTGGTGGTGCTGATGCAAAAGTGGTTCGTCAAGGGCCTTGTTGATACCGAGAAATAAAGAATGGCTGCTCTTTCCCTACGCAACGTCATCAAGCGCTACGGCCACGGGCCCAAGGCCAACCAGGTCATCCACGGCGTGAGCGCCGAGATCGCCGACCACGAGTTCATCGTCATCGTCGGGCCCTCGGGCTGCGGCAAGTCGACGCTGCTGCGCATGGTGGCCGGCCTGGAAGAAATTTCCGCCGGCGAGATCGCCATCGGCAACAGGGTCGTGAACCAGCTCGAGCCTTCCGAGCGCGACATCGCCATGGTGTTCCAGAACTACGCGCTCTACCCGCACATGAGCGTGTTCGCGAACATGGCCTACGGCCTGAAGATCGCGAAGGTGCCGCCGGCCGAGATCAAGGTGCGCGTCGACAAGGCCGCGAAGATCCTCGAGCTGGGCCACCTGCTGGAGCGCAAGCCGCGCGAGCTTTCCGGCGGCCAGCGCCAGCGCGTGGCCATGGGCCGCGCCATCGTGCGCCAGCCGCAGGTGTTCCTGTTCGACGAACCCTTATCGAACCTCGACGCCAAGCTGCGCGCCCAGACCCGCTTCGAGATCCAGAAGCTGCACCGCGAGCTCGGCATCACCTCGCTGTTCGTCACGCACGACCAGGTCGAGGCCATGACGCTGGCGCAGCGCATCATCGTGATGAACGGCGGCGTGATGGACCAGTTCGCGACGCCTGAAGAGGTGTACTCGCGCCCCGCCACCACCTTCGTGGCGAGCTTCATCGGCTCGCCGCCGATGAACCTGCTGAAGCACGCGCCGGGCGTGCGCCCCGGCCAGATCCTGGGCATCCGTCCCGAGCACCTGGTGCTCGACGAGAACGGCTGGTCGGTGCAGGTCGAGCACGTCGAACTGCTGGGTGCCGAGCGGCTGGTGTACGGCCGCATCGGCGACGAGCAGATCATCATGCGCACCGACGAGGCAGACCACCCGCCAGTTGCCGGCGACACGGTGAAGATCGCCGCGCGCGAAGAAAAACTGCACTGGTTCGACGCCGGCTCCGGCAAGCGCGCAGACTAGCCAATGCTCGCCCCCGGGCTGCGCGCACTTCGTGTCGCTTCGCCAACCCCCTGCCGGGGGCGGCACCGGCGGCCCGGCAAAGCCGGTTCCGCGGTGCCTCACGAAGAAACCGGGGCCGCACTTAAAGAATGCTCATGAAATCCTGGCCCTACCCCCGCTGGGTCGCGCACCGCGGCGCCGGCAAGCTCGCCCCCGAAAACACCCTCGCCGCATTCCGTCTCGGCGCCTCGCACGGCTATCGCATGTTCGAGTGCGACGCCAAGCTCAGCGCCGACGGCGTCGTCTTCCTGATGCACGACGCCACGCTCGACCGCACCACCAACGGCCATGGCACCGGCGGAGAGCAAGCCTGGAGCGCGCTGGCACAGCTCGACGCGGGCGGCTGGCACTCGACCGCCTACGCGGGCGAGCCGCTGCCCACGCTGGAGAACCTCGCGCGCTTCTGCCTGGCCAACAGCTACCTGCTCAACATCGAGATCAAGCCCACGCCCGGCGCCGAGCGCGAGACCGGGGAAGTCGTGGCACGCGAAGCCGCCCGCCTGTGGCAAGGCGCGGCCGTGCCGCCGCTGCTCACGTCCTTCCAGGTCGAGTCGCTCAAGGGCGCGCAAGCGGTGCAGCCTGAACTGCCTCGCGGCCTGCTGCTCGACAAGCTCTGGGACCGCTGGCTCGAAGCAGCCAAGGAACTCGGCTGCTCGGCCATCGTCTGCAACCACACGCTGTGGGACGCGGCGGTGGTGGCGCTGGTTCATGGCGCGGGCATGCGTGCGCTGAGCTACACGGTGAACGACGACAAGGCCGCGCAGCGGCTGATCGACCTGGGCACCGACGGCATCATCACGGACAAGGTCGACCTGTTCAGCCCTGCCGGCTGACGCTGCGGAACCGGGGCTGCACTCCGGGGCTGCACTTCTTACCGGCCCTTACGACATGGCGGCTTCTATGATGCGGCCATGAGTTGGACCCTACGCTTCGCGAGCCTCTGCCTCGCGGCCCTGTGCATGTGCGGCGGCGCGCTGGCCCAGCCGGACCTCGGCACCAGCGGCAACGCCAACAGCGCCGCGGCGGCCGCCACGCCTCCCGCCCCCACCGTGGCGGAACTGCGCGCCCAGTTCACCAGGCTCAGCACCGCGGCCGAAACCGACGAGGACGCGCGCAAGCTGCTCGCGCAGATCAACGACATCGGCCAGCAGGCCGACAAGTTCGTCACGGCGCGCACCGGCGAACTCGCCGACCTGAACGCCAAGCTCGGCGAACTGGGCAACCCTCCCGCCGCCGGCGCCACCGAAGACCCCGACATCACCCGCCAGCGCGCCCGCCTGACCAAGGAGCGCAACGCGCTGGACGCCGACATCCGCCTCGCCCGCCTGCTCTCGGTCGACGTGCGGCAGCGCGGCACCGAGCTGGTCACGCAGCGCCGGGCGCTGTTCGAGGCGCAGCTCACGGAGCGCGCGGCCTCGCCGCTGACGGCCGAGTTCTGGAGCGACCTGCGCGAGGCCTGGCCCGACGACCTGGTCCGCCTGAAGGCGATGGTTTCCTCGGTGAACGACGGCCTGGAGGCCGCCATGCAGCCAGAGACGAGCCTGCAGGTGATCGCGGCGCTGGTCGCCGCGCTGCTGCTCGCGGTGTTCGGCAACTGGGCGGCGGAGGCCCTGCTGGTCTGGCTCGCCGCGCGCTTCCTGCCGGCGGGTCGGCTTAGGCGCTCGCTGCTGGTGATCGGCATCGTCGCGAGCCACGTGCTGCTCGTGGCCATCGCCGCGCACGGCTTCGTCGAGGTGCTGAAGGAGTTCGCCACCTGGGAGCCGCAGGCGCGCAAGGTGCTGAATTCGACGGCGCAGGCGCTGGTGTTCATGGCTTTCGTGATCGGGCTGGGCCGCGGGCTGCTCGCCACCAGCCGGCCTTCGTGGCGCCTGCCGCCGATTCCCGACGCCATGGCCACGCGGCTGGCTGCCCTGCCCTGGCTGGTGGCGCTGGTGGCCGCGCTGGCCTGGACGCCCGCGGAGGTCAACTCGCTGATCGACGCGAGCTTCGCGGCCGTGGTGGCCACGCACGTGCTCACGGCGCTGGTGCTGACGGCGCTGGTCGCCACGGTGCTCTATGTCGTGAAGCCGTTGCGCGCCGACGCGGCCGAGGCGGGCCTGCCCGAGCGGCCGATGTGGGTCGGCCTGCTGGTGGCGCTGATCGGTGCGCTGATGATCGCGATCTGGGTGCTGGTGGCCGTCGGCTACGTGGCGCTCGCCAGCTTCCTGGCCTCGCAGCTGACCTGGAGCGGCATCGTCGCGGCCGCGTTCTACGTGCTGTTCAAGTTCGCGGACGACGTGTTCATGGCCACGGTGTCCTCGCGCGCCGGCTTCGGCCAGCGGCTGCAGAAGAGCTTCAACCTCGCGCCGCAGACACTCGACCAGGCAGCCACGGTGCTGTCGGCGCTGAGCCGGGTGGCTCTCTTCTTCTACATGTTGGTGGCGCTGGCCGCGCCGCTGGGCACGGGGCCGGGCGAGGTGTTCCAGCGCGGCGGCAAGATCGGTACCGGCATGAAGGTGGGCGAGTTCCAGCTGGTGCCGGGCGCGATCCTGAGCGCCGTCGGAGTGGCCGTGGTGGGCTTCATCCTGCTGCGGATCTTCAAGCGCTGGCTCGCGGGCAGCTACCTGCCGAACACCAAGTTCGAGCCGGGCATGCAGAGTTCCATCACCACGCTGCTGGGCTACGTGGGCGGCATCCTGGTGATCGCCTTCTCGCTGTCGGCGCTGGGCATCGGCATCGAGCGCATCGCGTGGGTGGCGAGCGCGCTGTCGGTGGGTATCGGCTTCGGCCTGCAGGCCATCGTGCAGAACTTCATCTCGGGGCTGATCCTGCTGGCCGAGCAGCCGGTGAAGGTGGGCGACTGGGTCGTGCTCGGCACGGCCGAGGGCGACGTGCGGCGCATCAACGTGCGCGCCACCGAGATCCAGCTGGGCGACCGCTCCACGCTGATCGTGCCGAACTCGGAGTTCATCACCAAGACCGTTCGCAACATGACGCTGGCCAACGCCGAGGGCCGCGTGCTGATCCGCCTGCCGATGCCGCTGACCACCGACGCGCAGCGCGTGCGCGAGCTGATCCTCGCGGCCTGCAAGGCGCACGAAGGCGTGCTGGAAACTCCGGCGCCCTCGCTCACGCTGGAGGGCATCGAGAACGGGCTGCTGATCTTCCAGGCGATCGCCTACGTGGCGAGTCCGCGGCTGGCGGGCGGCGTGCGCAGCGACCTGCTGTTCACGATCCTCGACGACCTGAAGAAGGCCTCGCTGCCGCTGGCAGTGCCGACGATGGTGATGGCCGCCGCCCCTGAAGTGCCCGCCGCGCCGGCGGCCGTGCCTTCGTCGCCTGCGTCGCCGATCCCGGGTGTGCCTCCGGCCTGAGCAGGCCGGCCGTTCACTCCAGCGGCAGCGCGGTGGTGAACTTGATCTCGTTGAGACACACGCTCGAGCGCACCGCCGACACGCCGGGCATGTGCATCAGCGTGTGCATCAGGAACTGCGAGAGCGCCTCCAGGTCGTGCGCGACGACCTTGAGCACGTAGTCGAAGTCGCCCGTCACCGAGTAGCACTCCAGGATCTGCTTCATGTCGGCGATCAGGTCCTGGAACTTGGGCAGCTCGTCGACGTGGCCGCGCGCCATGGTCACGTGGATGAAGGCGATCACGCCCAGCCCGATGTGGCGCGCGTTCAGCCGCGCCGCGTAGCCGTGGATGAGCCCCAGCTCCTCCAGCCGGCGATGGCGCCGCAGGCACTGGGCGGGCGAGAGATTGGCCACCTCCGCCAGCTCCAGGTTGGAGGCCCGGCCGTGGGCCTGCAAGTGCTCGAGAATCTTCCGGTCGATCCGGTCCAGTGCGATGTCATGCAATTTCTTCTCCCTTTGCACCAAGTCGATGCAATTTTATGGCGCAAAGCGGGGTAAGCCCGAGGCTTTCATGCACCTTAATTGTGCAAAGTACGATCTAGACTTCGAGCCGCCCGGACCGCATGCCGCGATGTCCAGCCGCTGAATCCCTTGCCGCCGGCACCCGCCGGCGGCTTCAGACGCATCCATTCCCCACCCGGAGACCCTTTCCCGTGAAAAACGCTTTGCTTCGCACCCCCTTCAGCGCAGTGGCCCTGGCCCTCGGCATGCTGGCCGCCGCGCCTTCGTTCGCGGCCGACACCAAGTCGGTGGCCGTGACCGCCATCGTCGAGCACCCGGCGCTGGACGCGGTGCGCGACGGCGTGAAGGCCGAGCTGAAGGCCTCGGGCTACGAGGAAGGCAAGAACCTCAAGTTCACCTACCAGAGCGCGCAGGGCAACGTGGGCACCGCCGCCCAGATCGCCCGCAAGTACGTGGGCGACCAGCCCGACGCGATCGTCGCCATCGCCACGCCGTCGGCGCAGGCCGTGGTGGCCGCCACCAAGAGCATTCCGGTGGTGTACTCGGCGGTCACCGACCCGGTGGCGGCCAAGCTGGTGAAGAGCTGGGAGCCCACGGGCACCAACGTGACGGGCGTGTCCGACCTGTCGCCGCTGGAAAAGCACATCGCCCTCATCAAGCAGGTGGTGCCCAATGCCAAGCGCGTGGGCGTGATCTACAGCCCCGGCGAAGCCAACTCGGTGGCCATCGTCGACTCGCTCAAGAAGGCCGCATCGGCCGCCGGCATGACCGTGGTCGAGGCCGCCGCCGCCCGCACGGTGGACGTGCCGACCGCCGCGCAGAGCCTGGTCGGCAAGGCCGACGTGATCTACACGCCCACCGACAACAACGTGGTCTCGGCCTTCGAGGGCATCGTGAAGGTTGCGCAACAGGCTAAGCTGCCCGTGGTGGCGGCCGACACCGCCACCGTCGAACGCGGCGCCGTGGCCGCCCTGGGCCTGAACTACACCGACATCGGCCGCCAGACCGGCAAGGTCGTGGTGCGCATCCTCAAGGGCGAGAAGCCCGGCGCCATCGCCTCGCAGACCAGCGCCAACTTCGAGCTGGTGGTGAACCCCGGCGCCGCCAAGCTGCAGGGCGTGACGCTGTCCGACGAGCTGCTGAAGACCGCGAAGGTCGTGAGCACGAAGTAAGAAGCCGCCGGCTTTCCGCTTTTTCCCATGTCCCTCATCGCTTCGCTGGGCGCCATCGAGATCGGCCTGATATTCGGGCTGGTCGCGCTGGGCGTCTTCCTGTCGTTCCGCATCATCAACTTCCCCGACCTCACGGTGGACGGCAGCTTCCCGCTGGGCGCCGCCGTGGCCGCGACGCTGATCGTCGCGGGCTGGAACCCGGTCGCCGCCACCGCGGTGGCCTGCGTGGCCGGCGCCGTCTCGGGCTGGGTCACGGCCTGGCTCAACGTGAAGCTGAAGATCATGCAGTTGCTCGCGAGCATCCTGGTGATGATCGCGCTGTACTCCATCAACCTGCGCGTGATGGGCAAGCCCAACGTGGCGCTCATCACCGAACCCACCGTGTTCAGCATGGCCAGCTTCGGCGGCATGCCCGAGCAGTGGGCCAAACCGCTGTTGCTGCTCCTGATCGTGATCGTCGCGAAGATCGTGGTCGACATGTTCTTCGCCTCGGAAGCCGGCCTGGCGATGCGCGCCACCGGCGGCAACGCGCGCATGGCTCGGGCCCAGGGCATTTCCACCGACTTCCACACCATGGCGGGCCTGGCGCTGTCGAACGCGCTGGTGGCGCTGGCCGGCGCGCTGTTCGCGCAGAGCCAGGGCACGGCCGACATCTCGATGGGCGTGGGCACGATCGTGATCGGCCTGGCGGCGGTGATCATCGGCGAGACGCTGATACCGGCGCGCAGCATGGTCATCACCACGCTGGCCTGCATCATCGGCGCGCTGCTCTACCGCTTCTTCATCGCGATGGCGCTGAACACCGACTTCATGGGCCTGCAGGCGCAGGACCTGAACCTGGTGACCGCCGTGCTGGTGGCCTTCGCGCTGCTGGTGCCCGCCTACAAGCGCAGGCTGGGTGGCCTGTTCAAGGGGAAGAACTGATGCTGCGCGCCCAACAACTCGAGATGACCTTCAACCCGGGCACGCCGATCGAGAACCGCGTGCTGCGCGGGCTCAGCCTGGAGATTCCCACCGGCCAGTTCGTCACCGTGATCGGATCGAACGGCGCGGGCAAGTCGACCTTTCTGAATGCGGTGAGCGGCGACCTGATCGTCGACAAGGGCCGCATCGAGATCGACGGCAAGGACGTGACGCGCATGAACGCCTGGCAGCGCTCGGGCATGGTGGCCCGCGTGTTCCAGGACCCGATGGCCGGCACCTGCGAGGCGCTGACCATCGAGGAGAACATGGCGCTGGCCTGGAAGCGCGGCGAGCGCCGGGCCTTCGGCTTCGCGCTCAACCGCAACCTGCGCGAGCTGTTCCGCGAGAAGCTGTCGATCCTGAAGCTGGGGCTGGAGAACCGCCTGGCCGACCGCATCGGCCTGCTCTCTGGCGGGCAGCGGCAGGCCGTGAGCCTGCTGATGGCCTCGCTCAAGCCCTCGCGCATCCTGCTGCTCGACGAGCACACGGCCGCGCTCGACCCGAAGACGGCCGCCTTCGTGCTGGAGCTCACGGCAAAGATCGTCGAGGCCGGCCAGCTCACCGCGATGATGGTGACGCACAGCATGCGCCAGGCGCTGGACTACGGTTCGCGCACGGTGATGCTGCACGAGGGCCAGGTGATCCTCGACGTGGCCGGGCCGCAGCGCTCGGGGCTCGACGTGCCAGACCTGCTGCGCATGTTCGAGCAGACCCGCGGCGAGAAGCTGGACGACGACAAGCTGCTGCTGGCCTGATGGAGCCGGACGCCGTCCTCGTGCGCGGCATGCGCGCCGACGACCTCGACGCGGTGCTGGCAATCCAACTCGCCTGCTACGGCGCGGGCTTCGTGGAAGACGGCGCGCTGATCGCGAGGCGCCTTTGCGCCGCACCGCACACGGGATGGGTGGTGGAGCATCGGGGCGGCGTGCGGGCTTACCTGGCGGGCTATCCGTCGGTGGCCGGCAAGCTGACGCCGCTGCACGGCGAGTTCGAAGTGGCGCAGCGGCCCGATTCGCTCTACCTGCACGACCTGGCGGTGGACCCAGGCGCCTCGGGCCTTGGGCTGGGGCCCCAGCTGGTGCGCCATGCCTGGGCCCACGCACTGCAGGCCGGCTGGCGGCATTCGACGCTGGTGTCGGTGCAGTCGTCGGTGGGTTTCTGGCAGCGGCAGGGCTACGAGGCCACGCTGCCCGATGGACCGGGCCAGCAGGCTCGCCTCGCCACCTATCCGGGCGAATCGGTCTACATGATCCGCCGGCTGGACTGAAGAGAAGAAGGCCGGCCCTCAGCGGCGCCAGCCGCGCATCGCCAGCCACTGGACGACGCCGCAGACCACGACGAGCGCGGCGTAGGTCACCATCGCCCCGTCGCGCCCGAACACCACGAGCCCGACAACCAGCACCCCGACGCCGGCGGCGAAGGTCAGCGCGAACTGAACCCACCAGCGCGGAACGCCGGCACGTGCGCCGCCCAGGAAGCGCCCGGCAAAGGCCAGCACCAGGGCCAGGAAAGCCGCGGGTGCTACAAAATTAAGCAGGTGATTCAGGAGGGCCGGCAGGTCCATCGGGAGGGGTTGCGCACTCGCCGGATCATGCGTCCGGGGTTATGGCTGTCATAGGGAAAGCCATTTGTCCCCTGGCCAGCCTCGTGCGGCTGCTGATTTTATAATCACGGGCATGTCAGTCTGGGCCCTCGGCTTGAACCACACGACCGCGCCGCTCGATCTGCGCGGTCGTTTCGCGTTCGCGCTCGACCAGATCGCCCCCACGCTGCAGAGCCTGCGCAGTTCCTTCGCCTCCGGCCGCCATCCCCAGGTCGAGGCCGCGATCATCTCCACCTGCAACCGCACCGAGATCTATTGCGCCTCGGAGCATGCCGCGCTCGACCACACCTTCGGCTGGCTCGCGCAAAGCGGCGGCGTGGCCCCTGCCCTGCTGCGCTCGCACGCCTACACCCTGCACGACGGCGACGCCGCCCGCCATGCCTTCCGCGTGGCCAGCGGGCTCGATTCGATGGTGCTGGGCGAAGCCCAGATCCTCGGCCAGATGAAGGACGCCGTGCGCGCCGCCGAGACGGCCGGCGCCCTCGGCAGCACGCTCAACCAACTGTTCCAGCGCTCCTTCGCGGTGGCCAAGGAAGTGCGGACGGCCACCGAGATCGGCGCCCACTCCATCAGCATGGCCGCCGCCGCGGTGCGACTGGCCGGCCAGCTCTTCGAAGACCTGCGCAAGACGCGCGTGCTGTTCGTCGGCGCGGGCGAGATGATCGACCTCGCGGCCACGCACTTCGCCGCCAAGGAACCGAAGGCCATCGCCATCGCCAACCGCACGCTCGAGCGCGGCGAGAAGCTGGCCTCGCGCTTCGGCGGCGAGGCGATGCGGCTGGCCGACCTGCCCGCGCGGCTGGCCGGATTCGACATCGTGGTGAGCTGCACCGCCAGCACGCTGCCGATCATCGGCCTGGGTGCCGTGGAGCGCGCGCTCAAGGCACGCAAGCACCGCCCGATGTTCATGGTCGACCTGGCCGTGCCGCGCGACATCGAGCCCGAAGTGAAGGCGCTGGAAGACATCTACCTCTACACCGTGGACGACCTCGCCCAGGTCGTGCAGCAGGGCCAGGCCAACCGCCAGGCCGCCGTGGCACAGGCCGAGGTGATCATCGATGCCGGCGTGCAGAGCTTCATGCACTGGCTGGGCCAGCGCGGCACCGTGCCGCTGATCCAGCAGCTCAACGCGCAGGCCGACGAGTGGCGCGCCGCAGAGATGGCGCGCGCGCGCAAGCTGCTGGCCAAGGGCGAATCGGTCGAGGCCGTGCTCGAGGCCATGTCGCGCGGCCTCACGCAGAAGATGATGCACGGCGCGATGGCCGAGCTGCACGCGGGCGATGCCGCCTCGCGCGAGCAGACGGCGCAGACGATCTCGCGCCTGTTCCTGCGCAAAGAGCGTTAGCGGCGCTGGTCCGCTGCCCGGCTGCGGAAGCCGTGGCCTTCATGCGCATCGCCGCTGCATCGCGGCTTTTTCCTCCATTCATCCCGAGCTTCTTCCGTCGTGAAATCCTTTCTTCGCCACCAACTCGAACGCTACGCCCAGCGCCTGGGCGAGCTCGACTTCCTGCTCTCGCGCGAAGACATCATGAGCGACATGGCGCAGTACCGCACCATCTCGCGCGAGCATGCCGAGGTCACGCAGATCGCCGGCCGCTATGAGCGCTACAGGCAGCGCGAGGCCGACATCGCCGGCGCGAAGGAAATGCTCGACGACCCCGACATGGCCGAGATGGCGAAGGAGGAAATCGCCGGCGCCGAGGCCGAGCTGGTGCAGCTCGAGGACGAGCTGCAGCGCCTGCTGCTGCCCAAGGACCCTGACGACGCGCGCAACGCTTTTCTCGAAATCCGCGCCGGCACGGGCGGCGACGAATCGGCCCTGTTCGCGGGCGACCTGCTGCGCATGTACACGCGCTACTGCGAACGCGCGGGCTGGCGCTGCGAGATCGTCAGCGAGAGCGAGAGCGAGCTCGGCGGCTACAAGGAAGTAGTGGTGCGCGTGGTGGGCGACGACGTGTTCGGCCACCTGCGCTTCGAATCGGGTGGCCACCGCGTGCAGCGCGTGCCCGCCACCGAGACGCAGGGCCGCATCCACACCAGCGCCTGCACGGTGGCCGTGCTGGCCGAGCCCGACGAGACGGTGGCGGTGCAGATCAACCCGGCCGACCTGCGCATCGACACCTATCGCGCCAGCGGCGCAGGCGGCCAGCACATCAACAAGACCGACTCGGCGGTGCGCATCACGCACATCCCGACCGGCATCGTGGCCGAGTGCCAGGACGACCGCAGCCAGCACCGCAACAAGGCCAAGGCGCTGCAGGTGCTGTCGGCGCGCATCCAGGAGAAGGAGCGCAGCGAGCGCGCCGCCAAGGACGCCGCCATGCGCAAGGGGCTGATCGGCAGCGGCGACCGCTCGGACCGTATCCGCACCTACAACTTCCCGCAGGGGCGGCTGACCGACCACCGCATCAACCTGACTCTCTACAAGCTGCTCGCCATCATGGAAGGCGACCTGGGCGACGTGCTGCGCGCGCTGCGCGCCGCGCGCGAGGCCGAGCAGCTAGCCGAGCTGGAATCGAGCCTGCCGGCATGAGCGCCGTCGAAGACCCGCGTCCGGCCACTGTGGCGCAGGCGTTGGCCGCATCCATCGCGCTGGGCGTGGACAGGCTCGACGCCCAGCTGCTGCTGCTGCACGCGCTGGGCCGCGCGCCGCATGACCGGGCCTGGCTGCTGGCGCACGACACCGATGCGATGCCCGATGCCGCATGGTCCGCACTGGCCGCGCAGCTGTCGCGCCGCCGTGCTGGAGAGCCGGTCGCCTACCTGCTGGGCGAAAAAGAATTTCACGGGCTCAACCTGCAGGTCGATGCCCGCGTGCTCGTGCCGCGCCCCGACACGGAAACGCTGGTCGAATGGGCGCTGCAATGCCTCGAAGGCCAGACCGCCCCGCGCGTGCTCGACCTCGGCACCGGCAGCGGCGCGATCGCCCTTGCACTGCAGCACGCCCGGCCCGACGCGCAAGTCGACGCGGTCGATGCCAGCGCCGATGCGCTCGCCGTGGCGCAGGCCAATGCCCGGAAGCTCGGCCTGCCGGTGCGCTTCGCGCAGGCGGACTGGCTCGACGGCGCTGCCAGCGGCTACACGGTCATCGCCAGCAACCCGCCGTACATCGCCGCCGGCGACCCGCACCTGCCTGCCCTGCGCCACGAGCCATCTTCCGCACTGGTCTCGGGCGCAGACGGCCTCGACGACATCCGCCGCATCGTGCAGGACGCCCCGGCCCATCTCGCCGAGGGCGGCTGGCTGCTGCTCGAGCACGGCCACGACCAGGCCGCGGCGGTGCGCGAACTGCTCGCCGCGCGCGGTTTCGCCGAAGTGCAAAGCCGCGACGACCTCGCCGGCATCCAGCGCTGCTCCGGCGGAATCTGGCGCACGGTGAAATAATCCCCCCAGCCTATTTTTTCAGGAGTCCCCATGTCCGACGCCCAGCAACGCATCGACGACCTCGTCAAGACCAACGACCTCGTGCTCTTCATGAAGGGCAATGCAAGCTTCCCGATGTGCGGCTTCTCGGGCCGCGCGATCCAGATCCTGAAAGCGGTCGGCGTCGACACCAAGACGCTGAAGACCGTGAACGTGCTCGACGACGACAGCATCCGCCAGGGCATCAAGGAATACAGCAACTGGCCCACGATCCCGCAGCTCTACGTGAAGGGAGAGTTCATCGGCGGCTCGGACATCATGATGGAGATGTACGAATCGGGCGAACTGCAGCAGGTGGTGAACGGCGCCAACGCCTGAAGCCTGGGGAACGGTCATGAGCCACGATCACGCGGACCACGACCACTCCCCTGAAGACGGCAGCGACAGTGCTGCCCCGGCCTGGAAGCACGACGGCGTGCGTGTGATCCCGGCCGACCGGCTCGACGCCAACACAGCCCAGACACCCGGCATGAACCGGGCAGCGGCCATCAACTTCGCCCGCGTGGGCGCGCAGAAGCTCTGGGCCGGCACGGTGACCATCCATGCCGACGCCAAGACCGGCGCCCACCATCACGGGCATCTCGAATCGGTGATCTACGTGGTGCGCGGCCGGGCCCGCATGCGCTGGGGCGAGAAGCTCGAGTTCACGGCCGAGGCCGGACCGGGCGACTTCATCTACGTGCCGCCGTACGTTCCGCACCAGGAAATCAACGCCAGCGCGACCGAGACGCTCGAATGCGTGCTGTGCCGCAGCGACGGCGAGGCAGTGGCGGTGAACCTCGACATCGAGCCTGTCGAGAAGCCCGAATCGGTGCTCTGGGTCGACCCCACTCACCCGCAGGGCGGGGTCTGAACGCTTTTCGGGTGCAGAGTCATGGCACCATGGTGGCCGTCTTCGACGTGCCAACATGACCCTCACCCAAAGCCTGCTCATCATCGCGCTGCTGATCGCGCTGAGCGCCTTCTTCTCCCTCGCCGAAATCACCCTGGCCGCCTCGCGCCGCCTGCGCCTGCGCCAGATGGCCGACGAGGGCGATCCCAGGGCCGAGAAGGTGCTGCGGGTGCAGGAGCAGCCGGGTCACTACTTCACCGTGGTGCAGATCGGGCTCAACGCGGTGGCGATACTCGGCGGCGTGGTTGGCGAAGGCTCGCTCAGCCCGTACTTCGCGGTCATCTTCGAGAAATGGCTCAGCCCCGAGGCCTCGGCCAGCGCGGCCTTCCTGTGCTCGTTCGTGATCATCATCGCGGTGTTCCTGGTGTTCGCCGACCTGTTCCCCAAGCGGCTGGGCATGAGCAACCCCGAGCGGCTGGCGATACGGATGGTCGGCCCGATGCTGCTGCTGATCACCACCTTCAAGCCGCTGGTGTGGTTCTTCACGCGCTGCACCGACCTGCTGTTCAAGGCGCTCGGCATGCCGATGGCGCGCGACGACAAGATCACCTCGGCCGACATCCTGGCCATGACCGAGGCCGGCGCGCAGGCCGGCGTGCTCGCGGTGCGCGAGCAGCAGGTGATCGCCAACGTGTTCGAGCTCGACACGCGCCTGGTCAGCAGCGTGATGACGGTGCGCGACAACATCGCCTGGTTCCTGCACGACGACCCCGAGTCGGTGCTGCGCGCGCGCATCATCGCCGAGCCCTTCTCGGCCTACCCGGTGTGCGACGGCGACATCGACCACGTGCTGGGCTACGTCGATGCCAAGGACATGTTCCAGCGCGTGCTGAGCGGCCAGCCGCTGGCCTTCGACCAGGGCCTGCCGCTGCACAAGGCGCTGGTCATCCCGGACCGGCTGTCGCTCACCGAGGTGCTCGAGCAGTTCCAGCAGGCGCACGAAGACTTCGCGATCATCGTCAACGAATACAGCCTGGTGGTGGGCGTGATCACGCTGAACGACGTGATGAGCACGGTGATGGGCGACCTGGTGTCCACGCCCGACGAGGAGCAGATCGTCCAGCGCGACGAGAACTCATGGCTGATCGACGGCATCACGCCCATCCAGGACGTGCAGCGCGCGCTGCACATCGACGAACTGCCTCACTCGGAGGAGTACGAGACGCTGGCCGGCTTCCTGATGGTGATGCTGCGCCGCGTGCCCAAGCGCACCGACAACGTGAGCTGGGGCGGCTACACCTTCGAAGTGATGGACGTCGACAGCTACCGCATCGACCAGGTGATGGTCACCAAGGGCTCGGGCACCGCGAAGGCGCCGGCGAACTGAGCAGACAGAAAAAAGGAAGGCGTCAGGCCGCCGAGCGGTCCTTGTCCTTTTCTTTTTCCTTCTCGCGTTCCCTGTCGTTGAACACCCAGAACCGCTGGTTGGCGAAGACCGCGTTCGGATACGGCGACTTGCCGCGGCTGCCGTTGTAGCGGCCGAGCGTCATGAACAGGTCGCCGTTCTCGCGGTCGAGGTAGTGGCGAAGAATGACGCAGCCGAAGCGCAGGTTGGTCTGCATGTGGAAGAGCTTGGCCGGGTCGCTGTCGCCGATCACGCGCGTCCAGAACGGCATGACCTGCATGTAGCCGCGCGCTCCGGCGCTCGACACCGCGAACTTGCGGAAATTGCTCTCGACCTGGACCAGCCCCAGCACCAGGCTCACTTCGAGCCCCGAGCGCTTGGCTTCGTACCAGACGGTCTGCAGGAATTCGATGCGCGAAGGTGCGTCGGCGATCTTCTTCTTGAGCCGCTCGCTCATCTCGCCCAGCCAGCGCAGATAGGCGAGCCGGGCTTCGGTGCTCGCGAACTGCGGCACCGGCGGTGCCTTGTTGTGAATGGCGGAGCTCAGCGCGGTGCGCACCGAGTCGATCAGCGGCTCCTCGATCTGCGCGCCGGCATGGGCGGCCTGCGGCAGCGACAGCACGGTGAGGGCGCCTGCAGTCACGGCGCCGCCCAGGCACTGGCGTCGCGAGAGGCCGCCCTCCAGGCTCATTTGGCGAGCTTGCCGGCGATGAAGTCGGCGATGCCGGCCGCGGGCACCTTGGTGGCGGCCGTGTCGCGGCGGTGCTGGTACTCGAGCTGGCCTTCCTTGAGACCACGGTCCGAGATGACCACGCGGTGGGGCACGCCGATCAGCTCCCAGTCGGCGAACATCGCGCCGGGACGCTCGCCCCGGTCGTCGAGCAGCACGTCGGCGCCCTTGGCCAGCAGCTCTTCGTAGAGGGCCTCGGCAGCCGCCTTGACCTCGGGGCTGCGGTCCATGCCGATCGGGCAGACCACCACCGTAAAGGGGGCGATGGCGTCCGGCCAGATGATCCCGCGCTCGTCGTGGTTCTGTTCGATGGCGGCGGCCGGCAGGCGGGTGATGCCGATGCCGTAGCAGCCCATCTCGAGGAACTGCGGCTTGCCGCCTTCGTCGAGATAGGTGGCGTTCATGTCCTTGCTGTACTTGGTGCCCAGCACGAACACGTGGCCCACCTCGATGCCGCGCTCGATGGCCAGCACGCCCTTGCCGTCTGGCGAGGCGTCGCCGGCGACCACGTTGCGGATGTCGGCCACCAGGTCGGGCTCGGGCAGGTCGCGGCCCCAGTTGACGCCGGTCATGTGGAAGTCGATTTCGTTGGCGCCGGTGATCCAGTCGGCCATGACGGCGGCTTCGCGGTCGGCCACCAGCTTCACGGGCTTCTTCAGGTTCAGCGGGCCCAGGTAGCCGGGCTTGCAGCCGAAGTGGTCCTCGATCTCGGCCAGGGTCGCGAAGCGGAAGCCCTGGTTCAGGCCCGGCAGCTTGCCGACCTTGATCTCGTTCATGTCGTGATCGCCGCGCAGCAGCAGCAGCCAGACCTGCGAGCCCTTGATGTCGCCGGCCTCATTGACGACGTCGGTGGCGAGCACGAGCGACTTGATGGTGGTCGACAGCGGCACGCCCAGCAGCTCGGCCACGTCGGCGCAGGTGCTCTTGCCGGGGGTCGGCGTCTTCTCGAGCGCCTTGGCGGCCGCGGGGCGCGGACCGGCCGGGGCCAGCGCCTCGGCCTTTTCCATGTTGGCGGCGTAGTCGCTGTCAGGGCAGTAGACGATGGCGTCCTCGCCAGTGGCGGCGATCACCTGGAACTCTTCGCTCAGGTCGCCGCCGATGGCGCCACTGTCGGCCGCTACGGCACGGTAGCGCAGGCCGAAGCGGTCGAAGATGTTGCGGTAGGCCTGCGCCATGACCTGGTAGCTCGCCTTGGCGGCGTCGAGGTCGCGGTCGAAGCTGTAGGCGTCCTTCATGATGAATTCACGCCCGCGCATCAGGCCGAAGCGCGGACGGCGCTCGTCGCGGAACTTGGTCTGGATCTGATAGAAATTCTTCGGCAGCTGCTTGTAGCTGCGGATTTCCTGCCGGGCGATGTCGGTCACCACTTCTTCGCTGGTCGGCTGGATCACGTAGTCGCGGTCGTGGCGATCCTTGATGCGCAGCAGCTCGGGGCCCATCTTGTCGAAGCGGCCGGTTTCCTGCCAGAGCTCGGCCGGCTGCACCACGGGCATCGTCATCTCGACGGCGCCGGCGCGGTTCATCTCCTCGCGGACGATGGCCTCGACCTTGCGGATCACGCGCAGCCCCATGGGCATGTAGGTGTAGATGCCCGTGCCGAGCTTCTTGATCATGCCGGCCCGCATCATGAGCCGGTGGCTCGCCACTTCGGCGTCAGCGGGCGCTTCCTTGAGGGTGGAGACGAAAAAACGGGAAGCTTTCATCGGGATTGCGGTGATGGATTCGCTGGATTCGAGGTTCGGAAGTGGGGAACTGCTCCCCCGGAGAGACCCTGAGAGCCTGGCATCGGCAGCTTGCCGAGGGCAACCCGGCATGCATAATCGACTCAGTTCAAAAATTGGGGTTTGATTATGCTCGACCGGGACGGCTTCAGGCCCAACGTCGGCATCATCCTGCTCAACCAGAGAAACCAGGTTTTCTGGGGCAAACGCATACGCACGCATTCCTGGCAGTTTCCGCAAGGCGGCATCGACCGTGGCGAAAGTCCCGAGCAGGCCATGTTCCGGGAACTGCACGAGGAAGTGGGGCTCCACCCGGAGCATGTGCGCATCGTGGCCCGTACCCGCGACTGGTTGCGCTACGAGGTGCCGGATCGGTTCATCCGCCGTGACGCACGGGGGCACTACAAGGGCCAGAAACAAATCTGGTATCTGCTGCAACTCATCGGGCACGACTGGGATCTCAACCTGCGTGCAACCGACCATCCCGAATTCGACGCCTGGCGCTGGCATGACTACTGGGTGCCGCTCGACGTGGTCGTCGAGTTCAAGCGCGGCGTCTACGAGATGGCGCTCACCGAGCTTGCTCGTTACCTGCCGAGGCAGGACTTCCGCAACCGCTTCCTGCGCAGCAACGTGCGCGCCCGAGAATTCGAGCGCCACTCGCCGGACGCCGGGGCGCCGCCCGGACTGGACCTGCCGCCCGGCGGCAGTTTCGATCCGCATCCCGACATTCCTTCTGCGAGCAATGAACCTCCTGTCCAAGACAACAAGGCACCACCGCCCCTTCCGACGCAGCGCTGAGCGCGTTCTCCTGCTGGCCTGTTTCGGCATCCTCGCGGGATGCGCCTCGGGCCCCCACGACACCGACAACCCCGATTGGGCACAGGCCGGCATGCCGCCCCCGCCCAAGCGGTACGAGACGGACAAGGAGTGGGAAGAAACGGCCACCCCGCCGCCGCCGGCCTTCAGCGAAAGCCGCCTGCTGCCGATCGAAATGCCGCCCTACATGAGCCTGAAGTTCGGCATCGATCCGCAGACGATCGCAATCACGGGCGACGGCATCGTGCGCTACGTGGTGGTGGCCCAGAACCGCAGCGGTGGTGCGACCAACGCTTTCTACGAGGGCATCCGCTGCTCCACGGCCGAGATGAAGAGCTACGCGCGCTACAACAACGGCACCTGGCAGGACGTGACGAAGCCGGAGTGGAAACGCCTGAGCGACATGAATTCCAGCTACACCCGCAAGCTGGCCACGCAGGCCCTGTGCCGAGGCAACGCGCCGCGTGCGTCGGTGGGCGACATGGTTCAGAACATCCGCAATCCTGTGCGGGAAGTGCAGTAAGCGACCTGCGCTCGAGTCGAGCGCAATGAAAAACGGGGCCCATGGGCCCCGTTTGTTTTTCGTTCTCTCTCTCAGCCCGGCATCAACACCATGTTGTCGCGATGAACCATCTCCGGCTCCGCGACGTATCCCAGCAGGCGTTCGAATTCGGACGAAGGCTTGCGGCACAGCAGCCGCGCCTCCACGCTCGAGTAGTTGGCGAGGCCCCGGGCCAGCTCGACACCGTCGACGTCGCGCACCGCGATCACGTCCCCGCGCGAGAACTCGCCTGAAACGCCCGTCATGCCGATCGGCAGCAGGCTCTTGCCCTCGGCCCGCACCTTGGCGGCCGCGCCCGCATCGACGACAACGGAGCCGCGCAGCTGCAGGTGGTCGGCCATCCAGCGCTTGCGGGCCTGGTGCTTGGCGGTCTGCGCCACCAGCAGCGTGCCAATGGATTCGCCCTTCGCCAGCCGCAGCAGCGCGTCGGCTTCGCGGCCCCAGGCGATGACCGTGGATGCGCCCGAGCCGGCGGCGCGCTTGGCCGCGAGGATCTTGGTAATCATGCCACCCTTGCCGATGCTCGAACCCGCGCCACCGGCCATCGTCTCGAGTGTCGGGTCGCCTGCGGCGGCCTCGTGCACGAACTTCGCGTCGGGGTCCTTGCGCGGGTCGGCCGTGTAGAGGCCCTTCTGGTCGGTGAGGATGACCAGCGCATCGGCTTCGACCAGGTTGGCAACGAGGGCGCCGAGCGTGTCGTTGTCGCCGAACTTGATTTCGTCGTTGACGACCGTGTCGTTCTCGTTGATGACCGGCACCACGCCCAGCTTGAGCAGCGTGACCAGGGTCGAGCGGGCATTGAGGTAGCGCTCGCGATCGGCCAGGTCGGCGTGGGTCAGAAGTACCTGGGCGCTGCCGATCTCGTTCTCGCGCAGCTTGGTCTCGTACATCTGGGCCAAGCCCATCTGCCCGACGGCAGCCGCGGCCTGGAGTTCATGGACTTCGTGCGGGCGGGTGCGCCAGCCGAGGCGCTTCATGCCTTCGGCGATCGCGCCGCTCGACACCATCACCACTTCACGACCGTCGCGCACCAGCGCTGCGAGCTGCCGGCACCACTCGCCGATGGCGGCCTCGTCGAGACCGCGCCCCTCGTTGGTCACGAGGCTGGACCCCACCTTCACGACGATACGGCGGGCATCCCGCAAGGCAGTGGATCCGGAGTTCGACGAGGTCATTTTGGGGTTGTAACGGTCTTGAATGCTGCTTGGGGTGCTGTCTTCCATCGGTCCGGCACCGGCCGACCGGTGCCGCTCAGGAGCCTTCGGGCGGCAGCGGCACGAAGCGCGGATCCACTTCGACCGGCTGGTGCTCGGCCACCTGCTGCGCCTTGACCTGCTGGTAGATGGCCTGCACCAAATGTTCGCAGCCTTCGCGGGTGAGCGCGGAGATCTCGAACACCGGGCCCTTGAAGCGCAGGCGCTTCACGAACTCCTTGATGCGCGCGGCGCGCTCGTCGGCGGGCACCATGTCGAGCTTGTTGAGCACGAGCCAGCGCGGCTTCTCGTAGAGCTCGGCGTCGTATTTCTTCAGTTCGCCGACGATGGCCTTGGCCTGCGCGACCGGGTCGATGCTGTCGTCGAAGGGAGCCATGTCGACCACATGCAGCAACAGGCGCGTGCGCTGCAGGTGCCGCAGGAAGAGATGGCCGAGGCCGGCGCCTTCGGATGCGCCTTCGATCAGGCCGGGCAGGTCCGCGACCACGAAGCTCTGCTCGGGGCCGACGCGCACCACGCCCAGATTCGGGTGCAGCGTGGTGAAGGGATAGTCCGCGATGCGCGGGCGGGCGTTCGAGATGGCGCTGATCAGCGTCGACTTGCCGGCATTCGGCATGCCGAGCAGGCCCACATCGGCAAGCACCTTGAGCTCGAGCTTGAGGCTGCGCTTCTCGCCGGGCCAGCCCGGAGTCTTCTGACGCGGGGCACGGTTGATGGCGCTCTTGAAACGCATGTTGCCGAAGCCGCCGTCGCCGCCCTTGGCGATGGTGATGACCTCGCCGTCCTTCAGCAGTTCGAACAGCACCTCGCCGGTTTCGGCATCGGAAATGATGGTTCCGACCGGCATCTTGAGCGTGATGTCGTCGCCGGCGGCACCGAACATGTCGGAGCCCATGCCGTGCTCGCCGCGCTTGGCCTCGTGGCGACGCGAGTAGCGGAAATCGACCAGGGTGTTGAGGTTGGAATCGGCCACCGCGAAGACGTGGCCGCCACGGCCGCCATCGCCGCCGTTGGGGCCGCCGAATTCCTTGTACTTCTCATGACGGAACGACACGCAGCCGTTGCCGCCATCGCCGGCGGCGATGTCGATGAAGGCTTCGTCGACGAACTTCATGGGATGTCCAGTTTACAAATGAAGAAGCCCCGGCAATGCGGGGCCTCGGGAAGGTCGAGTTGACTCGGGGCTTAAGCCGCGGGAGTCACGTTGACCGTGTGCTTGTTGAGCGCACCCTTGGTGCCGAACGACACATGGCCGTCGACCAGGGCGAACAGCGTGTGGTCCTTGCCCACGCCGACGTTCACGCCGGGGTGGAACTGGGTGCCGCGCTGACGCACGATGATCGAGCCTGCGCTGATCAGTTCGCCGCCGAAAGCCTTCACGCCGAGCATCTTGGGCTTGGAATCGCGCCCGTTTCGCGTAGAGCCGCCGCCTTTTTTCTGTGCCATGGAACCTGCTCCTTAGCCAGCGATCGCGCCGATTTGCAGCTCGGTGAACTGCTGGCGATGGCCTTGACGTTTCTGATAGTGCTTGCGACGGCGCATCTTGAAGATGCGAACCTTGTCGTGCTTGCCGTGCGACAGTACCGTGACCGTCACCGTTGCACCGGACACCAGGGGCGTGCCAACCTTGATTTCAGCGCCGTTGCCGACAGCAAGAACCTGGTCGATCACGATTTCCTGGCCTACGTCCGCAGCAATCTGTTCTACTTTGATTTTCTCGCCGGAAGCAACGCGATATTGCTTGCCACCGGTTTTTATGACCGCGTACATGTAAACCTCTTAGAAATGAGTCTCCGCGGCGAATTCCGCAGAGCCCAAGATTATAGCGCGGTTTGTGCTCGCTAACCACCCTTGGCTCGAAACGCCCCTGGCAAACCACGCCGGCTCCCTATAATTTGCGCCTTCCGGCCCTTTTCCTGACTGGGCTGCCCTTATCTTAAGCAGCGCCTTCGCCTTGCCAGTTCCAGCCGCCGACACCTCCCCCACCGCCACCGTGCTGGACCTGATTGCCGGCGACATGGTCGAAGTCGACCGTGTGATCGCCCGCCGCCTCGACACGGGCGTGCCGCTGGTCAGCCAGGTTTCCAGATACATCATTTCTGCCGGCGGCAAGCGCCTGCGGCCGGCACTCCTGCTGCTGATGTCGGGGGCACTGGGTTACACAGGCGAGCAGCGATTCAATCTGGCGGCCGTCGTGGAGTTCATCCATACCGCCACGCTCCTGCACGACGACGTGGTCGACGAGTCGACCCTGCGACGCGGTCGGGCGACCGCCAATGAATCGTTCGGCAACCCGGCCAGCGTGCTGGTCGGCGACTTCCTGTACTCGCGCGCATTCCAGATGATGTTGGATGCCAACAACATGCGCGTGATGCAGATCCTGGCCGAGGCCACCAACGTGATCGCCGAGGGCGAGGTGCTTCAGCTGATGAACATGCACGACGCATCGCTGGACGAAGCAGCCTATCTGCGCGTGATCCGGTCGAAGACCGCCAAGCTCTTCGAGGCCAGCACGCGTCTCGCCGCCGTTCTGGCAAATGCCACGCCAGAGGTGGAAGAAGCCTGCGCCACCTACGGCCAGGCGCTCGGCACCGCCTTTCAGGTGATCGACGATGTGCTGGACTACGCAGGCGACATCAACGAGACGGGAAAGAACGTCGGCGACGACCTGCGCGAGGGCAAGACCACGCTGCCGCTCATCTTCGCGATGCAGCAAGGCACCTCTGCGCAGAGCGAACTGGTGCGTGCCGCCATCGAGGCCGGCGACACCGCCCAGTTGGGCAAGGTCGTCGAGATCGTTCGTGAAACCGGAGCGCTGGATGCCTCGCGTGCCGCCGCCGCAGCCGAAGCGCAGCGTGCGATTCATGCACTAAAAGATTTCCCGTCCAATTTGCACGCTTCAGGTTTGCTACAATTGGCGGCTCAGTTGCTTGAGCGACGTGCCTGAACACCTCTTTGAGTTGGCATCTAGGACGACTTCTTCTTTCTTGCAACCATCGGGGTGTAGCTTAGCCTGGTAGAGCGCTACGTTCGGGACGTAGAGGCCGGAGGTTCGAATCCTCTCACCCCGACCAGCCTTTGGCTGGCATAAATAGACAAATGGCCATGCCTGTTGCTGTGTAGCGATTTACAGCACAGGAGTGTTCAGCGATGATCGTGAAGCAAATTTTCACATCTTTTTCACTCGCTGAATGGCCGCTGCCGAACTTCCTGTTAAAGAACCCTCGCAGATTGCCCTCCCAGGGCTTGCGCGCGCCCTGGTTTCGGCCGGCAAGCTTCCTGCCAAGGCGGCCGAGGACATCTACCAGAAGTCCCTCAGCGGCCGCACCAGCTTCATCGCGGAGCTGACCGGCTCCGGCGCCGTCTCGGCAGCCGACCTCGCTCACACCCTGTCCACGGCCTTCGGCGCCCCGCTGCTCGACCTGGACGCCATCGATCCCCAGCGTCTGCCGAAGGATCTGGTCGACCAGAAGCTGTGCCATGCGTACCGCATCGTCGTTCTCAGCAAGCGCAACAACCGTCTGATCGTTGCAACAGCCGATCCGTCCGACCAACAGGCGGCGGAGAAGATCAAGTTCGCTTCCCAGATGGGCGTCGACTGGGTCATCGCCGAGTACGACAAGCTGTCGCGAATGATCGAAGCCGCCGCCGTCAGCGCCGCGGAAACCATCAACAGCATCGTCGGCAGTGAGTTCGAATTCGACGAGGTCTCTGCCGAGACGGCCAGCGAAAGCAACGACCAGGCAATCGCCGAAGTCGAGGACGCGCCGGTCGTTCGCTTCCTGCACAAGATGCTGCTCGACGCCGTCAGCATGCGCGCCTCGGACATCCACTTCGAGCCCTACGAGCACAACTACCGCGTGCGCTTCCGGGTCGACGGCGAGTTGCGCGAGGTCGCCAGCCCGCCCACCGTCATCAAGGACAAGCTGGCCTCGCGCATCAAGGTCATTTCCAGGCTCGACATCTCCGAGAAACGCGTGCCGCAGGACGGCCGCATGAAGCTCAAGATCGGCCCCGATCGCGTGATCGACTTCCGCGTGAGCACGCTGCCCACGCTGTTCGGCGAAAAGATCGTCGTTCGTATTCTCGACCCGAGCAGCGCACGCCTGGGCATCGACGCCCTCGGCTACGACGCGGACGAGAAGGCACGGCTGCTGCATGCCATCGGCCGGCCTTACGGCATGGTTCTGGTCACCGGGCCCACAGGCTCGGGCAAGACGGTGTCGCTCTACACCTGCCTGAACCTGCTGAACCAGCCCGGCGTCAACATCGCGACGGCGGAAGATCCGTCGGAAATCAACCTGCCCGGCGTCAACCAGGTCAACGTCAATGAACGCGCGGGCCTGACTTTCGCAGCCGCGCTGCGCGCCTTCCTGCGCCAGGATCCCGACATCATCATGGTCGGCGAAATCCGCGACCTCGAAACCGCCGACATCTCGATCAAGGCCGCGCAGACGGGTCACCTGGTGCTCTCCACGCTGCACACCAACGATGCGCCGACCACGCTCACGCGGATGCGCAACATGGGCATCGCGCCGTTCAACATCGCATCGAGCGTGATCCTGATCACGGCGCAGCGCCTCGCGCGACGCCTGTGCACCGTCTGCAAGCTGCCGGCCGACATCCCGCGCGAAACACTGCTCGAGGCAGGCTTCCAGGAAGAAGAACTGGACGGCTCCTGGAAGCCCTACCGCCCCGTCGGCTGCTCCGCCTGCAGCAGCGGCTACAAGGGCCGCGTCGGCATCTATCAGGTGATGCCGATCTCGGAGGCGATCCAGGAAATCATCCTGCGCGACGGCAGCGCACTCGACATCGCCACGCAGTCGGAAGCCGAGGGCGTGCGTTCGCTGCGCCAATCGGGTCTGCGCAAGGTCATGCAAGGTCTCACTTCGCTGGAAGAAGTGGTGGCCTGCACCAACGAATAACGAACATACCGAATACCGGAGATCGAATGGCAACAGTGGCATCCTCCCGCACCCAGCCCACACACAAGGAATTTGTCTTCGAATGGGAAGGCAAGGACCGCAACGGCAAGCTGGTAAGAGGCGAACTTCGTGCTGCCGGCGAAAACCAGGTGCAGGCCGCTCTGCGCCGCCAGGGCGTGCTCGCCTCCAAGATCAAGAAGCGCCGCATGCGCTCGGGCAAGGCGATCAAGCCCAAGGACATCGCGATCTTCACGCGCCAGTTGGCGACCATGATGAAGGCCGGCGTACCCCTGATGCAGTCCTTCGACATCGTCGGGCGCGGCAACGCGAACGCGAGCGTGGCCAAGCTGCTCAACGACATCCGCAGCGACGTGGAAACCGGTACGTCGCTGTCGGCTGCCTTCCGGAAGTTTCCGAAGTACTTCGACAACCTCTACTGCAACCTGGTGGAGGCTGGTGAAGCGGCCGGTATTCTCGAAGAACTGCTGGACCGGCTCGCGACCTACATGGAGAAGACCGAGGCGATCAAGTCCAAGATCAAGTCGGCCCTGATGTATCCGACCTCCGTGATCGTTGTGGCCTTCGTGGTGGTGGCGATCATCATGATCTTCGTGATTCCTGCATTCAAGCAGGTGTTCACGTCATTCGGAGCCGATCTGCCCGGACCGACGCTGTTCGTGATGGCGATGAGCGAATTCTTTGTCTCGTACTGGTGGTTGATCTTCGGCGGTATTGGCGGCGGAATCTATTTCCTCCTGCAGGCATGGAAGCGCAACGAGCGCTTCCAGAGGTTCATGGACCGCCTCCTGCTGAAAGTACCGATCTTCGGCGTACTGATCGAAAAATCCTGCGTAGCCCGCTGGACCCGCACGCTGGCCACCATGTTCGCCGCCGGTGTCCCCCTGGTCGAAGCCCTCGACTCCGTGGGCGGCGCCTCGGGCAACACCGTCTATGGCGACGCCACGGCGAAGATCCAGCAGGAAGTCTCCACCGGCACCAGCCTCACGGCCGCCATGACCAACGTCAACCTGTTCCCCTCCATGGTGATCCAGATGACCGCCATCGGCGAGGAGTCCGGCTCCATCGATCACATGCTGGGCAAGGCCGCCGACTTCTACGAATCCGAAGTCGACGACATGGTCGCAGGCCTTTCCAGCCTGATGGAGCCCATCATCATCGTGTTCCTCGGCACCATCATCGGTGGCATCGTGGTGTCGATGTACCTGCCCATCTTCAAGCTCGGCCAGGTCGTTTGATGCTCGTTTCGCGGGAGTTCGACACCGTCTTCGCCGGTGTCCTGGGGTTATTGATCGGCAGCTTCATGAACGTCGTCATCTACCGCACGCCGGTGATGATGTACCGCGAATGGCTCGCCGACGCAGTCGCCAACCTCATGTCGTCGAAGAACGCGCCCTCGCTGTGGTCGCTTGCTTTCGGCCCCAAAGTCGCGGCGCCCGCCGGACTGGAAACAGAAGCCGACAAGGCGGCCGAGATCCTCGAGAAGCAACCTCCCTTCGACCTGACGCGTCCCGCATCGCGCTGCGGAAGCTGCGGGCACAAGATCCGCTGGTACGAGAACATCCCCGTGCTGAGCTATGCCGTGCTGCGCGGACGTTGCTCGTCGTGCAAGACCGCGATCAGCCCGCGCTATCCATTGGTCGAACTGATCACTGGAGGCCTCTTCGCCCTCTGCGCCTGGCGTTTCGGCATTACGCCCGCCGGGGCACTGTGGGCCACATTCGGTGCCGTTCTGATCTGCCAGTTCCTGATCGACTTCGACACCCAGTTCCTGCCCGATTCGCTCAACTACCCCCTGCTGTGGCTGGGCCTGATAGGCGCGGCCATGGGCTGGACCGGCATCTCTCTGAGCTCGGCCGTCTGGGGCGCGGTGTTCGGCTACCTGAGCCTCTGGCTTGTGTACCATGGCTTTCGCCTGATCACGGGCAAGGAAGGCATGGGCTATGGAGACTTCAAGCTGCTGGCGGCACTGGGCGCATGGCTCGGCGCCGACTACCTCATCGCGATCATCCTCGTCTCTTCGCTGGTGGGCGCGGTGATCGGCGTGTCTCTTCGCATCGCCGGCAAGCTGGCGCACAAGGACATTCCCATCGCCTTCGGTCCCTTCCTGGCCGGCGCGGGCCTCGTGTGTCTCGTGGCCGGCCCTGAACTCGTGAGGCAGTGGATCCCGTTCGCCTTTCCCCTCGGCGCATTGATCCATTGACATCCGCATGGTTGTGCGGCGAATCGGCCTGACGGGCGGCATAGGCAGCGGCAAGAGCACCGTCGCAGGGCTGCTGGTAGCCCAGGGCGCGGTCCTGGTGGATACCGACGCCATCGCACGAGCCATCGCGCTCCCCGGCGGCATCGCGATGCCCGCCCTCGAAGCAGCCTTCGGTCCCGGGATCATCGACCCGGACGGAGGCCTGGACCGCGCCGCCATGCGCCAGATCGTTTTCGCCGACGCCGGAGCCAAGGCCCGCCTCGAATCGATCCTCCACCCCCTGATCGGCGCCGAAACCCAGCGCCAGGCCGCCGCGGCCGGCGAGGATGCGATCGTCGTATTCGACGTTCCCCTGCTCGTCGAATCCGGCCGCTGGCGTGCCATCGTCGACCGGGTGCTGGTGGTCGACGCCACCGAGGAAACGCAGCTGAAGCGCGTCGTGGCACGCTCGGGTTGGGCGCCCGAGGCGGTCAAGGCGGTGATCGCCCAGCAGGCTCCGCGCAGGGCGCGCAGGGCCGCCGCCGACACCGTGATTTACAACGAGTCCCTGACCCTGGAGGAACTCGCTCAGCAGGTCCGGGGTTTCTGGGAACGGTGGGCTAAGTCAAGCACGCGATAATTTGGGGTTGACGCCGCGACGGCTACACGACGACCACGTCAAACGGCGCACGCCCAAGCGCCCCTCACGATGCTTTTCAATTCGTATCCCTTCATCTTCGTCTTCTTCCCGCTGGTCCTGATCGGCTTCTTCCTGATCGGCGCGCGCAGTCCCCGGTCGGCGGCGGGTTTCCTGGCACTGGCGTCCCTCTTCTTCTACGGGTGGTGGAGCGTCAAGGCGCTGCCCCTGCTGCTGGGATCGATCTGCGTCAACTACTGGTTCGGGCTGAGGCTGACCCCCTCCCCGGGCCGGGAAGACAAGCACCGCAAGACGCTCCTGATCATCGCGCTGGTGGTCAATCTCGGGGTGCTGGCCGTCTTCAAGTACGCCAACTTCTTCCTCGAGAACGTCGACGCCGGCCTGGCCGCCGCGGGCCTGCCGCAGATCGACCTGGTGCACATCGTGCTGCCGATCGGCATCTCGTTCTACACCTTCACGCAGATCGCCTTCCTGGTCGACTGCTGGCAGGGCAAGGTGCACGAGCGCAGCTTCATCCACTACGTGCTGTTCGTGACCTACTTCCCGCACCTGATCGCGGGCCCCGTGCTGCATCACGCGCAGATGATGCCGCAGTTCAACAGCCCGGCCACCTACAGGATCAACGCCAACAACATCGCGCTGGGCCTGGGCATCTTCGTCTTCGGCCTGGCCAAGAAGATGCTGATCGCCGACCCGATGGGCCAGTACGCCGACATGATGTTCAAGGGCGTGCACGAAGGCGTGATGCCCTCGCTCTACACGGCCTGGTTCGGGGTGCTGGCCTATACGCTGCAGATCTACTTCGACTTCTCGGGCTATTCCGACATGGCCGTCGGCCTGTCGCTGTGCGTGGGCGTGCAGCTGCCGCTCAACTTCAGGTCGCCCTACAAGTCGACCAACATGATCGAGTTCTGGCGCCGCTGGCACATCTCGCTGTCGACCTTCCTGCGCGACTACCTCTACGTGCCGCTGGGCGGCAACCGCAAGGGCCCGGCGCGCCGCTACATCAACCTGTTCCTGACCATGCTGCTGGGCGGCCTGTGGCACGGTGCCGCCTGGACCTTCGTCATCTGGGGCGCGCTGCACGGCTTCTACCTGATGGTCAACCACTTCTGGAATGCCAAGGTGCGACGCGGCAGGACCGAAACCACCTGGTACGGCCGCGTGATCGGCTGGCTCATCACCTTCGTCTGCGTGATGATCGCCTGGGTCGTGTTCCGCGCCGACAGCATGACGGCCGCCATCGAGATCTACAAGGGCATGCTGGGCATGCACGGCGCCCCCGTGTCGGCCTTCAGCGAGTTCCGCGTGCCGTTCCGCAAGCCGGAGTTCTTCCAGACGCTCCTGGTCGGCATCGTGATCTGCCTGGCGCTGCCGCCCACCATCACGCTCGACCGCTGGATTCCCAGCGTCGCCGGCCTGGCCGGACGCCCGCGCCTGCAGCGCCTGGCTACCTGGATCACCGGCCTGGGCTGCGTCTATCTTTTTGGCCTGTGCGTGTCCAAGTTCGGCAGCTACAGCCCCTTCCTCTATTTCCAGTTCTGACATGGAAGACACGAAATCGGCCAGGACCTGGCTTCGCATCTTCGCCGCCGGCTACCTGGTGTGCTGCGCACTGCTGCTGGTCAGCCTCTTCACGCCCATCCCCTACGGCGACCTGACCCGTATCGGGCGCATCTCCGAACGCGAATTCGGCTGGCACGAGCCGCCGCCGCCCATCCCCGACGCGGATGTGAAGACCTGGCCCATCAACGAATCCGACATTCTCGTGATCGGCGACAGCTTCTCCGTGCGCTATGCATGGCAGTCGTCCCTCGTAGGCGCGGGCTACAAGGTCACGACCACGCACTGGGACAACCTCGGCGGCGTCGTTTGCGACGACTTCTCCGGCTGGCTCGAGAAGTCGGGCTTCAAGGGCAAGGTAGTCATCGTCGAGAGCATCGAGCGCCTGCTGTACGACCGCATCGAGAAATCGCAGTCGTGCAAGACCATGAAGCACGCCTTCAAGCCGACGCCACCGCCCTTCGAGAACCCGTCCAGGCCCGCCCCCGGCTTCCAGCTCAACTGGGACGCCCAGTTGCTCAGCGGCTGGTTGACATATCAAAACACGAAGGAAATCCTGGCCTCCGACAGCTGGACCAACACGCCCGACCGCTGGGGCCCGCTGATCGACGCCCGCGTGGTGCCCGAGGGCTGCAAGCAGTTCAGCCACCGCGCCTGCGACAAGCTGCTGATGACCGCCGAAGACCGCGTCAACCATGCGCTGACGGCCGAATCGGCGCAGTTCATGAAGCGCTTCGAGAGCACCGCCGCGCCCTACAAGGTGGTGTGGATGGTGGTGCCGAACAAGACCAGCGTGTATTTGCAACAAAACCATGCCGATGCGTTCCGCGCCGCGTTCAACCCGCAAAATATCGGCCCTGACCTGTTCGCCCTGGCGGAACAGAACCGTTTCAAGATGAAGGATCTTTTCCCCGCCAACGAGACCCACGTGTCGACCCGGGGTTACATTCTTTTCGGGCAGCGTATGCTGGAGGCTGTGCGCGAGGTGTTTCCGCCACCGGTCGCCAAGACGCAATGAGCCCGAACCCGACGTGAAAAACCGATACGCGTGATCCTCTACGAGTACCCCTTCAACGAGCGCATCCGCACGTACCTGCGGCTCGAGCACCTGTTCCGCCGCCTCGGCGAGCTGGTGCCGGCCGAGTCCCCCCTGTCCCACCACTACGCCCTGGTCACGATCTTCGAGATCATGGACGTCGCCGCGCGCGCCGACCTCAAGGCCGACGTGCTGCGCGACCTGGACAAGCACAAGAACGTCTTCAACAGCTACCGCGGCAATCCGGCCATCGCCGAGGCCGTGCTCGACCAGGTCGTCGGCCAGCTCGAAGGCAACTTCGCCACCCTCAACAGCGTGGCCGGCAAGGCGGGCCAGGCGCTGACCGAGAACGAGTGGCTCATGAGCATCCGCAGCCGCGCCGGCATTCCGGGCGGCACCTGCGAGTTCGACCTGCCCGCCTACTACGCCTGGCAGCACCGCCCCGTCGCCAGCCGTCGCGCCGACCTGGAACGCTGGTCGAACACGCTTTCGCCCCTGGCCTCGTCGATCTACCTGCTGCTCAAGCTGCTGCGCGACGCCGACGTGCCCTACAAGGTGATCGCGGTCAACGGCCAGTTCCAGCAGAACCTGCCCCAGGGCCGCAGCTTCCAGCTGCTGCGCCTGCGCATCGACCCCAAGCTGGGCCTCATCCCTGAAATCAGCGGCAACCGCCTCATGGTCTCGGTGCGCCTCATGCGTCACGACAAGGACGACCGCCTGCACCAGAGCTCGGAGGACGCGCCTTTCGAGCTGACCCTCTGCGCATGACGACGCAGGTGAACAGCAAGGGCGAGCGCATCGTCCGCTGCCCCACCTGTGGGGGCGACAGCGTCTACGCGCCGAGCAACGCCTACCGGCCTTTCTGCAGCGCCCGCTGCAAGGGCATCGACCTGGGCGCGTGGGCCAGCGAGGAATTCCGCATGCCGGCCGAGGCGCCGCCGGACGACGAACCCTTCGGCGATCCCAAGATCCAGTAGCTGCTTGCTGCTTACTTCCCGGCCGGGCCGTCGTCGAGCAGCGCCGGGTCGATGTACGTCGCGAAGCTGCGCGCGTAGCGAGGCCGGAGATGGCCGATGTCCTTGTACGCCGGCGAACCGTCGTCGGGCATGCTGCGAAGGCAACGGCCATCGGCGCACAGGCTGGCAAAGGGCTCGATGACCCGTGCGCCGTTGGCCAGCGCCACCTGCTTCAACCTCTCGTTGAATTGCGCCTGGTCCGCCGGCATCGGCGCCCCGGCCTGCCCGGAGGCTGCCGTCATCCCGCCCAGCCGGCTGCCCTGGATCTGCCCGAGCGGGTCGAAATCCATGCCCACCGGATTGCCGAGCACCAGGTAGACCGTCTTTTTCGCCGACAGGCGCTTCAGCACCTGGCCCAGCGACTCGAGCGACCGGTCGATGCCGTCGCCACCGATGAACGGATGCACCGCCTTCCGGTCGTCGACGAAGTAGTTCACCGTCGGCCCCGCGCCGGTGAAATAGCAGCTCCAGCAGGCGCCCAGCACCACCGAATCGATCTCCGGCTTGAGCGCCAGGTCGAGCACCGCCTTGCGCCGCTCGTCGCAGCCGGTGTCGGGGCCGCTGAACAGGCCCGGCACCGGCGGGCACGAGCCCTTGGTCGCGAAGTACACGGTGCGTGCCTTGTCGGACTGCGTGCGCACCAGTTCGAGTGCGCGCGGCGCGTACTGCTCGACATGGCTGTCGCCGATCAGCAGCACGTTGTGCTTGCCGTTACCCGCGCGGTAGACGAACTGGTCGCCCAGCGCGGACTCCTCGAAGCCGCCGTAGTAGTTGTCCTCGCGCGTCGCGTCGGCCACCGCCTGCAGCGCCGGGCTGTCGTGGCGCGGCGATGGCGCGCCCAGGAAGACCAGCACGCCGGCCAGCGCCAGCGCCGCACCTGCGCCCGCCAGCCCGCGCAGCATCGCCTGCGAAAGGTGCAGCTTGACGAAGCGCTCGAGAAAACGATACGTGGCCCAGGCCAGCACCACCGACGCCACCACCAGCACGATGCGCAGCTGCAGCGGCGGCTCTCCGCCGGTCACGATGCGCGCGTACGAAAGCAGCGGCCAGTGCCAGAGGTACAGCGGGTAGCTGATGAGCCCGATCCACACCATCACCCGGTTCGACAGCAGGTACTTGTTGAGCACGCCGTTCGGCCCGGCCGCGATGCAGCTCACCGCGCCCAGCACCGGCAGCAGCGCCCACCAGCCCGGAAACGCCTTCGTGCTGCGCGTCATGACCAGGCCCAGCACGAGCAGCGCCATGCCGACGATCGACTGCAGGTGCTTCGTCCACGGGCGCGAATCTGCCGCTCCCGAAGCGGCGGCTTGCAGCCGCATCGCCGCCAGCAGCCCGCCCGCCATCAGCTCCCAGGCGCGCGACAGCGGCGAGTAGAACGCCGCCGCGCGGTGCGCCTGCACCGTCAGCACGTTGACGAGGAAGGAGATCACGGCCACCACCAGCACCACGCGCAGCATCGGCCAGCGCTTGCGCCAGGCCAGCCCCAGCATCAGCGGCCAGAAGATGTAGAACTGTTCCTCGATGCCCAGCGACCACAGGTGCAGCAGCGGCTTGGTCTCTGCCGTGGCGTCGAAGTAGCCGGCCTCGCCCAGGAAAACTAGGTTGGCGAAAAAGGCTGCGCCGCCCGTGGTCTGCTTGCCCAGCTGCGAGAACTCGCCCGGCAGCAGCACGTACCAGCCGAAGGCCAGCGTCACCAGCAGCACCAGCACCAGCGCCGGAAAGATCCGCCGGATGCGCCGCGCGTAGAAGTCGCGATAGCTGAAGTCGCCCGCCGCCAGGCTCTGCAGGAGGATGGTCGTGATCAGGAAGCCCGAGATCACGAAAAAGATGTCGACGCCGATGAAGCCACCCGGCAGCAGGCTCGGGAAAGCGTGGTACGCCAGCACCGAGCCGACTGCGATGGCTCGCAGGCCGTCGATGTCCGGGCGGTACTTGGGATGCATGGTCGCGTCTTGGTCGATCGGTCGGCCGGCGGGGTCCGCTCAGCGCGACGGCTGCTGCGCCGAAGCCGCGGCGGGCGAGGACCCGCTGCGCACGGTGCGGTCGAAGTAGCTCGCCTCTTCGCGCGTGTAGCGCGGGCGCAGGTGGTCGGCGTCCTTGTATGCGGGGGCACCGTCGGGCAGCGTGACCAGGCAATGGCTGCCGTCCTTGCACAGCACCGCCATCGCGTCGATCGGCTCCGCCCCGCTCGCCTCGGCAATGGCGCGCAGGCGGTCGTTGAGCTGCTTCTGGTCGGCCGGCAGTGGTGCCGTCGGCGCGGAAGTCATGGCCTCCATGTGCGTCAGGCGGCTGCCTTCGATCAGGCGCTTGGGCGTGAATTCGGGGCCGCCGGGGTTGTCGAGCAGCAGGAAGACCTTCTTGTGGCGCGCCAGCTCGCGCAGCGTGGCTTCCAGCGAGGCCAGCGAGCGCTCGATGCCGTCGCCGCCCTGGAAGGGATGTACCTGCTTGTCGGGCCCGCGGTAGTAGTACTCCAGCGCGCCACGGCCGACGAAATAGCAGTTCCAGCAGCCGCCGATGACCACCGAATCGATTTCCGGGCCCATCGCATAGGCCAGCATGGCGTCGCGGCGCTCGGCGCAGCCGATGTTCTTGTCCGCGTACACGCCCGGCACCGCCGGGCACGCGCCCTGGGTCACGAACCAGGCCGACTTGTCGGGCATCGACAGCGTGCGCGACAGCTCCATGATGCGCGGCGCGTACTGCTGCACGTGGCTGTCGCCCACGAAGAGCACGCGCTTCGGCCCGCCCCCGGTCTTGTAGACCAGCTGCTCGCCGATCTGGTCGAGCTTGAAGCCCGCGTAGTAGTCGGCATCCAGCGTGGCATTGGCGACGATCTGCAGCCGCTCGCTGTTGTTGCGGGGCCCGGGCGCGCCGAAGAAGATCGCGGTGCCCAGTGCGGCGATCAGCACCATGCCCACGCCCAGTGCCTTCAGGATGCCCGAGCCGGCGCGGCTTCTGGTATGGCGCTCGACGAAGCGGTACGTGCCCCAGGCCAGCAGCACGCTGGCCACCATCGCGCCCGCGCGGTAGACCGGCGAGGGATGCAGCGGATCGGCCTCCACGATGCGCACGAAGGCCAGCAGCGGCCAGTGCCACAGGTACAGCGGATAGCTGATGAGCCCGATCCACACCATCACCCGGTTCGACAGCAGGTACTTGTTGAGCACGCCGTTCGGCCCCGCGGCGATGCAGCTCACGGCGCCCAGCGTGGGCAGCAGCGCCCACCAGCCCGGAAAGGCCTTGTTGCTGCGGATCATCACCAGCCCGAGCACGATCAGCCCCACGCCCAGCACCGACTGCAGGTGGCTGCGCCAGGCGCTCGGCGTTGGCGGCTTCAGCCGCATGCAGGCCAGGATGCCGCCCACCATCAGTTCCCAGAAACGGGAGGCCGGCGAGTAGAACGATGCCGCCGGCAGCGGGTGCACCGTCGTCACGTTCACCACGAACGAGACCGCCGCCACCGCCAGCACCACGCGCACGATCGGCCAGCCCTTGCGCCAGGCGAGCCCCAGCAGCAGCGGCCAGAAGATGTAGAACTGCTCCTCGATGCCCAGAGACCACAAATGCAGCAGCGGCTTGGTTTCGGCAGCCGTGTCGAAGTAGCCCGACTCGCCCCAGAACACCAGGTTGGCGACGAAGGCCGCGCCGCCCACCGTCTGCTTGCCGAGCTCGGCGAACTCGTCGGACAGCAGCAGGTACCAGCCCGCGCACAGCGTGGCGAAGAGCACCACGATCAGCGCCGGGAAGATCCGCCGGATGCGCCGCGCGTAGAAGTCGCGGTAGCTGAAATCGCCCGCCGCGAGGCTCTGGAGAATGATGGTCGTGATCAGGAAGCCCGAGATCACGAAGAAGATGTCGACCCCGACGAAGCCGCCCATCAGCGCCGTCGGGAACGCGTGATACACCAGCACGGAGCCCACGGCGATTGCACGCAGGCCGTCGATGTCCGGACGGTACTTGGGATGCATCAAGCGATCAGTTTGCCGGCGCGTCGGCAGGCGCGACCACCGGCGGCGGCACGAACGGCAGGCCGCGCTCTTCCGACAGCCACTGCAGCACCGGGAACGCGCCCGGCAGCACCGGCGTCACGTCCAGCGGCAGCTGCTGCCAGGCCATGCGCTGGCCTTCACGCATCTCGAATTCGCCGCTCCAGGCCGTGACCTTGCACCAGTGCAGGCGCACCAGCGCGTGCGGGTAGTCGTGCTCCGTGACCTTCCAGACCTCGGCGCCGTCGATGGTGATGCCGAGTTCTTCCTGCAGCTCGCGCCGCAGCGCCTCTTCGACCGTCTCGCCCGCCTCGATCTTGCCGCCGGGAAACTCCCAGAAGCCCGCATAGGCCTTGCCCTCGGGCCGCGTGGAAAGCAGCAGCGCGTCGTCGGCCAGGCGGATCAGCACGCCGACCGCGACCTCCGTGTGCTTGCGGGCTTGTTCGCTCACGCCTTGCTCCGCCCCGCGTAGTCGCGCGCGAACTGGTAGGCCACGCGGCCGCTGCGCGAGCCGCGCTCCAGCGCCCACACGAGCGCCTCGGGCCGCGCCGCCGCGATGGCGGCCTCGTCCACGCCGAACGACGAGAGCCACTGGCCCACGATCGTCAGGTATTCGTTCTGGCTGAAGGGATAGAAGCTCACCCAGAGGCCGAAGCGCTCCGACAGCGAGATCTTTTCCTCGATCACCTCGCCGGGATGGACTTCGCCGTCCTCGGTGTGGGTGTACGAAAGGTTGTCCTTCATGTACTCGGGCAGCAGGTGGCGCCGGTTGCTGGTCGCGTAGATCAGCACGTTGGGCGTCGATGCGGCGATGGAGCCGTCGAGGATCGACTTCAGCGCCTTGTAGCCTGGCTCGCCCTCGTCGAAGCTCAGGTCGTCGCTGAACACGATGAACTTCTCGGGCCGCTGCGAGACCACCTCGACGATATCGGGCAGGTCGGTGAGCTCGGCCTTGTCCACTTCGATCAGCCGCAGCCCCTGCGGCGCATAGGTCTGCAGGCAGGCGCGGATCAGCGACGACTTGCCCGTGCCGCGCGCGCCGGTCAGCAGCACGTTGTTGGCCGGCTTGCCTTCGACGAACTGCTGCGTGTTGCGCGCGATCTTTTCCTTCTGTACGTCGATTTCCTTCAGCGAGTCGAGCGACATCGCAGCCACGTGCTTCACCGGCTCGAGCACACCGTGGCCCGAGCTGCGGCGGCGGTAGCGCCAGGCGATGGATGCGTTCCAGTCGGCGGGCTCCGCCAGCGGTTGCGGAAGAATCGATTCGATGCGGGTGATGAGCTGTTCGGCGCGTTCGATCAGCTTCTGGAACTGCTCATTCATGACCGGTAGTCGGCATTGATCGTCACGTATTCGTGGCTGAAGTCGCAGGTCCACACGGTTTCGCTGGCCTTGCCACGGCCCAGGCCGATGCGCACGGTGATCTCGCTCTGCTTCATTACGCGCTGGCCGTCTTCCTCGCGGTACGACGGATTGCGTCCGCCCTTGACGGCCACATGCACGTCGTCCAGGAACAGGTCGATGCCGGTCTGGTCGAGGTCCGCGATGCCTGCATAGCCCACGGCCGCCAGGATGCGGCCCAGGTTCGGGTCGCTGGCGTAGAACGCGGTCTTGACCAGCGGCGAGTGCGCCACGGCGTAGGCCACCTGCTTGCACTCGGCGGCGTCCTTGCCGCCTTCGACCTGCACGGTGATGAACTTGGTCGCGCCCTCGCCGTCGCGCACGATGGCCTGCGCCAGCTTGCGCGCCACGTCCTGCATGGCGGCCACGAGCGCCTTGCCGTCGGCCGAGTCGAGCGAGGTGATGGTCGCGTTCGTGGCCTTCTGGGTCGCGATGACCACGAAGGAGTCGTTCGTCGAGGTGTCGCCGTCGATGGTCACGCGGTTGAACGAGGCATCGGCCAGCAGCCTGGCCAGCGGCTGGATCAGCGACGGATCGATCTTCGCGTCGGTCGCCAGGAAGCCCAGCATGGTCGCCATGTTCGGGCGGATCATGCCGGCGCCCTTGCTGATGCCGGTGATGGTGACGGTGACGCCGCCGACCTGCGCCCGCTGGCTGAACGCCTTGGGGATCGTGTCGGTGGTCATGATGCCTTCGGCCGCGCGCGCCCAGTTGTCCTCCTTGGCATCGGCCAGGGCGGCGGGCAGGCCCGCCTCGATTCGGTCGACGGGCAGCGGCTCCATGATCACGCCGGTGGAGAACGGCAGGATCTGCTCGGGCGAGATCTCCAGCTTGCGCGCCAGCGCGATGCAGGTGGAGCGCGTGCGCATCAGGCCGTCTTCGCCGGTGCCGGCATTGGCATTGCCGGTGTTGATGACCATCGCCCGGATGCCGTGGTTCGCTGCCAGGTGATCGCGGCAGACCTGCACCGGCGCGGCGCAGAAGCGGTTCTGCGTGAACACGCCGCCGACAGCCGAACCCTCGTCGATCAGCACGACCGTCAGGTCCTTGCGATTGGCCTTGCGCACACCCGCTTCGGCCACGCCGATGCGGACGCCGGGCACCGCGAACAAGGCGGCGGGATCAGGGGCTGACAGGTTCACGGGCATGGCACTTATTCCTTCTTGCGTATCAATTTTCATCGGCACCGACAAGACGCACTTTTCGTCGCCAGGGACACCGCGGAACCGGCTTTGCCGGGCCGCCGGTATCGCCCCCGGCGAGGGGGTTGGCGGCCACACGAAGTGCGGCAAGCCCGGGGGAGTATGTTTACTTCAGGTGAGCTTGCCGTGGCACTGCTTGTATTTCTTGCCGCTGCCGCAGGGGCAAGGGTCGTTGCGGCCGACGCGGGCGAAGGCCGCGGCTTCCGCGCTGAGCGCGCCCAGGCCGGCTGCCGCGATGCGGCGCTGGTTTTCCTCGTCGACGCGGACCTCGACCTCGCCCGTCTCGGTCGGCGCCGAGTAGGTGATGTTCGAGACGTTCTCGCCGCGGCTTTCCATCGCTTCGGCGGCCTGCTCGAGCTGCTCGCTCGACTGCACGCGCACCGTCATGAGCTGGCGGGTGACTTCGTTCTTGACCGAATCGAGCAGCTGGCCGAAGAGCTCGAAGGCTTCGCGCTTGTATTCCTGCTTGGGCTGCTTCTGCGCGTAGCCGCGCAGGTGGATGCCCTGGCGCAGGTAGTCGAGCGAGGCCAGGTGTTCGCGCCAGTGGGTGTCGATGCTCTGCAACAGCACCATGCGCTCGAACTGGGTGAAGTTCTCCTGGCCGATCAGCGCGACCTTGGCGTCGAAGGTCTCGTTGGCGCTCTTGAGCACCTTCTCGACGATGTCCTCGTCGGCGATGGCTTCGGAGGCTTCCACTTCCTTCTTGAGCGGCATGTCGATGCCCCACTCGGTGAAGAGGCTGTTCTCGAGGCCGTCCAGGTCCCACTGCTCCTCGACCGATTCGGCCGGCACGTACTGGCGCGCGAGGTCGATGAAGCAGCCTTCGCGCAGCGCGGCGATCTGCGCCGTGAGGTCGGCTGCGTCGAGGATGTCGTTGCGCTGCTGGTAGATCACCTTGCGCTGGTCGTTCGACACGTCGTCGTACTCGAGCAGCTGCTTGCGGATGTCGAAGTTGCGCGCCTCGACCTTGCGCTGCGCGCTCTCGATGCTGCGCGTGACGATGCCGGCCTCGATGGCTTCGCCGTCGGGCATCTTCAGGCGGTCCATGATCGCCTTCACGCGGTCGCCCGCGAAGATGCGCATCAGCGGATCGTCCAGGCTCAGGTAGAAGCGCGAGGAGCCCGGGTCGCCCTGGCGGCCCGAACGGCCGCGCAGCTGGTTGTCGATGCGGCGCGACTCGTGGCGTTCGGTGGCGATGATGCGCAGGCCGCCGAGCGACTTCACGAACTCGTGGTCCTTGTTCCACTCGGCGCGGATGTGGGCGATGTCGGCCTGCTTGGCTGCCTCGTCGCGGCCTTCGTCGTTCTCGATGGCCTCGATCATCTTCTCGATGTTGCCGCCCAGCACGATGTCGGTGCCGCGGCCGGCCATGTTGGTCGCGATGGTGATCATCTTCGTACGCCCGGCCTGCGCCACGATGTCGGCTTCGCGCGCATGCTGCTTGGCGTTGAGCACCTGGTGCGGCAGGCCCGCCTGGGTGAGCAGGCCGTCGATGATCTCGGAGTTCTCGATGGACGAGGTGCCCACCAGCACCGGCTGGCCGCGCTCGTAGCACTCGCGGATATCCTGGATGGCCGCCTCGTACTTCTCGCGCGTCGTCTTGTAGACGCGGTCGAGCTGGTCTTCGCGCTTGCTCGTGCGGTTCGGAGGAATGATGACGGTCTCGAGGCCGTAGATCTCCTGGAACTCGTAGGCCTCGGTGTCGGCCGTGCCGGTCATGCCGGCGAGCTTGGAATACAGGCGGAAGTAGTTCTGGAAGGTGATGGAGGCCAGCGTCTGGTTCTCGGCCTGGATCTCCACGCCTTCCTTGGCTTCCACGGCCTGGTGCAGGCCGTCGCTCCAGCGGCGGCCGGTCATGAGGCGGCCGGTGAACTCGTCGACGATCACCACCTCGCCCTGCTGCACCACGTAATGCTGGTCGCGGTGGTACAGGTGACGGGCGCGCAGCGCCGCGTTCAGGTGGTGCATCAGCGTGATGTTGGCCGGATCGTAGAGCGACGCGCCCTCGGGCAGCAGCTTGAACTCGCTGAGCAGGCGCTCGGCGTTCTCGTGGCCGTCCTCGGTCAGGAACACCTGGTGCGTCTTCTCGTCGACCGTGAAGTCGCCGGGCACCGTGACGCCCTCGCCCGTGCGCGGATCGGCTTCGCCTTCCTGCTTCTTGAGCAGCGGCACGACCTTGTTGATGGCGAGGTAGAGATCGGTGTGGTCTTCCGCCTGGCCGCTGATGATCAGCGGCGTGCGGGCCTCGTCGATCAGGATGGAGTCGACCTCGTCGACGATCGCGTAGTTCAGCCTGCGCTGGACCCGGTCGCCCGGCTCGTAGACCATGTTGTCGCGCAGGTAGTCGAAGCCGTACTCGTTGTTCGTGCCGTAGGTGATGTCGCTGCGGTAGGCGGCCTGCTTTTCCTCGCGCGGCATCTGCGGCAGGTTGATGCCCACCGTGAGACCGAGGAAGTTGTAGAGGCGGCCCATCCAGGTCGCGTCGCGGTTGGCGAGGTAGTCGTTCACCGTGACCACGTGCACACCATTGCCCGACAGCGCGTTCAGGTACACCGGCAGCGTGGCGGTCAGCGTCTTGCCTTCGCCGGTGCGCATTTCGGAAATCTTGCCGTTGTGCAGCGCCATGCCGCCGAGCAGCTGGACGTCGAAGTGGCGCATCTTCATGACGCGCTTGGAGCCTTCGCGCACCGTGGCGAAGGCTTCGGGCAACAGGGCATCGAGGGTTTCGCCCTTGGCGATGCGGTCCTTGAACTCCTGGGTCTTGGCGCGCAGTGCGTCGTCGCTGAGCTTCTCGAACTCGGGTTCGAGCGCATTGATGCGTTCCACCGTCTTGCGATACTGCTTGAGCAGCCGATCGTTGCGACTGCCGAAAATCTGGGTCAGGAAGTTGGTTGCCATGGGTGGAGATGGGCGGGCGCCTGATGAGATACGGCAGGCACTTCGACCGGATTCCCTAAGATATGGTGAAAGCAGTTGGGCGCGCTTTCAATGAAAGCAAGCGGCCTTTTTCCAGCGCGAGCGCCGGCAAACCGGGCATTTTAGCTGTCTTGTTTCTGACCCCTGTATTACCCATGTATCGCCGACTTCCCCCCGCCATTTCACTGCAGGAAGCTGCGGAAGGCGCCCCCACGCTGGGCAGCCTGATGGCGCGTGCGCGCGACACCACCGAGCGGCTGAAGGCCGTGGAAGGCCTGATCCCGCCGGCCATGCGCCCAGCCGTCCAGGCCGGACCGGCCGAGGGCGACGTCTGGTGCCTGCTGGTCAAGGGCAGCGCCGCGGCGGCCAAGCTGCGCCAGCTGTCGCCAATGCTCGTCACCCGGCTCAGGAACCGGGGCTGGAACGTGGCGACGATTCGGATCAAGGTGCACACGGGGCGCTGACGGCATCGGCTGACCCAGTCGATTTTTGATTTTTTGTCTGGAGATAGATAATACTTCCAGATGACAACCTTCACCGCGCCCGCCGACGCCCGGCTCCTGCTGCTCGACAAGACCCAGGTCGACGCCCTCCTCTCCCCCGACGAAGTGCTCCAGGCAGTGCAAGAGGCCTTCGTGCTGCACAGCGAGCGCGAGGGCCGCGTCTTCCCGGTAGTGCGCGAGCCGCTGAGCACCGGCGGCGTGTTCGGCATCAAGTCGGGCGACGTGCAGGCCCAGGGCCTGCTCGGCTTCAAGGCGGCCGGCTTCTGGCCGGCCAACCGGCAACGCGGCGGCGAGCCCCATCAGGCGACGATCATGCTGATCGACCCGGCAACCGGTCGGCCGCTGTGCGTGATCGACGGCAACACGGTGACGACCGTGCGCACGGGCGCGGCCGGCGGGCTCGGCCTGCAGCGGCTCGCGCGGGCCGACAGCACGCGACTGTGCCTCTTCGGCACCGGCGTGCAGGCGCGCATCCAGCTCGACTTCGCGCTGCGCCTCGTGCCCTCTCTGCGCGAGGTTCTCTACGTGAGCTCGAACGGCCTGCGCAATCCCGCATTCGAAGCCCACTTCGCCAGCCGTTGCGACATCGCGCCGGCCACGGACCGCAACACCGCCGTGACCCGCAGCGACATCGTGATCACCGCCACCCCGGGCGGCGGCGCGCTGTTCGATCTCGATGCCGTGCAGCCCGGCACGCACCTCAACTGCGTCGGTGCCGACACCCGCGGCAAGCGCGAACTCCCCGAGGGCCTTCTGCAACGGGCACGCCTCGTCGTCGACGACCGCACGCAGGCACGGCAGATCGGCGAAACGCAATGGGCACCCGACACCGCCTGCATCGAACTGGGCGACCTGCTCAGCGGCAGGGAAAGCTTCGAGCGCGCACGCGAAGACATCACCGTCTTCGACATGACGGGCCTCGCATTGCAGGACCTGACCGTCGCGCGCCTGCTGCATGCGCGCGCGGCCGAAACCGGCATCGGCACGCGCATCGCCTGGCCCTGGTGACGCTGCGCGTGCGCAACGGGAAGACGCGTCGCGCCTTGCCCGGCACCGCGGCTCCCTGGCATTGAAAGCGTGAATTTTTTAATGCCGGGGGAAGAACATTCCTGGCATCGTCGACCTGACATTTTTCGACAGCCTTTGTCATCAATGACCAGCTGACGCGATTTCGTGCGCGGCTCGTTCGAAAAGACAAATCGAACACGCCAATTTCTTCTCGCCTCGACAAAACAACCTGCGTTCCGGCGAATCACCGAGCCTATTGAAGACCGTCATTGGTTGACATCAACGGTCATTGTCCAATTCGATTGCCGATCGCTACATTCCGCCACCCAAAAGGTCATGGCGAATCCGGCAATACGCCTCTCCATGACAGTCGCTGCCGAACGAACAGAGAGGTTGGAATGATTTCACTCGAGCCCTGCAAACAGGCCTCACCGCCGCAACTTGCGGCATCGATCACGGGCACGTGATCGACGCGGGATCCAGTCCCGCCCGATAGCCGAAACACCGGCCGTCACCCTCTTCACGAATTTCCGGAATCACTGAACCGACACGGCAATTGCCGTGCCGGCGCTTTGCTTCGGCTTCGAGCTTTGCGTTCTCGACGCAGCGACTCCGCCGCGCAGGAATTTCTATTTCTGCATTTTTTCCTCGTCAATTTCTGAGATTCCATGAACAAGCTTTATCGCAGCAGCACCTCCGGCCGGCCTCGCTTCAAGTTGTCCGCAGTGACTGCCGCGGCTCTTGCAGCCGGCCTGCAGCTGACGGCATCGGACGCCGCCGCATCGACCTACGCGCCAGCCAACTGCAGCACCACGACCTCCGCAACGATCGGACGGGTGACCGTCATCGGAACGAATGCCCAGCCTGTCGACGGAAGCGGCACCTGGTCCAATATCCTGGGCTGCGACACGAGCGGCGGCGGCCTCAGTGGCGTCTCGGTGTTCGGCACTTACTCCAAGGGAACCGGCAACGGCTCGGCCGTTTTCGGCTTCTCCGGCACCGCCGGCCAGTGGGGCAGCGCAGTCGGCCTCTCGGCCGATGCCTCGGGCACCGGCAGCACCGCGGTCGGCTTCGGCTCGCAGGCCCTGAGCCTGAATTCGATCGCGATCGGCGGCGCGGGCGGCGACGGAACCACCGCCCTGTCGGCCGCCGATTCCACGACCGCCTCGGGCAACGGCGCCATCGCCATCGGCAGCAGCTCGATCAAGGGAGCCCACGCCGCGGCAGCGGACAGCCTCGCGATCGGGGGACAGTCCTCGGTCGCCGCCGGTGCCGCTTCCGGCGTGGCAATCGGCCTGGCCGCGACCGTGTCCGGCAGCGGCGCCGTTGCGATCGGCGCGGCGACCCATGCGGCCGGCAAGGACGCGGTGGCGCTCGGAAACGGAGCGGCGGCGAACTACGACAACAGCGTCGCCATCGGAGCGGCCAGCAGCACGGCCGGTTCGCTCGCCGCACTGCAGGGCGTGGCCGCCTACACGCCCTTCGCTGGCGCGGCCATCGCCGGCACCACACCCGCGGGCGAAGTGTCCATCGGTGCCGCCGGCAGCGAGCGCAGGCTCACCAACGTCGCCGCCGGCGCAGCGGCGACGGATGCAGTCAACGTCAGCCAGCTCTCGACGGCCACCGCTTCGCTGTCCACCTCCCTGGGCATGACGAACACCACCATCGCCAGCCTTTCCACGTCGACCTCTACCGGCCTGAACACCCTGGCCGGCAACATCGGCAGTCTTTCGACCAGCCTGACCACGACCAACAGCAACCTCGGCAGCCTGAGCACCTCCGTGCGCAGCATCTACGAGACAGGCACCAAGTACTTCCACGCCAACTCGACGGCGAGCGATTCGGTGGCCAGCGGCGACAGGGCCGTGGCGATCGGGCCCCAGTCGGTGGCGAGCGGCCCCAACGCCTTCGCCGCCGGAAACGGCGCAAAGGCCTCGGCCAACGGTGCACTGGCGATGGGCTTCGGCGCCGAGGCCTCGGGCGCGAGTGCGATCGCCATCGGCACCGGGGCGCTCGCCACGGGCTCGCAGGCCATCGGCGTCAGCTCCCGCGCGGGCGGCGGCGGCGCGGCGCTGGGCGACAACGCGGATGCAGGCGGCACCGCGCTGAGCCGGGCACGGAACGTCGTCAAGGGCACGGCCATCGGCTTCGGCGCGGTGGTGCAGCAAAGCGAAGGCGTGGCACTGGGCGCCGGCTCGGTCGCGTCCACCGCAGCGGGCGTGGCGGGCTACCTGCCCGGCAACGCGCCTGCGCAGCATCGGGCAGCAGTAAGGGCGACGACCAGCACGCAGGCAGCCGTGGCAGTGGGCGACACGGCCAGCAGCCAGTTCCGCCAGATCACCGGCGTGGCAGCGGGCACGGCCGACAGCGACGCGGCCAACGTGGCGCAGCTCAAGGCATCCGAGGCGGCAGTGAGAGCCGGCAGCGTGCAATACGCGACCAACCCCGATGGGTCGATCAACCACGGGCAGATCACGCTCGGCAACGGCCAGGCACCGGGCGGCACGCGCATCGGCAACGTGGCAACGGGCGTGCTGCCGACCGACGCGGTCAACGTGAACCAGCTGAACCAGGTGCGCCGTCAGGTCGACGACGTGGCCCGCATCGCCTACTCGGGCACCGCCATGGCGCTGGCGATGTCGGGCACCTACCTGCCGACGCTGTCTCCCGGCGAGAAGACCGTGGGCGTGGGCGTCGGCAACTACAAGGGCTACAGCGCGCTCGCACTGACCTTCAAGGCACTGACCGACGACGGCAGGCTGTCCTGGGGCGCGGGTGTCTCGACCACGGGCAAGGAATGGGGCTTCAACGCCGGCGTGGGCTGGAAGTGGAAATGAGGAAATGAGGAAATGAAGGAGGGAGAGAGCCGACAGCTGAATCGGCCAGCATGAAGATGGCTCCCATGCCGCGCGGCATGGGAGCCATTCTTTTTTTCGACGACCGTCCGCTAGGCGGCTGCGCCCGCCTTGTCGCCGAACAGCTCGGTCATGAACTGCGTCGACTTCAGCCCCGTGCCCGTCAGCAGCGCAACCGTCGTTTCCGTCGCCTTGATGTCGCCGCGCTGCGCCAGCACGTCGATGGCCGCCGCGGCCGACGCGGAGGTCGGCTCCGTGTAGAGGCCGCAGGCCGCGAGCCTGCGCACCGCCGCCGCGATCTGCTCTTCGGTCAACGCCACGGTCCTGCCGTTCGTCTCGCGCAGCGCCTGCATGATCTCCGCGAGCCGCACCGGCCGCTTGATCGCCGTGCCTTCGGCGATGGTCGGCTGCACGGCGCGCTCCACCAGCGTGTCGACACCCGCCATGAAGCTCGCGTCGATCGGCGAGCAGTTCAACGGCTGCGCGACGAAGATGCGCGGCAGCTTCGCTATCTGCCCTGCCGCCAGCAGCTCCTTGAAGCCGATCCAGCAGCCGAGCACGTTGCTGCCCGCTCCGGTCGGAATCACCACGTTGTCCGGCGCTACGAAGCCCAGGTCTTCCCACAGCTCGTACGCCAGCGTCTTCGTGCCCTGCAGGAAGAACGGATGCCAGTTGTGGCTCGCGTAGAAGATCGATTCCGACTGCCGCACGGCCTCGTATTCAGACTCCTCGCGCGGCCCGGGCACCAGTTGCACCTCGGCGCCGAAGGCGCGGATCTGCGCCACCTTCGGCGCGGGCGTGTAGCTCGGCGCGAGCACCTTCACGCGCATGCCGGCCGCCGCGCCTGCGGCTGCGATGGCCGCGCCGCCGTTGCCCGAGCTGTCCTCCAGCACCGCGTCGACGCCGATCTGGCGCAGGAAGGACATCATCACCGCCGCGCCACGGTCCTTGAAGCTGCAGGTCGGGTTGAACCACTCGAGCTTGAAGTGCGGCTCGAAGTCGCCCCAGCGCTTCTGCACCAGCGGCGTGCAGCCCTCGCCCATGCTGGCGGGCCTGTCGATGGTCACGGGCAACGCCGCGCGGTAGCGCCACAGCGAGCGCGTGCGCGAATCGATGTCGTCGCGCCCGATGCCCGGCAGCGGCGTGACCAGCATGGGATTGCCGTCGTCCGAACGCCAGCGGCGCTCGGACAGCTCGTGGTGCCTGCCGGTGCGGGGATCGACGTAGCGTGCGCGTTCTGTCATTCGTGGCTCCTGGATCAAACCGAACAAGACTGGATAATACATCCAACACTGTACTTTTTGTACAAATCAGATTGTTCGTCCAGAGCTGGATACATTCCCCGGTATGAAGAAGAAGCCGAACAAGCAACTGCTCGACATGCTCAGCAACATGGCCGAGGGCCTGGGCCAGACCTTCGCGCCCTTCTGCGAGGTGGTGGTGCACGACCTGAGCAATCCGAAGAACGCGATCCACGCGATCGAGAACAGCCTGAGCGGCCGCGAGGTCGGCGATTCGGTCACCGAGCTCGGCCTCGCGCGCATCCGCGACCCGGAGTTTCCGGCGGTGATCGCGAACTACGCCAACACCTTTCCCGACGGCCGCAAGGTCAAGAGCACCTCCATCGGCATCAAGGACGAGAGCGGCGAATACGTTGCGGCGCTGTGCCTGAACGTCGACCTCACGCTGTTCCAGAGCTTCCAGGGCGCGATCTCGCAGTTCACGCGCATCGACGACAAGGAAGTGCACGAGCACCTCGAGGCCGGCGGCAACCACTCGGACCGGATCCACGCGCGCATCGACGAGTTCGCGGCCGCGCGCGCGACCACGCCGCGCTCGCTGAAGCCGGCCGACCGCAAGCAACTGGTTCAGGAGCTGAAGAAGGCCGGAATGCTGGAAGTCCGCCGCGGCGCCGAGATCGCCGCGGCGCACATGGGCGTGTCGCGCGCCACTGTCTACAGCGACGCGAAGTAGCCAGTCCGAAGGCTATTGCGGCTGCAGCCCGATCTCGTGCGCGGCCTTCTGCCAGCGATCGGCCTCCGAACGCAGGAAGGCGCGCAGCTCGGCCGGCGTCGATCCCTTCATCTGCACGCCGAGCACCGACAGCCGTTCCTTCACCGACGGATGCTCCAGCGCGGCGATGGCCTCGCGGCGCAGCTTCTCGATCACGTCCAGCGGCGTGGTGGCCGGCGCCACCATGGCCCACCACTGGTCGATCTCCAGGCCCCTGAGTCCGTTCTCAGCGAGCGCCGGCACGTCCTGCAGGCCGGGCAGCTTCACGCGCTGCGTGCTCGTCACCAGCAGCGGGCGGATGCGGTTGGCGCCCAGCAGGCTGGAGCCGCTGGCCAGCGTCGCGAAGTGGCCCGCCACGGTGCCCGCCGCCACGTCGGTGAGCGCGGGCGCGGAGCCACGGTACGGAACCATGTTGAACGGGATCTTCGTGCGGTTCGCCAGCAGTTCCCCCGCCAGGTGGCTCACCGTGCCCGCGCCGCTGTGCGCGATGGCCGGCGGCGCGCCCTTCGCCGCGGCCGCCGCCGCGGTCTTCAGGAAGGTCTTGAAGTCCTTGCTGTCGTCGCCCATGCCCGCGAAGAACACCAGCGGCGAGGTGCCGATCATGGTCACCGGCGTGAAGTCGCGCAGCAGGTCGTAGGGCAGCTTCGCCGTCACCGCCGGCGCGATCGCATGCGGCAGCTCGACGATGGCGATGGTGTAGCCGTCGGGCGCGGCCTTGGCCGCCGCGTCGGTGCCGATCATGCCGGCGGCGCCGGGCTTGTTGTCCACGATCACCGGGCTGCCGATGGTCTGGCTCATGCGCTGCGCCATGGCGCGCGCGATGGCGTCGGTGCTGCCGCCGGCCGCCCACGGTACGACGAGCTTCACGGGCTTGTCGGGGTAGGCCGCCCACGCGGGGCTGACGGAAGAAGCGAGCAGGACTGCAGAGCCGGAGGCCACGAAGGCCCGGCGATTCATCGTCGGCATATCTGATTCCTGAAGAGGTTTAGATCGGGCGATCGGGCCAGCTCGGGTCGCCGGTCGCGTTGGCGGTCAGCATCAGCACCACGTGCGCGTCCGCAGCGATGGAGTTGCTCTCGCGCAGTTGCCGCAGCGCGGCGAGGCCGCCGGCCGCGCACAGCTCGGCGCTCACGCCGGCTGCCGTGAGCACGCGCCGCGCGGCGCGCGCTTCTTCATCGTCCACGACCACGGCACCGCCGCCCGTGGCCGTCGCGGCCTGCCATTGCAGATAGGTCACCGTGGCCCCAGCCGTGGAGAACTGCGCCGTGTGCCCCGGGTAGCTGCCGTTAATGGCGCCGCCCGCGAACACGCGCGTGAGGCGCGGGAACGGCTCCACCAGCCAGAGCCTGGGCAGGCGCGCGATGCGCCCGGCCGCCAGCAGGTCGCGAAAGCCCGCGTAGATGCCCCACGCCAGGTCGCCGCGCGCGGTGGGAATCACCACGTGGTCCGGCAGGCCGCCGTCGTTCAGGCATTCGAGCGCGATCGGCTTGTAGCCCTCGATCGCCAGCGGCGCGCTGCCCAGCGCGGGCAGGCGGTAGTTGGTCAGCGCGAAGTAGCCGGGATGCTGCGAGCGCTCGCGCACGAAGGCCCAGCGGCCGGCGTTGTCGGAGAACACGTAGCGGCGCGCGCCCAGCGCGTCGAGCTGCCGCGCGTAGGTGGCCGGCATGCCCTCGTAGGTCGCAACCTCGCAGCCCAGGCCCGCGGCCCATGCGTAGTGCGCCGCCGAGACGGCCGCGTTGCCCGAGGAGGCCAGCACCAGCGTGTGGGCGTCGAAGTCGAGCGCCTGCGCCACGCCCACCGCAGTCATGCGGTCCTTGTGCGAGCCCGTGGGGTTGCACGACTCGTCCTTGATCGCCAAGCGCGCCACGCCGAACTGCTGCGCCAGCTCGGGCATGTCCTGCAGCGGCGTCTGCCCCTCGCCCAGCGCGAAGCCGGATGTGTACGGCATGGGCATGACCTCGGCGCTGTCGGGCAGGTAGCTGGCGCGCAGCGCCACGTGGAAGCCCGCGCGCTTGCAAGCCGGGCAGCCGTCGTGCGTCAGCGTGACCGGGTAGAGCGAGTCGCATCGCAGGCACTGCAGGCCGCGCAGGTTCGGGTTGCGCAGGGGTTTGGGAGTGCGGTCGCGCACCACCAGTCCCAGGGGATTGCCGGAGGAATGCGCCAGCGGATCCTGCGGGGGAGCGGCGAACTTGAAGTCCAGAACGGGCGATGTCGTCACGGGGTCACGCGTTTGATGAAGTTGTGACTAAATCTTATGCAATCGGAAATAAAATTATGCAGCCTCAGATACTCAACCGATAACAAGACTTATCGATGCGATTCGGCGAGATCGAAACCTTCCGGGCCCTCATGCGCAGCAGCTCCACCCGCAAGGCCGCTGCCCTGCTGCATGTGACGCAGCCCGCCATCAGCCAGTCGCTCAAGCGGCTCGAGGCGCAGGCCGGCATGCTGCTGTTCCAGCGCGCCGGCGGGCGGCTGGTGCCCACGCCCGAGGCGCGCGCGCTGTGGGTGGAGGTGGAGCGGGTGTTCATCGGCATGGACGCCATCGAGCACAAGGTGCGCAGCCTGCGCGACTTCGGCGTCAGCCAGCTGGAGCTCAGCAGCTTTCCGGCCTACGGCCTGGGCTTCATGCCGCGAGCGCTGGCGCGGCTGAAGGCGCATCGGGGCGCAAGCCCCTGGCCGCAGGTGTCGCTGCAGGTGCTGAGCTCCAAGGACGTGCGCGACCGCGTGGCCATGGGCATCTCCGACTTCGGGCTGATGGCCGACGAGCTCTCGCTGGAGGGCATCGACCACTCCACCTTCTCGCGCTTTCCCGGCGTGGTGGTGATGCCGCCCAACCACGCGCTGGCGCGCTTCAAGACCATCAAGCCCGAGCAGCTGGCCGAAGCCCCCTTCCTCTCGCTCAACCCCGAAGACCCTTCGCACCAGCGGCTCGAGGCGGCACTGGCGCCGCACGGCGTGGCCCTGCGCGTGCTGGTGCAGACGCCCTACGCGGCCAGCGTGTGCGAGATGGCGCTTTGCGGCCTGGGCGTGGGGCTGGTCAACCCGATCACCGCGCTCGACTACGTGGAGCGCGGACTGGTGGTGCGCCGGTTCTCGGTCGACGTGTACTTCACCTGCCTGCTGGCGCTGCCGGCGGGCAAGGTGCTTTCGGCCACCGCGCGGGATTTCATCTCGCTCATGCGCCAGCAGCTGGCCGAGGACGAGAAGCGCATCCAGCGCCACCTGCGCTAGCCGGCCAGGGCTGGTCGCCTACTTCCAGGTGAACTCGTGGTTCAGCCCGATCACGAAGCCGCGCACGCCCTGCGGCCCGGTGCGCGACGCGCTCACGTCCACGCTGATCAGCGGCGTGATGCTGAAGCGGCCGCCGACGCGCGAGGTCCAGACGTTCGACGCGCGGCTGCGCTCGGCGATGAGCGACACGGTGTCGTTCAGCGCCCATTCGACGCCGACGCCGCCGCGCGGCGTGCGGGCGCCGGTTCCGGTGGCCCAGTCGGCGCCGACGTTCGCATGGATCTGCAGGCTGTCGAGCGGCCTCCAGGTGAGCGGAACGACGAACTGCCCGCCCGCGCGGCCGCCGCGCTTGAAGTCGAAGACCGCGCCCATCGACACGGCGGCGCTGAAAGGCGCATCGGCCGCCTGCCCGTAGAAGTTCCACTTGAGTTGCGGCCCGCCGGTGACCGAATGCACGCCGCCGACCGAGGTGCGGTCGAAGTTCAGGCCCAGCTCGACGGGACCGATGCGGCAGGCCGGCCCGAAGTGGAAACCCGTGACGGGCTCGACGCCCGTGCGGCCCCACCAGGTCTCGTACTGGCACTGGCCCGGGTCGAGCGTGCTGGCGTCGTCCACGTCGAAATGCCCGGCCGCCTGCGCGCTCAGGCCCGTGAACAAGCCGGAGGCCGCGAGCATCCAGCCGCGCCATGGTGGCTGGGGTGTTGCTCTGCCGTATCTGTTGCTGTTGTTCATCGCTCGCGTCCCGTGGGCCCTCGAACCATTCTAGGGACGCGGAAAGTAGGCGCCATGACGCGGCGCCGCACGGTGGGTACCCTTCAGATCTCGAACTGGGGCTGCAGCTCGCGGATGCGCTTGATGGCCACGCCCGCCGCCGCCGTGCGCGTTTCGACGCCCAGCTTCACGTACACCCGCTCCAGGTGCTTCTTGGCCGTGGCCGGGCTGCTGCCGAGGATCTCGCCGATGTCCTTGTTGGTCTTGCCCTTGACCACCCAGTAAAGCACCTCGGCCTCGCGCGCCGTGAGCTTCAGGCTCAGGCTCATGGCCTCGATCACCGCCGTGTCGGACACCTCGCGCATGATGATCATCCACTCGTCGCCGTCGTCGTCGCCGCCGGTCTGCTGGTGCAGCCGCAGCGTGAGGCTGCCGGCGCCCTGCACGATGGACAGCGCCGGCGGCTCGATGCCCCGCTCGCGCGCGGCGGGCGTGTGGCTGCGCAGCCATTCGAGCACCGCCGGCGGCGTCTCGGGGGCGCGCGTCTCGCAGTAGCGATGCAGCAGGTCGCGCGCGAGCGCCGTCTGCCAGATCAGCCGCCCCTCGGGCAGCCGCACCGTGATGCTCGCGTAGCCGAAGGCATCGAGCGCGTTGCGTGCCTGCCCGGCCTGCCGCGCGTCCTGCCTCGCGCGACGTGCGCCCTGCAGGTGCACGTTCATGCGCGCCAGCACTTCCTTCGGCTTGATCGGCTTGGTGACGTAGTCGACGCCACCCGCCTCCAGCGCGGCCACGAGGTGCTCGGTCTCGGTGAGCCCCGTCATGAACACGATGGGAATGTGCGCCGTCGCGGCATCGGCCTTGAGCCTGCGCGCGACCTCGAAGCCGTCGATGCCCGGCATCATCGCGTCGAGCAGCACGATGTCGGGCTTGGCCTGCACGGCGCGCTGCAGCGCCTGCTCGCCGTTGGTGGCGATGAGCACGGTGTAGCCCGATTCGTCGAGGGCGTCGTGCAGCACCGCGAGGTTGTCGGGCACGTCGTCCACGATCAGCACGAGGTCGCTGTTGGCGCCCTGCTGTTCGCGCAGGGTCTTGGCGAGCGATGAGGTTTCCATGGCGGGAGATGGCTTCGCGGTCGAGGTCATGCGGCGCTCTCGACGGCCTCTGCCAGCGCGCGGCTCATGGCCTCGAACTGGAACTGGCGGGCCAGTACGCGCTGCGCCTCGGTCCAGGCCGCGCACTCGGGCTGCGCGGCGTCGATGTCGTCGAGCTGGTTCATGATGCCCCGGAAGTAGCCGAGCCCCACGGCCTCCTCCAGCGCGCGCAGGCGGGCCAGCGAGGGCGCCAGCATCGCGCGCGGCGTGGCTGCGGGAGCCGGTTTCGCGGCGGTGTCGGTCCATTGAAGACCCAGCCTGCGCTCGAGCCAGTCGAGCAGTTCGGTGTGGCGCACGGGCTTGACGAAGAAATCCTCGGGCGCAATGCCCACGTCGTTGTCGAGCCCCTTGTCGAAGGCGTTGGCCGAGACGATGGCCACCGAGGCTTCGGTCAGCCCCAGCTTGCGCGCACGGCGGATGGTCTCCCAGCCGTCGATGCCGGGCATGGCGAGGTCGACGAACATCGCGTCGGGCCGGTAGCCGGCCGCGACGAGGTCGAGCGCGTCGTGCCCGCTGGCCGCGCTGCGCAGCTCGAAGCCCAGCGGCGCGAGCAGGTGGCCCAGCAGGTCGCGGTCGGCCTCCTCGTTGTCCACCACCAGCAGGCGGCGGCGCGGGCCCTCGTAGCCGCGTCGCGCGCGCGGAACGGGCAGCGCGCGTCCGCTGCCGGCCGCCGTGTCGTGCACGCGCGGCAGGAACAGGCGCACGCAGAAGAGCGAACCCACGCCCGGCGTGCTGCTCACCTTCATCTCGCCGCCCATCAGGTCGGTGAGCATCTTGGCGATGGTGAGGCCCAGCCCCGCGCCCGGCGCGGCGGCCGTGCCCGTGGCGTTGCCGCGCGCGAAGGGCTCGAAGATGCGCTCGATGTCCCCGGCGGGCATGCCCGGTCCCGTGTCCTCGATCTCGACCGACGCGAACTCGCGCGCATAGGCCAGCCGCAGCGTCACCTGCCCCGCCGCCGTGAACTTGATCGCGTTGCCCAGCAGGTTGATGAGGATCTGGCACACGCGCTTCTCGTCGGCGCGCACCACCTCTGGCAGCGGCCCCGCCGCCTCGAAGCGGAACTGCAGGCCCTTCTCCGCGGCCTGCAGCTCGAACATGTCGGCCAGCTCGCGCAGCGTGTCGGCAAAGCGCATCGGCCGCGCATGCAGCGTGAGCTTGCCGGCCTCGATGTGCGCGATGGCCAGCGTGCCCTCGATAAGCGACAGCAGGTGCTCCCCGCCGCGCTTGATGACGGCCACCGCCTGCTGGCGGTGCGGCGGCACCGAGTGGTCTTCGCCCATGAGCTGCGCGTAGCCCAGGATGCTGTTGAGCGGCGTGCGCAGCTCGTGGCTGATGGCGCTGATGTAGCGGCTCTTGGCCTGGTTGGCCTGGTCGGCCGCCTGCTTGGCGAGTTCGGCCGCGAGCTTGGCCTGCTCCGCGATCTCGCGCGCCTCGTCGGCCGACTGCTTGGCGGCCTGCAGCGCACGGTCGGTCTCGCGGTGCAGCTCGATCTCGCGCACCAGCAGGTGGGTCTGGCGGTTCGACTCCTCCTGCGCCACCTTGCGGCTCTGGTGCGCCAGCACCAGCCACCACGCGACGATGCCCGCGATGACCAGCAGCGCCATGTACGCCTTGAGGAAGCCCGAGCGCAGCGACAGCTTCTGCACACCGGCCAGCGCGGCAGCCACGTCGGGCTCGGAAGCCAGCTCCAGCGCGCCTTCGGCGAAGGCACGCAGCTCCTGCTGGTAGAGCACGCCGAACACCACCGCCAGCAGCGGCACGATGACCAGCATCAGCAGCAGGAAGTGCCCGAGTCCGGTATCGAGATAGCGCCAGCTGCGCCGCGGCAGCAGCCAGCGCAGCACCGCCGACCACTGCGAGGACAGGCTCGCATGCGGCTTGCACAGGTCGCCGCAGCGCGCGTCCAGCGTGCAGCACAGCGAGCAGATAGCGCCCTGGTAGGCCGGGCAATGGGCCATGTCGGGCCCCTCGTACTCGCGCTCGCAGATCACGCAGTGCTGCACCTTCAGCCGCTGGTAGCTGCCCTCGTGCTCGACCCTGGCCCAGCGCACCGCGCCGGCCCCGGGAGACGGCACGCCGCGCGCCAGGTAGTACTTGCCGCCGGTCGCCCAGGCCAGCAGCGGCGAAGCCACCAGCGCGGTGCCAAGCGCGATCAGCGCCGAGAAGGCCTGCGCCAGCGGCCCGAACACGCCCAGGTGCGCCGTGATCGAAAGCCCCGAGGCCAGCGCCATCGCGCCCACGCCCACCGGGTTGATGTCCCACAGGTGCGCGCGCTTGAACTCGATGCCCGGCGGCGACAGGCCCAGCGGCTTGTTGATGACCAGGTCGGCCACCACCGCCATCATCCAGGCGATGGCGATGTTGGCGAACAGGCCCAGCACGTCGCCCAGCGCCTCGAACACGTTCATCTCCATCAGCATGAAGGCGATGAGCGCGTTGAACACCACCCACACCACCCGCCCCGGATGGCTGTGAGCCACGCGCGAGAAGAAGTTGCTCCAGGCCAGCGAACCCGCGTAGGCGTTGGTCACGTTGATCTTGAGCTGCGAGATCACCACGAACAGCGCCGTGGCCGCCACCGCCCAGCCGTAGTGCGGGAACACGTATTCGTAGGCCGCCAGGTACATCTGGTTCGGGTCCACCGCCCGGTCGGCCGGCACCATGTGCGTGATCGCCAGGTAGGCCAGCAGCGCCCCGCCCAGCATCTTGAGCACCCCCAGCACCACCCAGCCCGGCCCGCCGGCCAGCACCCCGGCCCACCAGCGGCGCGCCGTGGCCGCCGTGCGCGCGGGCATGAAGCGCAGGTAGTCGGCCTGCTCGCCCATCTGGGTGATGAGCGCGATGCCGACCGTGAGCGCTGCGCCAAACAGGTGCAGATCGAAGCCCTTGGTGCCGGACCGCACGCCGTTGTAGTGCACGATGCCCGCGAACGCACCAGGATCGCGCACCAGCACATAGGCAAAGGGCACCACCAGCATCAGCAGCCACAGCGGCTGGGTCCACAGCTGCAGCCGGCTGATGGCCGACACCCCGTGCGTGACCAGCGGGATCACCACCAGCGCGCACACCAGGTAGCCCCAGACCGGCGGAATGCCCAGCGCCAGCTCCAGCGCGTAGGCCATCACCGCCGCCTCGAGCGCGAAGAAGATGAAGGTGAAGCTCGCGTAGATCAGCGAGGTGAGCGTGGAGCCGATGTAGCCGAAGCCCGCGCCGCGCGTGAGCAGGTCCATGTCGACGCCGTAGCGCGCCGCGTACACGCTGATCGGCAGCCCCGCCAGGAAGATGATGAGCCCCGTCGCCAAGATGGCCCAGAAGGCGTTGGCGAAGCCGTACTGCACCAGCAGCGTGGCGCCCACCGCCTCCAGGATCAGGAAAGACGCCGCCCCGAAGGCCGTGTTCGCCACCCGCCATTCGGACCACTTGCGAAAGCGCTGGGGCGTGTAGCGCAGGGCATAGTCTTCCAGCGTCTCGCTGGCGACCCAGCTGTTGTAGTCGCGCCGCACCTTGACGATGCGCTGGGGGGCGTCATCCGGGGTGGCAGGGGCGGCTTCGGTGTTCACACCGTTTCGGTGCATCTTCCGTGCCATCCGTACGACTTTTGGCGAACAGGGCACGACTGTTGCAAAGAAGCCGGCTTGCCCATAATGGCCGCCACTCTCCGCCACCCGATGCCGATCTCATGGAACTGACCCCGCGCGAAAAAGACAAGCTGCTGATCTTCACCGCGGCACTTTTGGCCGAACGCCGCAAGGCCCGCGGCCTCAAGCTCAACTATCCCGAAGCCGTCGCCCTGATCTCCGCCGCCGTGATGGAAGGCGCGCGCGACGGCAAGAGCGTCGCCGAGCTCATGAGCGACGGCCGCAGCGTGCTCACCCGCGCCGACGTGATGGACGGCATCGCCGAGATGATTCCCGACATCCAGGTCGAAGCCACTTTTCCGGACGGCACCAAGCTCGTGACCGTCCATCAGCCCATCGTCTGAATTCCACTCGAAGAACAACAGGAGCCCTCATGCGTCACAACGCCTCCCGTACCCTTGCCCTGCTCGCCTCCCTGCTGCTGCCTTTGGCGGCCAGCGCCCACACCGGCGTCGACGGCGGCATGCACCACGGCTTCGTCACCGGCTTCATGCACCCGCTGACCGGCGCCGACCACCTGGCCGCCATGGTTGCGGTCGGCCTGTGGAGCGCGCTGGCCGCGCGCCGCGCCTGGCCCGACCTGCTCTGGGCGCCGCTGGCCTTCGCCGGCATGCTGCTGGCGGGCGCGCTGATGGGGTTGGCCGGCGTGCAGCTGCCGGCGGTCGAGCCGATGATCGCCGCCTCTCTGCTGGTGCTGGGCCTGCTGGTGGTCACGCGCGTACGCCTGCCGGCCGTGGCGGCGATGGCCGTGGTCGGTGTGTTCGCGGTGTTCCACGGCGTGGCGCACGGCTACGAACTGGCCAGCGAAGAAGGGGCGGCCCTCACGCTGGCCGGCATGGTCAGCGCCACGGTGCTGTTGCACGCCGCCGGCATCGCGATCGGCTGGGCGCTGCGCCATGCCAACGCCTGGCTGCCGCGCACCGCGGGCGCCGCCGTTCTCGGCCTGGGCGCGACGCTACTGGCACAGGCGATCTGAGGCGGGCCCGCTCATGATTCCCGGAGAACTCCTCACCGACGACGGCGAGCACGCGCTCAACCCCGGCCGCCGCACCCTCACGCTGGTGGTGCAGAACACCGCCGACCGGCCGATCCAGGTCGGCTCGCACTATCACTTCGCCGAAACCAACGGCGCGCTCGGCTTCGACCGCGAGGCCGCGCGCGGCATGCGGCTGAACATCGCCTCGGGCGCCGCGGTGCGCTTCGAGCCGGGCCAGCAGCGCACGGTCGAGCTGGTCGACTTTTCCGGCGATCGCATCGTCTACGGCTTTCGCGGCCTCGTTCAAGGGAAGCTCTGAAACATGGCCACCATCGGGCGACGCGCCTATGCGGAAATCTTCGGCCCCACCGTGGGCGACCGTGTCCGTCTCGCGGACACCGAACTGCTGATCGAGGTCGAGGCCGACTACACCCTTCGCGCCGGCGGCTACGGCGAGGAGGTGAAGTTCGGCGGCGGAAAAACCATCCGCGACGGCATGGCGCAGTCGCAACGCACCCGTGCGCAGGGCGCGGTCGACACCGTGCTGACCAACGCACTCATCCTCGACCACTGGGGCATCGTGAAGGCCGACATCGGCCTGAAGGACGGCCGCATCACCGCCATCGGCAAGGCCGGCAACCCCGACGTGCAGCCGGGCGTGGACATCGTCATCGGCCCGGGCACCGAGATCATCAGCTGCGAGGGCAACATCGTCACCGCCGGCGGCATCGACAGCCACATCCACTTCATCTGCCCGCAGCAGATCGAAGAGGCGCTTTCCTCCGGCGTGACCACCATGCTCGGCGGCGGCACCGGCCCCGCCACCGGCACCTTCGCCACCACTTCCACGCCCGGCCCCTGGCACATCGAGCGCATGCTGCAGGCGGCAGACGCCTTTCCGATGAACCTGGGCTTCCTCGGCAAGGGCAACGCCAGCCTGCCGCACGCGCTGCACGAGCAGATCGACGCGGGCGTCATCGGACTGAAGCTGCATGAAGACTGGGGCACCACGCCCGCGGCCATCAGCAACTGCATGGACGTGGCCGACGCCACCGACACGCAGGTGGCCATTCACAGCGACACGCTCAACGAATCAGGCTTCGTCGAGAACACCATCGCCGCGGTGGGCGGGCGCGGCATCTGCGCCTTCCACACCGAAGGCGCGGGCGGCGGCCACGCGCCCGACATCCTGCGCGTGGTGGGCGAGGGCAACTTCCTGCCGTCGTCGACCAACCCGACGATGCCCTACACCGTGAACACGCTCGACGAGCACGTCGACATGCTCATGGTGTGCCACCACCTCGACGCCGGCATCGCGGAAGACCTGGCCTTCGCCGAATCGCGCATCCGCAAGGAAACCATCGCCGCGGAAGACGTGCTGCACGACCTGGGCGCGATCAGCATGTTCAGCTCCGACAGCCAGGCCATGGGCCGCGTCGGCGAGGTCGTCATCCGCACCTGGCAGACCGCGCACAAGATGAAGCTGCAGCGCGGCACACTGCCCGAAGACAACAGTCGCAACGACAACTTCCGCGCCAAGCGCTACGTCGCCAAGTACACGATCAACCCCGCCATCGCGCACGGCATCGCGCACGAGGTAGGCTCGATCGAGGTCGGCAAGTGGGCCGACATCGTGATCTGGAAGCCGGCCTTCTTCGGCGTGAAGCCCTTCACCATCCTGAAGGGCGGCAGCATCGCGCTGGCCGCCATGGGCGACCCGAACGCATCGATCCCCACGCCGCAGCCGGTGCACTACCGCCGGATGTTCGGCGCCTACGGCGGATCGCTCGCGAAGAGCTCGCTCACCTTCGTCTCGCAGGCCGGGCTGGCCGCGGGCATCGGCGAACGCTACGGCCTGAAGAAGCAGCTCAGCGCGGTGAAGAACATCCGCAACGTGCGCAAGAAGGACCTGATCCACAACGGCTACACGCCGAAGATGGAGATCGATGCGCAGACCTACGCGGTGCGCGCCGACGGCAACCTGCTGACCTGCGAGCCGGCCAAGCTGCTGCCGATGGCGCAGCGGTATTTCCTGTTCTGAAGCCCCGGGGAATGCGCCTGCTTGACAGGCTGCGTATCCTCGAAGGTATTCATCCAGCCAGCGGGCGCCCTCCGGGGCGCTCCATTTGCACCATGCTCACCGCCAACAAACTCATGCCCCAGGGCCGCGGCCTCGCGCCCGTGCTGCTCAAGCGCGCAGCCACCATCGAGCTCGACTGGGACATCCGCCAGAAGAGCCGCTTCGACGCCACCGACTCGCAGGGCCGCCAGATCGGCGTGTTCCTGCCGCGCGGCACCGCCGTGCGCGGCGGCGACGTGCTGGTGGCCGAAGACGGCTCGCTGGTGCGCGTGGTCGCGGCGCCGCAGCCGGTGCTGCGCATCACGCACTGCACGGCGCACGGCACGCCCTTCGACCTGACGCGCGCGGCCTACCACCTGGGCAACCGGCACGTGCCGATCGAGCTGAAGCCCGACCACCTGAAGATCGAGCCCGACCACGTGCTGGCCGACATGCTGCGCTCGATGCACCTGATCGTCGTCGCGGTGGAAGAAGCCTTCGAGCCCGAGGGCGGTGCGTACGGATCGCACGAGCATTCGCATGGCCACGGCCATGACCATCACGGGCACGACCACCATGACCACGGCCACTCGCACGGCAGCAGTGCCGGCAAGGGCCCGAAGCCGCTCGTGCTCGCGCCGGAGCTGCTCGACGAGCATGACCACCCGCACGACCACTCCCACGACCATGGTCACGGCCACCATGGCCACTCACACTGAACACGACACGAGGCGCAACGACTGACGTGTCCGCCCAAAGCCTCCTGCAGCTGATCTGGCTCGCCTCCCCGGCCCTGCCCGTGGGCGGTTTCTCGTACTCCGAGGGAGTCGAAGCCGCCGTCGAATGGGCCGGCGTCGATTCGGAAGCGCGCGCCGCCGAATGGCTCTCGGACCAGCTGCACCTGAGCTTCGCCAGGGGCGACCTCGCCGTCTGCGCGCAGGCCATCGCGGCCTGGCAGGCCGGTGACATGCCGCGCGTGCGCCAGCTCAACGACTGGGTGATGTCCACCCGCGAATCGGCCGAATTCCTTCTGCAGACCGAGCAGATGGGCCGCTCCTTCGTCGAATGGCTGAAGCTGCACCACGCGGACACGGCGGAAGTCTTCGCCGGCCTGGGCGCGAGCTACCCCATCGCATTCGCCTTCGCTGCCAGCCGCGCCGGCGCCACGGTGCACGACGGCTGCCTGGCCTTCGCCTTCGGCTGGGCCGAGAACATGGTCGGCGCCGCCGTCAAGGCCGTGCCGCTGGGCCAGAGCGCGGGCCAGCGCATCCTCGGGCGGCTGGCGCAGGAAATCCCCGAAGCCGTGACCCGCGCCATGGCCCTCGGCGACGACGAGCGCCAGGCCTTCGCGCCCCTGCTGGCGGTGTTGTCGGCCCGCCATGAAACACAATATTCCCGCCTCTTCCGAAGCTGAACCGAGCACCACCCTCATGACCTCCGCCCTGCACCACATTCCCAACCGCACCAAGAGACTGCCCCCGCTGCGCGTGGGCATCGGCGGCCCGGTCGGCTCCGGCAAGACCACCCTGCTGGAGATGCTCTGCAAGGCGATGCGCGACAAGTACGACCTGATCGCCATCACCAACGACATCTACACCAAGGAAGACCAGCGCCTGCTCACCGTGGCTGGCGCGCTGCCGGCCGAGCGCATCATGGGCGTGGAAACAGGCGGCTGCCCGCACACCGCGATCCGCGAAGACGCCTCGATCAACCTCGAGGCCATCGACCGCATGCTGGAGGACTTTCCCGACGCCGACGTGGTGTTCGTCGAATCCGGCGGCGACAACCTCGCGGCCACCTTCAGCCCCGAGCTGTCGGACCTCACGATCTACGTGATCGACGTGGCGGCGGGCGAGAAGATTCCGCGCAAGGGCGGCCCCGGCATCACCAAGAGCGACCTCTTCGTGATCAACAAGACCGACCTCGCGCCCTACGTGGGCGCCAATCTCGACGTGATGGAACAGGACACGCAGCGCATGCGCCGCCAGCGTCCCTACGTGATGACGAACCTCAAGACGCTCTCGGGCGTGGCCGACGTGGTCGCGTTCATCGAGGAGCGGGGCATGCTGGCCGCCGCCTGAAGCGCGACGGCAGGGATCCTGTCCGGTTCAGGGCAGCCCGAGGTACACGCGCAGGTCGTCCTTGCGCGTGCCGGCCGAGGCCACCGCGGTGCGCAGCCTGGCCTCGCTGACGCCGAACCATTTCGTCCAGTAGTCGACTTCCTTCAGGTCGGTGACGTCGATCCGTTCGTCGTCCTGCGGAATGCGGATCTCGCTGTCGTCTGGCATCGTCGTCTCCGGAAAAAAGAAGGGTTTTGGGGGAACACAGCAGTCTCCCCGCCTGCCCGGCGGCGTCCGTCGGACAGATTCCGGCGCGCTTGCAGGACAACGCCGATGCCGCGCCCGCACGCGCTACTTAAAGTTCGCTGCCGTCGCGCAGCTGCCGCGCCTTGTAGACCAATCGCACGCTGGCGCGGCGCGGATCGCCGGCCTGCTGCTGCACGTAGATGTCGGTGTCGTTGTTCACCCATGCGGCATAGGCGCTGCCGGGGTCGCGCGATGCGAGCTCGTTGCCGAATGCGCCGCGGCCCCATTGCACCAGCGCCGCGAAGGCTGCCGTGCCGCCGTCCGGCGTGGCCTGCGTCGAGGCGACGTACTCGACGCGCCGCAACTCCGAGGCCGCGAAGAAGAAGGTCGGCTCGAACCGCAGCCCCGCCATCTCGACCGGTGCCGCGCGCCATGAACCTACGAGGCCGCCGCCAAGGCGCTGCGGCCTCTGGACGCGCTCCGCCGCGGGCATGGCCGCCTGCAGTTCCTCGGCCGACATGCCCAGTCGCACGCCGGGCGGCAGGGCCTGCGCATGAAGGGCACCTGCTGCGAAAAGAGCAGCGCTCATGGCGAGCGCACGAAGAAGGATCGAGGGAGAAGGAAGTCGCACGACGGGCATCGAAGGGAGGGAAGGCGGCGGCAGCGTGGGACCGCAAGTATCGCGCGGAGTTCCGGCACGCCGCCCTTCCCAGGCCCTTCCCAGGCCCTCCCTTCGTCGTCAGTCCTCGACGAAGGCCTCTTCCCGCTTGGCCTTCACCGAGGGCAGCAGCACCACGACCAGCAGCAGCGCAGCAGCGACCAGAAGGCCGGCCGACAGCGGCCGCGAGACGAACACGCTCCAGTCGCCACGCGACAGCAGCAGCGCGCGGCGCAGGTTCTCTTCCATCATCGGGCCCAGGATGAAGCCCAGCAGCAGCGGCGCGGGCTCGCACTTCAGCTTGAGGAACAGGTAGCCCACGATGCCGAAGATCGCCACCATCCACACGTCGAAGGTGTTGTTGTTCTCCGAATAGACGCCCACCGCGCAGAACAGCACGATCGACGGGAAGAGCCACTTGTAGGGAATGGTCAGCAGCTTGATCCAGATGCCGATCATCGGCAGGTTCAGCACGATCAGCATCAGGTTGCCGATCCACATCGAGGCGATCAGGCCCCAGAAGAGCTCGGGGTTGCTGGTCATGACCTGCGGGCCGGGCTGGATGTTGTGGATGGTCATCGCGCCCACCATCAGCGCCATCACCGCGTTGGGCGGAATGCCCAGCGTCAGCAGCGGGATGAAGGAGGTCTGCGCACCGGCGTTGTTCGCCGACTCGGGCCCCGCCACGCCGCGGATGTTGCCCTTGCCGAAGGCCATTTCGCCCTGCTTGAGCTTGATCTTCTTCTCGATGGTGTAGGCCGCGAAGGCCGACAGCAGCGCCCCGCCGCCGGGCAGGATGCCAAGTGCCGAACCCAGCGCGGTGCCGCGCAGCACCGCGGGCGTCATGTCCTTGAAGTCCTGCTTGGTGGGCCACAGGCCCTTCACCTTGGCGGTGAAGACTTCGCGCTCATGCTCGGGCACAGCGAGGTTGGCGATGATCTCGCCGTACCCGAACACGCCCATGGCGATGGCGATGAAGCCGATGCCGTCGGTGAGCTCCGGAATGTCGAAGCTGTAGCGCGCCACGCCCGAGTTCACGTCGGTGCCCACGAGGCCGAGCGCCAGGCCCAGCAGGATCATCGTGATGGCCTTCAGCAGCGAGCCCGAAGCCAGCACCACTGCGCCGATCAGGCCCAGGATCATCAGCGAGAAGTATTCGGCGGGGCCGAACTTGAAGGCCAGCTCGGTCAGCGGAGGAGCGAAGGCGGCCAGGATCAGCGTGCCCACGCAGCCCGCGAAGAACGAGCCCAGGCCTGCCGCCGCGAGTGCCGGCCCCGCCCTTCCTTTCCGCGCCATCTGGTAGCCGTCGATCACGGTCACCACCGATGAAGATTCACCGGGCAGGTTCACCAGAATGGCCGTGGTCGAGCCGCCGTACTGCGCGCCGTAGTAGATGCCCGCCAGCATGATCAGCGCCGAGACCGGCGGCAGCGCGTAGGTTGCCGGCAGCAGCATCGCGATGGTCGCCACGGGGCCAATGCCCGGCAGCACGCCGATCAAGGTGCCCAGCAAGCAGCCGACGAAGGCGTAGACGAGGTTCTGCGCCGTGAAGGCGACGCCGAAGCCGATCGAGAGATTGGTAATCAGGTCCATGTGTCTTGTCTTTGGTCTTGTTGTTCTTCTCTGCGCATCAGCCCGAGATGAAGGTCGGCCACACCTGGAACTGCAGCTTCAGCGCCACCACGAAGGCCAGGTAGCTGCCGAGCGCGAGGATGGTGGCGAGGATGGTCACGCCCTTCCAGCCGAAGTTGTCCCCGGCGAGGCTCGCGATGAAGGTGAGTGCGTAGATGGCCACGATGAGTCCCATCGACGGCAGCCCGACGCTCGGCAGTCCGCCCAGCAGCACGCCGAACATCAGGTTCGCGCCGATGATGAAGACCAGCGGCTTCCATGCGATGCGCCCGACGGGCTCGCCGTCGTCGGTCTCCACGGCCAGCGCCTTGAGCGTGATGAGCACGCCCATGAGCGCGATGAGGATGCCCACGATCAGGGGAAAGTAGCCCGGCCCCATGCGGGCGCCGGTACCGACGTTGTAGGTCGTGGCACCCCATGCGAAGGCCACGCCGAAGGCGCTGAAGAGCACGCCCGAGCAGAAGTCTCTCTGACTCTTGATTCTCACCGTTGATGTCTCCTGGAACTGCGTTGATCCGCACGAGATGTGCGCTCAGGCGATCCTAGGAATTCACGGCCTCGCTGTGCATGAACAAGACATTGCCATTCGGCAATGTTGCGAACGCACGAGGGGAGAAGGAACGAAGGCGCTCAGCCGTCCGACATCGGCAAGTCGATGCACGCGCGCAGGCCCGGCTTCGCATCGGCGAAGTCCAGCCGGCCGCCGTGCAGCGCCACCACCGCCAGCACGCTGGCCAGCCCCAGCCCGTGCCCCGGCACGCTGCGGTCGAGCCGGTGGAAGCGCACGCCGATGCGTTCGTGCTCGGCGTGCGGGATGCCCGGTCCGTCGTCCTGAACGAAGAGCTGCGCCCTGCCGTCCACCGTGTGCGTGCCGACGCGCACGGTGGCGCCGCTGCCGGCGTACTTCAACGCGTTGTCGAGCAGGTTGGCCGCGGCGCCGGCCAGCAGGTCGCGGTCGCCCAGCGCCATGGCCATGTCGGCGGGCTCGCGCAGCAACGCGATGCCGCGCAGCTCGGCCACCGCCTCGTAGAGTTCCGCCACGTCGTCGGCGATGACGTGCAGCGCCACCGGCGCGAACTGCTGCCGGCGCGCGCCGGCTTCCACCTCCGCGATCTGCAGCAGCTTCTCGAACACCACGGCCAGCTCCTCCAGTTCGCGGATGGCGGTGGCCACCGCCTCGCGCTGCGGATCGTCCTCGCCGAGGCCGGCCTCCGCCGCGCGCAGCCGCACCAGCACGCGCGTGAGGGGCGTGCGCAGGTTGTGCGCGATGGTGTTGGAGACGTGGCGCACGCCGTCCATGAGCGACTGGATGCGGTCGAGCATCGCGTTGATGTCGTGCTCCAGCAGCGCGAACTCGTCCTCCTCGCCCGAGGGCTCCACGCGCTCCTGCAGCTCGCCCGCCGCGATGCGCGCCGCCGTGCGTCGCACCGCGCCCACGCTGCGCTCCAGCTCCTGGCGGAAGACGAAGGTGCCGCCGATCAGCAGCAGCACCGCCACGATGCCGGCCGCAGCGCTCGCGCTCGCCACCAGCGATTCGATCGACTCCTGGTCGCGCAGGTCGTGGCCCACCACCAGCAGGCCGCCGTCGGGCAGCGGGCGCATCACGAGATACGCGATGACGGTCTGGCCCGCGCGCACCACGCGGCGGTGCACGCCGTCGCCGGCGTCGGGGGCCTGCGAAGGCATCTGGTCGAGGTTGCCGGCGAGCTTGTTGCCCTCGCGGTCGGTGAGCAGGTAGATCTCGTTGTCGGAGTTGCGCCCGTCGGAGAGCGCGTTGGAGATCTCGCCGGCCACGCCGTCGGCGCCGCGCGCGTCGTAGCGCACCATCAGCTGCTGCATGCTCGCGGCCACCTGCCGCACCATGCGTTGCTGCAGCACGCCCACCGTCTGCATGTAGACGATGGCCAGCGCCGCCAGCATCGTGATCGCCACCAGCAGCCCGTAGTAGAAGGCGAGCCTGAAGCCGACCGAGCGCCACAGCCGGCGCAGGGCCGCCGTCATTGCGGCGCCGCCAGCGTGTAGCCCACGCCGCGCACGGTGTGGATCAGCGTGGGGGCGCCACCCGCATCGAGCTTGCCGCGCAGGCGGCTGACCTGCACGTCGATCACGTTGGTCTGCGGGTCGAACTGGTAGTCCCACACCGCCTCCAGCAGCATGGTGCGCGTGACCACCTGGCCCGGATGCATCATGAGATAGGCCAGCAGCCTGAACTCGCGCGGCTGCAGCGCGATGGGCCGGCCGCCGCGCTCGACATGGCGGCGCGCTAGGTCGAGCGTGAGGTCGGCGACCTGCAGCATGCGGATCTCGGGCCCGGTGCGCGAGCGCCGCACGAGCGCCTCGGCGCGCGCAGCGAGCTCCGAGAAGGCGAAGGGCTTGGCCAGGTAGTCGTCGCCGCCGGCCTTGAGGCCGCGCACGCGCTCGTCGAGCGCGCTCAGGGCGCTGAGCACCAGCACCGGCGTCTTCTTGCCGAGCGCGCGCATGGTCGAGAGGATCGACAGGCCGTCCACCTCGTTGGGCAGCATGCGGTCGAGGATGACGAGGTCCCACGGCTCGCCGGTGGCGCGCGCGAGCGCATCGGCGCCGTCGCGGCTGATCACCGCCACATGGCCGAGCGAGCGGAAGCCCTCGGCGATGTAGCGCGCGTTGTCGGCGTCGTCCTCGACGATGAGGCAGCGCCACATGGCGCTGGGGCCTAGCACGCCCGCGCGGCGCCCCAGTACGGGACGGCGGCGGAAGCTGGCGACGGAAGAAGAAGGAAGAGGCTGTGAAGGGGCTGCGTTCTGGTGCTCATGGCGATGGGGCCGGCGGGCTGCCCATCGTTCGCGCGGGCACCGCCGGAGGCATCCTAGCCGCCATTGGATCAGAGAAGGCGCGGCCGCTTCATTACCGTTTGTCCATGTTGGACTGCCGGGCGGTTCAGGCCTGCAGCAAAGGCAGCCGCAGCGTCAGCCCCAACACGCCGCCGTCGCGGGGCGCCGAGTAGATGCGCCCGCCGTGGTGCCCCGCGATGCGCTCGCAGGCTCTGGCGCTGGCCGTCACGGCGGCCGACAGCTTGTTGTCGAAGAATCTCGCGAGCGGCGGATGCGCGTCGACGGCGTCGAGATCGCGCCAGTGGATCACCGCCTGTTCGCCGTCGGCGTGCGCCGACACCTGCAGCGTCGCACCCGTGCGCATCACGCTGGCCGCATAGGCCGTGACCTTCGCGAGCAGCTCGCGCAGCTCCGTCTCGATCGCGAACACGCGCACCGCTTCCTGCGGCAGCTGGATGTCGAGGTGGATGGCTTTGGCCTTGGCGTCGGCCTGGGCCTGCGCCGATGCCGCGTCGAGCAGCGGCCGGATGTCCTGCGCCCGGCTGGCGACCAGGCGCTGCTGTGCTTCCTCGCGGGCCTGCTGCGCGAATTCGCGCGCCTTCGTGCTCTGCCGCAGATTGGCGACGAACAGCGAGAACATCATGCCGACCACGCCGCCGAGCCCTAGCAGGATCACGCCGGCGATGATGGCCCCGAGGTTGCCCGATTGCAGTTGCGCTCCGCTCATCAGCGTGCTCCCGGAGGCTGCGGCCGGGGTTCGCCCGGCACGTCGCGCGCACAGCGTTCCTGCACCGGGGCGCCGTCGGCCGCACACATTCCCCATCCGGGAGGCGGCGGCCTGCGGGCGTCGCCGAAGAGCATCGGCGGCGGCGGGCGATAGGGCATGGGCGGCGGGGGAAGCATGATGCAGCCGGTCAGCCCGGAGGCCGCCAGTGCGCCCGCGAGAAGTCGGATTCGGTTCATTGGTCGAAGCTCGCTGCTGGATGGATGAAGGAAAGAAAGCGCGGAAAACGAAAAAGCCGCGCGGGAGAAAAAGAGCAGTGCATGCCCCTTCCCTCCCGCGCGGCGCGCGTCCGCTATCAGAACGCGTGGCGGATGCCGAAGTCGTAGCCGGTGGAAGAGCGCGGCAGGCCCGTGTAGCTCGTGCCCGTGCTGCCGTAGCCGGTCGTGCTC
>NZ_FOBJ01000006.1:0-378020 GCF_900109805.1 Variovorax sp. YR750
TAGCTGTCGCCGAGGTTGCCGGTGAGCAGGCCGCCGATCCAGTGCCAGTAGCGCGTCCAGGCGGGCTGGTCGAGGCCGAGCTTGGTGGCCAGGGCTGCCACGGCCTCGGGCGAGGCGTCGGGGCCCATGAGCATCTGCGCGGCGTTGCCGGGCAGGATCTCGAGCACGAGGAAGACGATGACCGAGGCGCCGATCAGGGTGCCGATCAGCGTCAGCGTGCGCTTCAGCAGGAACAGGCCCATCTCAGCCTCTCAGGTCGCTACAGGGGAGGCAGGGCGTCATGCTGCCGAGATGCATTCGGCGATCGCGCGGCCCACGTCCACCGTGTTGGCCGTGCCGCCCATGTCGCGGGTGCGCGGGCCTTCGCTCAGCACGGTCTCGATGGCCGAGAGAACGACAGCCGAGGCTTGCGCGTAGACGGGGTCGTCACCGCCGAGGTGGTCCAGCATCAGCGCGGCCGACCAGATCTGGCCGATGGGGTTGGCGATGCCCTTGCCCGCGATGTCGGGCGCCGAGCCGTGCACCGGCTCGAAGAGCGACGGGAACTTGCGCTCGGGGTTGAGGTTGGCGCTGGGCGCGATGCCGATGGTGCCGGTGCAGGCCGGGCCCAGGTCGGACAGGATGTCGCCGAAGAGGTTGGAAGCCACGACCACGTCGAACCAGTCGGGGTGCTGCACGAAGTGCGCGCACAGGATGTCGATGTGGAACTTGTTCGTCGCCACGTCGGGGTAGCGTGTGGCGATCTCGGCCAGGCGCTCGTCCCAGTAGGGCATGGTGATCGAGATGCCGTTCGACTTGGTGGCGGCCGTCAGGCTCTTGCGCTTGCGGCGGTTGGCGAGCTGGAACGCGTAGTCGATGATGCGGTCCACGCCGGTGCGGGTGAACACCGCCTCCTGGATCGCCATCTCGCGCGGCGTGCCTTCGAACAGGCGGCCGCCCACGGAGGTGTATTCGCCCTCGGTGTTCTCGCGCACCACCAGGAAGTCGATGTCGCCGGGCTTGCGGTGCGCCAGCGGGCCGGGCACGCCGGGCATGAGGCGCACGGGGCGCAGGTTCACGTACTGGTCGAAGTCGCGGCGGATCTTGATGAGCAGGCCCCACACGGCGATGTGGTCGGGCACCTTGTCGGGCGCGCCCACCGCACCGAAGTAGATCGCGTCGTGGCCCTGGATCTTGTCGGCCCAGTCGGCCGGCATCATCAGGCCGGTGCGCACGTAGTGGTCGGAGCCCCAGTCGAAGTGGTCGTAGGAGAAGTCGATGCCGAAACGGCGACCGACCGCGTCGAGCACGCGCAAACCTTCGGGCATGACTTCGACGCCGATGCCGTCTCCGGGAATGACGGCGATCCTGTGTTTTTTCTGCATTGACTCAACCTGTTCCAAGTTCGTTTCGTTCGGGGGCGCCCACGCTCGTGACGCGGGGCTCTCGAAAAATTCTAGAAGCGAGAAACGGGCCCGAAGAGGGGGTTCGCACCCAGTTTGCCTTGACAAAATCAGAAGGCGGTGCGGAGGGGTTTCACTCTGGAGAAAGATCGATCTTTGTCACGAAGTTGACTTTGAGTTCTAAAAATTAGAAGGCAAGGAGCCTGCGGGCATCGATGCCCGAAGGCCCTTTCGCCCTCTTCATGAAGGCTTTCTGAAGCGGGCGGCCAAGCGGTGCCGGATACTCCGCGCGCTCGCGATGCGCTCCACCGGAGCCGCTCGCCCGGAGGCCCATGAATCCCTTGTCCGTTGCCGCGAAAGCGCTTGTGGGGCGCGTCAGACGATGGCTGCAGCCATCGCTCGTGCGGCGCCTGCTGCTGGCGCAGCTCGCGGTGGCCGCTCTGCTGTGGAGCGCGACGCTGGCGCTCTTCCTGTACGACTCCAACCACCTGCCGGACCTCGTGCGCTACGACAAGGTCTTCGACAGCATCATCGCGTGCGCGCAGAACCTCGCCTCCCACCCGGATCGCCAGCAGCAGACGTTGAAGGCCTTCGACATGGCGCTGCTGGAAACCTCGGGCGACTTCAGCTCCGAGCAAGACAAGGCGCCCGTGCTGCAGGTGTGGCAGATGGGGCGGCTCATCTACAACTCGTCGGCGACGGCGCCGGTCATGCACACGGCGGTGCCCGGCCGGGTGGAGAACGTGCGCGCCGGCGATCGCCTGTGGCGCGCGCGCACGATGACCTCGCCGCTGCTGGACACGCGCGTGCTGCTGGCCGAGCCGGACGTGCTGCGCCTGAACTTCACCATCGAGCACCGCAGCTACTACCTGCTGCCGCTGGCCATCAGCCTGCCCTTCGTCGTCTTCCCCGCGTGGCTCTCCGTGATGCTCGCGCTCAGGCCGTGGCGGCAGGTGACGAAGGAGACGTCCGAGCGCGGGCCGGCCGATCTTTCGCCGCTCACCTTCGAGCCGCCGCACAAGGAGCTGCAGCCGCTGGTGAGCAGCATCAACGGCCTGCTGCGCAGCGTGCGCGACCGGGCATCGCGCGAGCGCGGTCTGATCGCCGACGCGGCGAACGAGCTGCGCACGCCGCTCGATGCGATGCGCGTGAACGTGGAGTCGCTGAAGGAGCAGACCGACGATCCGGGCCAGCGCGAGCTCATGGCCCACGTGCTGCGAAGCAACGACCGCGCCGCGCGGCTGGTGGGGCAGCTGCAGCAGCTGATGCGCAGCGACGAGATGCCGCAGGGCGGCTCGCCGGCGACGCTTTCCTTCGATGCGCTGGTGCGGGAGCGCGTGCAGTTCGTCGAGGCGCTGGCCCGGGCGCGCGGCATCTCGCTGGATTTCGCTTCGGAGGAGGCCGCCGCGCTCCAGGTGCACGGCGAGCGCGAGAGCCTGATCTCGATGGTGAGCAACCTGGTGGAGAACGCCATCAAGTACAGCCCGGATGGCGGTGTGGTGAAGGTGCGCGTGGGGCGCGAATCGTCGAACGCGGTGCTGCGCGTGACGGACCGGGGCCCGGGCATCCCGCCCGCACTGCGGGAGCGTGTGTTCGACCGCTTCTTCCGCAATCCGGACCAGACGCAGTCGGGCAGCGGCCTTGGGCTGGCCATCGTCAGGTCTGTGCTGGAGAAGCACGGCGGCCGCATCGCGCTGGCCGACGGCGACGAGGGGCGCGGCCTGTGCGCCACCGTGCGGCTGCCGCTCTCGGCGGGCTGACAAGCTGGCTGACAGGTGGGCGCATCCCCCTTAGGATGGCCCGATGCGAACACTCCAACTTCCTTCCGGCGGAGAGATGCCGGTACTGGGCCTCGGCACATGGCGCATGGGCGAGAACGCAAGCCATCGCGCGGCCGAGGTCAAGGCCGTGCGCGAAGCCATCGTGCTCGGCTATCGCCTCATCGACACCGCCGAGATGTACGGCGAGGGCGGCGCCGAGACCGTGCTCGGCCAGGCCATCGGCGAAGCGCTGCGCGCGGGCGACGTTCGGCGCGAAGAGCTCTTCATCGTCAGCAAGGTCTATCCGCACAACGCCAGCCGGCGCGGCACGCGCGATGCCTGCGAGCGCAGCCTGAAGCGGCTCGGGCTCGACGCCATCGATCTCTACCTGCTGCACTGGAGGGGCAACCACCCGCTGCGCGAGACGGTGGCGGCGATGCACTCGCTGGTAGCGGACGGCCGCATCAGTCACTGGGGCGTCAGCAACTTCGACACCGACGACATGGAAGAACTGGTGCAGGCGACGGGCGACGGACCGGTTTGCGCGGCCAACCAGGTGTACCTGTCGCTCGGCGAGCGCGGCCCCGAGTTCAGCCTGCTGCCGTGGCAGCGGGAGCGCGGCATGCCCTTGATGGCCTACAGCCCGATCGACCAGGGCGCGCTGGCCGAAGACGACGGGTTGGCCGATCTGGCCGCCCGGCTGGGCGTGACCGCCGCGCAGCTTGCGCTGGCCGCGGTGATCGCACGCCCCGGCGTGGCCGCGATTCCGAAGGCTGTGCGCAGCGCGCACCTGAAGGAGAACTTTGCCGCCGCCGCGCTGAAGCTCGATGCGGCGATCCTGGCCGAACTGGATCGCCTGCATCCGCCGCCGAAGCGCAAAACGCCGTTGGCGATGATCTGAAGATCGGATTTTTTCGTGGAACACCGCGGAACCGGCTTTGCCGGGCCGCAGGTGTTGCCCCCGGAAGGGGGTGGAGAAGCGAGACGAAGTGCGCGAAGCCTGGGGGGAGCTTGTTCAGTGCGCGTCCGCGTGCTTCGCAGCCGCGATGACCGCGCTCTCGTCGTGCTTCGCGCCGTTGAGGAACAGGTTCAGCAGCACCGCCGCGATCGACGCCAGCAGGATGCCCGACTCGATCAGCGAGTGGATGGCGTGCGGCATCCATTGCTTGAAGTTGGGTGCGATCAGCGGAATCATGCCGATGCCGATCGACACCGCGACGATCATCGCGTTGTGGCGGTTGTTCTTGAAGTCCACGCCCGAGAGGATGCGGATGCCGGTGGCGGCCACCATGCCGAACATCACGAGGCCAGCGCCGCCGAGCACCACGGTGGGCAGCGACTCGACCAGCGCGGCCATCTTCGGCAGCAGGCCCAGCACGATCAGGATGATGCCGCCGGCCACGCAGACATAGCGGCTCTTGATGCCGGTGACGGCCACCAGGCCCACATTCTGCGAGAAGCTGGTGTACGGGAAGGTGTTGAAGACGCCGCCGATCAGCGTGCCCAGGCCGTCGGTGCGCAGGCCGCGGGCCAGGTCCTTCTGGCTGATCTTGCGGTCGGTCATTTCGCCGAGCGCGAGGAACATGCCGGTCGATTCGATCATCACCACGATCATGATGAGGGTCATCGTGAGGATCAGGATGGGGTCGAACTGCGGCATGCCGAAGTGGAAGGGCAGCACGATGTCGACCCACGCGGCCTTGCCCACCTTCTCGTAGGTCATGAGCCCGGTGACGGAGGCGACGACGGCGCCGATCACGATGCCCAGCAGCACCGAGATGTTGGCGATGAAGCCCTTGGCGTACTTCACGATCAGCAGGATCGACACCAGCACCAGGGCGGCCACGCCGAAGCCCGAGAGATCGGCGTACTTGGGGTTGGGCACCGTGGGCATGATCGCGAAGCCCTTGGGCACGGCGGGAATGGAGCTGCCGGGCGAAGTCACCTCGGCGAGCCACTTCGCATACACCGGGTCGACCAGCGCGGGAGCGGTCGGGCCCACGGGGTTGCCGAAGATCCAGTTGATGCCCACGCGCATCAGGCTGATGCCGATGACCGCGATGATGGTGCCGGTGACCACCGGCGGGAAGAAGCGCAGCATGCGGCTGACAAGCGGTGCTATGAGTATCGACACCACGCCCGCGCCGATGATCGCGCCGAAGAGAAGCTGCGCGCCGTTCTGGCCGGGGTTGGCGTTGGCGATGGCGACCATCGGCGCGACGGAGGCGAAGGTCACGCCCATCATCACCGGCAGCTTGATGCCGAAGAACTGCGTGGCGCCCAGCGCCTGGATCAGCGTGGCGATGCCGCAGCAGAACAGGTCGGCCGAGATCAGCAGCGCGACCTCGTCGGGGCTGAGCTTGAGCGCGCGCCCGACGATCAGTGGCACAGCGACGGCGCCCGCATACATCACCAGCACGTGCTGCAGGCCGAGGGCCGCGAGCTTGCCCGTGGGCAGCCGCTGGTCCACGGGATGGACTGTTGAGAGGGAGCTGTCGGCCGTCATCGTGTGTCTCCTGCTGCGGCGAGAGAGAGATTGATCGAGGCGAGGCGGCGACACGGCTCGGCATGCGCACACCCCTGTTTGTGTACGCCAAACTGTATACAACTTATGCAACAATCCGGACTCAGGAAAACCCGAACCCGGTGCAGGGCCTAGGTGGCGACGGGATAGGGCCCTTCGTCGAAGGTTTCCGCGTGGTAGCCCTTGCTGCCCACGTCGCGCGCGAGTTGGCTGCGGAAATCGCGGCCTTCGCGCAGGCAGCGCAGCACGTGCGCGAAGTCGTGGCGCGGTTGCCATCCGAGATCGCGCCGCGCGAGTTCGTTCACGTAGACGCGATCCAGCCGGGCGGGCAGCGTCCAGCCCCGCTTCGCATAGAGCGCTTCGGCCTCGGGGAACAGGCGGCGCAGCACGGCTGGCGCGCTCTCGCGCAGCATCGGCAGGTCGTCGCGCGTGAAAGGCGTGGTGGCCGAGACGATGTAGCGGCCGAAGCCAATGCGCGGCGCGCGCCTGGCTGCCAGAAGATGCGCTTCGACCACGTCCTCGATGTCCGCGCGGCGGTGCAGCAGCTCGTTGGCCTGCGCGTTGTCCAGCGAATGGAGGCTGCGCGCGGCCGCATCGTCGTCTTCCTCGGGAAAGAAGCGCGAAGTCTTCAGCACCACCACGGGCAGGCGCTGCCTGCGGTGGAACAGCTCGCACAGGCTCTCGGCCGATGTCTTCGTCACGCCGTAGATGTTCTTGGGAACGGGCACCACGTCCTCGGTGATCCATGCGGCCGGCATGCCCTCGGCGGGCGTGAGCGCGGAGCCGAAGGTGCTGGTCGTGCTCGTGAAGACGAAGGATTCGACTCCAGCCGCCACCGCCTCCTCGAGCAATACCAGCGTGCCCGTGATGTTTGTGTCGACGAACTCCTGCAGGCTGTGCGTCGCCACGTGCGGCTTGTGCAGCGTGGCCGCGTGGATGACGGTGCGAACGCCCTTCATGCACTCGCGCACGAAGGCGCGGTCGGCGATGGTGCCGGTGCGGTCGGTGAATTCGGAAGGAACGATGTCTATGCCGCGGGCGTCTTGCGAGGTGGCGCGAAGCGTACGCATCAGGGCCTCGCCGAGGTGGCCGGCGCTGCCGGTGATCATGATGGTCATGGCCGCAAGACTATCGCCCGTGCATGGGGCCGTCCACGCATAAGTTATGCGTTGTGCGTCAGGCGTCAGGCGTCAGGCGCGGGGGCGAGCCTCGCGCACGGTGAGGCCGGATGCGGCCAGCTTCGCATCGTGCTTGGCGATGGCCGCTTCGCCGGCCACGTCCTCCGCGTGATCGAACATGCCCGGCGCGATGTGCACCGCGCCGATGGAAAGCGTGGCGCAGGGCGTGAAGCGGACCACGCCGTGCCGGTCCTCGCCTTCGACGCCACCGGCCTGGCGCGCCGCTTCGTCGTAGAGCTCGAGCGCCTGGCGGTTGAAGTCCGCGATCAGGTCCGTGCATCGCTGCAGCCAGTCGGGGCTCTGGAACATCACCAGGAAGTCGTCGCCGCCGATGTGGCCGACGAAGTCGCGATGAGGGTCCGCGTGCCGCATCGCGAGGCGCGCGAGCAGCAGGATCATCTCGTCGCCGCGCCAGTAGCCGTAGTGGTCGTTGAAGACCTTGAAGTTGTTCAGGTCGGCATAGCAGGCGACGAAGTCGACGCCGCTGGCGAGCAGGCGCGCGACGTGAATGTTGATGGGAATGTTCCCCGGCAGGAAGGTCAGCGGGTTCGCGTGCCGCGCGGCCTCGATGCGCGCCTCGGTCACGGCGCGCACGAGCTGGTCGCCGGTGCCCAGCCCCACGTAGCGCTTCTTCTCGGTCACGATGAAGCCTTCGCTCAGGTAGCGCTGGTCTTCCGACATCAGGATGCCGAGCAGGTTCTCGACGTTGTCCTCGCGCTCCACGATGCGCGGGCTGGTGCCGCTGTAGGACATGCAGGGCCGGCGGCCGTGCACCTCGCGGAAGTACAGCCGCGCGTAGTCGTTCATGAACGACTGCCGGTTGATGAGCGCCACCGGGCGCCCCTGGTCGACCACTGCCAGCGCGTGCAGCTCGGGGTGCTTCTGGAAGATGTTGGAGACCTCGTCGATCGGCGTCATCGGGTGCAGCGCCGGCGCCTGTATGACGGAAAGGCTGCGCAGCACGTCGGGCTGCGAAGGCTGCGATGCATGCGGCATCACCGCGATGCGGGTGTCCCGGATGACGGCCGCCGCGGGCTCGGGCAGCGTGGGCTGCAGCGCCGGCGCGGGGCGGCCGAACAGGTAGCCCTGGCCGTAGGCGATGCCCAGGTCGCGCAGCACGCGGAGGTCCTGGGCGTCTTCCACGCCTTCGGCCACGAGCTGCGTGCCCAGCGCGATGCCCAGGCCGACGATGGCGCGCACCAGTTCCACGCTCAGGGGGCTGCTTGCGACGCCTTGGGTCAGCAGCTTGTCGATCTTGACGAAGTCGGGCCGCAGGTCCTTCCAGCGCCGCAGGTTCGAGTGGCCCTCGCCGAAGTCGTCGAGCGCCAGCCGGGCTCCCAGGGCGTGCAGCGCGTTGACCGCCTGCCGCAGCGCCTCGGCGTCGCCGGCCGCGCGCTGCTCGGTGAGCTCCACCGTCACGTCGCGGGCCGCGATGCCGTGCTGCGCGAGCATGCGCTCGAAGGGACATGCGCCGTTCGCGAAACCCATGGCGGCGATCAATGCGTCGGCGCTCATGTTCACGAAGAGCCTGCCCGGCTTGGCCAGCCGGCCCCAGTGAGCCAGGATGACCTCGACGCAGTGCAGCTCGAACCCGGTCAGCCGCGATTCGGCGGCGGCCAGCGCGAACAGGGCCTGGGGGCTGTGGAGCGCGGTGCCCGCCGCGCCCCGGATGAGTGCCTCGTGGCCGAGGACCGTTCCCTGGCGCAGGTCCACGATGGGCTGGAAGAACGGAGAGATCGCCGGATGCGGGGTGGGGACGGCGCTGGGCCTGATTTGCCGGGACATGCTGTGAAGGTGGTGCGTCGGCCGCGCCCGCGGGAAAAGGCGGGCGCGTAGTCCATTCGGCCTACAGCATGACGCGCTTGTGTGACAGCAAGCAGCATCGGCCCTCATGGGGCCGTGGGATCAGGCGATCGTGGTGACGATGCGCCCCGCGCTCCCGTCGGCCAGCGCGATGCGTTCCCAGAGCACGCGCCCGGGCAGGATCGGGACGATCCGGTCGGCGTTAGCTCCGGTCGCGACCTCGAGCGACGAGAGTTCGCCCGCGTGCCAGCCCAATCCATCGAGGGTGGCCTCGGCCTCGAGGATCTCGCGGGAGGCATAGCCGATCAGCGACCGGCCCATGAATTCGCTGGCGTCGGCGCGCCATTCGGCCTGGCGCGACGGCGAGGCCGCCAGCAGCCGGTGCGTGCGGTCGCAGACCAGGTGCACCTTGCGCGCGGACGATTCGACCAGCCGCTTCAGCGCGGCGTCCTGCGCCGAATCGCACGCCGCCGCGAGCAGCCGGTGCGCCATGGCCTGCTGCGCCGGGGAAAGCGCGAGCTGGCCGCGCTCCCAGCGCGACACCGTCGCCTGGTTCACGCCCATCAGCTGCGCGAAGTGCGTCTGCTTGATGCCGCGCAGCAGCCGCATCTGGCGCAGCGCGAGGCCGAGGTTCTTGCGCATGGCCGCCTGCTCCTTCGCTGTCAGGCCAGCAGCGCCTTGACCAGGTCGAGCTGGCGGTCGGGCTTGTCGGTGCCGAGTTCGAGGCTGGCCTCGATGCGCTCCAGGTGGTCGATCATGCTCGTCACGGCGGCTTCGACGTCGCCCTTGCGGCACAGGCGCAGGAAATCGGAGTGCTCGTCCGACGAGCAATGCGGGTCGTTCGACGAGTGGTACAGCATGGCGATCAGCGAGCTGCGCGCCACCAGTTCGCGCACCAGCTCGGCCAGCGTGCGGTTGCCCGTGGCCTCGGCCAGCGCCACGTGGAAGTCGCCCAGCAGCTTCTCGCGTACCGTGCCCGTGGTGGTGGTCTGGCGCAACGCGGCGCGCTCGAACTTGATGTGCTGCTCCAGCACCTGGTAGTCGCGCGGCCGGGCGGAGGCGATGAAAAGGCGCACCACCTCGCTCTCGAGGATGCGGCGCACGGCGAACACCTCGCGGGCCTCTTCCACCGAGGGCTGGCTCACGAAGGCGCCCTTGTCGGGAATCATCTCGATGAGCTTGTCCTTCGACAGCATCAGCAGCGCGGCGCGCACCTTGGTGCGGCTCACCGAATACACCCGGCCCAGCGCCTCTTCGCGCAGCCAGGTGCCGGGCGGCAGGCGCTTCTCGACGATCGCGGTGGCGATGTCGTTGGCGATGCTCTCGATGGAACTGTTCTTGTCGGTCGCGGCCGTGCCGTTCTCGTCCGGAACGGCGGCGGCAGCAGGGGAAGCGGAGGGTTTGGAACTGGCGCGGGGCATGCGCGGATTGTGGCCTACCGCTCGAGGGTGAAACCCTCGAGGGCGCCAATGATGGGCTTGGGCAGGGGCTTTGCCAGCTCACCGCGCTTGCTGGTGCGAAGCTTCAGCGCCACCAGCGACTCGATGAGCTTGGTACCCGCGGCCACGCCGTCGATCACGGGCACGCCCAGCACGCCCTCGATGTGCTCGCACAGGTCGGTCATGCCGGCGCAACCGAGCACGATGCAGTCGGTGCCGTCTTCTTCCAGCGCGCGGCGGCACTCTTCGACGATGCGTTCGCGCGCCCGCGAGCCGGGCTCCTCCAGCTCGAGCACCGGCAGCTCGCAGGCGCGCACGTTGGCGCAGAAGCGTTCCATGCCGTAGATCTCGGCCAGGTGCCAGGCCTGCCCGATGGTGCGGCCCAGCGTGGTCACCACGCTGAAGCGGCTGCCGATCATGCTGGCCAGGTGCATCGCCGCTTCGGCGATGCCCACCACGGGGCCGCGTGCCAGTTCGCGCGCGGCCTTCAGGCCCGGGTCGCCGAAGCAGGCGATCACGTAGCCGTCGACGCCTTCGCGCTCGCCCGCCGCGATCTCCTGCAGCAGGCCCGGAACGGCGAGGGCCTCGTCGTAGTGGCTCTCGATGGAGACCGGCCCCATGGCCGGGCTCACGGCGACGATCTCGGTGCCGGCGTGCGCCACCGCGCGGGCGCATGCGCCGATCTTCTCGGTCATGCTCCAGGTGGTGTTCGGATTGATGATCTTGATGCGCACGGCGCGGTCCCTTTCTTTCTCTCTAGAAGTTCAAGTCTTGTCGTTGCGGTTCAGCACGGCGTAGATGATGAAGCCCAGGCCCATGCCGATGAACCACGCGTAGTTGGCGGCGCCGCGCAGCGTCGGCACCATCACGCACAGGATCGGCACGATGGCCGCCGGCACCAGCGCCTGGATCGCCTTCGGGTTGTAGCCGCCGCTGTACCAGTATTCGCCCTTGGGGCTCATGCTGTAGAGCGCGTCCACGTCGATGCGCTGCTTGCGCACGATGTAGTAGTCGGCAATGAGAATGCCGAACAGCGGCCCGATGAACGAGCCCAGCACGTCGAGCGTGTAGTGGATGACTTCGGGGCTGTTGTAGAGGTTCCACGGCGTGAGGAACACCGAGCCCACGGCGGCGATCATGCCGCCCGTGCGCCAGCTGATGTGCTGCGGCGCCACGTTGGAGAAGTCGAAGGCCGGCGAGACGAAGTTTGCGACGATGTTGATGCCGATGGTGGCGATCATGAAGGTCAGCGCGCCCAGCACGACGGCGGTGGTGCTGTCGATCTTGCCCACGGTGTGCACCGGGTCGGTGATGAGCTCGCCGAACACGGGCAGCGTGGCGGCGGTGGTGATGACGGTCAGCAGCGAGAAGAACACGAAGTTCACCGGCAGGCCCCAGAAGTTGCCCTTCTTCACGGCCTCGAAGCTCTTGCCGTAGCGCGAGAAGTCGCCGAAGTTGAGCATCGGGCCGCTGAAGTAGCTCACCACCAGCGCGATGGCCGAGAGCATCACGGGCAGCGCGTCCCAGCCCTGGAACTTGATGCCGCCCAGGTTCAGGTCGATCTTGCTCCAGCCGGCCTTCCACACCAGCCAGCCGCAAAGGATGGCCATGACCACGTACACCGCCGGGCCGGCCCAGTCGATGAACTTGCGGATGGCGTCCATGCCGTGCCAGAACACGAAGGCCTGCAGCACCCACATGACCATGAACGCGACCCAGCCGAGGGCGGACAGGCCCGCGAAGCCGTACTTCGAGACCTCGGCATACGGCGCCAGTCCCGGCGCCATGTGCAGCGCCAGCACCATGAAGGCGGCCGAAGCGAGGTAGGTCTGCACGCCGTACCAGGCCACCGCGATCAGCCCGCGGATGATGGCCGGGATGTTCGCGCCCAGCACGCCGAAGGGCGCGCGGCACACCACGGGGTAGGGCACGCCCGTCACCTGGCTGGGCTTGGCCACGAGGTTGCAGAAGATCTGCACGATCACGATGCCCACCAGCAGCGACACCAGCACCTGCCAGCTCGAAAGGCCCAGCGCGAACAGGCTGCCGGCCGTGATGTAGCCGCCCACGCTGTGCACGTCCGACATCCAGAAGGCAAAGATGTTGTATTGGCCCCAGGTCTGCTTCTTCAGCGGAGCGAGGTCTTCGTTGGTCAGGCGCGGGTGGTAGCCGGGCTTGATGAGGGCGTTCGATTCCGCGTGCGGCGCAATGCCGGCTTCGCTTGCCCCGGCGGGGGCGTGGCTGACGACTGTGCTCATGGTCTTTCCTCTTTCGAGTGGAGTTGGATTGGGACTCTTTTTTGACGCAAATTTCGCGCCGGACTTTCGGATGCGTTATTTGTATACAAAAATTGATCTCAATCAAGGCCATTCGAGGAATCATATATCCGTAGATTCCCTGTTGCGTCGCGCATTCGCGCGGGTGAAACGCCGGTCTATTTCCAGGCGCCCAGGCGCAAACCGGCCCCAGTCCCGGAGGGCTTGCACAGCCTTGGGTACAGGCTGTGCACCTTTTTGGGGTCTGGATAGCTGCCCGCGGCCAGGGCGGTCGCGAGGGGACGGCGCTCAGCGCTCAGTAGAGGCTGCAGTGGTAGTCGTAGCTGCGAAGCCGCAGCCCGGGCTTGCGCGGTTCGTCGAAGTGAAGCTGCAGCAGGTTGCGCGGGTGGGCGGTGTCCACCAGCAGATGGTCCGAGGATCCGGGCGAGGCCGCCGACAGAGGAAGGCGCTTGAATATGCTGGTCAAGGCTGCCTCGGCATCCCGTGGCTTGTAGTCGTCGTCCAGCAGCAGCGCGGGCTCGGCGATGTGCCCCTGGTGGAGCCAGTACCAGACGCCTTCATTCGGCGTCGCGGGCCGGGCGCCGGGGTTGCCTTCGTCTCCCGCAGTGTTGGGCGGCTCCTGCGGAACGACGCCCTCGGGGTCCCACGCCAATGCGCCCAGGCCATCGCCGATCTCAACGAAGACGACCACGCTGCGCCGATAGCGTGCAAGGACGGAAGGAGGCAGCAGGGCGTCCAGAGCGTGGTCGCCGCCGCTGAGGGTATGTCCACCCAGGCCCGACAGCAGATCGATGGGTGTCTGCAGGCCGTGGGGAGGCAGGAGGTAGGAATTTTCGATCCCGATGCCTGCGCCGCACAGCACTTCGCGCACCGGTGCGGGCAGCCGGACGTTCAGGCGCGCTTCCGATTCGACAAGGGCTGCTTCCGCGCCGATGCCGTCGGGCAAGCGCGGATCGCCCACGTCGATCAGTCGGGACTGCTTGCCGAAGGCCCGGATCCGGTCGGGCAGGGGCAGGCTCCTGTCGTAGAGCGGATGGGACACGGAAGCCATGTCGTACACGGTCCAGCGCTTCTTGAACGAGGTGGCTTGTCCTTGCGCGTCGATGTGCGATCCGCGCAGCTCGATCCGCTTGAGCCCGACGGGCAGATCGAACACCACCGCGGGCAACCTCTTCAATCCGGGGCTCGCGGCCTTGTGCTCCAGCCGGGCTACGACCTTGCCGTCGATCAGCACGTCGGCGTTCACCTGTTCGCCAGCGGCGAGCCAGGGGTGGATGCCTGCCTTGCCGCTGCCTGTTCCCCGCGGCATCGCCTGTGCGGGAGCGCTCCTGCCGAAGAGCCTCGACAGCCCTGCCCACAGCCCGGCCGTCGGTGATGGCGTTTGCTGGCGGTCGTGGTCGGCAGGAGATGGTGGCGTCTCGGGCATCTTCGATATGGGCTCGGGGATTCGATGCCCCGAAGTGTCGCCTGACGGATTCATCGAAATCCGTGGAGCTCACGAGAAAAATATATCGCTTTCGATAATGAGAGACGCTGCCTAGAGTCGCATCCATCCCCTTGAACCGATGGAAAGCCATGAGCAGCACGAACACAAACACCCGCATCCCGTTCCACCTCGCCTTCCCCGTGCGCGATATCGCCGAGGCGCGCGCCTTCTACGGCGGCCTGCTGGGATGTCCCGAAGGCCGCAGCGCCCCCGAGTGGGTCGACTTCGATTTCTACGGCCACCAGATCGTGGCGCACCTTGCGCCCGAGGAGTGCGGCCATCGCCAGAGCAGCCCGGTCGATGGCCACGACGTGCCGGTGCGGCACTTCGGCGCCATCGTTCCCATGGAGCAATGGCAGGCCATGGCCGACAAGCTCGTGGCGCACGGCACCGAGTTCGTCATCGAGCCGTACATCCGCTTCAAGGGCGAGCCGGGCGAACAGGCGACGATGTTCTTCCTCGACCCTTCGGGCAACGCCATCGAGATGAAGTCCTTCGCCGACCTGAGCTCGCTTTTCGCCCGCTGAGCGAGGGGGCAATGACCCAAGGGCTCAAGGGCCCATGGGCCGCGGGGACGCTGGCGCCGGTTGCGTATGCGCCCTTAAGATGCGCACGCCCGCCGCGGTCGCCGACCGCGCGTTGACGCAACACAGCCGCGCCCATGCTCGAACTTCTTACCGATCCCCAGGTCTGGATTGCCTTCGCCACCCTGACCGCGCTGGAACTGGTCCTCGGAATCGACAACATCATCTTCATCTCGATCCTGGTCGACAAGCTGCCGCTGGCACAGCGGGAGTTCGCGCGGCGCATCGGCCTCTTCATGGCCATGTTCATGCGCATCGGCCTGCTGCTGGTGCTTGCCTGGATCGTCGGCCTGGTGACGCCGCTCTTCACCGTGTTCAGCCAGGAGATCTCGGGCCGCGACCTGATCCTCATCCTGGGCGGCCTGTTCCTTATCTGGAAGAGCACGAGCGAAGTCCATCAGTCGCTGGAAGGCGAGCACGAGCAGAAGCAGAGCGCCGCCAAGGCGACCTTCGCGTCGGTGATCCTGCAGATCATGATCATCGACCTGGTGTTCTCGCTCGACTCGATCATCACGGCCGTGGGCATGGTGGACGACGTGCGCGTCATGATCGCGGCGGTGATCGCTTCGGTGCTGCTGATGATGCTGTTCGCCGGCCCGATCGGCCGCTTCGTCTCCGCCCATCCCACCATCAAGATGCTGGCGCTGTCCTTCCTTGTGGTCGTGGGCGTCGTGCTCGTCGCCGAGGGCTTCGACAATCACGTGCCCAAGGGCTACGTGTACTTCGCGATGGCCTTCTCGCTGACCGTGGAAATGCTCAACATCCGCATGCGCAAGAAGGCGGCCCGGCGCGTGGAACTGAACCCGCCCCGCATCCCGGGCGACTGAGACCGAGACCGGGGCGAGCTGCGGGCAAGCCTATGGCGAGCGGCGGCGCTTCCCGGGCGCCGTTGCGGCCACCTTTGCGGCCGCATCGCTCAGGCATCGGGCGAAGTGCGCCACCATGGGCGGGCTGGCCCTGGGCTTGCGCTGCAGCAGGCCGATCTCGCGGTGGAAGGTGAAGTCGCCAAGCGGCACGACGCGCACGCCTTCCGGCAACGGAAGATGCGCTTCGACCATCGGCACCAGCGCCACGCCGAGGCCGCGCGAAGCCATGTGGATCAGCCCGGGAATCTCGTCGACCTCGATCGCGTCGTTGACCGAAAGACCCTCGCGGCGCAGGAACGCCTCGACCATGCGCCCCCCGAAAGAAGCCCTGTCGTAGCGAAGAAAGGGCTGTTCCTGGATCAGCGTGCGCCAGTCCCTGGTGGCGGGCAGGGACCTGGGCACGGCCAGCACGAAGGGCTCGTGCACCAGCGGCCGCCAGGTCAGGTCCGCGGGCATCCCGAAGGGCGGGCGGATGATCACGGCCGCATCGATCTTGCCGGCGTCCAGGTCGTCCATCAGGCGCATCGAGACACCGGGCGACACGTGCACGCGCACGAGCGGAAATGATTTGCGCATCTGCTCGAGCGCGCGCGCCAGCAGCGTGGGCTGCGCCGAGGCGATCGAGCCGACGCGCAGGAGGCCCTGCGCAGCGTCGCCTTGGGGAAGCTCGCCCAGGCTGGCGAAGAGGGCGCAGATCTCTTCGGCGCGCGGCAGCGTCGTCTGCCCCGCGACGTTCAGCGTGGCCGAGCGGCCGGTGCGGTCGAAGAGCTCGAAGCCCAGTGCCTCCTCGAGGCGCTTCATCTGGCTGCTCACCGCGGACTGCGTGAGACCGATGCGGTCGCCGGCGGCAGCGAAGGTGCCGAGCTTGCACACCGCGATGAAGGTCTTGAGTTCGTTGATCATCCGGGAAGCATCGCAAACATCGATGCCATGGTCAAACGAGCTTCACCAAATTCGATGAATGCCGGCCGTCGGAAGGGCATGGGCTATTCTTCGCACCCTCCAAAGCTGGTGCTCGCCTCGACCCGACCGATGCCTTCAATCAAGTTCCGCTCGCGGCTCTCGCTGGCCTTCGCGGCGCTCGTCGCGCTGGTCTGCGTGCAGGCCGTGTTCATCTATCTCGGCTCCCAGCGCGTCAACTTCTACGCGCAGCACAGCCGGCTGGCGAGCGACATCCAGTCAGACTTGCTGGAGCTTTCCGCCAACAAGCAGCGGTTGCGGGTCTGGGCTTCGCTGCGGCTGATGAACGGCGACGCACCCATAGAGGCTCGCGACCGCTGGCTGGCCGGCATGCGTTCCAGCGCGGCCAGCCTGCGGGAGCTGACGCAGCGCGACCTGGCCTGGTGGACCACGGTGAATTCGATACGCGGCACGCCGGTACCCGAAGCCGTGACCCATCTGGCATCGAGCATCGACCTGCTCGACGCCAACATCGCCGAGGTGCAGGCCCGCCTGCTGCAGCTCGCGCCGCTGGAGCCGGGCGCGGAGTTTTCTTCGGTGTGGCAGCAGATCAACCAGGTGTTCGACGTGACGCGCGGTCGCGACCTGCGCGAGCTCGTCAACGGCGCGATCGAACGCCAGAAGCAGGCGGTGCCGGCCGCGCGCCTGGCCACCGAAAGCGCGCTGGAAGTGCTGCGCCTGCAGGCCATCGGCCTTGCCGTGCTGACGCTGGTCGCCGCCGTGCTGCTCGCCATTCGCCTGAACCGGCGGCTGCAGGCGCCCATCGCCGGCCTGCTGACCGGCACGCAAGCCCTGCAGGCGGGCCGCATGGACCATCGCATGCCGGTCGGCTCGGGCGACGAGTTCGGACAGGTGGCGGAGCATTTCAACGCCATGGCCGCCGAACTGCAGCAGCGCAGGAGCGATGCGGAAGCCGCCCGGCACAAGCTGGAAGAAGCAGTGACTGCGCGCACGGCAGAGCTGCAGACCGCCCACGTGACGCTGCAGAACATCGACCAGCGCCGCCGCCAGCTCTTTGCAGACCTGAGCCACGAGTTGCGCACGCCGGCCACAGCCATCCGCGGCGAGGCCGAGATCGCGCTGCGCGGCGTCGACAAACCGCTGGCCGAATACAAGCTGACGCTCGCGCGCATCGTCGGCGGCGTGGAGCAGCTCGCACGCGTGATCGACGACCTGATGCTGATCGCACGCGCCGAGGCCGACCAGCTCGTCATGCGAAAGGGCCGGGTCGACCTCGGCCTGCTGGTGGGCGACGCCGCCGAGCAGGCCGAGGCGCTGGGTGCCCTGCACGGCGTCGGCGTGCGCCTCGACACCCCGCAGGACGCGCAGCCGGGCGTGCTGCACGTCCATGCCGATGCCGACCGGCTGCGCCAGGCGCTGGTCATCGTGCTCGACAACGCCGTGCGCTACTCGCATTCCGGCGGCGAGGTCAGCCTCGGCTGCCGTGAACTCGACGACGGATGCGTGGAGATCGCGGTGCGCGACAAGGGCATCGGCATCGACGCCGGCGAGCTGCCCACGGTGTTCCAGCGCTTCAAGCGCGGTCAGCGAGCGCGGGCGCACCGGGTGGAGGGCACCGGTATCGGCTTGTCGATCGCGCAGGCCATCGTCGCGGCGCACGGGGGGCGCATCGACATCGACAGCGAACCGTCGGTCGGCACCGCGGTTCGCATCCGGCTGCCTCGTGGCGATGGTGCCGCTCTTGCCGAAACGCCGGAGGTCGCATGAACAACATCCTCGTGGTCGAAGACGATCCGCGCGTGGCCGACTTCCTGCAGCGCGGCCTGCGCGCCGAAGGCTACGGCGTGCAGCTGGCCCGCACCGGCACCGAAGGCCTGGCGATGGCGCGCGGCGGCGAGCCGGCGCTGCTCATCCTCGATCTGATGCTGCCCGGCCTCAGCGGCCTGGAGCTGTGCCAGACGATGCGCGCCGAGGGCCACCACGTGCCGGTGCTGATGCTCACGGCGATGAGCTCGCTGGAAGACAAGGTCAACGGGCTGCGGCTCGGGGCGGACGACTATCTCACCAAGCCCTTCGCATTCGAGGAACTGCTCGCGCGCATCGAGGCGCTGCTGCGGCGCGGACGCGAGCAGCGCGTGAAGGCCACCAGCCTGCAGGTGGCCGACCTGGTGCTGGACCGCGAGCGCATGCAGGTCACGCGGGCCGGGCAGCCGATCGCGCTGACGGCGAAGGAACTGGCTTTTCTGGAGCTGCTGATGAGCGCGCCCGGACGTGTCTACAGCCGCGAACGCATTCTCTCGAACGTGTGGGGCACCAACGAGGATCCGCTGACCAACGTGGTTGATGTCTACGTGCGGCGTCTGCGGGCCAAGATCGACGAGGGCCATCCGCTCGCACTGCTCAAGACCGTGCGCGGCTTCGGCTACCGGCTCGACGCGCAGGAGGACTGAACGCCGCGGCCCTGCCGGGGCCGGCGTTCATCCGTTGTTCATCTGCGCTTCAACTCGCGTTCATCGCCGCGCACGGGTGTTGTTCATCCTTGCGCCGGAGACTGGATTCCTGCCTCGCGAATGCGGTGCAGCACCGGCGGATGCCGGTGTTCCACAACTACTTTCAAAGCAAGGAATCTCCGTGAAGAAAAGTCTCGTCGCCAGCGCCGCCCTCGGCGTTCTTTCCCTGACCCTCGCCACCGGTGCACTGGCCCAGGGCGCCGCAACCGCCGCCTGCGCGCCGGCCGACGAAGCGCAGATCGGCGCGCTGTTCGACCGCTGGAACAACTCGCTGCGCACGCTGGACCCGGACAAGGTGGTCGCCAACTACGCGCCCGACGGCGTGCTGCTGCCGACCGTGTCGAACCAGCCGCGCACCAACCCGGCGGAAATCCGCGACTACTTCGTCAAGTTCCTCAAGAGCGAGCCGCAAGGAAAGATCGACAAGCGCATCGTCAAGATCGGCTGCAACGTGGCGCAGGACGTCGGCACCTACACCTTCCGCTTCAAGGACGGCGGCACCGTGCATGCGCGCTACACCTACGTCTACGAGTGGGTGAACGGGCAGTGGCTGATCGCGCATCACCACTCGTCGGCGATGCCCGAGGCGCGCGCGCCGAAGAGCTGATCGGCATCGACGGCACCCGGGCTCGAGTCGACCCGGCCCGGGTGTCGGCCGCGACTTACTGCGCGGCGACCTTCACGAACACCGGGTTCGAATAGAACCAGAGGTCGCTGTAGTTGCGTGCGTTGATGGCGTTGAAGCGCGCCACGTTGTCGGTGCCGGTGGTCTGCGCGTCGAACAGCGGCTCGCCGCCGGCGGTCTCGTTCGGCACGTCCGTTCCCAGGTTCGTGCCGCGCAGGCGGAAGTACTGGTTGTTGCCGGCCTTCACGGTGTAGCTCACGGCGAAGTAGCCGTCGGCGTCGAGCTTCCAGTCGCTGCGGGTGAAGCGCTTGAGCACGCGGGTCGACGGGTTCGTGTCGCGCGAATAGCCCGGCGTGCCCGGCAGCTCGGGGCCGGTCACGTCGCCCGCGATCAGGTCGATGTGGTCGACCACCGGCTTCACGTTGGCGAAGATGCCGCTGCCGAGCTGGTACTCGAAGTTGTTGCGCTCGGGACTCTTGAAGCGGATGGTGATCTTCAGGTCTTCGCCCGTCCTGGCCGCCACTTCCGAGCCCATCTCGCCGGAGGCCTTGGCGCTCTGCACCTTGAAGTCGAGCGCGTCGATCAGGCCGCCGTTCACCGCGAAGAGCTTGCCCGAGCGCATGGCCGCGAGCAGCGACTTCGGATCCTTGACGTCGCCCCACAGGTGGTTCTTCGCGTACTCGCCCGGCGCGTAGCCGCTGCTGTACTGGCCTTGCGAGACGGTGAAGTGATAGTCGGAGTCGGCCACGTTCCAGATGCGACGGCCTTCGGACAGCAGAGCGTCCCAGGTGCCGCCGAGCTTGGCGACGAGGTAGTCGACGCCGCCGTAGGTGCGCGAGGGCAGGTTGGCCGGGATATAGGCGCTGTTGTAGCCGCCGCGGTCGGGCTCCATCTGGTTGCCGACCATGCCTTCGAGCGAGAACACGATGTTCGGCGCGAGGTCGTTCATCTCGCGCAGCTGGGCGATCGTGTACTTGCCGGGGTTGCGCGACGGGTGGTTGACCTGCAGGTAGCTGGTGTCGGGGTAGTTCTTCTTGAGCCAGGCGATCGCGGCCATGGTCTCGGCGTGCGTGTTGTAGCCGGTGCCGGCCTTCGGGCCCCAGGCGGCGACGTCGGCGGCCGGGAAAAGCGCGGGGTCGCGGTTGGTGAAGAGGTACTCGAACTGGCTCGCGGCCTTGAGCGCGGCGTCGGACATCGGGTTGTCGGTCAGGATGCCGACGTTGCCGTGGTCATGCGACGGCATGTCCCATTCGAAGGCCGCGAAGATCGTCTTGTCGGCGTACTTGCCGCTGGCCTGCAGCGCCTTGATGCGGGGCACCTGGTACTTGGCCATGCCCTCCGAGAACGGAATCTGCGTCGCCAGCTTGTTGCCGGCGTTGTCATAGGAGGACAGGCGCAGGTGATCGGACAGCGCGGCCCAGTCGAGCCCGAACTGGTCGAAGGCCTTGGCCAGCACCTGGTCGAGCGTGGAGATCTGCTGCGTGTCGTCCGATTGGATCGTGTGGATGTGCAGGTCGCCTACGGTCCAGCGGCCGGCCGGTGCGGCGGGGTCGGGATCGGCGGCGGGTGCGGGAGCGACGGCAGGCGGAGTGCCGGTTGCCACGGGAAAGAAGGCCGGGCCGCTGGAGCTTCCGCCGCCACCGCAGCCGGCCAGCATGAGCGTGCCGACGGCGAGGGTGGAGAACAGCGAGCGGCGGAACGGGAGGGGAGTCGGGCGAACGATCGGAAGGGTAGGCATGGCGGTCAAAAAATGACGCGCACCTGAAGTGCGCGTGTCCTGGAAAGCCGCCGAGTCTGGAGGGGGGCGATGACGCTTCCATGAAATTGGAACGAAAGTTCGTTGTTTTCATGCCCATCGGAGAGATGTCGGTGGGCTGGCCGGGCCGGGGAGGCGTGCCCTCTATAAACTGTGCCCCTCCCATGATTCCCAGCGCGCCCGCAACTTCGCTTACCGCGTCCGTCGACGATGAGATGCTGTCGCGCATGGTGCGCACCGACCAGATGGTGGCGGTGCGCCGCAGCGTGCTGGCGGCCATTCCCATCAACGTGGTGCTGAGCTGCACCGCGGCGCTGGTCGCGCTCCACGCCGGCCGCGCCTTCGAAGGGCTGATCTGGCTGCTGCTTTCGCTTGCGCTGAACGGGGTGCGCAGCTACATCAGCCGCTGGCCTTTCGCGCCGTGGCCCGGCGTTGCAATCGAAAGCGGCGTCGCCACCTCACCGGACGGGCGTCCGGTCGAATGGCATCTGCGGGCCGCCGCTTTCATGGCCGGGGTGTCGGGCTGCGTGTGGGCGCTCATCCCGCTGCTGTGCGACGGCTACTCCTCGCCGCAGGCGGTGTTCTACCTGACGGTGGTGTGCGGCATCTGTGCGGGCTCCGTCACCTACGGCATCGCCTATGCGTTCGTGCCCATCAGCTTCATCACGCCGGCGCTGCTGTCGGTGGCGGGCTGTCTCGTCTTCGCGGGCGGCTTCGACAACCTGAGCCTGGCGGCCATGGTGCTGCTGTATCTCGGTGCGCTGGTGCGCGGCGCGGTGCACAGCGACAGGGCCTTCCGCGAAGGAAGCCGCATCCGCAACGAAGCCACCGCCATGGCCACCCAGCTGCGGATGGCGCACGCGAAGTCGCTGGACGCCGCGCAGCAGCTGGCTTTCCGCGCCTCGCACGATTCGCTCACCGGCCTGCTCAACCGCGAAGGCTTCACCGAGGCGGCGACGCTGCACATCACGGTGCCCGACGGCCGCCAGCACGGCCTGCTGCTGCTGGACCTGGACGGCTTCAAGGCCGTGAACGACGCCTTCGGCCACAAGGCCGGCGACCGCGTGCTGCAGGACGTGGCCTCCTGGCTGCAGCGCGAGACCGCGGACATGCAGGCCGTGCTCGGCCGCTGGGGCGGCGACGAATTCGCGGTGCTCTACTGCCTGCGCGACGAGCGGCAGGCGCCCGCGGCGATCGCCCAGGCGCTGATCCGCTCGATCTCCTTCGCCACGTCGCACTACGGCGGTCACCTGGGCGTGAGCATCGGCATCTCCGTCTCGGGCGAGGCGGGCTTCGCCGACATGATCAGCTTCGCCGACGAGGCCCTGCACGAGGCCAAGCGCACCGGACGCAACCGCTACCAGGTCTTCGACAACGCGCTCAACCAGCGCCTGGCCACGCGCCGGGACGTGGAGCGCGACCTGCTCCAGGCCATCGGGGCGCGCGACATCGGCGTGTGGTACCAGCCGATCATGACCAGCGACGGCCGCGAGGTTCACAGCCTCGAGGCGCTGATGCGCTGGAACCACCCGCGCCACGGCCACATCGCCCCGGAAGACGTGATCCACGCAGCCGCGAGCACCGGCGTGGCCGAGCCGCTGCTGCGGCACCTGGTCGACGAGGTCTGCCGGGGCATGCGCCAGCTGGAGGCGGCGGGCTCGAGCCTGGCGAGCGTGCCGGTGGCGATCAATGTCTCGCCGCGCGAGATGGCGCAGCTCGCGGTGGACGACATCGTGCTCGGAATGCTGAAGCTGCGCGGCATCGCGCCGCGCCGGCTGCAGATCGAGATCACCGAGGAGGTGGCGCTCGACACCCATGCCACGCGCGGGCGGCTGAGCGCGCTGTCGGCCGCGGGCGTGGTGATCGTGGTCGACGACTTCGGGGTGGGCTTCTCGTCGCTGGCGTCGCTGCGCAGCGAGTACGTGCGGCAGGTGAAGATCGACCGCAGCTTCATCCTCGACCTCTCGTCCTCTCCCGGCAACGAGGTGCTGGTGGACTCCATCGTCCAGCTCGGCCACTCGCTGGGCGTCCAGGTGGTGGCAGAGGGTGTGGAGACGCAGGCCGAGCTCGATGTGCTGCGCCACCTGGGCTGCGGGCTGGTGCAGGGCTATCACCTGGCGCGGCCCGCGCCGCTGGCCGATGTGATGGCGTGGGCCGCCGCGCGTTCGGCGACCGCCCACGCCAGGGTGGGCTGAGAATCCCAGCCCCGGCCGGTCAGGCCAGCAGGTCGCTGAGCGTGCGCGCGATCACCTTGGTGGCGCGGCGCAGGTCTTCGAGCACCACGCGTTCGTCGCTGCGCTTGGCGTGCGATTCGAGCACCGTGCGCGGCCCCGCGCCGTAGATCACGCCCGGAATGCCGGCCTCGACGTACAGGCGCACGTCGGTGTACAGCGGCGTGCCCATGGCCTTGACCGGTTCGCCGAAGAGTTCGCCGCCGTGCTTCTGGATCGCGTCGACCAGCGGCTTGTTGCCTGCCAGCGGCTTCATCGAGTTGGCCAGCAGCAGACGCTTGATGTCGACGGTGATGCCCTCGCTATCGGCCGCCGCGTCGGCGATCACCTTGCGGATGGTGGCCTCGACCTCGACCGGGTTCTCCTCGGGAATCATGCGGCGGTCGAGCTTGAACACCACCTTGCCCGGAACCACGTTGGTGTTGGTGCCGCCCTCGATGCGGCCGACGTTGAGGTACGGGTGCGTGATGCCCTCGACCTTCGACGTGACCTGCTTGTAGAGCGTGTTCTGCGCGTACAGCGCGTTCAGGATCTTCGTCGCGCCCTGCAGCGCGTCGATGCCGGTGGCCGGCACGGCGGCGTGGGCCATCTTGCCGTGCACCGTCACTTCCATCTGCAGGCAGCCGTTGTGCGCGGTGACCACTTCGTAGCTGAAGCCGGCCGCGATCATCAGGTCGGGCTTGGTCAGCCCCTTCTCGAGCAGCCAGCCCGGGCCCAGGATGCCGCCGAATTCCTCGTCGTAGGTGAAGTGCAGCTCGATGCTGCCCTTGGCCGGCTTGGCCACCGCTTCGAGAGCGCGCAGCGCGAAGGTGAAGCTGGCGAAGTCGCTCTTGCTCACGGCTGCGGCGCGGCCGTAGAGGCTGCCGTCGACGATCTCGCCGCCGTACGGGTCGTGCGTCCAGCCTTCGCCGGGAGGCACCACGTCGCCGTGTGCGTTCAGCGCCACCGTGCGGCCGCCGTTGCCGTACTTGCGGCGCACGATCAGGTTGGTGATCGATTCGAGGCCGTAGTCCTTCACTTCCTGCGCGGGCACGGCGTGCTTCTCGGCCTCGAGGCCGAAGTCGTTCAGCAGCTCGGCGGTGCGCTCGGCGTGCGGCGCGTTGTTGCCGGGCGGGGTGTCGGTGGGCACCTGCACCAGTTGCTGCAGGAATTTCACTTCCTCGTCGAAGTGGGCGTCGATCCAGGCGTCGAGCTTTGCGTAGTCGGTCATGATTTTTCTTCTGTGAATCAGTGGGCTTGTTCGGTGGCGAGGTTGTCCAGCAGGAGCTGGAAGGCCTGCACGGCGAGCTGGATGTCGTCGTTGGTGCTCGATTCGAGCGGGTTGTGGCTGATGCCCGAGTTGATGCCGCGCACGAACAGCATCGCCTGCGGCATCACCTCGTGCAGCTTCATGGCGTCGTGGCCGGCGCCGCTGGGCATGCGGAAGAGCGGAATGCCCAGCGCATCGACTGCCTTCTCCCAGCGCTGCTGCCAGGCAGGTGCGCTGGGCGCGGCGGCGGCGCGCATGGTTTCCTCGAGCTCGTATCGCACGCCGCGGCGCTCGCAGATGTCCTTCAGCGCGTTGACCACGTCGGTGGCCAGCGCGTCGCGCTGCGCGTTGTTGGGCGCGCGCAGGTCGAGGCTGAACTTGCAGCGTCCCGGCACCACGTTGATGGAGCCGCTGGGCACTTCGAGCATGCCGACGGTGCCGACCGAGTCGCCGTCCTTCGCCGCACGCTGCTCGGTGTAGAGGATCAGCTCGGCCACGGCCGCTGCCGCGTCGCGGCGGCGGTCCATGGGCGTGGTGCCGGCGTGGCTGGCCATGCCGATCACTTCGCCCACGTAGCGCACGCTGCCGTTGATGGAGGTGACGATGCCCAGCGGCAGGTCGAGCTCGGTGAGCACCGGGCCCTGCTCGATGTGCACCTCGACGAAGCCCAGGTAGCGCGTCGGGTCGCGCTGGATCTTCGGGATGTCTTCCTGCTTCAGGCCTGCGTGCTGCATGGCCTCGCGCATGGTGACGCCGTCGACGTCCTTCTGGTCGAGCCAGCGCTGGTCGAAGTGGCCGATGAGCGCGCCGGAGCCCAGGAAGGTCGCCTTGTAGCGCTGGCCTTCCTCCTCGGCGAAGCCCACCACCTCGAAGGCGAAGGGCAGGCGCTTGTTCTGGCGCTTGAGTTCGCGCACGCAGGCCATCGGCACGAAGATGCCGAGGCGGCCGTCGTACTTGCCGCCGTTGCGCACGGTGTCGTAGTGCGAGCCGGTCAGCAGCGTCTTGGCGTCGGGCGTCGCACCTTCATAGCGGCCGACCACGTTGCCGACCGCGTCGATGTGCACCGAGTCGAAGCCCACGTCGCGCATCCAGCCCGAGATCTGCGCGGCGCAGGCGCGGTGCGCGTCGGTCAGGTAGGTGACGGTGAGCTGGCCCTTCTCGGCATAGCCGGGGTCGGTGTGCACCGAGAGCTGCTCCTGCCAGTCCCACACGTCGTTGCCGAGCGTGATGTCGGCGGCGAACTTGTCGTCCAGGCGGATCTCGGCAATGCGATGGATGTTGCGCAGAGCCTCGCCGAGTTCGAAGTCGGGGTGGTTGTGCAGCCGGCGCGCGAAGGTCTCGATGATCTCGCGCTTGGCCAGCCCGGTGCCGCGCGGGCCGCGCACCGCGAGGATGAACGGAAAGCCGAACTTCGCGTTGTAGTCGGCGTTGAGCTGCTGGATCTTCGCGAACTCCTCGGGCGTGCAGTCGGTCAGGCCGGCCTTGCTCTGCTCGTTGGTCGATTCGGCCGTCAGCGTCTTGCTGACCATGGCCTTACCGGCGAGCTCGGGGTGGGCGCGGATCAGGCCGATCTGCTCGTCGGCCGACGAGCCTGCCAGCGCCTGCACCAGCGCGTGCTTGAGGTGCGCGAGCGAGCGGAAGGGGCGAGCAGCGAGGGCGCGCTCGGCGATCCAGGGCGAGTGCTCGTAGATGCCGTCGAGCAGCGCGACGGCTTCGGCCGGCGCTGCGGCGTTGAGTTGGGCGATGGTGAGGCTCACGATGCGGCTCCTGCTTCGAAGGGGTGCGCCTGCTTCCAGTGGCGCGCGATGTCGACGCGGCGGCAGACCCAGACCTTGTCGTGCTTTGCGATGTGATCGAGGAAGCGCTGCAGCGCGGTGATGCGCCCGGGCCGCCCGAGCAGGCGGCAGTGCATGCCGATGCTCATCATCTTCGGGCTGTTGTCGCCGGCGGGGTCGCCTTCGGCATACAGCGCGTCGAAGGTGTCCTTCATGTACTGGAAGAACGGGTCGGCGTGCGAGTAGCCCTGCGGCAGCGCGAAGCGCATGTCGTTGCAGTCGAGCGTGTAGGGCACGATGAGCTGCGGCACCACGGTGCCGTCGGTCTTCTGCACCTTCATCCAGAAGGGGAGGTCGTCGCCGTAGTAGTCGCTGTCGTACTCGAAGCCGCCGTAGTCGGCCACGAGGCGTCGGGTGCGGGGGCTGTCGCGGCCGGTGTACCAGCCCACCGCGCGCTCGCCGGTGAGCTTCTCGATGGCTTCCATGCCAAGGCGCATGTGCTCGCGCTCGGTGGCTTCGTCGATGTTCTGGTAGTGGATCCAGCGCCAGCCGTGGCAGGCGATCTCGTGCCCCAGCTCCTTGAAGGCGGCGGTCAGCTCGGGGTAGCGCTCCAGCGCCATCCCCACGCCGAACACGGTGAGCGGCAGCCCGCGCTTCTCGAACTCGCGCAGGATGCGCCACACGCCGGCGCGCGAGCCGTACTCGTAGATGCCTTCCATGCTGATGTGCCGGTCGGGAAAGCTCGCCGGGTTGAACATCTCGGAGAGGAACTGCTCGGAGCCCGCGTCGCCATGCAGCGTGGCGTTCTCGCCGCCTTCCTCGTAGTTCAGCACGAACTGCACGGCGACGCGCGCGCCGCCGGGCCATTGCGCATGGGGCGGGTTGCGGCCGTAGCCGATCAGGTCGCGCGGGTAGGGCAGGGTGGAGTCGTAGACGGTCATTGTGTGGATCAGGACAGCGCCAGCGAGATGTCGTTGGTCGGGACCTTGCGGTCGAAGGTGAGGTTGGCCTCGACGTGCTCGAGGTGTTCGGTCATGAGGCGCACGGCGCGCTCCTCGTCGCGCGCGGCCAGCGCCTTCACGATGTCGGCGTGCTCGTCGTTGGAGTGCTCGGCCGCACTGGCGCTCTGGTACATCAGCGTGATGAGGGCGCAGCGCGAGATGAGCTCGCCCAGGATCTGCGCCAGCACCTGGTTGCCCATGAGCTCGGCCATGCGCACGTGGAAGTCGCCCAGCAGCTCGGTGCGCCCGGATATGTCTTCGCCCGACACGGCGGACTTCTCGAGCGCCACGTGCTCCTTCAACGCCTTGATCTTGGCCGGCGTGACGGTGCGAACGAACTCGCGCGTCATCTCGGCCTCGAGCATGCGGCGCACGGCGAACACCTGCTTGGCCTCGTCGACCGCCGGCGCGGCCACGAAGGCGCCGCGCGCGGGCTCGAGCCGGATGAGCTTGTTCTGCGACAGCTGGAACAGCGCCTGGCGCACCAGCGTGCGCGAGACGCCGAAGTGATCGGCCAGCTTCTGCTCGGCCAGTTTGGTGCCGGGCTGAAGCCTGTGCTCGACGATGGCCTTCGTGAGGGCATCGACGATCGAACGGGTGGTGGAGGACTCCATGTTTTTCATGATAGACCCAAAGCCGGTAACTGTATACACTTTTGTCCACCGGAATTTCCCGCACCCACCGATCCGACTCTTTCGGACTTCCAAGGAGAGCCCCATGGGCCTGAGCACTCACGTACTGGACACGATGCATGGCGGCCCCGCGGCCGGCATGGAGGTCGCGCTCTACACCACAGACGGCGAAGCCGCCACGCTGGTGAAGCGCTTCACGCTGAATTCGGACGGCCGCAGCGACGGGCCGCTGTACGACAACAACTCGCTGAAGGTCGGCACCTACCGGCTGGTGTTCGACGTGGCGGGCTACTTCAAGACCCTCGGCGTCAAGCTGCCGGAGCCGAACTTCCTGAACAAGGTCTCGCTGGACTTCGGCGTGGCGCACACCGACCAGCACTATCACGTGCCGCTGCTCGTGAGCCCGTGGAGCTATTCCACGTACCGCGGCTCCTGATCGCTGGACTTGTTCATGCAACCAGCTCTGTCATTTCGCGAAACACCGAGGAACCGGCTTCGCCGGGCCTCTGGTGTTGCCCCCGGCGAGGGGGTTGGCGAAGCGACACGAAGTGCGCGAAGCCTGGGGGTGAGCCTAGTCCCCTTGCTGCTGGCCTTCTGTCAGTGTGTCGAGCTGGAAGCGGCCGCTCTCGTCCCACAGCCAGGTGTCCGTCCAGGTGACGGTGCCCAGGCGCGTCGCGGGCGGGAAGGGCGAGGCCTTCAGCACCATGCGCTCGATCTCGGCAATCACCTCGGGCGCGTGCTTGGGTGCGCGCAGCCAGCGCATCGATCGCACCTTGCCGCCCGCGTCGATGTTCACCTCGAGGGTGCCGACGGCATAGAGCACCGGGGGCAGCTGGCCCTTGTAGATGTGCGAGCGGTTGGTTTCGTAGATGTGGCGTGCGGCGTCGCGGCGGTAGTCGCGTGCGGTCGACGCATTCGAGGTGCGCGGCACGGGGCCTGCGCCGACGTCGCCGCTGGCCCCGCTCAATTGGCCGGGCACCGACCCGGTGGAGCCGCAGCCGGCGAGCCAGAGGGCCGAAAGAACAGAGGCTGCAAGGGCGAGGCGGCGAGGCGTAAGCTGGCGATTCATGGCCGGGTTTATACCGTGAGTCATCGCGCGCCCGGCAACCGAAGGTATCGATAACGATGAGCGGTGCGGTCGATCAACTGCTGGCACGTCTGCGTCTTGAAGACGGCGTGCTCGTGCGCGTCGAGTCCACGCGAGGCTCGGCGCCGCGCGAGGCCGGCACCTGGATGGCGGTCTGGGCCGATGGCCTCACCGCCACCATCGGCGGCGGGCAGCTCGAATTCCAGGCCACGAAGGAGGCGCGCGAGATGCTCGCCGGAACGCGCAAGCCCTTCGACGGCATCCAGCGCTATCCGCTCGGGCCCAGCCTGGGGCAGTGCTGCGGCGGGGTGATGTTCTTGTCGTACCAGCGCATCACCGCGGCCGATGCGCCGAGGCTGCAGCGGGAACTGGTCGCGCAGCTCAAGCCTGTGGCGCTTTTCGGCGGCGGGCACGTGGGTGCGGCGCTGGCCCGTCTGCTGTCGGCGCTGCCGTTCTCGGTGCGCTGGATCGACAGCCGCGATGGCGTTTTTCCAGACGAACTGCCCGCGCAGATCGACACCGAGCATTCCGAGCCCGTGCAGGACGCCGTGGCCGCGCTCGCGCCGGGCAGCCGGGTGCTCATCATGAGCTTCAGCCATGCCGAAGACCTGGACATCGTCATCGCCTGCCTCAGGCGCCTGCGCGAGCGCAACGACCTGCCCTACGTCGGGCTGATCGGCAGCAAGACCAAATGGGCCACCTTCAGCCACCGGCTGGAGGCGCGGGGCTTCACGGCCGACGAGCTGGCCCGCATCACCTGTCCGATCGGCGTACCCGGCATCACGGGCAAGGAGCCCGAGGTGATCGCCGTGGCGGTGGCGGCACAGTTGTTGCAATCGCTGGGCTGAACAGGGTTTTCCCGGCGGTCGCGCCTGAAAAAACCGCCCCGTCCCTTGTCAAAACTGTATACACTTTCGGTCCACAACAAGCCGCAGCGGAGCGAGGCCCATTTGTCCATGGAGCCTGCGTTCGCGGCACTTTCTCTGCTTACAGCGCCCGCGGTGGTGAGCAGGCTGAAACCCTTTCCCGGCGCCCCCACGCGCCGGGCGGGTTGCGCAGATGTGAAGGAACCGTAGCGAGCGACCCGAGGTCGCGTCGAGGACCGCAACCGTACCCAGGTACGGTGAGGACCGAAGATGCGAGATCGGGACGCGCAGTAGGTTTATTCACATCTGATGAGAGAGAAGCATATGGAAAGCTATTACCTCGACTGGGCCAACCTGCTGCTGCGCTGGGTCCACGTCATCACCGCCATCGCCTGGATCGGCGCTTCCTTCTACTTCGTGATGCTGGACAACAGCCTCGAGAAGCCGCAGGACCAGGAATCGCTCGACAAGGGCGTGGGCGGCGAGCAATGGGCCGTGCACGGCGGCGGCTTCTACAACATGCAGAAGTACGCGCTGGCGCCCAAGAAGCTGCCGGACCACCTGCACTGGTCGTACTGGGAGAGCTATTCGACCTGGATCACGGGTTTCACGCTCTTCACGATGTCGTACCTGTGGAACGCGAGCACGTACCTCATCGACAAGTCGAAGATGGACTGGCAGCCCGGCGCCGCCATCGGCGTGGCGCTGGCCTTCTTCGTCGTGTTCTGGATGGTCTACGACGGCATCTGCCAGATCTTCGGGCGCCGCAAGCACGGCGACACCATCGTCGGCGTGCTGATCGCGATCTTCATCGCCTTCGCGACATGGCTGGCCTGCCAGTGGTTCGCGGGCCGCGCGGCCTTCCTGCTCGTGGGCGCCATGATGGCCACGACCATGAGCGGCAACGTGTTCTTCTGGATCATTCCCGGCCAGCGCAAGAACGTTGCGGCGCTGCGCGAAGGCAAGCCGGTGGACCCGGTGCACGGCCAGCGCGGCAAGCAGCGCAGCGTGCACAACACCTACTTCACGCTGCCGGTGCTGTTCGCGATGCTGAGCAACCACTACAGCTTCGCCTACACGCACAAGTACAACTGGATCGTTCTGCTGCTGATCATGCTCGGCGGCGCGGCCATCCGCCAGTTCTTCGTGGTGCGCCACCGCTTCAAGCTGGGCAACGCGGGCAATCCGCTGCCCTATGCGCTGGTGGGGATCGTGGTGCTGGGCCTGACCATCGTCTGGATGAAGCCCGAGCCCGTCGCCGCCCCCGCGGTGGCGGCCGCGGCGCCGGCGGTGCAGTACAAGGACGTGCAGAAGGTGCTGGAGCAGCGCTGCTTCATGTGCCACGGCGCTGCCGTGCAGATGAAGAACGTGCGGGTCGATTCGCCCGAGCAGGTGACAGCGCATGCGCAGGCGATCTACCAGCAGGTGGTGGTCACCAAGATCATGCCGATGAACAACGCCACGGGCATCACCGACGAAGAGCGGGCCCTCATCAGCCGCTGGTTCCAGGCCGGCGCAAAGACCAACTAGTCAGATAGAAGAAGTTGACCGGCGGCAAGGGGGCGGGTCACGGTCCGCAGCACAATCGCCGGCTTGGAGACAAAGCAGCAATGACGACCGCATCGACCCCATCCTTCGGCCCCGCCCCCGATCCGCGCGAAGCCCCGCGCGCCTTCCTCGAACATCTCTACCGCGTGGCGGTGGACCGCGCGCTGCCGCTGTCCACGCTGGGCCCCCACCTGCCGCCGCCGCCCAAGGGGCGCACGCTGGTGCTGGGCGCGGGCAAGGCCGGCGGCTCGATGGTGCAGGCGCTGGAGGCCCTGTGGCCGGCCGATGCGCCGCTCTCGGGGCTGGTCGTCACGCGCTATGACCACATTCCGCCGCGTCCCGAAGGCGTGCCGCAGCGCATCGAGCTCGTCGAGGCCGCGCACCCCGTGCCCGACGCGGCGGGCCAGCAGGCCGCCGAGCGCATCCTCGCGCTGACGAAGGGCCTCACCGCCGACGACCTCGTGCTGTGCCTGATTTCCGGCGGCGGCTCGTCGCTGCTGGTGCTGCCCGCCGAGGGGCTGACGCTGGCCGACAAGCAACGCATCAACAAGCAGCTGCTCGAAAGCGGCGCCGGCATCGGCGAGATGAACTGCGTGCGCAAGCACCTCTCGCGCATCAAGGGCGGCCGGCTGGCCGCGGCATGCGCGCCGGCCCGCGTGGTGACGCTGACCATCAGCGACGTGCCCGGCGACGACCCGGCCGTGATCGCCAGCGGCCCGACGGTGCCCGACGCCACCACCTGCGCCGATGCGCTCGCCATCCTCGACCGCTACGGCATCGAGGTGCCCGCGCCGGTGCGCGCCCGGCTCGAGAGCGGCGAGCTCGAAACGCCCAAGCCCGACGACGCAGTGTTCGAGGGCCACGAGACGCACATGATCGCCACGCCGCAGCAGTCGCTGGAGGCGGCGGCCAAGGCGGCGCGCGAGGCCGGCATCGAGGCGCACATCCTCAGCGACGAGATCGAGGGCGAGTCGCGCGAAGTCGGCAAGGTGCACGCGGCGCTCGCTCGCGCCGCCGCGCATCGCGGCCAGCCGTTCGCGCGGCCCTGCGTGATTCTTTCCGGTGGCGAGACCACGGTGACGATCCGTCCGCGCCAGCCGGGCCAGGCCAAGGGCCGGGGAGGGCGGGCCGGCGAGTTCTGCATGGGACTGGCGGGCGCGCTCATGGGCCAACCCCAGGTGTGGGCCCTGGCCGCGGACACCGACGGCATCGACGGCGTGGAGGACAACGCCGGCGCTTTCGTCACGCCCGACACGCTGGCGCGTGCCGGCGCCGCGGGAAAGAAGCTGTCGGACCACCTCGACCGCAACGACGCATATGGCTACTTCGACGCCATCGGCGACCTGTTCGTGACGGGGCCGACGAACACCAACGTCAACGACTTCCGCGCGCTGCTGGTGCTCTGAAGCAAGGGGCCGCGGGAGCGGACTCCCGGGACTCCCGCTGCCGTTACTCCTTCAGCACCATGTCGATGCACATCACGGCCGCCACGATCAGCAGGCGGCGCTGGTCGTTGGCCGGCACGCCCGGGTCGATCGACAGCATGTAGTTGTCGGCGGAGGTGAAGAGCTCCTTGCCCAGCCCCGCCCATTTCTTCGACACGGCGGCAAGCTCGGCGCTGCCCTGCACGAAGCGGAAATCCCAGCTGGTCCACTTGCCCTTGAGCGTGCAGGCGACCTGCTCCTGCGCATCGAGCACGTCGAACTTGCCACCGATGGAGAAGAACTTCTGCTTGAAGAAGCCGACGACCCGGTCGCTCTCGTCGAGAACCTCCACCTTCGACAGGAAGATGGAAACGCCGCGCCTGACCGACAGCACCTTCTGCCCCTCGGGTGTCGACACCACCACGTTGAAGGGCGTGAAGCGCTTGTAGTCGGTGAAGCGCAGCAGCTTGCTGAAGAAGCCGAGGTCCGGCTCGCGGCACTCCAGGATCTTCTGCTGCGAGTGCGGGTCGAAGATGTCGTAGTTGTTGGCGGCCTTGAAGATGCCGACGTGTTCCTTGATGAAAAACAGGTTGTTGCGCAGCGCCGCGTGCATGGATTGCCCTCGTCCTCTGTGTGTTGGAGTGGCGGGATTATGTTCGGCGTGCATGACGGCCCCAGCCGCCGGCCCGTAGCCGCCGGCGGACGGGGTTTGCGAACTCGGGTTAATCTATGCCCCCGGCGGCCCCAGGGCCGCCATTTGTCGACAGCGCACTCCCCCGGGGTGCCGCGCCGGACACCCAGATTCCCCTTTCAATCTCCAGTCTTCGAAGGAAAAGTTCGCCATGACCTACATCGACACCCGCCTGCTGATCGACAACGAGTGGGTCGACGCCACCGGAGGCAAGACGCTGGACGTCGTCAATCCCGCCACCGGCAAGGCCATCGGCAAGGTGGCGCATGCCAGCATCGCCGACCTCGATCGCGCCCTGGCCGCCGCGCAACGCGGCTTCGAGACCTGGCGCAACACCCCCGCCAACGAGCGCGCCGCCGTCATGCGCCGCGCAGCGGGCCTGATCCGCGAACGCGCCCTCGAAATCGCCAAGCTGCTCACGCAGGAGCAGGGCAAGCCGCTGGGCGAAGCCAAGGTCGAGACGATGGCCGCCGCCGACATCATCGAATGGTTCGCCGACGAAGGCCGCCGCGTCTACGGCCGCATCGTGCCCTCGCGCAACCTGGCCGCGCAGCAGCTGGTGCTGAAGGAGCCGCTGGGCCCCGTCGCCGCGTTCACGCCCTGGAACTTCCCGATCAACCAGATCGTGCGCAAGCTCGGTGCCGCGCTGGCCACGGGTTGCTCGTTCCTGGTGAAGGCTCCCGAGGAAACCCCGGCCTCGCCCGCCGCGCTGCTGCGCGCCTTCGTCGACGCGGGCATCCCGCCCGGCGTGGTCGGCCTGGTGTTCGGCAACCCCGCCGAGATCTCGAACTACCTGATCGCCCACCCGATCATCCGCAAGGTCACCTTCACGGGTTCGACCCCGGTCGGCAAGCAGCTGGCCGCGCTGGCCGGCCAGCACATGAAGCGCGTGACGATGGAACTCGGCGGCCATGCCCCGGTGATCGTCGCCGAAGACGCCGACGTGGCGCTGGCCGTCAAGGCCGCCGGTGCCGCCAAGTTCCGCAACGCGGGCCAGGTCTGCATCTCGCCGACCCGCTTCCTGGTGCACAACAGCCTGCGCAACGAGTTCGCGAGCCTGCTGGTGAAGCACGCCGAAGGCCTGAAGCTCGGCGACGGCCTCGCAGAAGGCACCAACATCGGCCCGCTGGCCAATGCACGCCGCCTCACGGCCATGGCCTACGTGCTGGAAGACGCCCGCAAGAAGGGCGCCACGGTCGCCACCGGCGGCGAGCGCATCGGCGATGCCGGCAACTTCTTCGCGCCCACGGTGCTGACCGACGTGCCGCTGGACGCCGACGTGTTCAACAACGAACCCTTCGGCCCCATCGCCGCCATCCGCGGCTTCGACACGCTCGATGAAGCGATCGCCGAAGCGAACCGCCTGCCTTTCGGCCTGGCCGGCTACGCCTTCACCAAGTCGATCAAGAACGCCCACCTGCTGAGCCAGAAGCTCGAACTGGGCATGCTGTGGATCAACCAACCCGCCACCCCGTCGCCGGAAATGCCGTTCGGCGGCGTGAAGGATTCGGGCTACGGCTCGGAAGGCGGCCCCGAGGCGCTCGAGGCCTACCTGAACACCAAGGCGGTCTCGATCCTCGGCGTCTGAGCCCGCTTGGGCTCAATCACTCCTCGGCTGTGGCATTCCAGAAGGCCTGCTGCACGCCGTCGAGTGCCTCCAGATCCTCGATGACACGGTCGAGCTCCGCGGGCTCGACCGCTGTCGCATAGAGCGTCGCGCCGATCTCGGTGTCGGCCGGCCCGAAGGGGTGCTGGTCGACATCGCGCACCGGATAGTTCGCGGCCTCGAGCAGCAACAGCAGCTGATCGAGCACCTCGGGCCGCGCCGCGCGCGAGCAGATCACGCGCACCACGTACGTCGCCTCGCTGGCTTCCTCGCTGATCGGCTGGCGGTTGATGCGGTTCACCACGGGCCGCAGCAGCGTGTTGCTGGCCAGCACGAAGAGTGCCGCTATCAGCGCCTCGCCCAGCAGGTCGGCACCCGCGCAGGCACCCACCGCCGCCGACCCCCACAGCGTTGCCGCAGTGTTCAGCCCCGTGACGTTGGCACCTTCCTTCATGATCGCGCCCGCGCCCAGGAAGCCGATGCCCGACACCACATAGGCCACCACGCGCACCGCGCCGCCGCTGCCGTCGAGCCGGTAGGCCATGTCGACGAACACCGCCGCGCCCACGGCCACCAATGTGTTGGTGCGCAGGCCGGCCGTGCGCTGGCGTATCTGGCGCTCCAGGCCGATCACCGAGCCGAGGATGAATGCAGCCGCGACGCTGACGAAGGTGTCGAGCAGCGAGAGCAGGTTGATGTTCTGGATGGCTTGCATCGATGGATTCCTTTTTCTTGTGATGCCTCAGTTTGCAGTCGCCGGGTGTCATGTGCGTGTCATGAAGTTCACGACACCCCGAGCGCTCACTGCCAGCCATACCGCCGCGCGTACCACCCCTTCACGCCTTGCGTCAGCAGCGCATAGCCCAGCAGCATCGCCACCAGCCACGGGAAGTACATCAGCGGCAGCGCCTGCAGCTTGAAGTAGTGCGACAGCGGCCCCATCGGCAGCCAGATGCCCACGGTGGCGATCGCGGCGCCCATGATCAGCAGCGGCCATGCGGCGCGGCTTTGCAGGAACGGGATCTTGCGGGTGCGGATCAGGTGCACGATCAGCGTCTGCGACAGCAGGCCCTCGACGAACCAGCCCGACTGGAAGAGCGTCTGGTGATCCACCGTGTTGGCAGCGAAGACGAACCACATCACCGTGAAGGTGAGGATGTCGAACACCGAGCTCAGCGGACCGAAGAACACCATGAAGCGGCCCAGGTCGGCCGGGTTCCAGCGCTGCGGGCTCTTGAGGAACTCGTCGTCCACGTTGTCGAACGGGATCGCGATCTGCGACACGTCGTACAGCAGGTTCTGCACCAGCAGGTGCAGCGGCAGCATCGGCAGGAAGGGCAGGAAGGCGCTCGCCACCAGCACCGAGAACACGTTGCCGAAGTTCGAGCTCGCGGTGAGCTTGATGTACTTGAGCATGTTTGCGAAGGTGCGGCGGCCTTGAATGACGCCTTGCTCCAGCACCATCAGGCTCTTCTCGAGCAGGATGATGTCGGCCGATTCCTTGGCAACGTCCACCGCGCTGTCCACCGAGATGCCGATGTCCGCGGCGCGCAGCGCGGGCGCGTCGTTGATGCCGTCGCCCATGAAGCCCACCACGTGCCCGTTGGCATGCAGCGCGTGCACGATGCGCTCCTTGTGCGCGGGCGTGAGCTTGGCGAACACCTGGTGCGCCTCGACCACCAGCCGCAGGTCGGCGTCGACCATCTCCTCGATCTCGCCGCCGAGGACGATGCGGCCGACTTCGAGCCCCACGTCGGCGCAGACCTTGCGCGTGACCAGCTCGTTGTCGCCCGTCAGCACCTTCACTGCCACGCCGTGCTCGGCCAGTGCGCGCAGGGCGGGGGCGGTGGATTCCTTCGGCGGATCGAGGAAGGCCACGTAGCCGAGCAGCGTGAGCCCCGACTCGTCGGCCACGCCGTAGGCCGGCTTCTGCTCCTCGACCTTCAGCGAACGGCTGGCCACGGCCACCACGCGCAGGCCCTGGGCGTTGAGCTCCGACGCAACGCTGTGGATGCGCGCCAGCACGTCGGCGTCGAGCGACAGCACTTCCGCGCCGCGTTCGACCGAGGTGCACACCGACAGGATCTCTTCCAGCGCGCCCTTGCAGATCAGCAGATGCTCGCTGCCGCCGTTGGCCACCACCACCGACATGCGGCGGCGCGAGAAGTCGAAGGGCACTTCGTCGATCTTGCGATAGGCCGTCTGCAGGCGCGTCTCGAGCTGCATCTCGGCGTGGCTCAGCACGGCCTTGTCGAGCAGGTTCTTCAGGCCGGTCTGGTGAAAGCTGTTGAGGTAGGCCAGCTGCAGCACGTGATCGGACTGCTCGCCCCATGCGTTAGTGTGGCGCTCGAGCACGATGCGGTCCTGCGTCAGCGTGCCGGTCTTGTCGGTGCACAGCACGTCCATCGCGCCGAAGTTGTGGATGGCCTCGAGCCGCTTCACGATCACCTTCTGGCGCGACATCACGACCGCGCCCTTGGCCAGCGTGGCGGTCACGATCATCGGCAGCATCTCGGGCGTGAGGCCTACCGCGATCGACAGCGCGAACAGCGCCGCCTCCCACCAGTCACCCTTGGCCACGCCGTTGATCACGAGCACCAGCGGCGCCATCACCAGCATGAAGCGGATCAGCACCCAGCTCACGCGGTTGATGCCGGCCTGGAAAGCGCTGGTGCCGCGGTCGGCGGCAGTGACGCGCTGGGCCAGCGCGCCGAAGAAGGTGCGGTCGCCCGTGTGCACGATCACCGCGGTGGCGGTGCCGCTGATCACGTTGGTGCCCATGAAGAGCAGGTTCTCGCGTTCGAGCACGCCGGCAGCGTGGTCGCCGCGATCGACCACGAACTTCTCGACCGGCATGGCTTCGCCCGTCAGCGCCGACTGGCTGATGAACAGGTCTTTCGCCGTGATCAGCCGGCAATCAGCGGGGATCATGTCACCGGCGGAGAGCGCGATCACTTCGCCGGGCACCAGGTCGCGCATCGGCACCTCGACGCGCAGCGTGCCGGCGTGCGTGGTGTCGAAGCCCTCGTCGCCGGCCGTGCCCGCCTTGTGGCCCGGCGCGGGGCGCAGCACGGTGGAGGTGTTGCTCACCATCGCCTTGAGCCGGTCGGCGGCCTTGTTGGAGCGCGACTCCTGCAGGAAGCGCAGCACCGTCGACAGCACCACCATGCTGCCGATCACCAGCGTGGCCTTCATGTCCTCGGTGACGTAGGAGACCAGCGCCAGCACCGTCAGCAGCAGGTTGAACGGATTGCGGTAGCACTGCCAGAGGTGCTGCCACCAACGAAGCGGCTGCTCGTGGCGCACCTCGTTGCTGCCGAGGCGCTTGCGCAGCACCTGCGCATGGCCTTCGCTGAGGCCGCGCGGCGAGCTGCCGAGCCTGACGAGCATCTCGCCTGCATCGGTGCGCGAGGCGGCATTCAACGCCTTCGCGATGTCGGGCGGCATGCTCACGGAGCCGGTTCCGACGGGCTTCGAGCCCAGCAGCGTCTGCCAGCGCTCGAAGTGGTGCAGCATGTGGCGGCTGCGCAGGAAGCTTTCGAAAAAGGACTTGAGGACGTTCTTCATGGTGTTCTCCTTCGGGGCGGCCGCCACTGCCGCCCGCCCAAGGAGAACCCCGGCGCATCAATCAGCCTGCCGGGAGCAACCCTTTGAGAGGCGCGGCAGCGGACCGCGTCTTTGTTGGAATCGATATGGACGAAGGGGGCGCGCTATGGCGCCAACAAGAGGCGGGATCCATGGTGTGCTCCTGGGTCGCTTGCAGGTTGATGGAGAAAGAAGGGCTGCCGGTCGCGGCTCAGCGACGGGGCGTGCAGGTCGGCTGGAGCAGCAGGAAGCTGCGGATGCGGCGCGTGGTCCAGAGCGCCGCGGCCTGGTCGAGCGCGGCATCGACGACGGGGGCTGCTTCCGCCGCCGCTACTGCGGGAGCGGGCGCAACCACGTGGGCCGACGGACGAACACGCTGTTCGTGCGGCTGACGACGAAGATGAAAGTGACGCATGACAAGGCTCCTTCGCACAGAAGGGCCTCGCGCACGGACGCACGCAAGCTGACTGAAATAGTCAGTGACGAGAACGACGAATATCGGAAGGAGGAGAGCCTCTTGCCGCAACGGCGAGAGGGTCACGCTGTGTGCACACCGACGGCACGCAGCGCGGGAAGCCTGCGCTAGAGGGCCGGATGTGTCACGCCTGCCGAGGCACGCGTCTTGTCACTGATCCAACTGGCACTGTCCACGCACGGGGCTCCGAAATGAAGATTTCCGGATTGTTGCACTGCGGCATGGGAGCGTCAACCCTTGCATTACGAACCATGGGCATTCTTCCTACACAGGCGAAGAGGTTCGCTGCTTAAGGTTCATGCGAATTGCCTCGATGCCTCTTCGAGGCCTCATTTCAAAGGAATCCATTGTCGATGCTCAAGGAGATGGCACTCCAGATTCCCGCCTTGCAACGGTTGCGTGACAGCCGGGACAACCTGAAGACAGCATTCGATCAGCAAGTCGAAAGGGTTGGGGAATTGGAGGCCCAGCTCGCGACGCTCCGATCTGCGAATGCGAGCCCCTTCTACGCCTACTTCGCGAATTTCGATGCCATCGAGACGATGCACCGGCACGAAGTCCACGGCTTGCAGCCAACGCCCGGATTTCAGACGAACTGGCTTGGTGTTCTGGTCGATCCCAAGATCAACCCATTCTTGAGCGCTACGGCGGGGCAACTGGAACCCGCTCCATTCCCGGCCAACTGGCATGCGGATATAGCGGAATGGGCCGCGGCGCTACAGGCCGTGGACAATTCGCCCCGCGACTCATTCACGATGATTGAGCTCGGATGCGGTTGGGGCTGCTGGATGAACAACATGGGCTCGGCGGCTCGCCGCACGGGGCGGAAGGTTCATGTCATCGGCGTCGAGGGGGATGAGGGTCATATCCTGTTTGCGCACGAGGCACTTGCCCGCAATGGTTTCCAACCGGACGAATACACCATTCATCGCGGCATCGCCGCAGCGACCGCGGGAGTGGCTTTGTTTCCCAAGCAGGAACATGCAGGCCACTCCTGGGGACTCGAGCCCGTTTTCGGCGCGACCAGCACACAGCAGGCGCAAGCCGCAGCAGATGGCAGCCATGACATTCTTCCAATGATTCCCTTGGCTGAGGCCGTCGGGCAGCACGACCGTATAGATCTGCTGCACATCGATATTCAGGGTGGGGAGGCGGATCTCGTCGCTGGTTGTCTGCCTCTGATCGAGGAGAAGGTTGCCTACATGGTGATCGGTACTCACTCGAAGCACATCGAAGCTCAGCTGTTCGATCTCATGTGCGGTACCGGCTGGCGCATGGAGATGGAGCGGCCGGCCTTCTACGACGTGAAATCGTCGCGGCCGCTCCTGATGGTCGACGGCGTACAGGGATGGAGAAACCCTTCCCTGATGAATGCGTGACAGGCCGTCGCGGCTTGCCACGTTGCTCGGTGCAGTTCCTCTATTCGCCCTTGCGCGTGGCGACGTAGGTCACGCCCATCGCATTGATGAAGTTGTGCTTGGTCACATTCCATCCGAGCTCGTCGAGCAGACCCAGGATGTAGTTTTCCCGAAAGGAGAGTTCCAGCCAGCCGAACCTGCGGATGCAGTAGATCGCCTGGCCATCGGGATTGATACCCCACGGATAGGGCAACGCGTTGTTGATTGTTTCGCCCGCCAGCACAAGGCGACCGCCTGGCTTCAGCACCTTGGGGATCGCCTTCAGCAGCCGCAGGTGATCGGCGCAATGATGAAAGCATTCGAAGAAGAGCACTGCGTCGAACTTGTCGTCGATGGTTTCTATGTCGAAGAAATCCCCTACGGACAAATCAGGCTCGATCTGGAGGGCACGCACCCTGCGCGAAGCAATCTCGACGAAATGGCGGGAAATGTCGATGCCCTTCACCTGATAACCCGACATGGCCAGTTGCACTGTCGTGTTGCCCCATCCGAAGCCCATTTCGAGAACGCTCGAGTTCGCTGGCAGGTTCATCGCGTGAATCACATGACCCACCGCCATCAGCTGATCACCGATGGCCTTCGCATTGCCCGATGCGTATGGAACGGGCCTTTTCGTGTAGGCGTCCACGTCGTAGTCGGTCACCTCGTTGGAGGTTCCATAGCTGCGATTGGCAATCTCCGAATAGGTCGCCATGACCCATTGCTTGTAGGCGTCGGACGATGGAGGCTCATTGATCGGCTTCAGATCGAGCCAGAAGTCGTTGAGCCGTGCGGAGTACTCGATCGGGTCTTCCGAAGAGAGTCGTTCCAGCAGAGCGACCTCCTTGTCGATCTCGGAGAATTGGATCTTGCGCTTGGTGCTGAACGTTTGCAGGTTGCGGTATTCCTGCGAGTCAAGCACGGTTTGCCTGAACGCCTCCGGCGTGTCGTGCGATGCGAGATGCTGGGAGATCTCATCTTCGCTGCCAGGCTTGCGCCTCAGCAACTCCTCGTAGATACCGATCAACTGGGTGCGAGTCAGAGTCTTGGGCGTTGCAGCGGCGTGTGCCGGCGGACGCAATCGCATCTTGAACTCTTCCGATGCACAGATCGACATCACCAGCGAATCGACCTGATCGTGCCCTCGGCAATGGCTCTCAATGACCGATTCTGCCTCCGGATCGCGGCCCAGAAGAGCCTTGTAGGCGGTAACGACTTCGTCTCGCTGCAGCATCCGTCCACTCCTTGTTCTAGAGACCAATTATGACCATACGCCTGTTGGCCAATCGACGCGGATTGTCCCGGGGAGGAACGACGAGGTCGACGAAGGTGGCTCTCTATTTCGTCAAGGCGAAAATTCCGGCATAGGCCCTCTATCCTCGTGACTCACGAAGTCGAGCCAGTTGTTGGCAGGAATGAAGATGAAGAAACCAGCGATCCTGTTTATTTGCACCGGGAATATCTGCCGCTCCCCCACAGCCCACGTGCTCCTCATGCACAAGGCCCGCGCAGCCGGCTTCGAAATAGATGTCGACAGCGCCGCCATCTCCGACGAAGAGCGCGGCAACCCACCCGATCCGCGTTCGGTGGCAGAGGCAAGGCGCCGCGGCATCGAGATGCACGCGCATTGCGCGCGGCAGGTCCGCAAGTCCGACTTCGATCGCTTCGACCTGATCATCGGCATGACCGCCCAGCATTGCGCCGCCCTGCGCAGGCTTGCACCCGTCGGCGCGGCCGGCAAGATCCACCTGTTCACCGAGTACGCCGACGGCATCGAAGGCGACGTGCCTGACCCGTGGTACGGCGGGCAGAAGGATTTCGTCGAGGTCTTCGACCTGATCGACCGGGGTGTCGACGGCCTCCTCGCAAGGCTGCGGGCCGAAGCACGCTGAGCCTCTGCCGCTACTCGCAGAGCACCCGTATCGAAGGCGGAATCGCCACCGCCCGGATCCCTCCGCCGTCGCGCTTCGCCCCGAAGATGCGCACCTCCTCGCACTCGAGAATGAGGTCGTCCCCGCGCGTCACGCGGTAGGTCTGCACGAAGCTCTTCTCGCGCCACTCGGTGATGCGCACCGCGATCTGCAGCGTGTCGCCGTAGCTCGCGGACTTCACGAAGCGCGTGTGCGTGTCGACCAGCGGCGTGCCGATCACGCCCAGCGTCTGCGTGGTCTCTTCCCAGCGCGGCACGCCGCACTCCGCGAAGAAGTGGCGCGATGCCGCGTCGATCCAGCGGAAGAAATTGGGAAACCAGACGATGCCGGCGGGGTCGCAGTCGCCGAACTCGACGCGTACCGTGTAGACGACTTCCTTGTTTGCGGTTGTGCTCGTATTGCTCATCAGCCCATTCTCGTCGGCAGCCACAAGGCAATGATGGGGAACGCGATGAGGATCACCAGCCGCACGATGTCGGTCACGATGAACGGCAGCACGCCCTTGAAGATGGTGGTGAAGCTCACGTCCTTCACCACGCTCTTGATGACGAACACGTTCATGCCCACCGGCGGATGGATCAGCCCGAGCTCCACGGTCATCACGATGATCACGCCGAACCAGATGGGGTCGAAGCCCAGGTGCACGATCACCGGATAGATGATGGGCACCGTGAGGATGATCATCGCCATCGCGTCCATCAGGCAGCCCAGCACCAGGTACATGAGCATGATGAGCGCGAGCACGCCATAGCGGCCGATGCCCAGCCCGGTGAGGAATTCGGTGAGCTTCTGCGGGCTCTGCGTGATGGTGAGAAAGTAGCCGAACAGCAGCGCGCCGATCAGCACCGTGAACACAGCCGCCGCTGTGCGCGTGGCCGACAGCAGCGCCTCGCGGATCTTCGGGCCGTCGAGCTTGCGCCGCACCAGCCCGAGGATGAACGCGCCGCTCGCGCCCACGCCGCCCGCCTCGGTCGGCGTGAAGAAGCCGCCGTAGAGGCCGCCGATGACGAACACGAAGAGCACCAGCGGCGCCCACACGTTCTTCAGATCCTTCAGGCGTTCCGACCACGGCTTGACCTCGCCGCCGGGCAGCCAGCCGGGGCGCGTCTTCACGATGACCGCGATGGTCAGCACGTACATGGCCATCGCGAGGATGCCCGGCACGATGCCCGCCATGAAGAGCTTGCCGATGTCCTGCTGCGTGAGGATCGCGTACACCGCGAGCACGGTCGAGGGCGGCAGTATCGCGCCCAGCGTGCCGCCCGCGGCGATCACGCCGGTGGAGAACGACTGCGGATAGTTGAAGCGCCGCATCTCCGGATACGCCACCGCCGAGAAGGTCGCGGCCGTGGCAACCGACGAGCCGCAGATAGCAGCGAAGCCGCCGCACGCCACCACGGTGGCCACGCCGAGCCCGCCGCGCAGGTGGCCGATCATCGAGTTGGCGGCCTTGAATAGCTCGCGGCTCACGCCCGACACCGACACCAGCGCGCCCATCAGCATGAACATCGGGATCACGCCGAAGGTGTAGTCGGTCACGGTGCGCATGGAGGTCTGGCCCACCAGCTTCAGCGCCGGGCCGGGCCCGACGAGGTAGCTGTAGCCCACCACGCCCACCAGCCCCATCGCCATGCCCACCGGCACGCGCAACAGCATCAATGCAAAGAGGGCGACAAAGCCCAGGATGGCAACTGCGTCCGGATTCATTGAAAAACCTCCGTGCTTCGCACTGCGGTGCGAGCTTGCTTGGGGCGGCCCGGCGCGGCGCTCATTCGTCGGCTTTCTGTTCTGCGTGGACTTCCTCGAGCTGTTCCGGATGGAAGATCAGCCTGTAGGTGCGGATGGCGATGAGCAGCACGGCGCACACGTCGCCGGCCCAGGCCACGACGTAGAAGGGCCAGGTCGGGATGTTGAGGTCGTAGGTCTGCACGTTGTCGACATACGTGCCGCGCACCTTGTCGAACAGCATGATGGTCTGCACCGCCACCACGAACAGCAGCACCAGCGTGGCGAACACGTCGATCACGCGCTTCATGCGCGGGCCCGCAGCCGTCCACACCAGGTCGACCGTGATGTGGCCGCCGCGGTAGCTGGTGGCCGCGATGCCCCAGAAGATCAGGATGCCCAGCAGCATGCGGCCGAAGTCGTAGGCGTCGGGAATCGAGGTGTCGAAGAACTTGCGCAGCACCACGGCCACGAAGATGTTGAGCGCGACGATCCCCACGAAGATGGCGGCAAGCCATTCGATCGTGTTGATCGCGCGGTCCATGTAGCTGGCGGACCGTGTAGCCATCGCTCAGAGCGCCGATTTGTACTTGGCGAGGCTGGCCTTCAGGGCGTCCATCACCGTCTTCGGGTCTTCGCCGGCCTTCTTCACGCCCTCGGCCCATTGCGCTTCGGCGGGCGCCGCCGCCTTGCGCCATGCATCCAGTTGCTCGGGCGTGAGCTTGTAGATCTCGTGGCCCGAGAGCGCCGCCATCTTTGCGTGGCCCGCGAACTCGAAGTCGGCCCACGGCCCGGCCACCTTCTGCGCCCACTCGCTGGTGCAGTGGTCGTCGATCACCTTCTTCTGCGCGACGGACATCGCGTCGTACTTGCCCTTGTTCATCACCCACACGAAGGGCGTGACGTACAGCGGAACGTCCATGTGGTACTTCACGACCTTGTCGATGCCGAAGAGGCCGATCGAACCCCAAGGGAAGGTGATGGCGTCGGCCACGCCGCGCTCCAGCATGTCTCGCGACTCGGGCGCGGAGGCCTGCACGTTGGTGCCGCCCAGCGAGGTGATGAGCTGGCCCACGGTGCTGGTGGCCGGGCGCACCTTCATGCCCTTGACGTCACCGGGCACGGTGATCTTCTTGCGCGAGTGGAAGGTGCCGGGGTCGTGCACGAACGCGAAGCAGTACTTCACGTCCTTCATCTCCTTGGCTGCGTAGTTGCGGTACCAGGCGTCGATGGCGGCCGAGCCTTCCTTGCCGTTGGCGAACAGGAAGGGCAGCGACGCGCCCGCCATCACCGGGAAGCGGCCCGGCTGGTAGCCGGGGTTCACGTACGAGAAGTCGGCGATGCCGTCGCGCGCCATGTCGTAGTGGTCGAAGGCCTTGCCCAGCTGCTCCGACGGGAAAAGGATCGCGGTGATGGTGCCGCCCGATTCCTTCTTGATGTCGTCGGCCCACGCCTGCAGCGCGGGGTTGAGCGGATGCTGCGCGGGCACCCAGCTCGACAGCTTGAGCTGCACCGGCTTGTCCTGCGCCTGCACGGCGGGAGCGGCAAGCACGAGGGCTGCGGTGGCCGTTGCGAGGGCCGAGGCCAGGCGACGGGACGGACGGGGTTGGCGATTGGCTTTCATGGTCTCCTTCGTTGTGTTGTGTGTGTCTCTACGAGTGAATACGCAATCTAGGCAGCGGCATGCGCGGGGTAAATGGAGGCTTTCCCGTGCGCCGGTACGGGTGCATGCACGACGTGTTCGGCGTGCGAACGCGGCACATGCATTTCGACGTGCCTGCGGCCGAGCTCGCCGACGCGCGTGGCGCCCAGCAAGGTCATCGTGCGTTCGGTTTCCTGCGCGAGCAGTTGCAGCACCGAGAGCGCGCCCTGTTCGCCGTCGCATGCGAGGCCGTAGACCGGCGCGCGGCCGACGAGCGCTGCGCTGGCTCCGAGCGCGAGTGCCTTGACGATGTCGCTGCCGCGCCGCATACCGCTGTCCACCAGCACCGGAATGCGGCTGCCGACTGCATCGAGCATGGCCGGCAGCGCGGCGATGGTGGCCGGAGCGGCATCGAGCTGGCGGCCGCCGTGGTTCGAGACCACGATGCCGTCCGCGCCATGGCGCAGCGCACGGCGCGCGTCTTCCGCACCGAGCAGGCCCTTCACGAGCAGAGGGCCGTCCCACAGCTTGCGCAGCCAGCCCAGGCTCTCCCAGGTGAGCGTGCGGTCCATGGCGCGAGAGAGCAACGCGGCCTGTGTCTGGGCGGAAACGGGTGCGCCGTCGTCCTCGTCCGGCAGCAGGTTCGCGAACTGCGGCATGCCGCCGCCAGCCAGCCGCAGCAGCCACGCAGGGTGCCGCGCCATGTCGAGCACGGTGCCGGGCGTGAGGCGCATGGGCACGCGAAAGCCGTGTCGCAGATCTCGTTCGCGCAGGCCGCTGACGGGCACGTCCACCGTGAGCACCAGCGCCTCGAAGCCCGCGTTGCGCGCGCGGCGCACGATGCGCTCGGCGATGGCGCGCTCGCCCATCACGTAGAGCTGCATCCACAGCGCGGCGTCGGGGGCTGCGTTGCGCACGTCCTCGATGCGCGTGTTGGATGCGGTGGAAAGGATGAAGGGCACGCCCGCGGCCTGCGCGGCGCCGGCCAGCAGGGCGTCGGCGCGCGGCCGCACGAGGCCGGCCAGCCCGATGGGCGCGAGGCCGAAAGGCGCACGCCAGCGGCGGCCGAAGAGTTCGGTGCCGATGTCCACCTTGCTGGTGTCGCGCAGGCACTCGGGAATCAACGGCAATGCCTCGAGCGCGTCGCGGTTGCGCCGCAGGCAGCGCTCGTCTTCCGCGCCGCCATCGATGTAGTCGAACACCAGTCGCGGCAACGCGCGGCGCGCCTGGCGCCGGTAGTCCTCCACGTTGAGCAGCGATGCCATCGCTCAGTCCGCCGCGATCCGGCGTTCGCGGATCAGCGCGCCGAAGCGCTGCGAATCGGCAGCAGCGCGCTGCTGGAATGCCGCAGGCGAGCCGGGCTGCGCCTCGCCACCGATGGACGCGATGCGTTCCTGCACGGCGGGCAGCGCGAGCGCGCGGTTGATCTGCGTGTTGAGCTGCGCCACCACTTCCGGCGGCGTGCCCACCGGGGCGTAGAAGCCGAACACGGTATCCGCGTCGAAGCCGCGCAGTCCGGCCTCGTCGAGCGTGGGCACGTCGGGGAAGAGCGGCGAACGCTTCGGGCTGCCCACGGCCAGCAGCCGCAGCTTGCCCGCGCGCACCTGCGTCAGCGCGATGCCGGGGTCGAAGGCGTAGTCGATCTGGCCGGCCAGCAGGTCTTGCAGGGCGGGCGCGGCACCGCGGTAGGGCACGTGCAGCGCGAAGAGATTGGCCTGCGTCTTGAACATCTCGCCCGCGAGGTGCGGCGAGCTGCCGCTGCCCGGAGAGCCGTAGGTGAGCTTGCCCGGGTTGGCCTTCACGTACGAGATGAACTCCTTCACGTTCGCGGGCGGCAGCGAGGGCCGCGTGACCAGGAACACCAGCACGCGCGCGGCGGCAGCCACAGGCACGAGGTCCTTCGCCGGGTCGAAGCTCATGCGCGAATAGAGATGCGGGTTCACCGACACCATGCCGCCTGAGCTCATCAGCAGCGTGTAGCCGTCGGCCGGCGCGCGTGCCACGGCTTCGCCGCCGACGTTGCCGTTGGCGCCGGCGCGGTTCTCGATCACCACCGGCTGTTTCAGCGACTCCTGCAGCGGCTGCGAGATGGCGCGTGCGATCTGGTCGGCAGCGCCGCCCGCGGGGAAGTTGACGATCACCTTGATCGGCTTGGCCGGCCAGTTGACTGCGTTGTTGGCATATGCGGGGGCCACGAGGGCGGCTGCGGCCAGCCAGAGCAGGCATCGCCGGATGGAATGGGTGGGGTGTGTCATCGAATGTCTCCTTGTCTTTTTCTTTACTGTCGTTTCAGGCCTTGACCGATGGGGGCCGCTTCATCCACCGGATCGGCTGCGCCTGCACCGGCCGCGGCGCCGCGCCGTGTGCCGTCAGCGCGGCGTCGAGTGCCTTGCCGCCTTCGTCGGCAAGGGCCGCCTCGCGCGCCGCCGCGATGGCCGTGGCCCGCGCCGCGGCAGGTAGGGCCGTGCGGCCCGCGAGCTCGTCGGTCACGTGCAGCAGGTTGTGCTTGCCGCGTTCGTTGGTGCTGCCGTAGCCCTTGATGAGCCGTCCGCACAGCGCGACTTCATGTCCCAGCGCCCAGGTCTCGCGCGTTCCGGTTTCCACGGCGGCGAGCCAGCGTTCGATGAGGGCCTGCTCCTCGGCGAAGCGGCTGCCGCGCCGGCGCAGCCAGCGCAGCGAAGCCAGCAGCCGCAGCGAGGCCATGCCGAATACCGAGTGGCTGCCCACCTTCAACGGCAAGGCCCACGGCGCGAGGCCGCGTGCCTGTCGGCCCCGATCCCAGGCCGTGACGCGGCGGGAGAGCGATGGCGGCAGCAGCGCCGCGAACTCGGCCGCGCCGGGCTTGAAGTGGTCGTAGACCTTCACGAGGTCTTCTTCGCCGGCGCGCACCTCGCGCCGCACGCGCTGTGCGCGGCTGGCGCGGCCTTTGAGCGCGGCCACGCGCACGATGTCGTCGAAGGCCATCCACAGCGCGAGCCAGCGCGCGGCCTCGCGGGTGATGGCGAAGCCCCGCGCGCCGGCCGGATCGGCGGCGCGCTCGGCGTCGAGCACGCGGCCTAGACGTTGTGCGTAGAGCTCGCCGTAGGCGGCATCCTGGTAGTCGAGCACGCGGGCGTGACCGAGAGCGAGCATGTCGTGCACGGCCGGCGGAAAGCGGCTGGCCAGTTCGGCGGGCAGCGGCGCGGCCTGCGGCGGCGCATCGTTCCCCTCGCCGGCCATCACGCTGCTCACGAAGGCGGCCTGCGCGCGTGGAGCGTTCACCGCGTCGAAGGCCGATGCAAAGCCGCGCAGGCTGGCGGCTGCCATCTTGCTGAGCTTCTCGGGCGCGCTGGTGTCGCCGCCGCGCACCACGTGCTCGTAGGCCTCGCGTGGGAACGGAAACAGCCCGCTGCCCGCGATGGCGCCCAGCATCACGGCGCTGACCACCGTGCCGCTTTCGCGCGCGATGGCGTTCATGTCGAACACATGGTGCTCGCGGCTGAAGGCCTTCACCACGTCGAGCAGCCGTTGCGCGTCGGCGCGGCCGTCGCCGAGCTGCATGCGCTCGGCCGTCGTGAAGATGCGCGCCGACGAGCTGATGACCAGCGTGCGCTGCGGCGCGCTCATGCCGTTGCCGACCTGGCGCGCGGTTTCCAGCAGCTCCGAGGAGACGATGGCGTCGAGCGCGCCCGGCACCGGGCTCAGGCTGAACACCGGCCGGCGTCCTCCGAGCTGTGCGAGCGGCACTGGAAAGACTTCGATGTAGTAGGTGGTGGCGCCGGTGCGCTGCGCCACGCCGGGAATCGACGTGCTCTGCGCCGCGTAGCCGGCATGGCGCGCGGTGTCGACCAGCCATTCGGTGAGCACGCCGCCGCCTTCGCCGCCGAGGGCGCAGACGAGCAACGTGATGGGGCGGTTCTGTTCCATGGTTTCCTCGCCTCTCATGCCGGTTGCAATGCGCGAACGACCGCACCGCGCAGGCCGTGCAGCAGCCGCTCGTGCCACTTCGGGTTCTGCACCACCTCGGCCCGGTAGAAGCTCGGGCACAGCGTGGCCGCATGCGCGTTCGCGCCGCACAGGCCGCAGCCCACGCAGCCGTCGATCACCGTGGCCACGGGGTCCACCTTCAGCGGGTCGGGGTTGTCGCGCAGCGTGAGCGTGGGGCAGCCCGAGAGGCGGATGCAGGCGTGGTCACCGTTGCACACGTCCTCGTCCACGCCGTACTTCACGCGCACCACGCGCTCGCCCCTCTTCAGCAGCCCGGCGATCCACGGCTTGATGCGGCGCTGGCGCTCCAGCTGGCACTCGCCTTCGGCAATCACCACCTTCAGGCCGTTGAAGTCGCTGGTGAGCGCTTCGGTCAGCGTCTTGCGCATGCGCTCGACGTCGTAGGTCGTCACGGTGCGCATCCACTGCACGCCCAGACCCTTGAGCGTGGCCTCGATTGTCTGGTTCTTGTCTACCAGGCTCTGCTGCTTGTCTTCCGCGCGCTCCTTGATCTCGTCGTCGGGCGTCGAGATGATGTCCTGCGTGCCGGTGGCCGAGGTGTAGCCGTTCTTGAAGATCAGCAGCACCGCGTCGTCGCCGTTGAAGAGCGCGCTCTGCACGCCGGTGAGCAGCCCGTTGTGCCAGAAGCCGCCGTCGCCCATGATCGACAGGGTGCGCCGGTTCATCATCGGCGCCACGCCCGCGCGGCTCGCGAGGCTCATGCCGTAGCCGAGGATGGAGTGACCCATCGAGAAGGGCTCGAAGGTGCCGAAGGCGTGGCAGCCGATGTCGGCCGCCACGTGCACCGGCCCGGTCTCCTGCTGCGCCAGCTTGAGCGCCGAGAACACCGGCCGCTCGGGGCAGCCGACGCAGAAGCTCGGCGGACGGTTGGGCAGCGGCGTGCCCAGCCGGCGCGCGACGGCCTCGCGGCGCTCGCGGTTGCCCGCCAGCCAGGCCTGGGCCGATGACGATGCCTCGTCCGCCTCGATGTATTTGGCGGCGAAGGCGCCGATGCCCCCCGCCAGCACTTCCACGCCGTACTCGCCCGCCAGCGGCAGCATGTCCTTGCCGTGCAGCGGCGTCTGGATGTCGCGCCGGCGCAGCAGCGTGGCGATGTCCTGCTCGATGTACTCCGGCTGGCCTTCTTCCACCACCAGCACCGCGCGCTTGCCCACGCAGAAGTCGGCGACCTGATCGGGCACCAGCGGATAGGTCACGTTGAGCACGAGGATCGGGATGTCCGTCTCGCCGAAGGCATCGGCCAGGCCCTGCTGCTGCAGGCTGCGGATCAACGCGTTGTAGAGCCCGCCCTGCACCACGATGCCGAGGTCGGCATGGCGTCGCCCGGGCATCAGCTCGTTGAGGCCGTGCTCGGCGATGTAGCTGCGCGCGGCCGGAATGCGCGCCTCGCCCTTGAGCTTCTCGTGCCTGAAGGTGACGGGCGGATGTGCGAGCCGCATGTAGTCGAAGCCGGCGGGTTCCTCCATCAGCGAGCGGGTGGACACGGCGGGCTGGATGTTGTCCTTGCACTCGAAGCTGCCGCGCACGTGGCAGGTGCGGATGCGCAGCTCCATCAGGCAGGGCATGTTCGAGCTTTCCGACAGGCGGAAGCCTTCCTCCACCATGCGCACCATCACGCCGAGGTCGGGCCTCGGGTCGAGCAGGCACATGCTCGACTTGAGGGCGTAGGCATGCGTGCGCTCCTGGATCACGCTGGCGCCTTCGCCGTAGTCCTCGCCCACCACGATGAGCACGCCGCCGGTCACGCCGGGCGAAGACAGGTTCGACAGCGCATCGGCCGCCACGTTGGTGCCCACGATGGACTTCCACGTCACCGCGCCGCGCAGCGGGTAGTGGATGGAGGCGCCGAGCATGGCCGCGGCCGAGGCTTCGTTGGAGCAGGCCTCGACGTGCACGCCCAGCTCGTCCATGTAGGCCTTGCCCTGGACCATCACGTCGAGCAGGTGCGACACCGGCGCGCCCTGGTAGCCGCCGACATACGCCACGCCCGACTGCAGCAGGCCCTTGGTGATCGCGAGGATGCCCTCGCCGTGAAAGGTGTCGCCTGCGCCGAGGCGCAGCATTTCCACTTCCTTGCTGAATGAAACTTCCAAGAGATTCGGCTCCGATGTTGGTGGGGTTTGCTGGATTCGGGGTGAGCAGTGCCCGCACCGCGCTTCTTCTGGCCGGTGCCGCACGTCGGGAGATGGCGTTTATCTGGGGGGCGTGGAGGAAGGCTTTGCCGTGGCGCCGGGGAAGCGCGCCACGTAGTAGGCAAGGGTGTCCAGGTCCTCCGGCGACATGCGGCCCACCGCCTCGCCCATGGCCTGCGTGTAGCCCGGGCGCTTGCCCGTGCGGAAGCCCTGCAGGGTGAGCTGCAGGTAGTCCTCGTGCTGCTGCGCGATGCGCGGCACCTGCTGGCCGCCGCTCAGGTCGGCGCCGTGGCAGAGCAGGCAGCGGTTCTCCTGCGCGAGCGCCTGGCCGCGCGCCATGCGCGCCGCGTCGGGCGGCGTGGCCGGTGGTGGTGCGGGCACGGCGGGCAGGGTGGCGATGAAGTCGGAGAAGCCGCGCAGGTCTTCGTCCTTCATGGTCTTCGCAACCGCCGTCATCGCCGGGTTGTCGCGGCGGCCTTCACGGAACAGGTAGAGCTGCGTGATCGCGTAGAACGAATGCTGCCCGGCGAGCACCGGTGTTCCGGCCATGTCGCTGCGGCCGTTGGCGCCATGGCACGAGGCGCAGAGTTCGGCGTAGCGCTGGGCGTAGGGGCTGACTTTCGTGCCCGGCGCGCCTTGTGCGCCCTTCGTGCCTTGTGCACCAGCCGGCGATGCTGCTGCCATCACGATCATTGCCGCCATCGCGTATCGGAAGAGAAGGCTCGCAGGTGTCATCGGCCGCCGTAGCTGATGCGGTAGATCGCGCCGGCGTGGTCGTCGCTCACGAGCATCGAGCCGTCCTTCAGCACCAGGAAGTCCACCGGACGGCCGAGGTAGTTGTTGTTCTCGACGAAGCCGGTCATGAAGGGCTCGACCCTGGCGCCGCCCTTGCCGTCGGGCCAGGCGACCGCGACATCGGCGTACTTGACGGTGCGGTTCCACGGGCCGTGGCGCGCGATGAACATGGCGCCGCGGTACTTGGCCGGGAACATCTTCCCGTTGTAGAAGGCGAGGCCCAGCGCCGCGGCGTGCGGGCCGAGCAGGGCGGCGGGCTTCTGGTAGTCGTTGCAGCTCTTGCCCCAGCCGAACTCGGAATCGAGGATGTTGCCCTGGTGGCAGTACGGATAGCCGAAGTGCTGGTCGGCCTTGGTGACCACGTTCAGCTCGTCGTTGGGCAGGTCTTCGCTGAGCCAGTCGCGGCCGTTGTCGGTGAACCAGAGGTTGCCGGTCTTCGGGTCGAAGTCGAAGCCCACGGTGTTGCGCACGCCGCGCGCCACGGTCTCGATGCCGCTGCCGTCGGGGTTCATGCGGAAGATGCGCGCGTGCGCGTCGTCGGGCTCGCACAGGTTGCAGGGCGCGCCGACGGCGTAGTAGAGCTTGCCGCCGTGCATGCGCAGGTAGCGCCAGCTGTGGTCCTGTCCGCCGGGCAGCTTGTCGTTGAGCACCACGGGTGCGCCGGGGTTGTCGAGCTTGTCCTCGATGCCGTCGTAGCGAACGATCTGCTTGTGCGTGGCGAGGTAGAGCGAGCCCTTGTCGAACTCGATGCCGGTGGCGAACTCGGTCTTGTCGATGATGGTCTTCGGCTTGCGGTCGCCCTTCTCGGCGATGGCGTAGACCTTGTTGCCCACGAAGAGCGTGCTCACGAACACCGTGCCCTTGGCGCCCTGGCGCAGTTCGCGCGCATCGAGCACGCCCGAGGCCCAGGTCTCGACCTTGAAGCCCGGCGGGAGCTTGAACTTGGAAGTGGGCAACTGGTCGGGCGCGGTCGGAATCGGGAAGGCGGGCACCGGTGCCATGCGCGTGGCGGCTTCGCTCTTCGGCCGGCCCTTGGCCCAGCCCGGCTCCTCGGCGGGCGGCTGCTGGGCCCATGCGGTGACTGCGGCACAGAGGAGGGCGGCGAACGCCGCATGCGCGCGGAACGCGCGGGGTGCACGAATCGGGGCCATGTCTCGTCTCCTTCTTGTCGTGGGGTGCCGGCCGTTCGCCAGCCTGGAAAAGGACGAGGGCGAACCGGACAACGCCCGCCAGTGTGCGTGGCGGGGGCCCCGCGCTCAATAAAATGATCGAGCTAAGCAATATGAATGGCATGCATATGGAAGCGCTTGACCTCAACCTGCTGCGTCTCTTCGACGCGGTCTACCGCGAGCGCAACGTGAGCCGCGCGGCCGAATCGCTGGGCCTCACCCAGCCGGCCGCCAGCCACGGCCTGGGCCGGCTGCGGCTGCTGCTGGCCGATGCGCTCTTCACGCGCGCACCCGGCGGCGTGGCCCCCACGCCGCGCGCCGACCGCCTGGCGGTGGCGGTGCAGGCCGCGCTGGCCACGCTGGAAGAGGCGCTGCACGAGCCCGACCGCTTCGAACCCCAGGTGTCGCGCAAGACCTTCCGCATCCACATGAGCGACATCGGCGAAGGGCGCTTCCTGCCGGCGCTGATGGCGCGGCTGCGCGAGCTGTCGCCGGGCGTGCGGGTCGAGACCATGCCCCTGGCGGTGGGCGACATCGCCACCGCGCTCGACAGCGGCAAGGTCGACTTCGCCTTCGGCTTCCTGCCCCGCGTGAAAGACACCCAGCGTGCCCAGTTGCTGCGCGACCGCTACATCGTGCTGCTGCGTCGCGACCATCCCTTCGTGAAGCGCCGGCGCAGCGGCCAGGCCCTGCTCGAGGCGCTGCAGGAGCTCGACTACGTGGCGGTGCGCACGCACGCCGACACCCTGCGCATCCTGCAGCTGCTGAACCTCGAGGACCGGGTGCGCCTGACGACCGAGCACTTCATGGTGCTGCCGGCCATCGTGCGCGCCACCGACCTGGCGGTGGTGATGCCGCGCAACATCGCGCGCGGCTTCGCGGAAGAGGGCGGCTACGCCATCGTCGAGCCATCGTTTCCGCTGCGCGACTTCACCGTGTCGCTGCACTGGAGCAAGCGCTTCGAGGCCGATCCGGGCAACCGGTGGCTGCGGCAAGTCATCACCGAGCTGTTCTCGGAGAAACCATGATGTGAAGCGGGGCGGGGTTATTCTCGGGAGCGCCTGTCGCTGTTCCGATTGCCTCGAATGCTTCCCGTCCCGTCTCCCGTTCCCCCCGAAACTCCCTCCCGCCTCGTGTTTCCCGACGCGCCCTGACAAGGGGCCGCCGGTGCAAGCGATCCTTTCCCAGGCCGGCCCCGTGCTGGTCTTCATGGCCTGCGTGGCGCTGGCCACCTACGCGCAGAACCTCACGGGCTTTGCATTCAGCCTGATCCTGCTCGGCCTTGTGTCGGTGCTCCACGTCGCGAGCGTGGGCGACACGGCCAACGCCGCCACGGTGCTGAGCCTCATCAACGCATGGACCTACTTCCGCGCCCGGCCCGGCGTCGTGCCCTGGCAGCTGATGAAGCCGGCGCTCAACGGCAGCACGGTGGGCGTGATCGTGGGCCTCATGCTGCTCACCTGGCTCAGCGGCGGCGCGGTCGACTGGCTGCGCGGCCTGCTGGGCGTGTCGATCCTGGGCTGTGCCGTGCTGCTGGTGATGCAGGGCAAGCCGCTGCCGGTGGTGTCGGGCCGCGCCAGCTTCGCCCTCATCGGCGGACTGTCGGGCGTGCTGGGCGGGCTGTTCTCCAGCTCGGGGCCGCCCATCGTCTTCCACATGTACCGCCAGCCGCTGGACCGCGAGCTGGTGCGCCGCGCGCTGCTGCTGATGTTCGCCTTCAACTCGCTCGTGCGGCTGGTGATCGTGGTGCCCACGGGCCACTTCTCGATGCGCTCGGCGCTGCTGGCCGGATGCGCGATGCCGGTCGTCTACGGCGTGACGCGGCTGCATCACCGCCTGCCCAACAAGCTGAAGCCGCGCACGCTGAAATGGCTGGTCGGCGGCCTGCTGGCGGCGGCGGGTTCGACGCTGATCGCCACGGCCTGGGTGGCCATCGCGCGCGGCTGACGGCTGCCCCCGGGGCCGCCCGGAAAATCGCCGCGTGGCCCGGGAATTGCAACCTCCACGCAAGGGTTTCCCCGTACGTGGCATACCGGCCCCCACATACGCGTTATGGGCACCTCCGTATGCAAGACGCCGGACAAGCCGCTAACGTCCATGACTGACCCATGACGGGTCCCCCACGAGCCCAAGAAGCATGAGCACCGACAGCAGCAAGATTCAACCGATCCGCTTTTTCCATCGCGGAAAGATCGTCGACGTCACCGGCGTCCACCCGACCCGTTCCGTGCTCGACTGGCTGCGCGAGGACGCGCGCTGCACCGGCACCAAGGAAGGCTGCAACGAAGGCGACTGCGGCGCCTGCACCGTCGTCATCGGCGAACTGGCCGCCGACCCCGATGCTCCCGGCACCGTCGACGGACTGAGCCTGCAGACAGTCAACGCCTGCATCCAGTTTCTTCCCACGCTGCACGGCAAGGCGCTGTTCACGGTCGAGGACCTGAAGGGCCAGTGCAAGATCGAGAAGACCACCGAGAAGAAGGCGCACCCGGTTCATACGCTGCATCCGGTGCAGCAGGCCATGGTCGACTGCCACGGTTCCCAGTGCGGCTTTTGCACGCCCGGCTTCGTGATGTCGCTGTGGGCCACCTACGAGCACCACCAGGCCGGCGGCACGCAGCCCACCCGCCAGCAGCTGGCCGACGACCTTTCCGGCAACCTGTGCCGCTGCACCGGCTACCGCCCGATCCTCGACGCCGGCCAGCGCATGTTCGACCTGCCTTCGGTGCGCCTCGACACGAAGCCCGTGGTCGACGCGCTCACTGCCCTGAAGAACGATGGCCTCGACTACGCCGCCGCGCTGGGCGCCCGCATCGACCATTTCCATGCCCCGAAGACGCTGGCCCAGCTCGCCGCGCTGCGCGAGCAGAAGCCGCGGGCGCAGCTGCTGGCCGGCTCCACCGACGTGGGCCTGTGGGTCAACAAGCAGTTCCGCGACCTGGGCGACATCATCTACGTGGGCGACGTGGCCGAAATGAAGACCATCGAGGACCGCAAGGACAACGCAGGCGAGCTCTACATCGGCGCCGGCGCCTCGCTCGAATCCGCCTTCGCTGCGCTGGTCGAGCGCGTGCCCAGCCTGGCCGAGGTGTGGCTGCGCTTCGCCTCGCCGCCGATCCGCCATGCCGGCACCATGGGCGGCAACGTGGCCAACGGCTCGCCCATCGGCGATTCGCCGCCGGTGCTGATGTCGCTGGACGCGCAGATCGAGCTGCGCCGCGGCGAGGTCGTGCGCCGCATGCCGCTGCCCGAGTTCTACCTGGACTACATGAAGAACCAGCTGCAGCCGGGCGAGTTCGTCCAGGGGCTGGCCATTCCGCATGCCGCGATGAAGCGCCAGGTGCGTGCCTACAAGATCAGCAAGCGCTTCGACTGCGACATTTCGGCGCTGTGCGCGGGCTTCGCCATCGAACTCGAGGCCGGCAGCGACACGGTGAAGGCCGTGCGACTGGCCTTCGGCGGCATGGCCGCGACGGTCAAGCGCGCCGCGAACGCCGAGGCCGCGCTGGTCGGCAAGCCGTGGACGCAGGCCAGCGTAGCCACCGCCAAGATCGCGCTGGCGCAGGACTTCAAGCCGCTGTCCGACATGCGCGCATCGGCCGACTACCGGCTGCTGGTGGCGCAGAACCTGATCCAGCGTCTCTGGCTCGAAACGCGGGCGGAGGAGGCGCTGTCCATCGAGGAAACCAGCGTCTGGAGCGTGATGCCCCATGCCGTCAATGCGACTGCGGAAGGAGTCTGACCATGAACAAACCCATCGACGCCCGTCTCCTGCAGCCCGCCGAGGCCTTTGCCGACTATCTGACCAACACCGCCGCGCGCATCGACGTGGGCGCCGAAGCGCTGGCGCACGAGCGCGGCATGCGCGTGGGCATCAGCCGCCCGCACGAGTCGGCGCACCTGCACGTGGCCGGCGAGGCCACCTACATCGACGACATTCCCGAACTCACGGGCACGCTGCATTGCGCGCTGGGGCTGTCGCCGGCGGCCAACGGGCGCGTCACGGCGATCTCGCTGGACGCCATCCGCGCGATGCCGGGCGTGGTCGCGGTCATCACGGCCGACGACATTCCGGGCACCAACGACTGCGGTTCGATCATCCACGACGACCCGATCCTGCTGCCGGTGAACGACGGCGGCGAGATCCGCTACCTCGGCCAGCCGGTGTTCGCCGTGATCGCCGAGACCCGCGACGCCGCCCGCCGCGCCGCCGCGAAGGCCAAGGATGCGCTGACCATCGAGGCGCAGCCGCCCGTGCTCACGCCGCAGGCCGCGCACGAGCGCGGACAGTACGTGGTGCCGCCGATGCACATCGTGCGCAGCGGCGGTGCCGCCAACGAGGGCGACGAGGCGGCGGTGCGCGCGGCCATCGCCAAGGCGCCGCGCCGCATCAAGTCCACGCTCGACGTGGGCGGGCAGGAACAGTTCTACCTCGAAGGCCAGATCAGCTACGCCATTCCGAAGGAGGGCGGCGCGCTGCACATCCACTGCTCCACGCAGCACCCGAGCGAGATGCAGCACCTGGTGGCGCATGCGCTGCACCTGCAGTCGAACGAGGTGCATGTCGAATGCCGGCGCATGGGCGGCGGCTTCGGCGGCAAGGAGTCGCAGTCGGCGCTGTTCGCCTGCGTGGCGGCCGTCGCCGCGCGTCAGCTGCAGCGCCCGGTGAAGCTGCGGCTGGACCGCGACGACGACTTCATGGTCACGGGCCGGCGCCACTGCTTCTGGTACGAGTACGAAGTCGGCTTCGACGACGAAGGCCGCATCCTCGGCGCGGAGATCACGATGGTCTCGCGCGCCGGCCACTCGGCGGACCTCTCGGGCCCGGTGATGACGCGCGCGCTGTGCCACTTCGACAACGCCTACTGGCTGCCCAACGTGGCCATGCACGGCTTCTCGGGCAAGACCAACACGCAGAGCAACACGGCCTTCCGCGGCTTCGGCGGCCCGCAGGGCGCGATCGCCATCGAGAACATCATGGACTCGGTGGCCCGCGAACTGAAGCGCGACCCTGTCGACGTGCGGCGAGTCAACTTCTACGGCAAGACGGAGAACAACGTCACGCCGTACCGCCAGACCGTGACCGACAACATCGTCCACGAACTCGTGGCCGAGCTGGAGCAAAGCAGTGACTACCGTGCGCGGCGCGAGGACATCGCCGCCTTCAACAAGAAGAGCACGGTGCTCAAGCGCGGCCTGGCGCTGGCACCGCTGAAGTTCGGCATCTCGTTCAACGTGAAGCACTTCAACCAGGCCGGCGCGCTGGTGCATGTGTACACCGACGGCTCGATCCTCGTGAACCACGGCGGCACCGAGATGGGGCAGGGCCTCAACACCAAGGTGGCGCAGGTGGTGGCGCACGAGCTGGGCGTGAGCTTCGAGCGCGTGCGCGTCACTGCGACCGACACGACCAAGGTGGCGAACACCTCGGCCACGGCCGCATCGACCGGCGCTGACCTGAACGGCAAGGCCGCGCAGGACGCCGCCCGCCAGATCCGCGAGCGCCTGGCCGATTGCGCGGCCGAGCGCCACGGCGGCAAGGCGGCCGAAGTGCGCTTCGCGAACGACAAGGTCGAGGTCAACGGCAAATCGCTGGCCTTCAGCACCGTGGTGGGCGAGGCGTACCTCGACCGCAAGCAGCTGTGGTCCGACGGCTTCTACGCCACGCCCGGCCTGAGCTGGGACAAGGACAAGATGCAGGGCCGCCCGTTCTACTACTACGCCTACGGCGCGGCGGTGAGCGAGGTGATCGTGGACACGCTCACCGGCGAGTGGAAGCTGCTGCGTGCCGACATCCTGCACGACGCGGGCAAGTCGCTGAACCCGGCGGTGGACATCGGGCAGGTCGAGGGCGCCTTCATCCAGGGCATGGGCTGGCTCACCACCGAAGAGCTGGTGTGGCATCCGCAAAGCGGCAAGCTCACCACGCACGCGCCCAGCACCTACAAGATCCCGACGGCCAACGACTGCCCGCCGGTGTTCAACGTGCGCCTGTTCGAGGGCCAGAACTTCGAGGATTCCATTCACCGCAGCAAGGCTGTGGGCGAACCGCCGCTGCTGCTGCCGTTCTCGGTGTTCTTCGCGATCCGCGACGCGGTGTCTGCCGCGGGCGACCACAAGGTCGATCCGCCGCTGAAGGCGCCGGCGACGAGCGAGTCGATTCTTCGCGCCATCACGGTGGTGCAGGCGGCATCGGCCGAATGACAGCGGGCCGTGCTCGCACGGTCCGAGCTTCACTCCCCTACCGAGTCTCGCCAAATGCCGCGCTGTATAACTGTTCGCACAGACAGGAAAGGTGTGAACAGCCATGAGAGACCAGGCTCTTTTCGACAAGATCGATCTGCACCTCATCAGGGTGCTTCACACCGTGCTGACCGACCGCAGCGTGTCGCGGGCGGCCATCCGGCTGGGCATGTACCAGCCGGCGGTGTCGGCGGCGCTGAAGCGGCTGCGCGAGCTCTCGGGCGATCCGCTGCTGGTGCGCTCGGGCTCGGGCATGGTGCCGACCGACGCGGGGCTGCGCATGATCGAGCCGGCGGCCAGCATCCTGCGCGCGGCGGAAATGCTGTTCTCGGATGCGCGCGGCTTCGATCCGCAGTCGGCGGCCACCACCTTCCGCATCGCGGCCAGCGACTACATGGACCCGCTCTTCCTGCCCATGCTGGTGGCACAGGTCAAGCGCGACGCGCCGCTGTGCCAGATCGAGATCCACGCGCTCTCGCCCGACTCGGACTACCACGGGCACCTGGCGCTCGGCCAGGTCGACCTGGTGATCGGCAACTGGCTCAAGCCGCCGGAAGACCTGCACATGGCGCGGCTCTTCGGGGACGACGTGGTCTCGCTGGTCAACAAGGACCATCCGGCGGTGCGCCGCGGCTGGGACCTGGAAACCTGGCTGGCGGCCGAGCACATCGCGCCGACGCCCATGCACCCGGGCGGGCGCGGCATCATCGACCAGATGCTCGACGAGCTGGGGCGGCAGCGAAACATCACGGCGCGCTGCGCGCACTTCGGGCTCATTCCGGACATGGTGGCCTCCAGCCTGCTGGTGCTGACCACCGGGCGCCAGTACTGCGAGCGCTTCGCCTCGCGGCTGCCGCTGAAGATTCTCGAATGCCCGGTGGCGCTGCCGCGGCTCATGTACTACCAGCTCTGGCACGAACGCACCCATTCGTCGAGCTCGGCGCGCTGGCTGCGCGAATGCATCAAGGAGGTGGCGGCGTCGCTGCGGCCTCCGGTTTCCGCCATACCGGGTCTATCCGACGCCGTCGCGCGTCCGCCCGCCGCACCTGAAACCTCGGATCCCTGAGAAATCCCCGTTCGCGCCGGCGTCGTGAGCGGGGTCAACGATGAAACCGCCACTACAACAGCTGGAGACAAGCGAATGAGTACGTTTGAACAGGCGCCGAAAGGCGCCGAGCCCCGCGCGCCGGGGCATGTCGAGTCCGCGCGCCCGCGCGCGGCTGTGGGCAGCGCAAGCGGCTCGGGTCTGCTTGAACGCCTGTTCAAGCTCGACGCGCACAACACCACGGTGCGCACCGAAGTCATCGCGGGGCTCACCACCTTCCTGACGATGGCCTACATCATCTTCGTGAACCCGTCGATCCTCGGCGACGCGGGCATGCCGAAGGGCGCGGTCTTCGTGGCCACCTGCCTCATTGCGGCGCTGGGCACGCTCATCATGGGCCTGTACGCCAACTACCCGATCGCGATGGCGCCGGGCATGGGCCTGAACGCCTACTTCTCCTACGTGGTGGTGCTGGGCATGGGCTACACATGGCAGGTGGCGCTGGGCGCGGTCTTCATCTCGGGCTGCCTGTTCCTGATCGTCACGGTCACCGGGCTGCGGGAGCTTTTCATACAGGGCATACCGCAGTCGCTGCGAACGGCGATCACGGTGGGCATCGGCATGTTCCTGGCGCTCATCGCACTGAAGAGCGCCGGCGTGGTGGCCGCTTCGCCCGCCACCTTCGTCACGCTGGGCGACCTGCATTCGGCGCCGGTGATCCTGGCGACGCTGGGCTTCCTCATCATCGTGGCGCTGGACAAGCTCAGGGTGCGAGGCGCGATCCTGATCGGGATCATCACCGTGACGGTGCTGTCCTTCTTCTTCGGCGGCAACAAGTTCCACGGCGTGTTCGACGCGCCGCCGTCCATCGCTCCCACCTTCATGCAGCTGGACATCCTGGGCGCGCTGAAGGGCGGCATCCTGAACGTGGTGCTGGTGTTCTTCCTGGTCGAGATGTTCGATGCCACCGGCACGCTGATGGGCGTGGCCAAGCGCGCCGGCCTGCTGGTGCCGGGCAAGATGGAGCGCATGAACAAGGCGCTGCTGGCCGACAGCGGCGCGATCTTCGCGGGCTCGCTGCTCGGCACCTCGAGCACCACGGCCTACGTGGAAAGCGCTGCCGGCGTGCAGGCGGGCGGCCGCACCGGCCTCACGGCCGTGGTGGTGGCGCTGCTGTTCCTGGCCTGCCTGATGATCTCGCCGCTGGCGGGCTCGGTGCCGGCCTACGCCACGGCTCCGGCGCTGCTCTTCGTGGGCTGCCTGATGCTGCGCGACCTGGTCGAGCTTGACTGGGAAGACACCACCGAGGTGATCCCGGCCGCTGTGACCGCGCTGGCGATGCCCTTCACCTACTCGATCGCCAACGGCCTGGCCTTCGGCTTCATCACCTATGCCGTGCTGAAGCTGTGCACCGGGCGGGCACGGGAAGTGCATGCGATGGTCTGGGTCATCGCAGCCGTGTTTCTCTTCAAGTTCGCCTACATCGGCGGGCATTGAAATGCTGAACTGAGCGAAGCGCCGTCGGGCGCCGATGGTCGCGGGGGACGCTATTAAACTGATAGCTGCTCCCGCTTTGTTGCAGTTGAACGAGACAAATCCACGAAACCCGGCATGACAACCCCCAGACTCCAGCTCGCGAACATCACCAAGCGGTATCCCGCGGTGGTGGCGAACAGCGACATCTCCCTGAGCGTCGCGCCCGGCGAAATCCATGCCGTGCTCGGCGAGAACGGCGCCGGCAAGTCGACCCTGATGAAGATCATCTACGGCTCGGTGAAGCCCGACGAAGGCACCGTGATGTTCGATGGCCACGCTGTCAACCTGCGCAACCCGCAGCAGGCGAGGGCGCTGGGCATCAGCATGGTGTTCCAGCACTTCAGCCTGTTCGACACGCTCACCGTGGCCGAGAACGTCTGGCTGGGGCTCGACAAGTCGCTGCAGCTCGCCGAGGTGACGCGCAGCATCACCGCCAAGGCGAGCGAGTACGGCCTCGACATCGATCCGGCGCGGCCGGTGCACACGCTGTCGGTGGGCGAGATGCAGCGGGTGGAGATCATCCGCGCGCTGCTCACCAACCCCAAGCTGCTGATCCTCGACGAGCCGACCTCGGTGCTCACGCCGCAAGCGGTGATCAAGCTCTTCGCCGTGCTGAAGAAGCTCTCGTCCGAGGGCTGCAGCATCCTCTACATCAGCCACAAGCTGCATGAGATCCAGGAGCTGTGCAGCGCCTGCACCGTGCTGCGCGGCGGCAAGGTGACGGGGGTGTGCAATCCGCAGAACGAGAGCACGCAGTCGCTGTCGCGGCTGATGATCGGCAGCGAACCGCCGCCGCTGCAGCACCGGCCGGTGCACGCGGGCGCGGTGGCGCTGCGCGTCGACCGGCTGTCGCTGGCGCGCGAGGACCAGTTCGGTGTCGACCTTGACGGCATCTCCTTCGAGGTGCGTGCGGGCGAGGTCGTCGGCATCGCCGGCGTGTCGGGCAACGGCCAGAAGGAATTGCTCTACGCGCTATCGGGCGAGGACGTGCGCGCCGAGGCGCCGATGGTCCGCGTGTTCGACAAGCCCGCCGGCCGGCTGCGTCCGCGCGCCCGCCGTGCGCTGGGCCTGCATTTCGTGCCCGAGGAGCGGCTGGGCCGCGGCGCGGTGCCCACGCTGGGACTCGCGCACAACCTGTTGCTCACGCGCGGCGAGGCCGTGGGCCGGGGCGGGTGGATCAGCACCGGCGCGCTCGAGCGGCAGGCCAAGGCCATCATCGAGCGCTTCAAGGTCAAGGCAGGCGGACCGAAGGCGGCGGCGCGCTCGCTCTCGGGAGGCAACCTGCAGAAATTCATCGTCGGGCGCGAGATCGACGCGAACCCGAAGCTCTTCGTCGTCTCGCAGCCGACCTGGGGCGTTGACGTGGGCGCGGCCGCGCTGATCCACGCCGAGATCCTCGCGCTGCGCGACGCAGGCTGCGCCGTGCTGGTGATCAGCGAGGAGCTCGACGAGCTGTTCAACATCAGCGACCGGCTGCACGTGATCGCCAAGGGGCGCCTGTCGCCTTCGATCGACCGGGCGGCTGCCACGCTGCCGCAGATCGGCGAGTGGATGAGCGGTTTGTGGCAGGGCGTGCAAGGCGCCGGCAAGACCACGGAGGCGGCCCATGCTTAAGCTCGAACCGCGTCCGGAACTTTCCCGCTTCTGGAGCTATGCCTCGCCGATCCTGGCGCTGCTGATCACCGTGCTGATCGGCGTGGCGCTGTTCGCCGCGCTCGGCAAGGACCCGGTCAAGGGCCTGCTGGTGTTCTTCTACGAGCCCATCAAGAACGGCTACGCCATCGGAGAACTGATGGTGAAGGCGACGCCGCTGCTCATCATCGCGCTGGGGCTGGCGGTGTGCTTCCGCTCCAACGTGTGGAACATCGGCGCCGAAGGGCAGTTCGTGTTCGGCGCCATCGCGGCGGGCGGCGTGGCGCTGCTGGCCGACAAGAACACGGGGCAGTGGATCGTCGTGGCCATCCTGCTGGCGGGCATCCTCGGCGGCATGGTGTGGGCGGGCATCGTGGCGCTGCTGCGCGACAAGTGCAACGCCAACGAGATCCTGGTGAGCCTGATGCTGGTCTACGTGGCCACGCTGCTGCTGGGCTACATGGTCTACGGGCCGTGGAAGGACCCGCACGGCTACAACTTCCCGCAGACCAAGACCTTCGAGGCGGTCACGCAGATCCCGCGCCTGTTCAAGGGCTCGCGCGTGAGCATCGGGCTGGTGATCGCGCTGGTGGGGGCGGGGGCGCTGTGGGTGTTCCTGTTCCGCACGCGCGCGGGCTTCGCGCAGCAGGTCGGCGGACTGGCGCCGGCGGCCTCGCGCTACGCCGGCTTCTCGGCGCGGCGCGCGGTGTGGATCGCGCTGCTGACCTCGGGCGCGGCGGCCGGCCTGGCCGGTGCGCTCGAAGTGGCCGGGCCGCTCGGCCAGCTCACGCCCTACGTGCCGGCGGGCTACGGCTTCGCGGCCATCATCGTGGCCTTCGTCGGGCGGCTGCATCCGGTGGGAATGATCTTCTCGGCCATCCTGATGAGCATGTTCTACATCGGCGGCGAGCTCGCGCAGTCGCGCCTGGGGCTGCCGAAGTCGCTCACCGGCGTGTTCCAGGGGCTGCTGCTGTTCACGCTGCTGGCCTGCGACACGCTGATCGCCTACCGTATCAAGCGCAAGGCGGCTGCGAAGGCTGCTTCCTCCATGACCACCGCCTCGCTGCAGGCGAGCACGCCCATTACCGCACCCGTCGCGCGTGCCACCGAAGGGAGCAACTGACCATGGAAAGCTACGCACTCCTGCTGGGCTCGACCCTGAGCGCGGGCACCGTGCTCGCCATCGCGGCGCTGGGCCTGCTCATCAACGAGAAGGCCGGCATCGTCAACCTCGGCGCCGAGGGCATGATGCTGTGCGCCGCCATCGCGGGCTTCGCGACGGTCGTCGTCACGCACAACCCCTGGCTGGGCTTTCTCGCCGGCATGGCGGCGGGCGCGCTGCTCGCGGCTTTCTTTGGCGTGCTGGTGATCTGGCTCAACACCAACCAGTACGCGACCGGCCTCGCGCTGAGCCTCTTCGGCGTGGGCTTCTCGGCCTTCGCCGGCATCAGCTTCGTGCAGGCAAAGCTGCCGGAAAGCGCCTCGTATGCCATTCCCGTCCTGGGCGACCTTCCGCTGGTCGGGCCGGCGCTGTTCCGCCATCACCCGATGGTGTATTTCGCGGTGGTGCTGACTTTCGCGCTGATCTGGTTTCTCTACCGCACGCGCGCCGGCCTGGTGCTGCGCTCGGTGGGCGAGTCGCCCGAGTCGGCGCATGCGCTGGGCTATCCGGTGCGGCGCATCCGCTTCATGGCGGTGATCGCGGGCGGCGCGCTGTGCGGGCTGGCGGGCGCGTATCTCTCGACCGTCTACACGCCGCTGTGGGTCGAGGGCATGGTGGCCGGCCGCGGCTGGATCGCGCTGGCGCTCACCACCTTCGCCACCTGGCGGCCGGTGCGCGTGCTGCTGGGGGCCTACCTGTTCGGCGGGGTGTCGATGCTGGGCTTCCACCTGCAGAGCAGCGGCGTCGACGTGCCGGCGCAGTTCCTCAGCATGCTGCAGTACATCGCGCCGATCGTGGTGCTGGCGCTGATCTCGCGCAACCCCGCGTTCATCCGCGCCAACATGCCGGCTTCCATCGGGAAACCGTTCTACCCCGGCTCATAATCGCGTTTTTCGTTTTCCCGCCAACCTGTCCTTTTGAGGATTTCCGACAATGAATGATCTGAACAAGCGCTCCCTGCTCAAGCTGGCCGCCCTCACGGCGGTCGCTTCGGCGGCCCTGATCGGCTGCGGCAAGAAAGAAGAAGCGGCAGCACCGGCCGCGGCACCCGCGCCGGCCCCGGCACCCGCCGCTGCGGCTCCGGCCCCGGCAGCGCCGCTGAACATCGCATTCGCATACGTCGGCCCGGTTGGCGACGGCGGCTGGACCTTCGCGCACGACAACGCACGCAAGGCGCTCGAGAAGGAATTCGGCGACAAGATCAAGACAACCTTCGTCGAGAGCGTGCCCGAGGGCGCCGACGCAGAGCGCGTGTTCCGCGACATGGTCGGCCAGGGCAACAAGCTGATCTTCGGCACCACCTTCGGCTACATGGAGCCCATGCTGAAGGTCGCGGCCGACAACAAGGAAGTGAAGTTCGAGCACGCCACCGGCTACAAGACCTCGGACAACATGCGCACCTACGACAGCCGCACGTACGAGGGCGCGTACATGGCCGGCATCATTGCCGGCTCCATGACCAAGAGCAACACGCTGGGCGTGGTCGGCTCGGTGCCGATCCCCGAAGTGCTGCGCAACATCAACAGCTTCACGCTGGGCGCGCAGTCGGTGAACCCGAAGATCACGACCAAGGTCGTTTGGGTGAACGAGTGGTTCAGCCCGCCGAAGGAAACCGAGGCAGCTACCGCCCTCATCAACGGCGGCGCCGACGTGCTGTTCCAGAACACCGACTCGCCGGCCGTGCTCAAGACCGCGCAGGAAAAGGGCAAGCGCGCCTTCGGCTGGGACTCCGACATGACCGCCTACGGTCCCAAGGCCCACCTGGCCTCGGCCACCATCAACTGGGCTCCGTACTACATCAAGGCCACCCAGGAAGCCCTGGACGGCAAGTGGGCCACCGGCCAGGCTTGGTGGGGCGTGAAGGAAGGCGCGATCGACCTCGTCTCCATCGCCGAAGACGTGCCGGCCGAAACCAAGGCCAAGGTCGAGGAAGTGAAGAAGGGCCTGAAGGACGGCAGCTTCGTGATCTGGAAGGGCCCGATCCTCGGCCAGGACGGCAAGGAAGTGGTCGCCAAGGACGCGGTGGCCGACGACAAGTTCCTCTCGGGCGTGAACTTCTACGTCAAGGGCGTGGAAGGCAAGGTGCCGGGCGGCGACAAAAAGTAATCGCAACGGACAGGGCGCTCTGCGCCCCGGGCCATCATGGGTAACGCCGTGATGGCTTTTTTTTGCCCGAAGGAATGGGAGGGAAGGAAAAAATGGCTTCTGCAGTGGGCGGTTTCTTTCGACGGTGCGCGGCGCGTCTCGGCGCGCTGCTTATCGCGGCCGGCATGGCTGGCGCGGCATGGGGAATGGATGCCGCCGAGCGGCGCTCGATACTCGACGCGGCGCGCCCGGTGGCGGCGCGCGATGCCGGGCAGCCCGTGAAGATCAAGGTCGATGTCCTGAACGTGGATACCGGCTGGGCAGTGCTGGTCGGCGAACTGGTCTCGCCGTCGGGCGGCTCGCCCGATTGGGAGAAGGCCGGGCAATGCCATCCGGCCCTGGACAAGATGCTGTGGGTGGTCCTGAAGAAATCCGCGGCTGCATGGAAAGTCAGGCACATCGACATCTGTGCCAGCGAACCTCCCTACTGGTATCTCGACAGCCTCTACGGGGGCCTCGTCTGGCCCTGCGGTGTTTACGCTGGCCTCGACGCCGGTTCGGAGGACGGGCCCCTCGAAAAACAGTGCCGGGCGCAGAGGGTGCGCCGTCGCCCGTGACCGGCGCGCCGCCTGTATCGCTGCGCATATACACCGAAAAGTTCTAACAGCCCGCACGTGTTGCGGGTTTTCTTTTTTTAAGGGGTTACCTACCTGAAACCTCTCAGCCTCCGCTAAAGTAACAATTAGTGTCACTATTGCGTACCGTCGCAGGGCGGAACGCAGCCCGAGGCAAGTCCCGGAGGACCATCAACGCTCCATCACGACGAGACTGAAATGCAGGACGCAGTCACCAATCCCACGCACGCGGCGTCGCAGCCGAACTTGTCCGATTCGCTGGAGATCCCGGGCTACGAATTGCTGGAGGAGTTGGGCGCGGGCGGCTACGGCACCGTGTATCGCGCGCTGCAGAAGAGCACGGGCACAGTGGTCGCGATCAAGGTCGTGAAGCTGCAGGTCGGCAGCCAGCGCGTGGCGCGCTTCCATCGCGAGACCAAGCTCTGCGCCTCGCTGCACCACCCGCACATCGTGCAATTGCTCGACAAGGGCGAGCAGGGCCCCAGCGTCTACGGCGTCTTCGAATACGTGCCGGGAGAAACGCTCACCAGCCTGATCCGCCGCAAGGGCTCGCTGACGGCCACCGAAACCGGCCACCTGATGGCCGAGGTGCTCGACGCGCTGGACTGCGCGCACAGCGCGGGCATCGTGCACCGCGACCTGAAGCCCGACAACGTGATGGTCACGTTCACCGGCGCAGTCCCGCACGCGAAGGTGCTCGACTTCGGCATCGGCACCGTCATTCCCTCGAACAGGGGCGACGAGTTCCCCACGCTCACGATGACCGACGAGGCCCTGGGCACGCCGGCCTACAGCGCGCCCGAGCAGCTGCGCGGCGAGCCGCCCGGCGTGAAGTCCGACCTCTACGCGTGGGGCCTGATGTTCATCGAGTGCCTCACTGGTGCGCCCGCCATCCGCGGTGCGTCGGCGGCTGAGATCCTTCACCAGCAGCTGAGCCCGCAGGAGGTGCAGCTGCCCGCCGAGATCGCCGGCCATCCGGTGGCTTCCGTGCTGCGCCAGGCCCTGAGGAAGAAGGCCGCCGACCGTTGCGATTCGGCGGCCACGCTGCTGGCCGAACTCGGCCGCCTGCGGCTGGACGACCTCGTCGGCGTGCTGCGCTCGGCCAAGCAGGCTCAGGACGACGCACTGGCGCAGACCGTCATCACCACGCGCGGCTTCTCCGAGAAGCGCCAGCTCACCGTGCTGTGCTGCAGCGTCTCGGTGTGGCCCGACGCGGCCGACGACGAGAGCGCCGACGACGCCTTGCCTTCCGACATCGAGAACCTCGAGCTGCTCCAGCGCAACGAGCTGGCGCTGTTCTCCGAGACCGCCACGCGCCGCGGCGGCCTGCTCGCGGGCACGCTGGGCGACCGGATGATCGTGCTCTTCGGCTATCCGCACGCCAGCGACACCGACGCGCGGCAGGCCGGCAGGACGGCCATGGAGCTGATCGCGCTGAGCCGCCAGCGCTCGGCCGCCATCGAGCAGGAGCACGGCGTGCACCTCGGTATCCGCATGGGCATGCACACCGGCATGGCGATCGTCGCCGCTGGCGAGATCCCGTCGGGCCATGCCGTCAACGTCGCGGTGCGGCTCGAAGGCGTGGCCGACACCGGCACGCTGCTCGCGAGCGAAAGCAGCTACCGCCTGCTGAGCCGCCACGCGCGCTTCGACAAGGCCGGCACCGTCACGCTGCCGGGGCAGTCCGGTGGTGTCCAGACCTACCGCCTCGGCGGCGAACAGCAGGCACCGGCATCCGACGGATTTGCCGAGCAGGCGCTGCACAAGGCCTGCATCGGGCGCGAGCCCGAGCTGCAGCAGCTGCGCTCGGCCTGGGCCCAGGCCCGCGAGGGCCAAGGCGGCGCGGTGTGGATCCGCGGCGAGCCGGGCATCGGCAAGTCGTGCCTCGCCGACGTGCTGCGCGATCAGGTCGCGAAGGAAGGCCTGCAGACCGTCATTGCGCAGTGCCAGCCCGAGAACCAGAACAACGCGCTGACGCCGTTCCTCGCGCTGCTGCGCCAGCGACTCGACGCAGCCCCCGATGCCGCCTCGCCCGATGCGCGGCGCGAGTACCTGCGCGAAGCCCTGCACGCCGCCGGCTGCGACGGCGAGGCGGTGCTGCCGATCTTCTGCGCGTGGCTTTCGCTCCCGCTGGGCGACCGCGCGCCGAGCCAGATGTCGCCGCCGATGCAGAAGGCGCTGCTGCTGCAGTCCACCGCGCAGTGGCTGCTGCACATGGCCGAGTCGGCGCCGCTCCTGCTGCTGCTTGAAGACGTGCACTGGGCCGACCCCACGACCATCGAGTTCGTCGAGCAGCTGATCGCGCAGCTGCCGCAGCGGCGCGTGCTGCTGGTGCTGACCGCCCGCCCCGAGTGGGTGAAGCCCGACGCCGTGCAGGCCGAATGCATCGAGGTGCGGCGGCTCGAAGACACCCAGGCCGCCGAGCTGGCGCGCCAGGCGCTGGCGCCCAGGGTCGTCGCGCCGCAGGTCATCGACAACGTGGTCGCGCGCACCGACGGCGTGCCGCTGTTCATCCAGGAAATGGCGCGCATGATGCTCGACGCCTACCTGGTCGAGAAGGACCACGTCTGGGTCTTCAAGGACACCGCGCAGCCGGCCGCCATTCCGGTCACGCTGCGGGACTCTCTGGTGAGCCGCTTCGACCGGCTGGGCCCCGTCAAGGGCCTGCTGCAGCTGGCGGCCACCATCGGGCGCCAGTTCGAGGCCGAGCTGCTGTGCGCCTGCTCCGGCAAGACCGCCGAGACGATGGACAGGGACATGGCCGTGCTGCTCGACGCCGGCCTCGTCGCGCCGGCCGGCCTGCCGGGCAGCTTCATCTTCCGCCACGCGCTGATTCGCGACACCGCCTACGAAAGCATGCTGGTCGCGCAGCGCCGGCAGCTTCATCGCAACGTCGCGCAGACGCTGATGGACAGCCAGCCGCAGCACGTGGCGAGCGAGCCGGGCAGCGTGGCCCAGCACTGGGCCGACGCGGGCGAGCATGCGCAGGCCGTGGCGCTGGCGGTGCGGCAGCTGCGCATCACGCAGCACCGCTCGCTCAACGACGAAACGATTTCCTACGCCCAGCACATCGACGGCTGGATGGCGCACCTGGAAGGCGAGGCGCAGCGCGAGGCGCGGCTCGACGTGAACAGCTACGTCACGCAGGCGATGATGAACAAGTACGGCTGGGCGCACGCGCAGGTGGTCGATCGCATCGCGCTGTCGCAGGAGCTGCTGTCCGACGAGGTGCCCCGCGAGAAGCAGGTGCAGCACCTGTGGACGCTGATCACCTTCCACCACGTGGCGAGCAACCGCGCCGAGGTGCAGCAGCTGAGCAACCGGCTGCTCGACCACGCCACGCAGCAGCAGGACCAGGGCGTGTTCGTCGCGGCGCAGACCTACCTCGGGCTCGCGCACTATTCCGACGGCTACTTCGAGCGCGCCGAGCAGTCGCTGAGCGACGCCATCGAGGGCTACAACCCCGAGGCCCACGCGCACCACGCCGCCGACTTCGGCTTCGACACGCGCGTGTGGGCGACCACCGGGCGCGCCCTGGTGCGCTGGTTCGCCGGCCACGACGCGGCCGCGCGCGCCGACGCGACGAACTCCGTGCGCTGGGCCCGCGAGATGTCGCACATCCCGTCGCTGAGCATGGCGCTGCTGTACCAGAGCCTGGGCCACCAGGCCCGCAACGACAAGGCGCGCGCGCTGGTGAGCACGGGCGAGCTGCTGGGCATCACGCAGCGCTACGGCCTGCCGGCGTTCCAGGGCTACGCGGAAATCATCCGCTGCTGGGCCACCGGCGACGTCGACAGCATCGCGCAGGCCGACGGCTGGATCCAGGCGCTGTGGGGCATGGGCTGCCGCTATTGCCAGACCTACTACCGCGCCTTCGCCGCCGACACGCTGGCCGCCAACGGCCGCTGGAACGAGGCGCTCGCGCGCATCGACGAATCCCTGCGCCTGACCGACGAGCTCAAGGAAGGGCTCTACCGCTCCGAGCTGCACCTGCAGAAGGCCCGCTACCTGCAGGCAGCCGGCGGTGATCGCGATGCCGTGGCCGCGTGCTTCGCGAAGGCTGCCGAAGTGGCGCGCGAAGGCGCCAAGCACAGAACCGAATACGAGGCCCTGGCGGCGTTGCAGGCACTGGCGGATTCCGCCGCGCCCGACGTTGCCGCGCGCCTGAAGGATCTGGCCGCGCTGCGGCCGGAATTGCCCGCGCGCATGCCCATGCATGCGCCAATTTCTTCTTGAACCAAGGATGAAGTCACCATGACCTTTCAAAGCCAAGCCGGCGAACCGTTGCTCGAATTCCGCCTTGCCTACCTGCGGGCCATTGCCAAATCGTGGCAGGACGACGCCTACCGTCGCACCTTGCTCGACGCGCAGGACATCCAGCCGCTGCTGCACGAGGACTTCGCCCTGCCGACGCAGTGGCCGATGCTCGACGTGAAGCTCTTCCAGAGCCCCGATCCGGACCAGCGCGCCGAATGGAAGCCGATGCTGACGGCCGGTTGGGTCGGCCCCGACGATTCCTTCGTCATCGTGCTGCCGCAGGCGCCGTCCTCGCTTGCCACGGAAGCGCTGGCCGCCTACTACCAGCTGTTCCCGAACTTCATGGGCCCCGCCGCCGGCTTCGGGCCGCCCTCCGGCCTCCTGGGTGGCGCGCTGCCCACCGGCCTGGGCATTCCCGGCGGCGGCGATGGTTCGCTGCTGGCCTTCGGCGGCGTGGTGCTGCGCGCGATCGCACTCGCATGGCAGTCGCCCGAGTTCCTTTTCGACCTCACGCGCAACCCCGATGCCGACAAGGCGCCCGTGATCAGCCAATGGCTGGGCTACAACAACCCGTTCAACTTCAAGATCCTGTTCACGACCAATTCGGCCTTCACCTGGGATGCAGCCACGGGTGCATGGAACCTGAAGAACGCCAACGGCACGCTGATCAAGAACAGCATCGTCCTCAACTACCCGACCGCGCCGGTGGAAGAGAACCTGCGTCCGATCGCGCTGACCTCGTACAACAACACGGGCGACGCCTATCCGTTCACCTGCTGAGTCCGCGGCCGGCCACCAGGGGCCGGCTGAAGAAGCAGGGGCGGGCAGCGCGCTGCAGGGCGCGACGGCCACGCTCCTGCTGACCCTGGCCGCGCGCGCCCGTTCGGGCAGCGTGGCCGATGCTTCGGTGTTTTCCGATCCCGAGGCGCGGCGCATCGCGGCGTCGCTGCCTTTCGACATCTCGGGCTACGCGGCGGACGAGGCCTTCGTCAGGAGCATCGTCCTGCGCGCCGCCTTGTTCGACCGTTTCGCGGCCGAATTCCTTTCCGCCCATCCGGACGCCCTGTGCATCTCGCTGGGCGCCGGCCTCTGCACGCGGCGCAGCCGTCTCGACGCCTCCCTGGTGGCGCGCTCGAGCTGGCTCGACATTGATCTGCCGGATGCCGTCGAGCTGCGGCAGCGCCACATCGCACGCGCCGAAGGCGAGAGCGAGCTTGCATGCTCGGTGCTCGACCCGAGCTGGCTCGACGTCGCCGGCCTGCCCGGCGAACGCCCGGTGCTCGCGATGCTGGAGGGCGTGTGCCCCTACCTGCCGCAGGCCCCGCTGGAGGCCCTGCTGCGCAGCCTCGCCGGGCGCTTCGAGCATGCGAAGACCCCGTGCGTCCTCGTGCTCGACCACGTCCATCCGGTGCTCGCGCGCCAGTCCATGGCCGTGGGCGGCATGCGGCTGCCGGTGGTGTCGGGCTTCGAGAACGCGGCGCAGATCGCCGGCCTGCATCCGTCGATGCGGGTGCTGTCCGAAGACCACATCTACGCGCAGTTCTCGGAACGCCACAGCCTGTTCGAAGCGGCGTTCCGGGCCACGACGGGGGCTTGGCCCTACGGCGTGGTGCGCCTCGGACTGGGCTCGCAAGACGACGAAGACGACGAAGGCGATGAAGGCAATGAAGGCGATGAGTGAGGGCCCGGGCAAGGGCGCCCCGCCCGATTTCTTCGGCGACGTCTTCCGCTGGCACGACAGGTTCCTGCCGCCCGTGGTGCTGCGGGACCGCGTGCTGCTGGCGAGCGAGAACGACCTGCTGGTGCTCGGCTCGCCGGGCGTGATGGCCGTCGAGCGCGTGCTGCGCGAAGGCACCAGCCTCGCGGCGCATTGCCGTGCCGAGGGGGCGGCCGCGCCCCTCGCGCAGATGCTGCATGCGCTGGAGGCACTGGCGCGCCAGGGGCTCGTGCGGCCCGCGGCGACGGACGGTGCCGACTTCCATTTCGTGCCCGATTATTCGAAGGAGCATGCGCGCATGGCGCTCTCCGGCGACGTGGATGTCGTCGTGCTGTCGGGCGCGGTGAGCGGCGAGGCGGCGAGCCGCTGGGGACTGGCCCTGTCGCAAGGGCTGCCCGGCGGCACCGGCCTCACGCTCGTGTTCTGCGACGACTACCTCGACCCCAGGCTCGGCACCATCGACGCGCAGCAGCGCGCCTCCGGTCGCGCCTGGCTGCTGGTCAAGCCGACGGGCGAGCAGGCGATGGCCGGCCCCGTCTTCAGGCCGGGCGCGGCGCAGCCCGGCCCGTGCTGGCATTGCCTCGCGCACCGCTGGCTCAGGAACCGGCCGGCGCGCGCCTGGTGGCAGGCTCGGCACGGCAGCCCCGACATCGGACTCCCGGTACGGGCAGATGCCGGGCTGGTCGGCGAGCGGCTCGACCGGCTGCTGCCCGCCGCGCTGCGCATCGTCGCCCAGGCGGACGGGGCGCAGGTGGAGGTGCTCGACTCGCCGCAGCCGCACCCCGTAGCCACCCGTCCGCAATGCCCGCACTGCGGAACGCCGGGGATGGTCGCGCGGCGGCAGCGCGAGCGCGTCGTGCTGGCGCCGGGCCTGCCCACCGCCAGCCACGACGGCGGCTGGCGCACGGTGCCGGCCCCGGTCACGGTGGAGCGGCTCATGCGCCACGTCAGCCCGCTGAGCGGCGTGATCGCGCGCATCGTGCCGCTCAATGCGGAGGCCGAGGGCGCGCTGACGGTGTATCGCAGCGAGATCTCCAGGACGCCGCCGACCGGCGACGACGAGCTTCCCGGCGTGCTGACCCAGGTGTGCCTGGGCAAGGGCATGTCGATGGCCCAGTCCCGCGCCAGCGCGCTGTGCGAGGCGGCCGAGCGGCATGCCGCCTTCTTCCAGGGTGACGAGGCGTGGGTGATCGCGCCTGCGTCGGAACTCGACGCGCGCTGCATCGAGCCGCAGGCGCTGGCCGTCTTCAGCGAGCGGCAGCGCGCCGGGTTCGATATCCGCAAGCCGCCGCACGCAGTGGCCCCGTCCGCCGCCCGGCAGCAGCAACAGCTGCCTTCCTGGTGGACCCCGGCCTGGTCGCTGACGGCCGATGAGCGCCGCTACCTGCCGCTGTCCTTCTGCTTCGCCAACGCGCCGGCGCAAAGCCAGTTCCACGTGAGTTGGACTTCGAACGGCTGCGCAGCGGGTAACACGCGCGAGGAAGCCATCCTCCAGGGCTTCCTGGAGTTGGTGGAGCGCGACGCCGCCGCCGTCTGGTGGTACGGCCGGGTGCCCAGGCCGGCGGTCGACCTTGGCGGCCTGCCGGACGAGATCCGGCAGCGCATCGAACGCACCTGCGGCCCGCGCTGGGAGCGCTGGGTGCTCGACATCACGCACGACTTCGGCATTCCGGTGGTGGTCGCCGTCGGCCGGCACCTCGACACGGGCGCCTGGGCCATCGGCTTCGGCTGCAGCCCCGATCGCTCGCTGGCCTGCGAGCGCGCGCTCACCGAAATGAGCCAGCTGATCGCGGCCGGCAAGACTCTTGCGGTCCAGGCCGACGAAGGCGCGGAGGAGGGCGCGCCGCCGGCCTTCCTCATGCCGGCGGGCATGGCCGGAGCCGCGACAGTCGAGTCTGCCGCGCCTGGGGAGAGGGCGGACATCGCCGCCGAGATCCGCCGGTGCGTGAGCATCGCCGCCTCGCTCGGCCTGGAAACCATCGTCCTGGACCACACCCGCCCCGACGTGCCCCTGTGCACGGTGAAGGTGGTGGTGCCGGGGCTTTGCCATATCTGGCCGGAGCTTGGCAATCCGCGCCTGTACCGCGTGCCGGTCGACCTTGGATGGCGCGACACTCCGGTGCGTGAAGCCGACCTGAATCCGCAGGCGCTTTACGTCTGATATCGCGAAGGAGAAGAAAAGATGGCCATCTTCAGGAACAAGCTCGACCGGCGACCCACCGTGCTGCGGCCGGTGCATGCCTTCGGTCGCCGCGCCTCGGTGTGCCAGACGGTGCTGCAGGCGCCGGACGTGTCTCAGGTCCACGCGCTCGTGCGCTGGAACAGGCACACCTGGGAAATCGTCGACCAGAGCCGCAACGGCACCACGATGAACGGCGAGCGCCTCGCCAGCGGCCGTTGGACCGCGCTGTCCGCGGGCGCCGAGATCCGCATGGGCGTGGGCGACGAGTCGGTCTGGATCGCGGACGACCTGGCTCCGCCGGCCACCTGCCTCTTTCCCGTCGAGGGCGCCGGCGCCATGGTGTCGCTGAGCCTGCGCGAGAACCTGCTGCCGGACGACCAGCAGCCCGAGGCGAACGTCTACTTTCAGGACGGCAAGTGGATGCTGGAGCACATCGACGGCATCGAGCACCTGGGCGACGGCGCCATGGTCCGCACCTCGGGCAGCACCTGGGAGTTCGTGCTGTGCGACGACCTGGCCTTCACCTCCGAGAACCCGATCGCCGCCCCGGCGCCGGCGGCGGCGGACGTGGCGCTGCACTTCGACGTCAGCCAGAACGAGGAGCACACGAGCCTGAACCTGGTGGCCGAGGGCAAGTCGGTGCCGTTGGGCGAGCGCATCCATCACTACACCCTCGTCACGCTGGCGCGCCTGCGCCAGAAGGACGCCCAGAGAGGCCTCGCGCCGCAGAGCCAGGGCTGGATCGGGCTGGACGAGCTGTCGCGCATGCTGGGCGTGGAGCCCTCCTACGTGAACATCCAGATCTTTCGCGCCAAGCACCAGATCCTGAATGCGCTGCCGCCGCACTTGGCGGAGCCACCGCTGGTCGAGCGGCGCCGCGGCAACGTGCGCCTCGGTAACTACCCTTTCGAGATACGTGGCGGGGCGCAACCTCTGTAATCTTCTGTAATTCCGTTCATCCCCTGCACTCCCTAGAGTGACAGCACTCCGGAGCCATCGTGGCCCGGACTGTCAATCACTTGCTTGTGGGAAGTTGCCATGGGAATGATCTACTCCGTCGCGGTCAACAACCATGCGAGCCATCCGGGCTGCTTCATGGTGTTCCAGAACGACCCGACGCAGTTGGCGCCGAACGCGCTGTCGCTGGCCTGGTTCGTCAGGTACTCGAACCCGGGCCCGAACTCCCGCGTCAAGTTCCAGTGGAGCGTCGACACCGGCTTCTCCTGGGCCGAAACCGGCGAGCTGCAGCCCGGCGCCCAGTTCACGCCCACCGAAACCTACGTGCCGAGCGGCCCTAACAACAAGATCACGCTCGACTGCAATCGCACTTACCGGTTCATGAATGCCACGCAGGGGCCCGAGCAGTCGCGCTTCTATCTGGCGCAGTCGGCGGGCATCCCGGCCCGGTCGGCGGCCGCCGTGGGCGTGACCATGGGAGGCAGCACGGTGTACGCGGTGCAGGCGCGTCCCAACCAGAACCTGGTCATCGCGCCGCATCCGAAGTACTTCCTCGCCTACGGGGACTACCAGGAAGGCGACGTGATCGACGCGAGCTCGATCAACAACCCGCTGGAGCTGCGCTACCCGCCCGGCGTCTACGCACTGACCACGACGCTGAACGCGGACGACACCTGGGACCAGCCGGAGAGCCTGGCCCATTCGAACGCGAGCCGCCTGCGACTGCTCGCGGCCTGAGATTACTGCTGTCACACCTCCCGGTTCCGTTGAGGACGACGACCATGAGATCAACACGCCATGCTGCAAACCATCATTTCCCCATTTCTCGCGCCGCGTCGGTTGTTGCCAGCGAACTTGCGGAGTCCGGCCATGCGCCCGCAGCAAGCCGCGGTTGAACGGGTCGCGATGCGGCGCGTGTTCATGGTGCCCCCGGGCGCGCGCCTGGAGGACCCGGACGTCGACTGCCTGCCCATGGCCGAAGCGGTCTGGGAGCGCGGCTACACGCTCGTGATCGACGAGGTCAAGCGCGGCCTGCTGCAGGACTTCTGGAAGAACTACTACGGCGCCTCCGCCGAGATGGCGATGTCCGGCAACCGGCTGATGGAGCTGCGCAAGGACATCATGGCGATCACGCCCGACTGCCTGGGCGAGCCGGCCGTGTTCCAGTTTCTCGTGCAGCTGACCCGCATGTGCGTGCGCGCGTACAGCGTGCAGGGCACGCTGCAGGTAATCGCAGAATAAATAAGCTCTCCCCCAGGCTTCGCGCACTTCGTGTCGCTGGGCCAACCCCTTGCCGGGGCGACACCGGCGGCCCGGCGAAGCCGGTTCCGCGGTGTCCCGCGAATGGGGGCGTGCGGGAGAGCCGGGCGAGACTAGGAGCCGGCTGCCTGCAGCTGCGCCCCCATCTTCTGGTGGATCAGGTTCACCGCCTTCAGCGGGCGCAGCATCACCTTGAACTCGGTGATCTTTCCCTCGTCGCTCCACTTCATCATGTCGACGCCGTTGATCTGGATGCCATCCAGCTCGAGCGCGAATTCGAGCACCGCGTCGCGTTCGGACCGGAGCTCGCGCACGTAGCGGAAGCTCTCGTTGAAGAAGACCTGGAAGGCGGCCGCCAGGTATTTCTTCGTGATGCCCTTGCCGGCCTGGGGCGTGTGCACCACCGGCGAATGAAAGACGGCGTTGTCGTCGAGCAGGGCATCGAGCCCTGCCACGTCGCGTTCCTTGACGAGCCGGTGCCAGGTGGCGAGGGTGTCGATCGGCATGGGTCTCCTGAAGCTGTTGTGGTCGATGCCCGCCATTTGACGCACGCGCGCGCCGCATGGCAAGGCGTCGCGCGCGCCTAGGCGACTCTTCAGGCCAGCCGGTCGAGCAGGCTGTACCAGGCCACGCCGCCGGCGATGTAGAAGCGCTGCAGGCCGTGCAGCGGGATCGGCTGGATGGGAGTAACCGGATAGGGAAAGTCGTCCCGCGAGTCCGCGATCCGTGCCGCCACGTGCCTGCCCATGCTCGTCGCCAGCGCGATGCCGCGCCCGTTGTAGCCCAGCGCCACCGTCACGCCCGGCGCGGGCGTGTGCACGTGCGGCATGAAGTCGCGCGTGACCGCGATGCGGCCGGCCCAGCGGTATTCGTAGCGCAGCGGCCCGAGCTGGGGAAACAGCAGTTCGAGCGAGCGCTCGAGGTGCGCGAAATCGGCCGGCCCCGCCGGGTCGGCGAAATGGCCGCGTCCGCCCATCAGCAGCCGGCCCTGCGCGTCCTTGCGGAAGTACAGCAGCAGGCGTTGCGAGGTCGAGGCGGTTTCCCCACCCGGCAGGATGGCGTCGGCAGCGGCGCCTTTCAGCGGCTCGGTCGCGACGATGAAGCTGTTGGCGGCCAGCACGGTGCGCTGCAGCTTCGGCCACAGCGCGCCGGTGTAGCCGTTGGTGGCGATCAGCACCTGCTCGGCCGTGACGCTCGCGCCGGTCGACGTGCTCGCATGCCAGTGCGTGCCCCGGCGCTCCAGCGCCGTGACCTCGGTGCCGCCGTGCACCGACGCGCCCGCCGCCTGCGCAGCGCGCACCAGCCCGCGCGTGTAGGCCAGCGGCTGGATGCTGCCGGCGCGGCCGTCGAGCCAGCCGCCCGCGAAAGCCTCGGTGCCGAGTCGTGCGCTGACCGCGGCGTGGTCGAGCTGCTCCGTGCGGACGCCGAGCTTCGCCCATTGCCTGGCGCGCGCATGCAGGCCGGCGACATCCTTCGGCGAATAGGCCACCTGCAGCCAGCCGTTGCGCACCGGCTGGCAGTCGATGCCATGGCGCGCGATCAGCTCGAACACGAGATCGGCCGAGCGCGAGACCGCATCGATCAAGGGCTCGGCCCGCTCCGGGCCGTAGATGCGGACCAGGTCGTCGGGGTCGTGCTTGAGCGAAGGATTCACCTGCCCGCCGTTGCGCCCCGAGGCGCCCCAGCCGGGCTCGTGCGCCTCCAGCACGCAGGCCTGCACGCCGGCCTCGGCCAGGTGCAGCGCGGCCGAAAGGCCTGTGAAGCCGCCGCCCACGATCAGCACGTCGACCTTGCGCGATTCGGCCAGCGGCGGTGCCGGCGGGGCAGGGGGAGCGGTATCGGCCCAGAGAGAAGGAGGCAGCGCGCGAACGCTCATGCGCGCACCTCCGCGGAAGCGACGGCACCGGACGGATGCAGCACGCGCCGCAAAAAGTCTTGCGTGCGAGCCTGGCGCGGCGCACCCAGCACCTGCGCGGCGGGGCCTTCCTCGACGATGCTGCCGCTGTGCAGGAAGCACACGCGATCGGCGACCTCGCGCGCGAAGCCCATCTCGTGCGTGACCACGATCATGGTCATGCCCTCGTCGGCCAGCGCGCGCATCACGCCGAGCACGTCGCCGACCAGTTCCGGGTCGAGCGCCGAAGTGGGCTCGTCGAACAGCATGGCCTCGGGTTTCATCGCAAGGGCGCGAGCGATGGCCACGCGCTGCTGCTGCCCGCCCGAGAGCTGCGCCGGGTATGCCTGCGCCTTCTCGGCCAGGCCCACCTTGGCCAGCAGCGCCAGAGCTTCCTCGCGCGCCTGCGCCGCGCTCTGGCGCAGCACGTAGACCGGGCCTTCCATCACGTTCTCCAGCACCGTGCGGTGCGGGAACAGGTTGAAGCGCTGGAACACCATGCCCATGCGGCTGCGCAGCCGGTGGATGTTCGGCGCGTTGCGGTCCACGCGCTCGCCGAAGGCGCGGATCTCGCCGCCCTCGTACGACTCCAGCGCGTTGATGCACCGAAGCACGGTCGACTTGCCCGAGCCCGAAGGGCCGATCAGGCATACCACCTCGCCCTTGTCCACGTGCAGGCTCACGCCCTGCAGCACGCGGTGCGCGCCGAAGCGCTTTTCGAGTCCCTCGACGTGGATCATGGCTGCTTCCTCCCGGCGGCGAAGCGCTTCTCGAGACGGCGCAGGCCGTACACCAGCGGCAGGCTCATGAGCAGGTAGAGCAGGGCGACCAATGTGTAGACGGTCATGTTCTGGAAGGTCGACGAGGCGATGAGTTGGCCGGCGCGCGTCATCTCGGCCACGGTGATGGTCGAGACCAGCGAGGAGTCCTTCAGCATCATCACCAGCGTGTTGCCGTAGGGCGGCAGCGCGATGCGGAAGGCCTGCGGCAATATCACGCGCCGCATGATCAGCGCCGAGCGCATGCCCATGGCCTGCGCGGCCTCGCGCTGGCCCGGATCGACCGCCTCGATGCCCGCGCGGAAGTTCTCCGCCTGGTAGGCAGAGTAGGCGATGCCCAGGCCGATCACGCCGGCCTGGAAGGCCGTGAGCTGCACGCCGAACTCCGGCAGCACGAAGTAGATGTAGAAGAGCTGCACGATGATCGGCAGCCCGCGGATCACGTTGATGACCACCGTGGCGGCCCAGGACAGGGCGCGCACCGGCGAGAGCTTCATCAGCGCCAGGGCCAGGCCGAGCAGGCTGCTCAGCAGGAAGGAGAGCACGGTCACCTGCACGGTGACCACCGCGCCCTGCAGGAGGATCGGCAGGAAGTCCTGCGCGTGCTGGAGGAAGGTGGGGGCAGCCATCGGTCAGCGCGCCTTCAGATGCCCCACTTCTGGACGATCTTTGCCAGGGTGCCGTCGGCCTTGATCGACGCGATCGCCTTGTTGATGCGCGCCAGCGTCTCGGTGTCGCCCTTGCGCACCACGAGGCACACGTCGCCCACGTTCACCGGCTTGTAGCTGTCGACCAGCTTCACGCCCGGGAAGGTGTTCTGGCGGATCTGGTAGGCCATGATGGGCTGGTCGCCGAGGCCGGCCTTGATGCGTCCGAGCGAGAGGTCGCGCGTCATATCGGCCACCGAGTCGTAGCTGCGCACCTCCTTGAAGATGCCCTTCTTGTTGAGCATGTCGAGGAACACGGTGCCGACCTGCGCGCCCACCACCTCGCCCTTGAGCTCGTCGAGCGAGACGTACGCGCGCGCGTCGTCGGCCTTGACGATCAGGCCCTCGCCGTACGAGTACACCGGGTCGCTGAAGTCGACCACCTCCTGGCGCGCCGGTGTCTTGAGCATGGCGGCCGAGACGATGTCGATCTTGCGCGCCGTGAGCGAGGGAATCAGCGCCGAGAAAACCGTCTGCTGCACGTTCACGCCGAAGCCGCCCGCCTTGCCCACGGCGGTGACGGTGTCGACCATCATTCCCTGGATGCTGTTGGTCTTCACGTCGAGGAAGGTGAAGGGCACGCCGGTGGCCGTGGCGCCCACGTTGTAGGTCGGCGCGGTGCCCTGCGCGGCCGCCAGCGAGGCGGCGCCGGCGATGCAAAGACCCAGGGCCAGGCGATGAAGGCGGCGAACGATGCGATTCATGGAAGCACTCCTCGAAGGAAGAAGGAAGGTTGAAGAAAAAGGAAAGCGAAGTTGGAGGTGAGCGAAAAACAGTCGGCATCCGCGATGCAACATGCATGCCAATATTCGATTCTTTTGAATCTCTGATCAATAAATGAAAACCACTAGTCGAATCTAAAGAATCGATATTCGATATTTCAGAGGACTGTAGCTATACTCCACCGCCATGGACGCCACACCCGACACAGCCCCCGAAGACAGCCAGAGCCTGCTTTTCAACCAGTCGCTGGAGAAGGGCCTGGCCGTGCTGCGCGCCTTCAGCGCCCGGCGCCGCACCATGACGCTGGCCGACGTGGCCGAGGCCACCGACATCACCAAGAGCTCGGCCCAGCGCATGGTCTTCACGCTCGAGAAGCTGGGTTACGTGCGCAAGCACCCGAAGACGCGGCGTTACCAGCTCACGCCGCGCGTCATGGAGATCGGCTTCAATTACCTCGCGGCCCATTCGCTGATCGACGTGGCCAACCCCTTCCTGTCGGAGCTGACCAAGGTGACGACGGAAACCTCCTGCCTCACCGAGCCCGATGGGCTCGACATGGTCTACGTGGCGCGTTTCGTCAGCGCGCAGTTCGTGCCGGTGCACATGCCCATCGGCAGCCGCATTCCCATGTACTGCACCGCTTCCGGGCGCGCCTTCCTGAGCGCGCTGCCCGAGGAAGAGGCGCGCTCGCTCATCGAGGCGTCCGACCGAGTGGCCCACACCATGCACACCCGCACCGGCGTGGACGAGATCCTCGAGGCGCTGCGCGAGGCGCGCCAGCAGGGCTTCGCGACCAATGCGGAAGAACTGTTCCTTGGCGACATGACCATCGCCGCGCCCGTGCTGGGCGCCCAGGGCCGCCCGGTGGCGTCGGTGCACGTGGTGGCGCCGACGAGCCGCTGGACCATGGAGGAGGCCGTGCGCAGGCTGGCACCCACGCTGCTGCTGTGCGCGCGCTCGCTCACCAGTTCGGCGCGCAGCATCGACTGAGGCCTATACGCTTTCGTGCATCGCGCGGTCGGTGGCTGGCTTTATGCTTTGCGGGATCACAACGCGGCAGCAGCCCCACCCACCATGACCGATTTCCGCCCCACCTACGACGAGAGCTTCGACCGCATCGCAGCCGACCGCCTGCCCGCGCTGCTGCGCGCCATGCCCAAGGCCGAGCTGCACATGCACATCGAGGGCTCGCTCGAACCCGAGCTCATCTTCGCGCTGGCCCAGCGCAACGGCGTGGCCATTCCCTACGCCAGCGTCGAGGAACTGCGCAAGGCCTACGCCTTCACCAACCTGCAGAGCTTTCTCGACATCTACTACGCCGGCGCCAGCGTGCTGCTCAAGGAGCAGGACTTCTACGACATGGCCTGGGCCTACCTGGAGCGCGCCGCCGCCGACAACGTGGTGCGCACCGAGATGTTCTTCGACCCGCAGACGCACACCGCGCGCGGCGTTTCGATGGAAACGGTGGTCAACGGCCTGCACCGCGCGTGCGCCGATGCGCAGGCGAAGCTGGGCGTGAGCGCGGCGCTCATCCTGTGCTTCCTGCGCCACCTGAGCGAGGAAGATGCCTTCGAGACGCTGGAGCAGGCGCTGCCCTACCGCGACAAGTTCATCGGCGTGGGGCTCGACTCGAGCGAAGTGGGCCATCCGCCCGAGAAGTTCGCCCGCGTGTTCGCGCGTTGTCGCGAGCTGGGCTTCCACCTCGTCGCGCACGCGGGCGAGGAGGGTCCGCCGGCCTACGTGTGGAGCGCGCTCGACGTGCTCAAGGTCGAGCGTGTCGACCACGGCGTGCAGAGCGTCAAGGACCCCGAGCTCATGAAGCGGCTCGCGCAGGACCGCATTCCGCTCACCGTGTGCCCGCTGTCGAACCTCAAGCTCTGCGTGTTCCCCGACCTGTCGAAGCACAACCTCGGCGCGCTGCTCGACGCGGGGCTCGTGGCCACCGTCAACTCGGACGATCCGGCCTACTTCGGCGGCTACATGAACCAGAACTTCACCGAGACCTTCTCGGCCACGGGCCTGAGCGTGCAGCAGGCCTGGCAGCTCGCGGCGAACAGCTTCGAGGGCAGCTTCATCGACGCGGCCGCCAAGCGCGCCTACGCCGACCGGCTCAACGCCGTCTTCGCGAGCTTCTGATCGGCCGCGGCGGGCCGCGCCACCAGCAGCGGCATCGCCACCAGCGCGCAGGCGCTGGCCGCCAGCCACACCAGCGGCCAGCCCTGCAGCGCCAGCAGGTGCGGAATGGAAAAGGGCGTGACGAAGCACACCAGGAAAACGCTGGTGTTCGCCATGCCCAGCGCGGTGCCGGCACGCGCCGCGCCCGCCAGCGTGGCCAGCTCGGTGTAGGCCACGCCGTGCCAGGCCGACACGCACACGCCGCTCACGCCCAGCAGCACGACCAGCGCGATGCGCAGCGCCGCTGAATCGGCGGCGTGCGTGCCGGTGGCCAGCGCCAGCGCTGCGAGGCCCGCGAACAGCAGCACGGTAAGCGCGCTGCAGACGCGCAGGTAGGCCGGCCGGTTCCTGTTGCGGTCGGTCCAGCGGCCGCTCCACACGCGCATGACCATCGCGCCGACCTGCACGAACACCATCGTCGCGGTGATCGTCGCGAGGCCCGCGTGGCCGAAGTCGTGCAGGAACACCGTGCCGAAGGAGAGCACCGCGAACTGCGGCGCGCAGAGGATGCCGATGCCGGCCACGATGCGCCACACGCGGGCGTCGCGCAGCGGGCCGGTCTTGGGGATGGCTGTTGCTTCCACAGGCTTGTTGCTGTGTGCAACGATAGGCGGCTCGTGCACCCACGCCCAGCTCATCGCCGCGCTCAGCGTGCACAGCAGCGCGAGCAGCCCGTAGAGAGCGGCAAAGCCGAAGTGCAGCGCGACGAAGGGCAGCACCAGCGCGCCGATGCCACCGCCCAGCGGCACGGCCGTCTGTCGGATGCTCATCGCCAGGCCGCGCTCGCCTGCATCGAACCACGTCATCACCGCACGGCCGCTGGCGCCGTTGACGCTGCCGCCGAGCAGGCCGACCAGCAGCAGTCCGCCGCCCAGCAAGCCCAGCCCCGGAATGTGCGCGCCATCGGGTGCGGCCCACAACGCCATCGCAACGAGCGCGACGGCGGTGCTGCCCAGGCCCGTCAGCAGCACCGGCCGGTCGCCCCAGCGGTCGGTCAGCAGGCCCCAGGGCAGTTCGCTCACCGCGATGCCCAGGCCCATGAGGCCCAGCACCAGCCCGAGCGTGGTGTTGTCGAGCTGGTAGCCGGTGCGCATCAGCACGGCCGTCATCGGGATGCCGCTGAAGGCCACCGAGAAGGCCGCGTTGGCGGCGACGCCAGCCGCCAGCACCTTCCAGCGGTGGCGCGGCGAGAACGAGGAAGAGGAGGAGGGGAGGGATTGCGTCATGTTGCGGCGCAGTTTCCGCCGCTGCAAAGGTTTTGAAAATCAGAAAATAATGCGCGAACCGTCCTGAAAATATGGACGATCAAGGTAACCACCGTAAGGACCCGAAATGAGCCAGGTGATGTTCGATCTCGACGTGCTGCGCACCTTCTCCACCGGCGTCGCGCTCGGCAGCTTCGCGCGCGCCGCCGACAAGCTGGGCCGCTCGACCTCCGCGGTGAGCGCGCAGCTGAAGAAGCTCGAATCGCAGGCCGGCACCGCGCTGTTCCGCAAGGCCGGCCGGGGGCTGGAGCTCACAGATGCCGGCGAGACGCTTTTGGCGTACGCGCATCGCCTGCTCGAGCTCAACGACGAGGCCAGCGCCGCCATGCGCGGTGTCGACCTGCAAGGGGCGGTGCGGCTAGGGCTGCAGGAAGACTTCGGCGAGACGCTGCTGCCCGCCGTTCTCGGCCGCTTCGCGCGCGCGCATCCGAAGGTGCGCATCGAGGCCTGCGTGGCACGCAGCGCGGAGCTGCGCGAGCGGCTCGAGCTCGGCCAGCTCGACCTGGCATTGGCGTGGGACGCGGGCGACCAGCCTCTGTCGCCGTATGCCGAGCGCGTGGCGCGCATGCCGCTGCTGTGGATCGGCCCGAGGGTGCCCGAGCGCGTCGATGCACCGTGGTGGACGGAGCGCGAGCATCGCGGCGCCGCGCGCCAGGTCAGGAGCAAGGAGCCGCTGCCGCTCATCATGCTCGACGCGCCGTGCCCGCTGCGCGAGATCGTCATCGCCGCGCTCGACCGTGCGGGCGTGCCCTGGCGCCGCGCCTTCGGCAGCGCCAGCCTGTCGGCGCTGTGGGCCGCCGCTTCGGCCGGGCTGGGCCTCACGGTGCGCACGCCCTTCGGCCTGCCTTCGCACGTGAGCGTTCTCGACCGCTCGGTGCTGTCGCTGCCGGCGCTGCCGCAGATATCGCTCGTGCTGTATCGCGCGCAGGCCCATCCGGAAGCACCCGCGAGCCGCCTGGCCGCGCTGCTGCTGGAGGCCGTTCGCCGGCAGGTGCAACCTGCCGGCCTGCCGATGCGTGAGAATCCGCCGCTGGAGACAAGAACAAAAGTGATACGGCATGGCAACGCAAAACTTCCTGCACCTGTGGGATGACAGGTTCCTCTACATCACACCGGCCATCCAGTCGGGCCTGACGGCCCGCTCGTCGGCCACGCTGCTGGCATCCGTCAGCGGGCATCCCTTCATGCTCGAGGCGGTCGACGGCACGCGCGTGCACTGCACCGCCGCGCTGGTGGCGCCGCATGTGTCGCGGCGGCTCGACGTCGACGGCTGCGGGCTGCTTTCGCTGAACCTCGACCCCGCCTCGAGCGCCTACCGCATGCTCGCCAGGCGCATGGGCGGCCACGGCATCCAGCCCATCGACGCGCGCCGCTTCGGCGGGTTGCGCGACGAGTTCGAGCCGGCGCAGCATGGCGTGCTGCCCAGCGAGCGGCTGCAGGCGCTCAGCGCGAAGATGGTCGAGGCCATCACCGAGAGCGCCGAGCTCGCGGTGCCGCTCGATCCGCGTATCGACCGCGTGCTGCAGTCCATCCGCGCGCACGCGGGGCAGATCGCGCTGCGCGATCTCGCGGCCGTGGCCTGCCTCTCGCCCGACCGCCTCACGCATCTGTTCGCCGAGCAGGTGGGCGTGTCGGTCAAGCGCTATGCGCTGTGGACCAAGGTGCGCCGCACGGTGCAGCAGTTCACCGGGCAGCGTTCGCTGACCGACGTGGCGCTGATCAGCGGCTTCACCGACGCGGCGCACATGAGCCGCACCTTCCAGCGCTACTTCGGCCTGCCGCCGTCGTTCCTCGCGAGCCGCGTGCGCGTGACGGCGGACGAGCATGCGTCGCACGCCTGGGGCCAGAACGCGCCGCTGCACTGAGGTCGCCTGAAACACCTTAAGAAAGCCTGAAGCAATGCAGCGGCTGCGTACAAGCCGCGGGCCGCGAGGCTGCCTAAGCTCCGGGACGCTCCGCCAAGAGAGCATCAACTGGAGACATCATGAGACTTTCGATCCGTCGCGGCGTCGTGCCGCTGTCGTTGCTCGCGCTCGCCACCGCGGCCGCCCTCACAGCCTGTGGAGGCGGTGGTGGCGGAGGCAGCGGCTTCCTGTTCTTTCCCTCTTCGCCATCCACGCCGACGAACCCGCCGGCCGAGGGCGCCTACAAGGCCGAGATCCGCCGTACCGCGATGGGCGTGCCGCACATCAAGGCCGACGACTGGCCCGGCGTGGGCTACGGATACGGCTACGCGCAGGCGGAGGACGACCTGTGCACCATGGCCGATTCGTTCCTCACCTACCGCGGCGAGCGCTCGCAGTACCTCGGTGCCGACGCGAAGCTGGTGGCCAGCAGCACCATCGGCCAGCCGGCGAACATCGAGTCCGACTTCTTCCATCGGCATGTCATCTCGGCCGACGTGCTGAAGAAGATGATCGACGCGCAACCCGACAACCTGAAGAAGCTGGTCGAGGGCTTCACCGCCGGCTACAACCGCTACGTGCGCGACGTGAAGGCCGGCGGCACCGCACACGCGGCCTGCCGCAACGAGGCCTGGGTGCAGCCCATCACCACCGACGACATCTACCGCCGCATGTACGCGGCCAACCTCGCGGGCGGCTACAGCAACTTCCTGGCGAACATCTCCAGTGCGACGGCGCCCGCGGCCACCGGGCCGACCAAGGTCTCCGCGCGCGGCCATGGCAGGAAGGCGCCGGCGGTGCACGTCGCGGCGCTCGACTACAAGGCGCCCGAGCTGCAGGTGGGCGGCCACGAGGGCGTGGGCAGCAACATGATCGGCTTCGGCACGGCAGCCACAGGCGACGCGAGCCCGCTGCTCTTCGGCAATCCGCACTGGTACTGGCGCGGGCCCGACCGCTTCTACCAGGCGCAGCTCACCATTCCGGGGCAGCTGAACATCAGTGGCACCTCGTTCCTGGGCATTCCGGTGATCCTCATCGGCTTCAACGACAACATCGCGTGGAGCCACACCGTGTCGACCGCGCGGCGCTTCGGCTTCTACCAGCTGCAGCTGGCATCGGGAGACCCGACCAGCTACATGCGCGATGGCGCGGCCGTGAAGATGCAGCCCTCGACCATCACGGTGAAGGTCAAAGGCACGGACGGCGCGACGACGCAGGTCACGCGCACGCTCTACAAGAGCGAGTACGGTCCGATGGTCAACCTGGCGCCGATGAACGCGGGCCTCGCGTGGAGCCAGACCATGGCCTTCGCCATCCGCGACATCAACGGCGAGAACTACCGCACCTTCCGCAACTGGCTGCGCTGGAACCAGGCGAAGTCGCTCGACGAGTTCATCGCCATCCAGCGCGAAGAAACCGCCATTCCGTGGGTCAACACCGTGGCGGTGGGCCGCGGCAGCGCCAAGGCCTGGTATGCCGACATCGGCGCGGTGCCCAACGTGTCGCCCGCGCAGTTCACCGACTGCACCACGCCGGCGGGCGCGTCGATGCAGGCGACCCTGCCGCGCGTGCCGATCTTCGACGGCTCGCGCAGCGCCTGCGACTGGCAGACCGATGCCGACTCGGCGCAGAAGGGCGCCATCGGCGCGTCGCGCATGCCAAACCTGCAGCGCGACGACTACGTCGCCAACATGAACGACAGCTACTGGCTCGCCAACCCCAAGGCTCCGATGACCGGCTATCCGGCCATCATGGGCCCGGCAGGCACCGAGGCCGTGAGCTTCCGCACCCGCATGGGCAACCTGCTGGCGCAGGGCCGCATCGACGGCAGCGACAGCTACGGCGCCAAGGGCGCGACGCCCGACACCGTGAAGCGCATGGTGCTCGACAGCCGCGTACTCACGGCCGAGCTGTTCAAGGCCGACGTGCTTCCTGTGGTGTGCGACGGCTCGCCCATCGCCGTCAGCAAGGATCCGCTGACCAACGAAGCCATCGGCCCGAGCATCGACGTGGGTGCCGCGTGCACCGCGCTCTCCGCATGGAACGGCACCGGCGTGAGCGGCGCGAAGGGTGCGCACCTGTGGGACGAGTTCTGGAACCGTGCGTCGAAGATTCCGGCCGCCTCGCTCTACACCGTGGCCTTCGATCCGGCCGATCCGATCGCCACGCCGCGCGGCCTGAACGCCGCTGCCGCCACGCAGCTGCGCGAGGCCTTCGGCGCCGCCGTGGCGCGCGTGCAGGCCAGCGGCTACGCGGTGGACGCACCGCGCGGCGACTACCTGTTCGCCACGCGCGGCGGCAAGAAGATCCCGCTGTACGGCGGCTGCGGCGGCCCGGGCTACTTCACCATCGCCTGCTCGGAGAACCGGCTCGACAAGGGCGGCTACACCATGGACGGCAATCCGAACGGCAACAGCTACATGCAGGTCGTGCGCTTCCCCGACGGCGGTGTGGAGGCCCACACCTTCCTGACCTTCTCGCTCTCGGACGACCCGGCCTCGGCGCACAACGGCGACTACACGCGCGCCTACAGCGAAGGCAAGTGGCTAAAGGTGCCGTTCTCCGAGGCGGAGATCAAGGCCGACGCGAGCTACACCAGCAAGTCGATCGCCGAATGACGATGAAGACCTGAAGAAGCAGGGAGAAGGGGGCGCGCGTGGCGCTCACCCGCCACCGCTCTTAAGATCGGCGGTGAACGCGCCACGCACGCCCTTCGTTGCCCACGCAGCTGCGTTCCTCATTCACAACAGGAACACTGCATGCGCCCGAAACTTCAAGGCGGCCTCGGGCCGCTTCTTCTCGTGCCCGTCGTCATGGCCCTCGCGGCCTGTACCGGCATTGCCGACCGGTCGGCACCTTCGTCGTCGTCGTCTTCTTCTTCTTCTTCTTCTTCTTCTTCAATTTCTCTCCAGGATTCCCCGTCCCGCACCGGCTACCAGGCCGAGATCCGCCGCACCGCCATGGGCGTGCCGCACATCAAGGCCGACGACTGGGCCGGCGCGGGCTACGGCTACGGCTACGCACAGGCACAGGACGACCTGTGCACCATGGCCGACGGTTTTCTCACCTACCGCGGCGAGCGCTCCGAATTCTTCGGCGCCGAGGCCCGCCTGCCTGCTGCCAGCACCATCGGCCGGCCGACGAACATCGACTCGGACTTCTTCCACAGGCAGGTGATCGGCGCCGAGGTGGTCGACGCCATGGCCCGCGCGCAGCCGCCCGCCATCCAGCGCATGGTCGAAGGTTTCGCGGCGGGCTACAACCGCTACCTGCGCGACCTGAAGTCCGGGGCCGCCGGCAGCGCCCACGCGGCCTGCCGCAACGAGGCCTGGGTGCGGCCGGTGAGCGCCACCGACATCTACCGCCGCATGTACGCCACCAACCTGGCGGCGGGCTACAGCAACTTCCTCTCGAACATCGCGAACGCGGCGCCTCCCGCTGCCGGGGTGTCCTCGAACGGAGCGCACGGCGCGCAACTGCAGCCGCTGGCGCTGCAGGTCGGCGGAACGGCCGGCGTGGGCAGCAACGTGATCGGCTTCGGCACGGCCGCCACCGGCGACGCGAGCCCGCTGCTGTTCGGCAATCCGCACTGGTACTGGCGCGGGCCCGACCGCTTCTACCAGGCGCAGCTCACCATCCCGGGCAGGCTCGACGTGAGCGGCACCTCGTTCCTCGGCGTGCCGGTGATCCTCATCGGCTTCAACAACGACGTCGCGTGGAGCCACACGGTGTCCGCCGCGCGGCGCTTCGGCATCTACCAGCTGCAGCTCGCGCCCGGCGACGCCACCAGCTACATGCGCGACGGCACCGCCGTGAAGATGAGGCCCTCGACCATCACCGTGAAGGTGAAGGGCGCCGACGGCACGGTAACGCAGCTCACGCGCACGCTCTACGCCTCGGAGTACGGCCCGCTGGTGAACCTCGGCGCCATCGATCCGGCGCTGGCCTGGAGCCGCAACACCGCCTTCGCCATCCGCGACATCAACGCAGGCAACTTCCGCACCTTCCGCACGTGGCTGCGCTGGGCGCAGGCGAAATCGCTAGACGAACTCATCGCTGCCCAGCGCGAAGAAGCCGCGATTCCCTGGGTCAACACCGTGGCCGTGGGCCGCGGCAGCGCAAAGGCCTGGTATGCGGACATCGGCGCCGTGCCCAACGTCTCGCCCGAGCAGGCCGCGAACTGCACCACGCCTGCCGGGAAGGCGATGGCGGCGGTGCTGCCGCGCGTGCCGGTGTTCGACGGCTCGCGCAGCGCGTGCGACTGGCAGAGCGATGCCGATTCCGTGCAGAAGGGAGCAGTCGGCCCCTCGCGCATGCCGAGCCTGCTGCGCGAGGACTACGTCGCCAACATGAACGACAGCTACTGGCTCGCCAATCCGAAGGCGCCGCTCAAGGGCTACCCGGCCATCTTCGGCCCGGCGGGCAGCGATGCGCAGACCTTCCGCACAAGGCTGGGCCACCTCATCGCGCAAGGGGCGGGCAAGGGCGCGACGGTAAATGCCGTCGAGCGCATCACGCTCGACAGCCGCGCCTACACCGCCGAACTGTTCAAGGGCCCCGCGCTCGACATGGTGTGCGGCGTGCCCCGCATCGAGGTGAAGGGCGACGCGCAGACCGGCGAGGCGTTCTCGCCGCCGCGCGGCGTCGACACCGCTTCCGCCTGCGCGGTGCTGAAGGCCTGGAACAACACCGGCGCCGCCACGGCGCGCGGCGCCCATGTGTGGGACGAGTTCTGGGCGCGCGCCTCGCGCCTGCCCGCCGACAGGCTCTATGCGGTGCCCTTCGACGCCGCCGACCCGATCGGCACGCCGCGCGGCCTCAAGCCCTCTGCGGCCGACGAGCTGCGGCAGGCCTTCGGTGCGGCAGTGCTGCGCGTGCAGGCCAGCGGCTACGCGCTAGACGCGCCGCGCGGGGAAACCCTGTTCGTCACGCGCAACGGCCGCAGGATCCCGTTGTCCGGCGGCTGCGATACCCAGGGCTACTTCACGGTCATGTGCTCGGAGAATCGGCTCGACAAGGGCGGCTACGCCATGGACGAGAACCCCAACGGCAACAGCTACATGCAGATCGTGCGGTTCCCGGCCGCAGGCGTGGAGGCCCACACCTTCCTCACCTTCTCGCTGTCGGACGATCCGGCGTCGCCGCACCATGCCGACTACACGCGGGCCTACAGCGCCGGCAAGTGGCTGCGCATGCCGTTCTCGGAGGCGGAGATCAAGGCCGATGCCGGCTACAGCAGCCTGACCATCCGCGAGTGAGGCGACACGGGGGCTGGCGAGGCTTCCTCAGCGCCGCTTCGCCAGCCAGTTCCATGCGGCGCCGGCTGCCATCAGCACGCTGGTGCCCAGGAACACCGCGCGCATGCCGACATGGCCGCCCACGAAGCCGCCCAGCAGCGGGCCCGCCACCTGGCCCGCGTACTGCGCCGAGGTCGAGTAGCCCAGCATGTTGCCGGCCACGCGCTCGGGCACGTTGTGGCGGATCACGCTCGCGATACATGGCAGCAGGCCGCCGAGCGACAGCCCCATCAGGAAGCGCAGCACCACCAGCTGCCAGCCCGACGTGACGAAGGCCTGCGGCACCAGCAGCAGCGCCGACACCGCGAGGCAGCCGACGATCACGTTCCAGTGGCCCACGCGGTCGGCCAGCTTGCCCAGCCGCGAGGCCGAGAGAATGCTGCCGAGCGCCGCCGCCGACATCACCAGGCCGGCCATCATCGTCACGCGGTCCGGGTCTTCGAGCAGCGTGGCCACGTAGACGGTGATGATCGGCTCGATCGACATGTTCGCGAGCATCAGCAGCATGCCTGTGAAGAGCATCGCCGCCAGCGGGCGCTTGTCGGGCACGGCGGCCCAGCCGGTCTGCCCGGAGGCGTCGCCCTGCTGCCTTCGGGCGGAAGGCGTCTTTCGCTCCTCGCGGATCAGGAAGGCCGTTGCGAGAAAGGCCACGAAGATGATCGCGCCCGCCGCGAAGAAGGTGTTGCGGATACCGACCAGCGGCGGCAGCGCGCCACCGATCAGCGGCCCCACGAGGTTGCCTGCCATGATGGCCGACGACATCGTGCCCAGCGCCCAGCCGGTGCGGTCCTTGGGCGTCTGCGTGGCGACAAGCACCATTGAGCCCGAGGCATAGCCGCCGAGCAGCCCCGCCAGCAGCCGCAGGCCCACGAGCTGCCACACGTTCGCCGCGAGCCCGATCAGCGCCATCGCCACCGCCATGCCCAGGCTCGCGCGGATCAGCATCGGCTTGCGCCCGTAGCGGTCGGCCAGCCGACCCCAAAGCGGCGCCACCAGCGCGGCGCTCAGGAAGGTGGCACCGTATGCCGCGCCCGACCACTGCACGATGGCCGCATGGTCCTTCACCCCGAGCTGCTCGACGTACAGCGGCAGGAAGGGCAGCAGCAGCGTCATCGCGATGATGGTCGTGAAGGAGCCGAACATGCAGACGGCGAGGTTGCGCTGCCAGTGTGCGTTGGCGCCCGTCTCGGCTGGCGGTGCGCCTGTTGTCGTGGTCGTCGTCGGATGCGTCATGGGGAACGCCCATTGTGGGACGACGCATGAGGGATGGCGCTTGCCGATTGGTGGGGGCACCCATCGTGCGAAGCGGGGGCAGGGGCCCGCACGGCCCCCGAGGCACCCCTTCAGCGGCTCTTCACTTGCGTGCGGGCGAACTCGAACACCGAGGTCTTCCCGCTGGCCGTCACCTCGAGCCGGATCAGGTCGTTGGCCTGGGGCTGGGGATCGCAGCAGTTCTTCAGGATGAGGTCGCCGGTCACCATCTGCAGCGGCTCCACGGTGTTCAGCTGCAGGATGGAGTTGGCCGACTGCTCCTGGTTCTCGGCGTTGTATTCGATCTGCCGGATGCCCAGCACGGTGGCACCACCCACTGCCGCGCCGGCCAGCATGCCGGCGACGGGGTCGTACACGCGCACGGTGTTCGAGCCGGCAAAGCTGGTCACGCCGCGGCGGCCGACCACCGAGCCGGAGTAGTTCGAGCGATAAGTCTGGCGCGAGGCGCCGTAGGCGGCAGCGCCCGCGGCCAGCCCGCCGATGATCGCCAGCGCGACCTGCTTGGCCTGCTTCTCCGACTGGATTTCCGCGATCCGCTCGTTGTACGTGTAGATCTGCACCGGGGCGCCGCGGAAGTACGCCTTGATGTTGTCGGTGCTGAAATTCACCGGCTCGGCGGTGTTGTTGGCATAGCCGATGGTGAATGTCGGCTGCGTCGGCCCTTGCATCTTGAAGCGCGAGTAGACGAAGAGTTCGCGCGTTTCATCTTTTTCGGACAGCGTGCCGACGCCATCGGTGTACTTCAGCGTCTGCGGCACATCCTTGCCGGGGCGGGGCGTGTACGAGATGTTCGCCGTGGAGCAGCCGCTGACGAGAACGGCGAGTGCGACGAAGCAGCAGGTCTTGCGTGAGACCGCGCCTTGCTGGTTGAGTAAATCTCCAATTTGGCGCGGCAAGGCGCTGTCGAAAGCGATCACGAGAACTCCGTTTGTTGTGCTTGTTGGGCCAGGCGACCGAACTGACCGGAACCTGACCGCACAATCGTAACCTTGCGTATCAAAATGTCAGCAGAAAGTTTCCTGTTGCGGGCTCGTGCACCGAAATGGGGAATGGGTTTTGTGAAATTTTTCACGAATGAAAGCAGGCAGAGAGTACCGCGGAGGTTTCGGCCATGCAGCGCTGCGGTAACGGGCGGTCTTTGCGTGTGAGGTCTCCCTTCCGCACGCGCGGTCGGTGCGAGTCACCTAAGCTCACGTCCTTCATCGCCCAAAACCTCTTTTCAGGACATCGCCATGAAACGCATCGGCGTGCTCGTCTTCCCCGGTTTCCAGATCCTCGACCTCGCCGCCATCGCAGCCTTCGAGCTTGCGAACATCCATGCGGGCAAGCCTGTCTACCAGGTCGAGCTGCTGTCGGAAGAGGGCGGCCCCGTGGTCAGTTCGTCGGGCGTGAGCACCGACAGCAGGCGCTTCGGCACGACGAAGTACGACACCTTGATCATGAGCGGCGCGCTCTTCATCGCGCCCACCTCCGAGAAGATGCGGCGCTTCCTGCGCGCGGGGCTGCGCAACGCGCGCCGCGTGACCAGCATCTGCACCGGCGCGTTCGGGCTGGCCGATGCGGGCCTGCTCGACGGGCGCAGGGCGACCACGCACTGGTCCTTCGCGGGCGAGCTGCAGAAGCGCCATCCCGCGGTCAAGGTGCAGCCCGACCGCATCTTCATCAACGACGGACCGGTGTGGACCTCGGCCGGCATGACGGCGGGCATCGACCTCGTGCTGGCGCTGGTGGAAGAAGATCTCGGCGTGGAGGCGGCGCGCTTTGCGGCGCGGAAGCTGGTCGTCTACCACCGCCGCGCGGGCGGGCAGTCGCAGTATTCCGCTCTGCTCGAGCTGGAGCCCAAGTCCGACCGCATCCAGCAGGCGCTGGTGCACGCGCGGGCCAACCTGCGCGAGACGCTGTCGGTGGAGGAACTGGCCGAGGTCGCGCACCTGAGCCCGCGCCAGTTCAGCCGCGCCTTCAAGGCCGAGACCGGCCAGACGCCCGCGCACGCCGTGGAGAACCTGCGCGTGGAGGCGGCACGTGCGCTGATCGACGAGGGCAGCCTCGCGCTCGCCGTGGTCGCTCGCGAGACGGGCTTCGGTGACCCCGAGCGCATGCGCCGCGCCTTCCTGCGCACGCTGGGGCAGCCTCCCCAGAGCGTGCGCCGGGTGGCCCGGCGGGAAGCCGCCGTGGCCTGAGCGTTGGATGTCCTGAAAAGTGGTTTATATGACATTTACGCCATAGCCCTGCCGGAAGAGACTTCCCCCATGGCCGCGCATACCGCGCGGCGAAACAAAGGAAGCTCCATGACCACTGCAACTTCAGCAAATCCCGGCAAGGGCACGGCCCTCGTCACTGGCGCGTCGTCGGGCATCGGCGCCGTGTACGCGGATCGCCTCGCGCGGCGCGGCTTCGACCTGATCCTGGTCGCACGCAATCGCGGGCGCCTCGAGGCACTGGCCGCGAAACTCATGCGCGAGACCGGCCGCAAGGTCGAAGTCCTGTCCGCCGACCTCACCGACCGGAAGGACATCGCGCTCGTCGAGGCCGCGCTGCGTACCCGCGGCGACATCACCATGCTGGTGAACAACGCCGGCTTCGGCGCCGCCGCGCCGCTGCTCGGCTCGGACATCGAGAAGATGGCGGAAATGATCGAGCTCAACGTGAGCGTGCTCACGCGGCTCACCTACGCGGCCGTGCCCGGCTTCGTCGAGCGAGGTGCCGGCACGCTGGTGAACATCGCCTCCATCGTGGCGATCTCTCCCGAGACGCTCAACGGCGTGTACGGCGGCAGCAAGGCCTTCGTGCTCGCACTGAGCCAGTCGCTGCAGCATGAGCTGAAGGACAAGGGCGTGCGCGTGCAGGCGGTGCTGCCCGGCGCGACGGCCACCGAGTTCTGGGGTGTCGCGGGCGTGCCGATGGAGCACCTGCCCAAGGAGATCGTGATGACCGCGGAAAACATGGTCGACGCGGCCCTCGCGGGGCTCGACCAGGGTGAGCAGGTCACGATTCCCGCGCTGCCGGATCTCGCGGAGTGGGATGCCTTCGACGCGGCGCGGCGTGCGATGTCGAGCCGGTTGTCGGCGACGCATCCGGCACCTCGCTATGGCGTTGCCAGCGAAGTGCCGGCCTGAGACCGCGGCACTAAAATCTTCACCCCGCAGCAGGGCGTCCCGGCCTGCTGCGGGGTTTTGCATTTCCGGGGCCATGTAGAGGAACACCATGTACAAAAACCTCGCGGGCCGCGCCGTTCTGGCGCTGGCAGCCGCTTGTTTTTTATCTCCCGCCTTTTCGCAGGCACAACAGCCGCAGCAGCCGAAGACGCCGCTGAAGATCGGCTTCGTCTACGTCACGCCCGTCACCGACGCGGGCTGGGTACGCCAGCACGAGGAAGGCCGCAAGGCCGTCGACGCGGCGCTGGGGGCGAAGATCAAGACCACCTATGTCGAGAACGTGGCCGAAGGCGCCGATGCCGAGCGCGTGATTCGCGATCTCGCGCAGCAGGGCAACACGCTCATCTTCACGCCCAGCTTCGGCTACATGGAGCCGACGATGAAGGTGGCGAAGGACTTCCCCGACGTGAAGTTCGAATCGATCACCGGCTACAAGACCGCGCCCAACGTCGCGACCGCCAATGCACGCTACTACGAGGGCCGCTACCTGGCGGGCATCGCGGCGGGGCGCACGACGAAGACCGGCATCGCAGGCTACGTCGCGGGCTTTCCGATTCCCGAGGTGCTGCAGGGCATCAACGCCTTCACCCTCGGCATGCGCTCGGTGAACCCGGCCGCGCAGGTGCGCGTGGTGTGGCTCAACGAGTGGTTCGATCCGCCGAAGGAGCGCGACGCGGCGATGGCGCTGTTCAACCAGAACGCCGACGTGGTCGCCTTCCATACCGGCTCCACCGCGGTGATGGCGGCGGCGCAGGAGCGCGGCAAGCTGGCCGTGGCCTATCACTCCGACATGCGCAAGATCGCGCCCGACGCGCAGATCGTCGCGGTCACGCACCAATGGGGCGGCTACTACACGCAGCGCGCGAAGGCGGTGCTCGACGGCAGCTGGAAGAGCGGCAACCTCTGGGGCGGCGTGAAGGAGGGAATGATCCGCGTCGGCGACTTCGGCACGAAGGTGCCGAAGGCCGTGCAGGACGAGGTGCTGGCGCGGCAGAAGGACATCGCCGCGGGCAAGCTGCAGCCGTTCCGCGCCGCCGCGGCCGACGTGCGCGACAACGAGGGCCGCACGGTGATCGCCAAGGGCACGCAGCTGAGCGACGAGCAGATCCTGAAGATGAACTGGCTGGTGGAGGGCGTGCAGGGGCGCGTGACGCGCTAACCCAGCCGACCAGCGCGCGGAGTACGAGGCAACAGGGCCTTGATGCGCTGACGAAGCAGCGCGGGCGTGGTGGACGGCGTCATCTGCAGCACGGCCATGCATCGGTCCATGCGACCCGGCCGAGTAAGCAGCGCCTCAGCGGCCTTTGTGAGATCGGCATCGATGCTGTCGCCATAGGCGCGACCGGCCTTGATCTTCGCCTGGCGCAAAAGCGACGCGCCGGGTTTCATCATGGCCAGATCGATGATGTCGCGGCTGAAGACGCTGTCGTCGGCCCAACGGTCAGAGTTTGCGAGCAGCTTGCTCGCTGCCATGTCGAGCGGCGTGAGGGTTGCAATGTCGTCGATACGGTCCTCTGCGTCCGGCAACTCAAGTTCGATGCGCGCCTCGAGGACGATCTCGAACTTGATCTCGATGTCGCTTACGAGAACCGACGACCGGATGCCGTACTGGTCGGCGCGTAGTTCAGCCGACTGCCGGATCTCGCAGCCGTGTCGGGCGAGCGCTCCGAGACCTTGAGTTCCCGTGATCAACTGGCGCAGGTGGCGATAGCCGTCGATATCGGATACGAGAAAGTCGATGTCTACGGACTCGCGGTACTCGCCATGGCGAAGCGCAATGGCGGTGCCTCCGCCGAAGAGGCAACGGTTCTGGGCGAGCAGGTTTGCGTCGAGCGAAGCAAGCACTTGAGCGACGCGTTGATGGTGTGGCCGTTCAAACATTCAATGGCTTTCTGCCGAGGATGCGCGCAAGGTCTTGCAGCAGCTGGCGTTCTTTCGCATCCAGCATGGATGTGTCGACGTGACGCCAGTTGCGCTCGTAGGTTCCCCATGCCTCTTCAGGCGTGAGTTCGCTGGCTGGAGCCAATTGCCAGGCAAGCCGGCGCAACTGGGGGTAATCGGCAATTCGAATACCTCCCGGGAGCGGTGCGAGGTCGGGCGGCTCCGTGGACATCACCACATCGACATCGAGACCCAAGGCCCCCAGCGCATTCATGTAGGCGCCCATCGTGACCGAGGGTTCGCCGCGCTCGATTCTGTGCAATGTCATGCGGGACATGCCCGCCGCCTCTGCAGCGGTGGTGGCGCTGACCTTCAGAGCCTTGCGACGCGCATGAATACGGCGGCCGAATGCTGCGAGGCGTTTGTCTGTTGCGGCGCTCGTTGGCGGAGAAGTGGATGGCATGATGTATCTCATATTAGACATTTTTGGGTATTTGTCCACAATGAGAGGCATTGAATGTCCTGAATGCCACCAGCCTGAACCCCAGTCGGCGGTGGATGCATGTTTCTCGTTTCTTCAGCCCAGCCGCTCGACCACGAAGTCGACGAAGGTCCGCAGCTTGGCGCTCGGGCGCGCTTCGGGCAGCCGCATGATGTGCACCTGCCGCGTGGGCAGCTCCCAGTCGGGCAGCAACTGCACCACCTGACCCGATGCGAGCGCGGGCCCCAGCAGCGCATCGGCCTGCACGATCACTCCCACGCCGGCCATGGCCGCGGCCAGCAATGCCTGGCCGTTGTTGGTGGTGAGCGGCCCGCGCACCGGCACGTGCACCGTCTGGCCGTCGCGAGTGAAGCGCCATGAATGGTTCGGCCCCCAGGCCGCGAAGCCCAACAGTGGGAAGGCCTCCAGCTCTGACGGGTGCTTCGGCTGCCCGTGGCGCGCGACCCATGCAGGGCTGGCCACCGCGTACATGCGCGCCAGCGCGAGCGGTCTTGCGATGAGCCGCTCGTCGATGGCCGCGCCCGAGCGGATGCCACAGTCGAAGCCTTCCTCGGCCAGGTCGACCACCCGGTCGTTGAGGCTCAGGTCCACCTTCACCTGCGGGTAGGCGGCGATGTATTCGCCGATCACCGGCGTGAGGCGGTGCGCGCCGTAGGCCACGGGCGCGGTGACGCGCAGCACGCCCTGCGGCATGGCGCGCAGCGACTCGGCCACGCCGTCGGCCGTGTGCACGCTGGCCAGCACGTCGCGGCAGCGTTCGAGATAGGCGGCGCCGATCTCCGTGAGCGAATGGCGGCGCGTGGTGCGCTCGAGCAGGCGGGCGCCCAGCTGGTCCTCGAGCGCGCGGATGTGCTTGCCGACCATCACGGCCGAAAGGTCGAGCGCCTCGGCGGCGGCGGCGAAGCTGCCCGCGTCTACTGTCGCGACGAAGACTTCCATGGCGCGGAGCTTGTCCATATTGCGAACTCCCGATTTCGAATGATCGAACCGGAAGGCAATTTATCAAATGGATGGTTCGCAAAACAATCGCCGCTTGTTGATTCACTCTGGCGAGGTTTTCCATGAAGGTTCTGGTTGTGGGCGCGACGGGCGCGGTCGGCAGCGCGGTGGCGCAGGCGCTGGATGCGAGAGGCCACGAGGTGATTCGCGCGGGTCGCACGCGCGGCGACCATCAGGTCGACATCACCAGCGATGCCAGCGTCGAGGCGCTGTATGCGGCGGTGGGGCGCGTCGATGCGATCGTCTCGACGGCAGGCGGGCTCTTCTTCGGGCCGCTGTCTGAAATGCGACCGGCCGACTTCAACGTCGGCTTGCAGGACAAGTTGCTGGGCCAGGCGCGGCTCGCGCTGCTGGGCCAGCATGTGCTGCGCGACGGCGGCTCCATCACGCTGACGACGGGCGTTGCTGCCGACGATCCGGTTCGCGGCGGAGGCAACGCGGCCGCCGTGAATGCGGCGGTCGAGGGCTTCGTGAAGGGCGCGGCGATCGAGCTGGCGCGCGGTCAGCGCATCAACGCGGTGAGCCCGACACTGCTGACCGAATCGGTGGCGGCATACGGCGCGCTCTTTCCGGGCGTCGAGACCGTACCGGCCGCGCGCGTGGCCCTGGCCTATGTGCGCAGCGTCGAAGGTCCGCTGACGGGGCGCGTCTTTCGCGTATGGCAATGAGGAGCGGGCGTTCACGGCTTGCAGGCGCGCTGCTTGCGCTGGCGACGACGGCGGCCGTCGCTGCCCCGCCCGTGGTGCAGGCGCTGCCCGAAGACTGGTATCCGGAAAGCGTGGCCATCGGGCCCGATGGCGCGTTCTACGTCGGCAGCTGGCGGCAGGGCGCGGTCGCGCGGCTGAAGCCGGGCACGGCGCCGAAGGCCGAGGTGCTGGTCAAGCCGGGCGCCAACGGCCTGGCGAACGGGCAGGGCGTGCTGGTCGATGCCGGGCATGGGGACTTGTGGATCTGCTCGGGCAACATCGGCTTCACCACTGTGCCGTCGACGCCGAGCGCGCTCAAGCGCTACGACCTCGCCACGGGCGCACCGCGTGCGAGCTACGCGATGCCCGACGACGGCTACTGCAACGACCTCGCGCAGGACGCGCGCGGCAATCTCTACGTGACCGACTCCTACCACCCGCGCGTGCTGAAGCTCGCGCCGGGCGCCGATTCGCTCGCGGTGTGGAAGGAGGATCCGGCGCTGGCCGGCCCGGGGCCGTACAAGGGCCTGAACGGCATCGCCATCGACGGCGGACGCGAGGTCTACGTGAGCCTCGTGGCGGCCGCTTCGTACCTGCTGCGCATCGGCCTCGGCGCGGACGGCAAGGCTGGCGAGGTCACGCGCATCGAGGCGCCGCGCGAGCTGAAGAACGTGGACGCGATCCGCGCATGGAAGCCCGGGAGGCTCGTGCTGTTCGAAAGCAATGCCTTCGGCGAAGGGCCCTACGGCGGGCAGATCACCGTGGCACGCATCGAAGGCGCGAAGCTCGGCCTGCGGACGGTGGTGGCGGGGCTCAACGATCCGTCCTCCGGGGCGGTGTGGGGCAACCGCGTCTACTTCATCGAGTCGAAGTATTCGCTGCTCACGAAGCGCAAGGACGGAGACGGGCCGGTGCCGACGGGCGTGCCCTTCGACATCCAGTCGCGCGCGTTGCCGAGGTGAGCACGGTGCCGGGGCGAGTGCGCTGCGCATATAGCACTCATATGCGCATGGAAATTGCGGCGGGGCGGGGGTGGATTACCCTCCGCACCCACGATGAAAAAAGCCTACCGCGCCTCCCTCCTGCGATTCGACGCCTCCGGCAAGCCCGTTTTCGATGAGGACGGCCTGCTGGTCGTCGCCCCCGATGCCACCGGCCGCCAGCGCGTGCTCGATGCCGGCAGCCATGCCGACGTCGCTGCGCGCCACCCCGGCGCGCACACGACCCACCTGCCGGGGCGCATCCTCGCGCCGGGCTTCGTGGACATGCACATCCACTATCCGCAGACCGACATCATCGGTTCGCCCTCGCCGGGGCTGCTGCCCTGGCTCGAGAACTACACCTTTCCCGCGGAAAGCAAGTTCGCCGACCCCGCGCATTCGAAGGAAGTAGCCGAGTTCTTCCTCGACGAATTGCTGCGCAACGGCGTCACCACTTCGCTGACCTTCGCGACCTCGCACGTGGCCTCGGTCGATGCGCTCTTCGAGGGCGCGCAGCGCCGCGGCCTGCGCCTGATCACCGGCAAGGTGCTGCAGGACCGCAACTCGCCCGACGGCGTGCGCGACGAGACCGAGCAGAGCCTGGTCGACACCGAGGCGCTGATCCGCAAGTGGCACAACGTCGACCGGCTGGGCTATGCGATCACGCCGCGCTTCGCGCCCGCGAGCACCGATGCGCAGATGCACGGCGCGAGCGAACTGGCCGCGAAGTACGCCGACACCTGGATCCAGTCGCATGTGGCCGAGAACCGCGACGAAGTGAAATGGGTGCGCGAGCTCTACCCGAAGGCGCGCTCGTACCTCGACGTGTATGCAGGCTTCGGCCTGATGCGCGAACGTGCCGTGTACGCCCACTGCATCTACCTCGACGACGCCGACCGCGCCCTGCTGCGCGAGACGAAGACGGCGGCGGCCGTGAGCCCCACGAGCAACCTGTTCCTGGGTAGCGGCTTCTTCGACTTCGGCGCGGCCGACCGCATGGACTACCCCTACGGGCTGGCCAGCGACGTGGGCGGCGGTACCAGCTTCAGCCCCTTCCACACCATGATGGCCGCCTACTACGTCGGCCGCGAAGGGCAGACCAAGGCCGGCCTGAGCATCGCGCCATCGGAACTCTGGTGGCGCCACACCGGCGGCGCGGCCCGCGCGCTGGGGCTCGACGGCGTGGTCGGCAACCTGCAGTCGGGCTGCGAGGCCGACTTCCTGGTGCTGAACCCCGCGGCCACGCCGCTGCTGGCGCGCAAGACGAAGCAGGCGAACTCGCTGGAGGAAATGCTCTTCGCGATGATCGTGTTGGGCGACGACCGGCTGGTCGAGCGCGCGGTGATCTCGCAGGCGCTGTAGCCCCTGCGGCGGCGGGCGGGGTGGCCGCGCGTGCCACAATTCGCCCCCGATTTCCCCGCAGCAGCAGCGAGCGCATATGAGCATCAAGAGCGACAAATGGATCCGGCGCATGGCCGAGAACGAAGGAATGATCGACCCCTTCGAGCCGGGCCAGGTGCGCGAGGCCTCCGGCCACAAGATCATCAGCTACGGCACCTCGAGCTACGGCTACGACATCCGGTGCGCGCCTGAATTCAAGGTCTTCACCAACATCCACAGCACGGTCGTCGACCCGAAGAACTTCGACGAGAAGAGCTTCGTGGACATGCATGGCGACTACTGCATCATCCCGCCCAACAGCTTCGCGCTGGCGCGCACCGTCGAGTACTTCCGCATCCCGCGCAACGTGCTGACCATCTGCCTGGGCAAGAGCACCTATGCGCGCTGCGGCATCATCGTCAACGTGACGCCCTTCGAGCCCGAGTGGGAAGGCTACGTGACGCTCGAATTCAGCAACACCACGCCGCTGCCCGCCAAGATCTACGCGGGCGAGGGCTGCGCGCAGGTGCTGTTCTTCGAGAGCGACGAGGTCTGCGAGACCAGCTACAAGGACCGCGGCGGCAAGTACCAGGGCCAGCGCGGCGTCACCCTGCCGAAGACCTGAGCGCTTTCGCGGTATTCCTGGCATACCCGCTTACAGGAGCGGGCGGCTTCCGAAGTACCATCCTGCGACCGCCGGCAACTACTCCTGCAAAGGCCGGCAAGGAGAGCGCGATGAGATGGGAAGGCAACGAACAATCGGACAACGTCGAGGATCGCCGTGGTGAAGGCGGCGGAGGCGGTGGCGGCGGCTTCATCGGCGGCCGTGGCATCGGCATCGGGACCATCGCGGTCGCGCTGATCGCCGGCTGGGTCTTCGGCATCAACCCGCTCACGGTGCTGAGCCTGCTCAGCGGCGGCGGTGGCCCCGCCCAGGTGCAACAGCAGCAGCAGGGGCCCGCGCCCAAGCCGCCTTCGAACGACCGCGAGGCGGCCTTCGTCTCCACCGTGCTGAAGAACACCGAAGTGGTCTGGACGAACATCTTCCGCCAGAACGGTGGCACCTACCATCCGCCGCGCCTCGTGCTGTTCCGCAACGCGACGCCGACGGCCTGCGGCACCGGCCAGTCGGCCATGGGCCCGTTCTACTGCCCGGGCGACCAGAAGGTCTACATCGACCTCGGCTTCTACGACACCTTGAAGAACCAGCTCGGCGCGCCGGGCGAGTTCGCGCAGGCGTATGTCATTGCGCACGAAGTCGGCCATCACGTGCAGGACGAGCTCGGCATCACCGCCAAGGTCGACGGCATGCGCAGCCGCCTGAGCCAGACCCAGAACAATGCGATGAGCGTTCGCGTCGAGCTGCAGGCCGACTGCTTCGCGGGCGTGTGGGCCCACCATTCGCAGGAGTCGAAGAAGTGGCTCGACCCGGGCGACATCGAGGCCGCCATGAATGCCGCGCAGAAGATCGGCGACGACGCCCTGCAGCGCTCCGCGGGCCGCGCGGTGGTGCCCGACAGCTTCACCCACGGCTCGAGCGCGCAGCGCCAGCGCTGGTTCGGCGCGGGTTATCAAAGCGGCGACATCAAGGCCTGCGACACCTTCAACGCACGCAGCCTCTAGGCTGCGGTCTTCCGCAGGTGCTGCGGTTGCTGGTTTGATTGCTATTGAATAAATAGCAACTCCGCTCGCGCGGGCGTTGTCATGCCGCAGTCACTGCCGTTTTTTGCGGCAATGCGACAATAGCGGGCTCAATGACAAGCTCCTTCTCCAATCTACTGCTGGCGGAACCGCTGGCGCGCGCCGTGGCCGAAATGGGCTACGAGACCATGACACCGATCCAGGAGCAGGCCATTCCGGTCGTGCTCGCGGGCCAGGACGTGATGGGCGCCGCGCAGACCGGCACCGGCAAGACGGCGGCGTTCTCGCTCCCGCTGCTGCAGCGCATGCTCAAGCATGAAAACGCCTCGACCTCGCCCGCGCGGCATCCGGTCCGGGCCCTGGTGCTGCTGCCGACGCGCGAGCTGGCCGACCAGGTCGCGCAGCAGATCAAGCTGTACGCCAAGTACACCAACCTGCGCAGCACGGTGGTGTTCGGCGGCATCGACATGAAGCCGCAGACGCTGGAACTGAAGAAGGGCGTCGAAGTGCTGGTGGCCACGCCGGGCCGCCTGCTCGATCACATCGAAGCGAAGAACGCGGTGCTCAACCAGGTCGAGTACGTCGTGCTCGACGAAGCCGACCGCATGCTCGACATCGGCTTCCTGCCCGACCTGCAGCGTATCCTGAGCTACCTGCCCAAGCAGCGCACCACGCTGCTCTTCTCGGCCACCTTCTCGCCCGAAATCAAGCGACTGGCCGGCAGCTACCTGCAGAACCCCGTCACCATCGAAGTGGCCCGGCCGAACGAAACGGCCTCCACCGTCGAGCAGCACTTCTACAGCGTGGCCGACGACGACAAGCGCCGCGCGCTCAAGCAGATCGTTCGCCAGCGCGGCATCACGCAGGCCTTCGTGTTCGTCAACAGCAAGCTCGGCTGCGCGCGCCTCGCGCGCTCGCTGGAGCGCGACGGTCTTCGCACCTCGGCGCTGCACGGCGACAAGAGCCAGGATGAGCGCCTGAAGTCGCTCGCCGCCTTCAAGGCCGGCGAGGTCGACCTGCTGGTGTGCACCGACGTCGCGGCCCGCGGTCTCGACATCAAGGATGTGCCCGCGGTCTTCAACTTCGACATTCCGTTCAACGCCGAAGACTACGTGCATCGCATCGGCCGCACGGGCCGCGCCGGTGCATCGGGCCTGGCCGTGAGCTTCGCCAGCGGCGGCAACGATGCCCGCCTGGTGGCCGACATCGAGAAGCTGATCAAGAAGAAGATCGAGCTCGAACCGGTGGAGTTCGAGGAAGACCGCCCGCGCGGCCGCATCAACGACGGGCGCCGTCACTGGCGCGAGGAAGGCGAGTCAGGCGATGCACGCGACGTGCTCGACCAGCCTCGCGAACGCCGCGACGCCGACAGCCGCCGCGGCGGCGGGCGCCCGCACCGCGCTCCTTCGGCGCCGCGCGATCCCTTCTTCGACAAGCCCTACGAGCCGGGCCAGCCCGACGCGACGCCCGCATGGGAAGCCGCCGCCAAGGCCGCAACGCCCACGCGCGGCATCTCCAGCAACATCAAGCCCAAGCGCAAGGTCGCCGCCCTGTTCAAGAGCGCCGAGCCGAGCTGAGTTGAGTTGAGTTGAGTCGAACCGAGGCCCCCATGCTGCGTGGGCCTCAGGTAGTGATCCCCCTTCGCGAAACACCGAGGAACCGGCTCTGCCGGGCCTCAGGTGTTGCCCCCGGAAGGGGGTGGAGCAGCGACACGGAGTGCGCGGAGCCTGGGGGAGAGCCAATCACCTCCAGCCGCGATGCCAGCCGTATTGCGGATGGTGCCAGCCCCAGCCATAGCGCGGGTGGTAGGCCCACACGAAGCCGATGCCGGGCGACACGTAGGTTGGTGCCACGTAGGCCACGCCAGGAGGCGCTGCGTACACGGGTGCAGGTGCGGCAGGCGCGACCACACAGCCGGTGAGCGTGGCCGCCAGCACGGCGGTGGCGGACACTGCAAGAAGAGGAGTGAATCTCATGGCGAAGCTCCTGGAACGAGTTGTTGTCGGTGTGAACCTCCAACGTCGCCACGTATCGCTGGATGACGGCCTTTACCCGGGCTACACACTGTGACCGGCGTGTCGTCTTCCTTTCAGATTCCTTTCGCCGATACCAGTCTTCAGATCACAGCGAAATGGTGCGTGCCATCGCGCCCCAGCTGCTCCACCAAACCGAACTCCCAATCCAGGTAGGCCTGCATCGCCTCGGCGGGCGCATCGGTGCCCTCGTAGGGGCGGCGATAGCGGTCTGTGCGCGCGGTCGCGAGGCGGGTCTCGCCGCTTTCCGCTTCGAGGCCTGCAGCGAACCATGCCGCGTTGCCGCCGGCCAGCACCAGCACTTCGGCATCGCCCTGGCCGCGCGCGTCGAGCAGCGCGCGCAGGTCGGCGGCCGCGTAGCGTGCGAGAAGGCTGCTGCCGCAGGTCAGCACGTAGCGCTGCGAGGGCGGCACAGCGGTGTCCAGTGCCTGCGCCAGCTGCGCGCGGATCGCATACCAGGCGCCCGGAATGTGGCGCTTCACGTAGTTCGCGCTGGTGGTCACGTCGATCACCGCCGTGCCGGACTGCTTCTTCAACAGTGCCGCGAGTTCCCCGGGCGCGATCTCGCCCTCCGTGGTGGCGACCGGCGGATATGCGCTCGTGGGAGCGGTCGTCTCGACCAGGTCCGCCGCCGTGGGTGCCACGTCCGGCACGTAGACCTCCCAGCCCATCTGCGCGAGCCACGAGGCGCTCATCGATGCGCGCACGCCATCGTCGTCCGCCAGCACGATGCGCGCACCGCGCACGGGCACCTGGTGATCCGTTTCCTGCACCAGCTGTCCGCCGGGCGCATTCGCGAAGCCGGGCAGATGGCCAGCCGCATATTCCTCGGGCGTGCGCACGTCGAAGCGATACACGGTGCGACCCGGCGCTTCCAGCGTCTGCAGCGCGCCCAGCGCGATGCGGCGCACGCCTGCCAGATCGGCCACGCGCCGCGCATCGGCCTGTGCCTGCACGCGATGCGCCTGCGACACGGCGGCAGGCGCCTGCCGGCTCGCGCCATGGTCAAGTACCTGCCCCGCGAGCTTCCAGCCGATGGTGCCGTTGCGCAGCGCCGCCACCGGGTTCGGAATGCCCGCGTTCACCAGCGACTGCGTGCCGATGATGCTGCGCGTGCGACCCGCGCAGTTCACGATCACCCGTGTCGCCGGATCGGGCGCCAGCTCGCGCACGCGCAGCACCAGCTCCGCGCCCGGCACGCTGGTGGCCGAGGGAATGCTCATCGTCTGGTATTCGTCGAAGCGGCGCGCATCGAGCACCACCACGTCGGCCTTGGCATCGACCAGTGCCTTCACCTCTTGGGCGGAGAGCGACGGCGTGTGCCGCTCGTGCTCGACCAGCTCGCCAAAGGACTTGCTCGGCACGTTCACGTCGCGGAACAACTCGCCGCCCGCCTTGCGCCAGGCTTCGAGGCCGCCTTCGAGCAGATGCACGTTCGTGTAGCCCAGCGCGGCGAAGATGCGCGCGGCCTGCGGCGCGAGGTCGATGCCGCCGTGCTCGCCGTACAGCACGATGAGCGTGTCGCGCCGCGGAATGCGCCGCCACGCCTCGATCTCGATGCGCGACAGCGGCAGGTTGGCCGCCCAGAGCGGGTGTTCCTGCGCGAACGGGTCTTCCTCGCGCACGTCGAGCAATGCGGTCTCGTCACGGGCGATGAGCCGCTCGCGCACGGCGGCGAAGGAAAGAACGGGGAAGCTGGTGGCGGTCGTCGTCGTCATGCGTCTGTCGAGGCTCTGAGTTCTGCGCTGCGGTCCCACAGGTTGGGCAGCAGCGTGTTGGAGTATCCGGAGACGAAGGGCTTGCGGCCGCCCTCCGCCGGGTAAGTATGCCGCCGCACGGCGCCGATGTTCGCGCCGTACACGTGGATGCTGATCGAGACCCGGTCGGCGTGCGCGTTGTGCACGCGGTGCAGGTCGCCGACGGTGGGCGACACCGCTTCCACCTGACCGGCGTCGAGCCGCACCGCCTCGCCATGCGGCCGGGCATGCCCGTCTGCGCCGAGCGCGTAGCCCTGGCTGTACTCCGAGCCGCGCAGCATGCCGATCAGCCCCCACACGGTGTGGTCGTGCACCGGCGTGGCCTGCCCCGGTCCCCACACGAAGCTCACGACCGAGAAGCGCTCGGTGCTGTCCGCGTGCAGCAGGAACTGCCGGTAGTACACGGGGTCGGGCTGGGCGAAGGCCTCGGGCAGCCAGTCGTCGCGCGACACCAGCGTGCGCAGCAGCGCGCCGCCTTCCGAAAGAATGCGCGGCTCGTCGGGCGCGCCATCGAGCAGCCGGCCGAAGGCGCCGACGAATTCGCGAAGGGGAGTCAGGGAGGTCGTTGTCATGCGGGGCGTTTCCAGACGCCAGTGTCGGTGATTGCGCGCACGTCCACCCGCACCGGCAGGATGCCGTCGCGCGCCGAGCGGTCGGCCACGGTCTGCAGCGCGGCGATGTCGGCCTCGCTCACAGGCCGGCCCGCCACCGAGGCTCGCGCGGTGATGATGCGCGACGATTCGATGGGCAGCCGCGTGAGCTGGCTGTAGGCCTGCGCATAGGCCTCGGGGTTGGCCAGCGCCCAGTCGCCCGCGCGGGCCAGCCTGTCGAGGAACTGCACGATGGCCGTGCGCTTTGCCGGATCGGCCAGCGACGATTCGGTGGCCGTGATGAAGCCCAGCGCGGTGTTGATGCCGCGCCCGTCGCGCAGGATGCGCCCGCCCTGCTGCAGGGCGATGGTGTAGTAGGGGTCGAAGATGGCCCACGCGTCGATCTGCTTGGAGGCGAAGGCCGCGGCCGCGTCTGTGGGCAGCACGAACTTCACCGTCACCTCCTCGCGCTTCACGCCGGCCTCTTCGAGCGCACCGTAGAGCTGGTACTGCGAGATGCTGCCGCGCGCCGACGACACGATCACCGTCTTGCCGCGCAGGTCCGCCACGCTGCGCAGCGGCGAATCGGGCTGCACCACGATGCCCAGCGAATCGGCCTTGCCGACGCGCGTGGCGACGATCTTCAGCGGCGTCTTGCCCACGGCCGCGGCGAGCACGGGCAGGTCGCCGGCCATGGCTGTATCGACCGCCGCGCCACGCTGCGCCTCGAAGAGCGGCGCGGCGCCCTGGAAGTTGGCCCAGCGGTAGGCGAAGGGCGCGCCTTCGAGGGCGCGCGAGGCCTCGAACAGCGAGCGCAGGCCGCCGGCCTGGTCGCCGAGCACCAGCGACGTCTGGGCTTGTGCAAAGGCGCGCAGCGAGCCGGTGGCGGCCAGCGACAGCGCTGCGCCCTGTTTCAGCCAGCCGCGCCGCGAGGCCTTGGGTAAGAAGAGGGAAGACGTCATGCGGCAGCTCCCGTGGACAGCAACGCGCGCTTGCCCGCCGCGACCAGGATCGCGTCGTTCTGCGGCGTGTGGATGCGGCTGCACAGCACGTCGCGATAGTGCCGCTCCAGCGGGTTCTGCCGCGTGAGGCCGTGGTTGCCGCTGAGTTGCAGGGCGAGCTCGACCGCGCGGATCGCGTTGCCCGTCACCGTGTACTTGAGCAGGCCGCTGTCGGCGGCTGGCTGCGCGTGGCCGCCGTCGACTGCGGCGGTGGCGTCGTCGAGCAGCACGCGGTTGGTGCGCAGCAGCGCCTCGATCTCGCCGACGTGCTCCTGTACGCGCGGCAGGCCGGCCAGCGGCGTGCCGAGGCTGCCGGGCGCGCGCCGGTTCAGGAAGCCGACCAGCCAGTCGCGCGCGGCATGGGCCACGGCGTCGTAGAGGCTGCCGAGCAGCACCGTCATCCATGCCTGCTGGGTGGCATGGGCGTCGATGTCGGTCTGGCTGCCCGCATCGGGTGCCCAGTCGGCCGGCCGGCGCAGGTCGACCGCATGGTCGGCGTCGATGGCGACGTTCTCGAACACCACCTCGTGGCTGCCGGAGGCACGCAGGCCCAGGTGGTCCCAGCTCGCGATCACGCGCACGCCGGGCGCGTCGCGCGGCACCAGGAACACGCCGGTGCGCGGGTCGGGCTCATCCGTGCGGGCCCACACCGCGAGCCAGCTCAGACCCTCGATGCCGGTGGTGTAGAGCTTGTGGCCGTCGATCTTCCAGCCGTCGCCGTCGCGCCGCGCAACCGTGCCTGGCAGGCCGCCGCGGGCCGGCGAGCCCAGCGCGGGCTCCACGCGCAGCGCGTTGATGAGCGCGCCGTTCGTCACCGCGTCGCGCGCCACGCGCTCGCGCAGGTGCGCGGGCCAGCGGCTGTCGGAGCGCGCCAGCGCGTGGTGCTGCAGATAGGTCATCGTGAGGATCAGCGCCGTGGCCGGCTCGCCGCGCGCCACGGCCGAGATCACGCGCCGCGCCGCAGCCAGGGTGGCGCCGCCTCCGCCGTGCTCGGCAGGCGCGACCAGCCCGATCAGCCCGTGTGCCTGCAGTGCAGTGAAGTTCTCGCGGGGAAACGCGCCGCTCAGGTCGTGGTCGGCCGCCGTGGCCGCGAACTGGGCGGTGAGGCGGGCCAGCACGGCTGTATCGAGGGTGGCGATGGCGGCGGGGGCGGGATGTTCGGGCGCGCCCGGCGGGCGGCGCAAGGGGAGTGCACTCATGGTTCTCCCACGGTAGCGGGCCACCTGCCGAGCGAAAACGACGCTTCCCGCATATGCAAACTCGTTTTTCTGCGTTCGCTTCCATGCAGCGTCTGGTTACGGTCAGGGTGCATGAAATCAGACTTTCCCCTGGACCGGCGCCGCCTGCTGCAGGCCGCCGCGGCGCTGGCCGCGACCGGCTCCGCCGGCTGGGCGCAAGCCGCCGCACCGTCGCGCGATCTTTCCGGCGTCACGCTGCGCGTGGGCACCTACAAGGGCCTCTGGCGGCCGCTGCTCACCGCCTCGGGCCAGGCCGACACGCCCTACAAGATCGACTGGCGCGAGCTCAACAACGGCGTGCTGCACATCGAGGCCATCAACGGCGACGCGCTCGACCTGGGCTCGGGCAGCGAGATTCCGCCGGTGTTCGCGGCGCGCCAGAAGTCCAGCGTGAAGCTGGTGGCCGTCACGCACGAGGACCTGAACAACCAGGCCACGCTGGCACGCAAGGAGGCGCCGATCCGCAGCATTGCCGACTTCAAGGGCAAGCGCGTGGGCTACGTGCGCGCCACCACCTCGCACTACTACCTGGCCAAGCAGCTGGCCGAAGCGGGGCTCTCGTTCAGCGACATCCAGGCCGTGAGCCTCACGCCCTCCGACGGCCTCTCGGCCTTCGCGCGCGGCGATCTCGATGCCTGGGCCATCTACGGCTACAACGGCCAGCTCGCGCGCACCCAGTACGGCGCGCGCGTCATCAAGACCGGCGTGGGGTACCTCTCGGGCAACTTCCCGATCTACGCCAATCCGCGCGCGCTCGACGACCAGCTTCGCCGCGCCGCGCTGGCCGACCTGCTGCAGCGCCTGCAGCGCTCGTTCGCGTGGATCAACGGCAACTTCCTGGCCTACGCCCGCGCGCAATCGGCCGAGACGCGCGTGCCCGTGGGCGACATCGTCGAGCTCTTCAACCGCCGCAGCGGCGACTACAGCCTCGGCCCCGTGAGCGATGCGGTGGTGCGCAGCCACCAGGACGTGGCCGACACCTTCCTGAAGATCGGCGTGCTCGACGGTCCGGCCGACGTGAAGCCCCTGTGGGACCGCAGCTTCGAGAGCGTGCTGCGCCTGCCCGCCGCCTGACAACCACCTCCCATGCAAATTCAAACAAGGACAGCACCATGAGCCAGCCACAGCAAGACGGCGTCGTCGAATTCATCGGAATGATCCAGGGCCAGAAGGTCTCGGAGATCCACGCGGCCAAGGGCCCCTCGCTCGACCGCGATTACGTGCGCGCCTTCGCGCAGGCCCACGAGACCGCCGGCTTCGACCGCGTGCTGGTGCCGCACCACTCGACCAGCCCCGACGCCACGCTCACCGTGGCCTATGCGGCCTCGGTCACCGAGCGCATCCACTTCATGCTCGCGCACCGCCCCGGCTTCGTCGCACCCACGCTGGCCGCGCGGCAGTTCGCCTCGCTCGACCAGTTCAGCGGCGGCCGGCTCGGCGTGCACTACATCTCGGGCGGCTCCGACGAGGAACAACGCCGCGACGGCGACTGGCTCGACCACGACCAGCGCTACGCCCGCACCGACGAGTACCTCGAGGTGCTGCACAAGGTGTGGACGGCGGAGAAGCCCTTCGACCACGAAGGCGCGCACTACCGCTTTCAGAACGCTTTTTCCGAAGTGAGACCGGTGCAGACGCGCAACGGCAAGCCGCACGTGCCGGTGTATTTCGGCGGCGCATCCGAGGCCGCCATTCCGGTGGCGGGCAAGTACGCCGACGTCTACGCGCTGTGGGGCGAGTCGCTCGACCAGGCGCGCGAGCTGACGACCCGCGTGCGCGCGGAAGCAGCGAAGCACGGGCGCAGCGTGCGCTTCTCGGTGTCGTTCCGCCCGATCCTGGCCGAGACCGAGGAGGCCGCATGGGCGCGCGCCGAGAACATCCTCGCCGAGACCAAGCGACTGCGCGTGGTGCAGGGCTACAACCGTGGTGGCCCGCAGCAGAGCGAAGGCGCCAAGCGCCTGCTGGCCGCTGCAGAAAAGGGCTCGCGGCTCGACAAACGCCTGTGGACGGCGGTCGCGCAGGAGATCGGCGGGCGCTCCAACAGCACCGCGCTGGTCGGCACGCCCGAGCAGGTGGCCGATGCGCTGCTCGACTACTACGACCTGGGCGTGACCACCTTCCTGATCCGCGGCTTCGACCCGCTGGAAGACGCACTGGACTACGGGCGCGAGCTGATCCCGCGCACGCGCGAACTGGTGGCGCAGCGCGCAGCTTCCGTCCGCAAAGCCGCCTGACCCGATGAGTTACTCCCTCCCCCTCTGGGGGAGGGCAGGGGTGGGGGCAAGCGGCCTCGGACAGCGTCACGGCGTTGAAGCCGTCACGCCCCCATCCCGACCTTCCCCCAGAGGGGGAAGGAGCAAAAACAGAACACCCAGGAAAACCAATGAGCGCAGTTCTCTCCATCGACCGCAACGCGGCCCAGCAGCCGCTGAAGCTCAACCCGAACCCGCAGCAGAAGTACTGGTTCGACCCCGTTCCGCCGCGCACCACCGTGCAGGCCGAGCGCCGCCACCGGCAGGAACGCCTGGCAGGTGCCTTCCGCCTCTTCGCGCGCTTCGGCTTCGCGCAGGGGCTGGCCGGCCACATCACTGCGCGCGACCCGGAGCTCACCGACCACTTCTGGGTCAACCCGCTGGGCATCCATTTCTCGCGCATCAAGGTGTCCGACCTGCTGCTCGTCAACTCGAAGGGCGAGACCGTCATCGGCGACAGGCCGCTGAACAAGGCGGCCTTCGCGATCCACGCGGCCATCCACGAGCACAACCCGAAGATCATCGCCGCCGCCCACACGCACTCGACCTACGGCAAGGCGTGGTCCACGCTCGGCCGCAAGCTCGACACGCTCACGCAGGACAGCTGCGTGTTCCACGACGACGTGGCGCTGTTCGACGACTTCACCGGCATGGTGGTCGACACCAGCGAAGGCGACCGCATCGCCCACGCGCTGGGCGACAAGAAGGGCGCCATCCTCAAGAACCACGGCATCCTGACAGCCGGCCCCACGGTGGAGGCCGCCGCGTGGTGGTACATCGCGCTCGACAACGCCTGCCACACGCAGCTGCTGGCCGAGGCCGCGGGCAAGCCCCAGCCTATCGACGAGGCCACCGCGCGCCACACGCACAGCCAGATCGGCGGGCCCGAAGGCGCCATCCACTCTTTCGACAGCCTCTATGAAGGCCTGGTCGAGGCTGAACCCGAACTGCTTCTCTGACCCGAGTCCCACGACGATGAACCCCACTCTCTCCCGCCGCGGCGTGCTGCGCGCCGGCGGCGCCGCCGCCGTGGTCGCCTCCGGCGGCCTGATCGCCTCGCAGGCCTTCTCGCAGCAATCCCGCAAGCTCACCTTCGCCTGGAACGCCTCGGCCTTCTGCCTTTCGCCCGTGGTGGTGGCGCAGGAGCGCGGCTACTTCGAGCGCAACGGCCTGCAGGTCGATCTCATCAACTACACCGGCTCCACCGACCAGCTGCTGGAGTCGCTCGCCACCGCCAAGGCCGACGCGGCCGTGGGCATGATCCACCGCTGGCTCAAGCCGCTCGAATCGGGCTTCGACGTGAAGATCGTCGGCAGCTCGCACGGCGGCTGCGTGCGGCTGGTGGGCGCGAAGAGCGCGGGCATCACCGATCTCGCGAGCCTGAAGGGCAAGACCATCGGCGTGTCGGACATCGCGAGCCCGGGCAAGAACTTCTTCTCGATCCTGCTCGCGAAGAACGGCATCGACGCCGAGAAGGACGTCGTCTGGCGCCAGTACCCGGCCGACCTGCTCGACATCGCGGTGAAGAAGGGCGAGATCCAGGCCATTGCCGACGGCGACCCCAACATCTACCTGATCGAGAAGCGCAACCAGGGTGCCTACGTCGAGGTGGCGAGCAACCTCTCGGGCGAATACAAGGACAAGGTCTGCTGCATCGTCGGCGCGCGCGGCGAGCTCGTGCGCAAGGACAAGGCGACCGTCGCCTCGCTGGTGCGCTCCATCGTGCAGGCTTCGGACTACGTGGCCGAGAACCCGAACGAGTCGGCCAAGCTCTTCGCCAAGTACTCGCCCAAGGTCGCGGTGGAAGACCTGCGCGCTCTGCTGGGCACGCTCACGCACAAGCACCACCCGGTGGGCCGCAACCTGCGCGACGAGGTCGAGTTCTACGCGCGCGACTTCCGTGGCGTGGGCGTGCTCAAGAAGACCACCGACCCGGCCCGCTTCGCCGAGCACGTTTCCTTCGATCCCCTGGCATGAACAGCAGCCGCATCCGCATGAACCACAGTTCCCGTCGTCAGTTTCTCGTTCAAGGCACGGCCGTTGCCGCCGCCATCGCATTGCCCGGCGCGGTTTCCGCGCAGGACCGCCCGGTGCTCAAGGCCGGCGACCAGAAGGGCGGGCTGCGCGCGCTGCTCGAGGCGGCCGGCGGGCTGGAGGGGCTCAACTACGACATCCAGTGGTCGGAGTTCCCGGCCGCCGCGCCGCTGGCCGAGGCGCTCAATGCCGCCGCGGTCGACTCGGGGCCGATCGGCGACGCGCCACTGATCTTTGCCCTGGCGGCAGGCACGCGCGTGAAGGCCATCGGCGCGAACCGCTCCGACTCCTACGGCACGGCGGTGCTGGTGCGCCCCGATTCGCCGCTGAAGACCGCCGCCGACCTCAAGGGAAAGAGCGTCGCGACCAACCGCGGCTCCATCGGCCACTACGTCACGCTCAAGGCCATCACCTCGGCCGGCCTCAAGCCCGAGGACGTGAACCTGCGCTTCCTGGCGCCGGCGGACGCCAAGCTCGCGCTCACGCAGGGCTCGGTCGATGCCTGGGCCACCTGGGAGCCCTACACCGCGCTGGCCGAGGTCAGCAACCATGCGCGCGTGCTCGTCAGCGGGCGCGGGCTGCTGCCGGGGCTGAGCTATCTCGCGGCCACCGACAGCGCCATTGCGGCCAAGCGGCCGGTGCTGCAGGACTTCCTGCAGCGCGTGGTGAAGGCGCAGCTCTGGTCGTACCGCAACGTCGATGCCTATTCGGCCGCGCTGGCGCGCATCATCGGCATTCCGCCCGAGGCGGCGAAGCTGCAGTTCGAGCGCCGCCAGCAGAAGTGGGTGGCCATCGATGCGCAGGTCATTGCCGACCAGCAGGGCACGGCGGATTTCTACCGCCAGGTGGGGCTCATCAAGCAGCCGCTGGACGTCAAGGGCACCTTCGACACCGGCTTCGGCGTGGCCGGCTGAACGAGGAGCGCAGGACCGTAGCTGAGTCCAAGACTCGCGTAGATGCGTCCCCGGGGCGCGGGGCTGCGCTGGCTAGAGTCGTCGCATGACTTCCTACGCCATTTCCCTCGCACCCGTTCATTCGCTGCCCATCCAGGGCGAGCAGGCCCGCTTCCCGGTCAACCGCATCTTCTGCGTGGGCCGCAACTACTCCGAGCACGCCCGCGAGATGGGCCACAACCCCGATCGCGAGCCGCCGTTCTTCTTCATGAAGCCGGCCTCGGCCATCGTGGCCGACGGCGGCGAGTTCGCCTACCCGACGCTGTCGAGCGACGTGCACCACGAGATCGAGCTGGTCGTCGCGCTCAAGACCGGCGGATCGAACATCGCCGCGGCGGACGCGCTCGGCCACGTGTACGGCTATGCCGTCGGCCTCGACATGACCCGCCGCGACCTGCAGGCCGAAGCCAAGAAGATGGGCCGCCCCTGGGACACCGGCAAGGCCTTCGACGGCTCGGCGCCCTGCGGCGAGCTGGTGCCGGTGGCCAAGGCCGGCCACCCGGCGAAGGGCGAAATCCGCCTCGATGTGAACGGCGCGCAACGCCAGGTCGGCGACCTCGCCGACATGATCTGGAACGTGCCCGACACCATCGCCTACCTTTCGACCCTGTTCACGCTGCAGCCCGGCGACCTGATCTTCACGGGCACCCCGGCCGGCGTGGCGGCCGTGCAGCGCGGCGACCGCATGCGCGGCAGCGTGGCGGGCGTGGGCGTGTTCGAGGTCGCGGTCGTCTGACACTGAAGACCGCGCGCGCATCGGATCTGCTGGGCGTGGCCGGTTCGCCGGCCCGCAAGTTGGCGTACCCTCGCAGGCGAAAGACGAAGACGCCTGCCCCGATGCGCCCCTCCACACCCACGTCGGTCCGAACCTACGGCATGCACGAGCGTGCCGACCATCTCGACTTCGACATCCGCTTCCAGGGTGCGCGCAACGAGCTCACGCTGCCGCACCGGCATGCGTATTTCCAGATCCAGGTCGGCATCGAGGGCAGCTCGCAGCAGTCCATCGGCGGCGAGGTGCGCCCCTTCGGACCGCGCCACCTGAGCTTCGTGCTGCCGTACCGGGTGCACGTGATCCCGCATCCGCCCGACGCGCTGTACTGCATCGTCAACTTCGACCAGCGCTTCCTGTGGCCCGAGCTCGACGTCGACGCGCTCGACCTCGAGGACGTGTCGCTCGCGCGCCATCCCGAGCTCGCGCCTTTTCTCTTCCAGGAATACGTCGACTTCGCCTTCGACGAGGCCGACTTCGGGCGCATCCGCGGCTGGCTCGACGAGCTGCATGCGCTGAACGCCAGCCGCAGCTTCGGCGCCAAGACGGCCATGCGCGGCATCCTGCAGCAGATCATCGGGCTGGCCTGCATGCGGCAGGAGCAGGCGCTGATGCGGCTTTCGCTCCAGCACGACGGCAAGACCTCGCAGCACGATGCGCTGCAGCGCGTGGTGCGCTACGTGCGCGACAACCTCGACAAGCCGCTCTCGCTCACCGACGCGGCAGCCGCCGCCTTCCTCTCGCCCAACTACCTGGCCAACCTGCTGCGCAAGGAAACCGACCGCACCTTTACCGACCTTGTGACCGAGCGGCGCATCGAGCGCGCGAAGGAGCTGCTGTCTTCCACCTCGCTGCTGGTGCGGGAGATCGCGCACCAGTGCGGCTTCACCGACGAGGCCTACTTCAACCGGCGCTTCAGGCAGGTGGTGGGAACCACGCCGCGCAACTTCAGGCGCGACCACGTGGTGGGGTCGCGGGGCTAGCTGAGAGGCGCCGTGGCCCCATGAGATCGGGCCGCGGTGGCACTTTCCGTGGCGCCACGAAGCGGGTACGTTAGCGTTTTCCGTTTCCTGCTTCCTTCCGAAAGAGTCCCCGCTCATGCCAGTCCGCCACAACGAGTTCGGCCAATCCATCGGCCCCGACCTGCCCGAATGGACCCCGCGCTCCCTGCCGCCGCGCCGCACCCTCGAAGGCCGCTTCTGCCGGCTCGAACCGATCGATGCCTTCAGACACGCCGACGACCTGCACGCCGCGTACGCGCAGGCCCCTGACGGGCGCGACTGGACCTACCTGGGCGTCGAGCGGCCCGCCGACCTCGACGGCACCCGGGCCTATGTGGAGCGCATCGCGAAGAGCGTCGATCCGATGCATTTCGCCGTCGTCGACAGGAAAAGCGGCCGCGCCGTCGGCTCGCTGGCGCTGATGCGCATCGACCCTGCCAACGGGGTCATCGAGGTCGGCACCGTCAATTTCTCGCCGCTGCTCAAGAACACGCCGATGTCCACCGAGGCGCAGTACCTGCTGATGAAGCTGGTGTTCGACGAACTGGGCTACCGCCGCCATGAGTGGAAGTGCGACGACTTCAACGAGCCCTCCAAGCGCGCGGCCCTGCGGCTGGGCTTCAGGTACGAGGGGCTCTTTCGCCAGGCCGTGATCTACAAGGGCCGCACGCGCGACACGGCGTGGTTCTCGATCATCGACGGCGAGTGGCCGGCGCTGCGCACGGCCTTCGAGCGCTGGCTGGCGCCCGGCAACTTCGACGAGAAGGGCGGCCAGCGCATGTCGCTCGACAAGTTCCGGCTGCCTTCCTGACGCGGCGGCGGCCGGAACGGGCCGGCTCTACTTGCCCGGCTTCTGGGCCTGCTCGCACTCGACCTGGATCAGCTCGCGCTCGTCCAGCGTCGCGCCGATGCGCACCGCGCTCAGGCAGCCGCCCCACACGCAGCCGGTGTCGGTGGAAAGCAGGTCGGGCCGCGAGAGCCAGCCCAGCGTCGACCAGTGGCCGAAGGCGAGCGTCGCATTCGCCGTCTTGCGCCCGGGCACGTCGAACCAGGGCATGTAGCCCTCGGGCGCGTTGGAGGCGCTGTCCGTGACCTCGAAGTCCATCACGCCGCCGGCCGTGCAGAAGCGCAGCCGCGTGAGTGCGTTGACGATGGCGCGCAGCCGGGCGTTGCCCGTGAGCGTGTCCTGCCACTGGGCCGGCTCGTTGCCGTACATCGACATCATGAATTCGCCCAGCGCCGGCCCGCGCAGCACCGATTCGACCTCGGAGGCCAGCACCAGCGTCTCGCCCACCGTCCATTGCGGCAGTACGCCCGCGTGCACCATCAGCAGGTCGCCGCTGCCTATGCGCATGTGCAGCGCCATGTGCTGGTTGCGCAGCCATTCGAGCAGCTCCTCGGCGTCGGGTGCGGCCAGGAGCTCGCCCAGCGTGTCCTTGCGCCCGGGCTTGCGCGCGCCGTGGGCCACGCCCAGCAGGTGCAGGTCGTGGTTGCCCAGCAGGCTTAGGGCGGAGGCGCCGTAGCCCCGTATGCGGCGCAGTACGGCGAGCGAGTCGGGGCCCCGGTTCACCAGGTCGCCCAGCAGCACGATGGTGTCGCGGCTGGGGGAGAAATCGATCTTCTGCAGCAGGCGCTCGAGGGGGGCGTCGCAGCCCTGCAGGTCGCCAATCAAGTAAAGTGCCATTCCCCCATTCTCTCCCGCAGTTCATGGATGTCTTCCTCCTGGCCTTGCTGACCACGCTCAACGCGTTGTTCGCAATGTCCGAAATGGCCCTTTCCACCAGCCGGCGTGCTCGTCTCGCGGCCTTGGCCGAAACGGGGGACACCGGCGCGGTGGCCGCGCTGAAGCTGATGGAGGCGCCCACGCAGTTCCTCTCGACGGTGCAGATCGGCATCACCTCCATCGGCATGCTCAGCGGCATCGTGGGCGAGGCGGCCTTCGCCGAGCCGCTCGCGGTCTGGATGGAAAGCGTCGGCATGGGCCGCGGCACCGCGAGCATCGCTTCCACGGCCGTGGTGGTGAGCTGCATCACTTTCTTCACGATCATCTTCGGCGAGCTGGTGCCCAAGCGCATCGGCCAGCTGTACCCCGAGCCGGTGGCACGCTGGGTGTCGCGCCCCATGCGCGGACTGGCCAAGGCGGCCAAGCCCTTCGTGTGGCTGCTGGCGGGCGCCACGGCCACCACGCTGAAGGTGCTTCGCATCGACGCCAACGCGGCCCGCTCGGTGACCGAGGAGGAAATCTCCGCCAGCCTCGAGGAAGGCGTGGACGCCGGCGTCATCGAGCAGCACGAGCACCAGATGGTGCGCAACGTGTTCCATCTCGACGACCGGCGGCTGTCGTCGCTGATGATCCCGCGCGCCGACATCGAATGGCTCGACGCCTCCTTCACCGTGCAGCAGGCGCTGCAGAAGGTGGCCGACGCGGGTGCGCTCAACCTAGTGCACTCTTGGTACCCGGTGTGCCGCAATTCACTCGACGACGTGGTCGGCGTGATCAGCGTGGCGCATCTGCTGCGCCTGGGCCCCGCGCATTCCGGCGTGCTGGGCCAGGAGGCCACGCCCGCGGTGTTCGTGCCCGAGACCCTCACCGGCATGGAACTGCTGGAGCAGTTCCGCGCCCGTGCCGGCCGCCTCGTGTTCGTGGTCGACGAATACGGCGTGGTGCAGGGCCTCATGACCCCGCGCGACCTGCTCGAGGCCATCACCGGCGAGCTGCAGCCCGGCATGCAGACCGATGCCTGGGCCCACCAGCGGCCCGACGGGCTGTGGGAGCTCGACGGGCTCATGCCCGTGTCGGAACTGCGCGCGCGCCTGGGCATCCGCGAGCTGCCCGACGAGGAGCGCGGCCTCTACAACACCGTGGCCGGCCTGCTGATGGCCGTGTCGGGCCACCTGCCGGAGGTGGGCGAGCACATCGACTGCGCCGGCTGGTGCTTCGAGATCGTCGCGCTGGAGGGCCGCCGCATCGACCGCGTGCTGGCCTCGCCCGACCCGACGGCGCCGCCGAAGGAAGAGTAGGGCGCGGGCCATGCTGTCGCTGCAGGCCCTGAGCTGTCCCCAATGCTCCGCGCCGCTGCCGCGCGCCGCCCGCTGGCGCACGGTGAACTGCAGCTACTGCGGCACCGCCGTGGTGCGCGGCGAGGAGATCGTCGAGCGCGAGAGCTTCCGCGCCGCGCTGCGCAGGGCCAATGCGGACGTGCCCGGCGGCCGGGTGCTCGTGTGGCGCGGCGCGCGCTACCGCGTGCTGGCGCCGCTGGCCACGGGGGAGCACGGCGAAGTGCTGCTGGCAGAACGCCTGGGCGCGCTGCCCGAACGCGTCACCTTCAAGCTCGCGCGCGACAGCTCCGTCGACGGCGTGCTGCAGCGCGAAGGCGCCGTGCTGCAGGCCCTGCAGGACCTTTCCGTGCCCGGCTCGGCCTACTTCACCCGCCGCCTGCCGCAGCCGCTGGGCACGGGCGTGGCCGCGGGGCTGGCGAGCGCCCTCGGCGATGGCTCCCGGCAGGCACTGGTGCTGCGCCACCCGACCGGCTTCTGGGGCAGCCTGCAGGACGTGCAGCAGGCCAACCTGCAAGGCATCGATCCGCGTCATGCGGTCTGGATCTGGCGCCGCATGCTCGAAGTGCTGGCCTTCGTGCACGGCGCGGGCTGGACGCATCGCGATCTTTCCCCGCCCCATGCGCTCGTGCATCCGCGCGACCATGGCGTGCTGCTCATCGGCTGGTCGCGCGCGCAGCACGCCACCGGCGCGGCTCACGATGCCGCCGCGGCGCGCGATCTCATGCAGGCCGCATGGACCGTGCGCGCCGTGCTGCATGGCGGCGCGGCGGGCGAGCCCGGCCTCGGTGCCCATATACCCGCGCCGCTCGCCGCCTTGCTGCGCGAGTGCAGCGAAGACGCCGCCGCCTGCCGGCGCCTCGGCGCGCAGGGCATCGAGCAGGCTCTTTCTGCCGCGTCGCGCGAAGCCTTCGGCGCACCGAGGTTCGTCCATTTCGATCCGGCGCCCGCACCGCGCGCCGGTGCCTGAATCAACGCAACACGCACGACAGTCACAGAGGAGCAGAACCCATGGGCTACGGAAACTACTCGCACGCCGCCCACACGGCACTCATCGCCGACCGCGCCAGCCGGTCCGGCGCGGAGGTCTTCACGCAGCACTCCACCCACCCGCTGATGAATCCGCACGGGCTGAAGGTGCGCGAGTCGCGCGACAACGCCGACCACCCGAATTCGCTGGGCATCGTCTTCGCGCTCGACGTGACCGGCTCCATGGGCGACATCCCGCAGACCCTGGCGCGCCGTGAGCTGCCCACCTTCATGAAGCTGCTGACCGACTGCGGCGTGGCGGACCCGCAGCTCATGTTCATGGCCATCGGCGACGCCAACTCCGACCACGCGCCCCTGCAGGTCGGCCAGTTCGAATCGACCGCCAACCTCATGGACCAGTGGCTCACCTGGAGCTACCTCGAAGGCGGTGGCGGCGGCACCGGCGAGGAGAGCTACGAGCTGGCCTTCTACGTCATGGCGCAGCACACCGACATGGACTGCTGGGTCAAGCGCAGGAAGCGCGGCTACCTGTTCGTCACCGGCGACGAGCTGCCGTACCCGGCCGTCTCGCGCCACCAGATCGAAGGCCTCGTCGGCGAGAAGCTCGACGAGGACATTCCCATCGAGGAAGTCATCGCCGCCGCGGCCGAGACCACGAACCTGTTCTTCCTGATTCCCGACGCGCAGCGCCGCCGCCGCTGCGAGCCGCGCTGGCGCGAGCTGCTGGGCGATCACGTCATCTGCATGGACTCGCCCGACGACGCCTGCGCCGTGGCCGCCGGCATCGTCGCCCTCACCGAGAAGGCCGTGCCCAGCCTCGAGGCGCTGGCCGGCGTGATGAGTGCCACCGGCATGGAAAAGGAGCGCGTCGGCGGCGTGCTGCACGCGCTCGACGGCTATGCGGCGCTGCTCGATCCGTCGGCATCGCGCCGTGCGCCTCCGGCCGTGGCCGCCGCGGCCTCCGGGCCGCGCTCGTCGTGGTGGAAGCGGCTCTTCGGTTGACGGCATCGACGGCTGCCGCGTGACCGCCACCGACCCGGCAACGCCCACGCGCTACGTCTCGCTGCTGGGCCTCGGCTTCGGCGACTGCGGCAAGGGGCTCTTCACCGACCACCTGTGCGGCGAGCTGCAGGCCCACACGGTGGTGCGCTTCAACGGCGGTGCCCAGGCCGGGCACAACGTGGTGCTGGCCGACGGGCGGCACCACACCTTCTCGCAATTCGGCGCCGGCAGTTTCCATGCGGGTGTGGGCACGGTGCTCGCGAGCCCGGTGGTGGTGCACCCCACCGCGCTGCGCGTCGAGGAAGAGGCATTGCGGCGCGCGGGCGTGGCCGATGCGTTCTCGCGCCTGCTGGTCGACGCGCGCTGCCGCGTGACCACGCCGTTCCACCAGGCGGCCGGCCGCCTGCGCGAGTGGGCGCGCGGGGAGGAGGGCGCGCACGGCAGCTGCGGCGTGGGGGTTGGCGAAACCGTGCGGCATGCGTTGGCCTCGCCCGGCGAGGCTTTGCTCTACGGCGACCTGACCCGGCCCGCGTCAGCGCTCGAGAAGATCGAGGCACTGCGCAACGCCTTGTTGGGCGAGTTCGCCTCGCTCGCGGTCCCCTCGCATGCCGATGCGGCACAGGAACTCGCCATGCTCCGCGACAACACGCTCGCCCGTCGCTGGCTCGACGCCGTGGCGCCTTGCCTCGCGCAGTCGCCGCCCGCGAGCGCGGACCGCATCGCCGAGCGCCTCGCGCGCCCCGGCGCTGTTGTCTTCGAGGGCGCGCAGGGCGTGCTGCTCGACGAGTGGCGCGGCTTCCATCCGCACACCACCTGGAGCACGATCTCGGCCGCGGCGGTCGAGACCGTACTGCATGACGCGGGCATCGACGCCCCCGTGCAGCACCTCGGCGTGCTGCGCAGCTATCTCACGCGCCACGGCCCCGGCCCGTTGCCCACGCACGATCGCACGCTCGATGCCCGGCTCGCCGAGCCGCACAACGCGGAAGACGGCTGGCAGGGCGTGTTCCGCAGGGGGCATCCCGACGCGGTGCTGCTGCGGTATGCGCTCGACGCGGTCGGGGCGCTCGACGGGCTGGTAGTGAGCCACCTCGATGCCATCGGGCGAGCGCAATTGCGGTGGTGCGCGGGGTATCGCACCGTCGACGAGGGTCGCCTCTCGTCGCTGCCGCTCGGCGGCGTGCGGGACCTCGATCACCAGCAGGCCTTGACGCAGCTGCTGCAGGGCGCCGAGCCGATCTATGAGCCGCACCTCATCGCCACGCCGCACGCATGGGTGGAGCATGCCGAGGCGCTCGGCGGCCTGCCCGTGCGCTTCGGCGCATTCGGGCCGACGCGCGAAGCCGTGCGTGCGCGCAAGCATCTGCCTTGAACGTGCAGGCCATTCCGGTAGAGAAAAATGGTGGATCAACGGGGAGCAAGAATTGAAGACATTTGCGGTTTCTGATGTGGCCCATGGCAAGCCTTACGAGGCGCTCGATGCGCGGGAGTGCATCCGTAGCCTGTTGACCAAGAGGGTCGAAGACTGGCACTGTGCGGCGACCCGGCTGGTCTCGTGCGATACGCAGCACGCGTTCGTGAAAGCGGCACATGACGCCTTCTACGATCACCACCCGTTGGTCATTCGGCCAGACGACGTCTGGTTTTGCATTGCCCAGGGTTTCGCCACGCATGTGGGACAGAACACCGAAATGCTCCGGTCACGATTCGTTGCACACGAGGGGAAGAAAGCACTTGTCGTCGCAAGACCCGACTTCGTTCTGGGCCAACCGAACCCATGGCCCGAGGTTTTCGATGCGTTCTCTGTGCAGATCGGAAAATACGTAGGTGAGCTGAAGGATGTTGTCAGTGCCCGTTTTTCGACCACCACGCTCGTGGAGGCGGCTGCATTCGACGTCTGCCTGATGGAGACCTTTGAGGGCTATTTCGACTACGAGGTGCGTTGCGGCTGCGGTATCCCCGAGATCAAGCTAATCGGCACCCCGGAAGATTGGGGCTCGATGATTCCACGCGTCAGGCGGCTCGCCGCCTACGGGCTTGAGGAATGGGGCGAGACGTTGTGCGCCGTTCTGGACAAGATCCACCGTGCTGCCACGGGCGAAGTCGATATTGACTTCTGGCGCTCCTTCTTCCGCTACCAGAGCGGCTCGGGCCCTTCCGAACTGACCGGCTGGATCGTCACCCTGTTCCCCTATCTGACAGTCGATTGGAGAACGAATGCGCTCGGGCCCAACAAGTATTTGGGCAGTTGGAAGGCGCATTTCGACGCCGCCAATGCGCGCACCGGATGGCTGCGCTACGACATTCCACCCGAAGGCCCGGGCATCGGGGCCATACCGCAAGCATTGGCCAGTGCCCCTCTGCGCTGCATCGACGAACTGACCGGCCTGAAGCATCAATTGCGATTCGTGGCGGGGATGTTCGGCGTCGAGCAAGATGAGGAAACCGGTGCACTGTCCACGAGCTTCGGGTGGGCAGTGGTTCATGAGCCGGCGGAAGGCGAGAGGGCTACGGCATCACATCGTGAGCCTGCATCGATGCTCGATGAAATTACCGGGAAATGGATTGCCGAACAAGCGCAGAGCGATTCCGAAAAACGCTTGATGACGATCGACCCATTCGACGAAGGGCTCCAGCACCGGCACATCGTGCCGTACGACCCCGCCTATGCCGAAGTCTTCTCGCTCGTGCAGGAGTACGCGCGAGGGTGCATCGAAGGCGTCGAGCTCGTGCACATCGGCAGCACGGCGGTGGTCGGGCTGCGTGGCAAGCCCATGGTCGACATCACGGCCATCACCGCGCGCGAGAACCTGCGCGAGGAGCAGAAGGTCTTCGAGCAGGCCGGCTTCCATCGCAGGCCGGTGTGGGTGGACAAGGACGAGAAGCCCTATGTCTGCGGCTCCGTGCTGCATGGCGGGCGGCGCTTCAACGTCAACATCCACATCTGCCATCGCGGCGATCCGGTGCACAAGGATTCGCTCGCGTTCATCGACATCCTCGAGCGCCGGCCCGACCTGCGCCGCAGGTACGAGGAGGCCAAGGACCGGGCCCATGCCGTGGACCCTGCCGATCCGCAGGTCTACAACCGCGAGAAGGAGGCAGTCATCAGGGAGATCGAGGCCCAGATTCCAAAAGCCTGACGACGACGCAGCCTCCCTTACACTGCCGCCCATGCGTGCGCAGGGCCCAACTTCCTCCGCGTCGAACGACGCGGTCGCAGGCGCGGAAGCCGTGCCCGGCCCCGCCGACTCCCACGCCCAGCTCGTTCGCCAGCGCCTCCTGCGCCGCATGTTCGTGATGGGCCCGCCTACCGTGCTGACGGCGCTTGCAGCGGCCATCGCGATGGCGGGCGTGTTCTTCTGGATGACCCGCGGCCTCGGCGCACTGGCGTGGGGCATCGTGATCTGCACGCTGCTCGGCCTGCGGCTGGTGTTCATGCGCTGGAACGCACGCCTGTATCCCGAGCCGGAATTCACCCTGCGCCAGCCCGACGGCGCATGGCGCTTCATGCTGCCGCTGGGCGCCTACATGTCGATGTGGACGCTGGCGCCATGGGCGCTCATGCCGCCGGGCACCGAATCGCCCATGCGCATCCTGATCCTGCTGCTGGGCATGTTCGCCGTGCTGATGGGCTCGGTGCCGGTGATCGCCACCTGGCGCGCGATGGTCCCGGTGGTCACCATCCTGCTCACGCTGGGCGTGGTGACGCGCTTCGCGTGGATGGGCGGCACGGACGGCTGGTTCGCCTGCGTGGTCGGCCTGCTGTTCGGCGGCTCGATGGCGCGCTACGCGCTGTCGCAGCACCAGCTCATCCGGCGAAGCCTCTCCGACCAGATCGACAAGGAGCTGCTGAGCGAGCAGCTGATGCGCCAGTCCTTCGAGCTGCAGCGGCTCAACCGCGAGCGCAGCCGCTTCTTCGCCTCGGCCAGCCACGACCTGCGCCAGCCGGTGCATGCGCTCGCGCTGTTCTCGCGCTCGCTGGAGCGCGACCTCGCGGACCACCCGCTGGCGCCGGTGGCGGGCCGCGTGGTGCAGGCGACCGACGCCGTGAGCGGCCTGCTCAACGCGATGCTCGACATCTCCAAGATCGACGCGGGCACCGTGGTGCCCCAGCCCGTGGAGATCGCGGTGGACCCGCTGTTCCTGCGGCTGGCGCAGCTCTTCGAGCCGAGGGCCCAGGAGGCGGGGCTGTCGCTGCGCTTCCACACCGCGCCCGAATGGCTGCAGACCGATGCCGACCTGCTGCTGCGCGTGCTGACCAACTTCGTCGACAACGCCCTCAAGTACACGCGACGCGGCGGCATCCTCGTGAGCGCGAGGCCGCGCGGCGACCGCCTGCGCCTGGCCGTGTGGGACACCGGCCTGGGCATCGCGCCCGAGCACCTGCCCCATGTGTTCGACGAGTTCTACCAGGTCGACAACCCGCAGCGCGACGTGGCGCGCGGGCTGGGCATCGGGCTGGCCATCGTCAAGCGCCTGGTCGACCTGCTCGGCGGCGAGATCGGCGTGCGCTCGCGGCGCGGCCGCGGCAGCGTGTTCTGGGTCGACCTGCCGCGCCGGCCGCCGGCGCCCGCGGGCCTGGTCCTCGCGCCCGCGACGACACCCGCGCCCGCCAGTGCCGAAGCGAACGAATCGCCGCTGGTGCCGCCGCGCGTGCTACTGCTCGACGACGAACAGCCGGTGGGCGAGGCGGTGCGCATGTGGCTGGCGCCTTATTGCGAACGCATCGAGATCACGTCCCGGCTGGCCGATGCCGGCGCGAAGGTGCGGGCGACGCCGGAAGGCTTCGACGCCTTCATCATCGATTTCCGGCTGGCCGACCCGCAGGACGGCATCCAGGCGACGGCGGAGCTGCGCAAGCTGGCCGGGCGCCGCGTGCCCACGATCCTGGTCACCGGAGACACCGATCCGGAGCGCGTGCGCGCCGCCTATGCCAGCGGCCTGGTGGTGATGTTCAAGCCTGTCCAGCCCGAAGTGCTGCTGCGGACCCTGCACCAGATCATTCATGACGGCGAGAAGGAGTCGCGGGCGACGGGTTGACCGATCAGCCCGGTCAGGTTGGAATGCCGCAAGGACTCCTCGTATTTCCAGGAAAGGACCTGCCTTGAAGCTCGATTCGAAACTGATTCCGGGCGCAGCCCTGGCGCTGACAGTCCTGTCGATGACCGCCTGCGGGACACCGAAGGCGAAGGACGACGCCCCGGCCGGGGCCTGCCGGCCTGACGCTGCCGCCGCCCTGGCGGGCAAGAACGGCGTCAGCGACGCCGAAGCGCGGCAGATGACCGGCGCCTCCATCGTCCGCCAGGTCCAGCCCGGACAGCCCGTGACGATGGACTACCGGCGCGAGCGCGTGACGATCGAGACGGATCCGAAGACGGGCAAGATCGTTCGCGCCTACTGTGGGTAGGCAGGGGCGGCGGGGCTCCAAGCTGGCGTTTCGCGGTGTCCCTCTCTCACCACGCATACCCCGCCTGCACCCGAGCCGCCACCCGGCTGCCGCTCCCGCTGCTGGTCGCGGTCGAAAGCCCCACGCCCAGGTTCAGGTTGTCGTTGACCTGGTAGCCGAAGGCGACACCCACTCCCGACGCGCCCGCGTAGCTGCCGACGGCGGCGCCCATCCATTTCCTGCCTGCCGGCAGCGTCGGCATCGACGGCATGGCCAGCGCGGCCGCGACGCCTTGCGCGGCGAAAGCGTTCGCCTGGCTCGTCGCGTTGGCCACGGCCTGCTGCAGCTGGCCGAGGTTGACGGCGTCGGTGGGCAGCACGCCGGGCGCGACATTCGTGATGCCGCGCAACTGGTTGGTGGCTGCATTGCCCACCGACACGGTGTTGTCGCGATCTGCCACGGAGCCCTGGCCCAGCGCCACCGAGTTGCTGCCGCTCGCCAGCGTGTTGGCGCCCAGCGCGACGGCGTTGTTGCCGGTGGCCACGGCGTTGTTGCCCACCGCCGTGGTGGGGTCGGCCAGCGCCTTCGCGCCCGCGCCGATGGCGACCGAGCCCGCGTGGTCGGCCTGCGCGCCGTTGCCGATGGCCACGGTGTTCTCGCCGTTGGCCTGCGCATTGGTGCCCATCGAGGTGCTGCCCGCGCCGCTGGCGCCGGCGCCCGTGCCGCAGGCCACGGAGCCGCTCGCGCTCACGGCGCATACGCCGCTCGACAGGGCCTGGTTCATCAGCGACTGCAGCGCATTGACCTGCTGCACGGTGAAGTTGTTCGCGGTGGTGATGGCCGTCTGCTGCGCCTGCTGCACCTGGCCGACGTTGGCTGCGTCGGTGCTCGCCTGGCCGGCGGCCACGTTGTTGATGGTGGTGCCGGTGCCGCCGTTGGCGTTGAGCTGCAGCGTGGTGCCGCCCGCGCCGTACTGCGCCGAGTTCTGCGCGAGGCCCAGGGCCGTGTTGGAGGTCTGCTGCACGGTGTAGAGCTGGCTGCCGTTGACGGCGTCGGTGCTGGTGGCGCTCACCGTGCCCGCGCTCACGTTGACGAGGGTGCGCGTCTGGCCCGCCGAGCCGAAGGAAACCGTGTTCGCCGTGGTGGCGACCGAGTTGGCGCCGATGGCGACGCTGTTGGTCGCTCCGCTCGCGACCTGGCTGCCCGAGCCGATGGCCACGCTGCTGGCGGCCAGCGCCGATGCGCCGGCGGATCCGTTGTAGGCGCCGCCGATCGCCGTGCTGCCATCGCCCGCTGCCACCGCGCCCTGGGTGGTGCCCGAGGCGCTGCCGATGGCGATCGCCGAAACGCCCGATGCCTGCGCGCCGCTGCCGCCGGTCTGGCCGGTGAAGCCGCAGCAGCCGTTGCCGCCCGTGCCTCCGGCGCCGACGGCGATGGCGCCGCTGGCCGAGGCGCTGGCTCCGGTGCCGCCGGTCCCGCCGGTGCCGCCGGCCGTTCCGTAGCCGCCGGTACCGCCGCCGCCGATGGCGGTCGCGCCGCCTGCGGTGGCGCTGGCGCCCGCGCCGCCCACGCCGCCGGTCGCGCCGGAGTTGGAGGTGCCGCCGCTGCCGCCGGCACCCACCGCGGTTCCGCCGTCCGCCGTGACGGTCGGCGCGGCGCCGCCGGCTCCGCCCGTTCCGCCGGAGTCCGCCACGCCCGTGCTCCCGGCCGTTCCTCCGACGAAGCCGTCGGCGAAGGCGCCGCCCGCGGCGAGCAGGGCGATGGCGGGCCAGTACCGGAGCGCGCGCCGCAGCCGCTGGCGGCCTCCGGTGGCTTCGATGGGGGCGCCGCTGGCATCGGCCTGAGTGAACATGGTGTTTCCTGTGATGAAGAACGAGAACGACAAGGCAGCGGCGAACGCGCCGGACGCGGGCGAGTGTGTCGTTTCGTTTCCAGTGCATCCATACCCGAAAACAAGTAAATCGGGCCCGCCGGCATAGGCGCGGCGCTCGTTCCGCCGGTGCGCGCCAGCGGAACGCGTGACCAATTCATGGGAGGCAAAAAGTATTCATTCGACGCAGACTCGGCGCCTCCCGCTTCCAAGGTTCAGCGCATGCCCAAACTCGTCGACTACGTCCGCCAGAACTTCCCCATCGATCTGCAGCGCGCCAAGGTCCGCCATGCGATTCAGTTCGGGGATGGGCTGGGCCTCGGCCTGATGAGCCAGGAGCTGTCCGAGGGTGAATGCCGGGGTATCGTCGACAAGGTGGTGCTGAAGCCCGCCGGCGGCGGCCATCGCCATGTGCGCTTCGTCGGATTCAACCAGGAGCGGGTCGACGAGCTCGGCGCCTGTCTCGACACCGCGCTGGTGATGCTGCGCAAGGCCAGGGCCGATGTAGGCCTGCACACATGGCCGGGCAAGACGAACTACGAAACCATCTTCGGCTCGCGTGCGTGGCACGGCAGCAGCGCGACCCGAAAGGCGGGCATTGCCGCCGGCAATGCGGCGGCCGAATCAGGATTCATGTCGCGATCGAAGTACGTGCGGGAAAAGCTCGGCCAGATGGAGGCCGACCTGAGGGACCCGCGCTGGATGCTCTACGACAGCAACGAGAGAGGCGACGCCGCCGCCTTGAAGGGCGGGCGAGGCGGCTATCTCATGGCGATCGGGCCGTCATTTCCGAAGGGAACCGCCGGCCACTTCCATGCCGGCGTGCTGATCCACGAGGTGGGCCACAACCTCGGGCTCGCCGACGTCTGCGGCGAGTGCCAGCAGCACCGGCTGCTGCTGGATGCCGCGCACTACACGCCCCGCGCCGATGCCGACATTCCGCAGTGCACCGGCAACAACGCGCACGGGCCGCTGGCCGCTTCGGGAAGAGGGCATTTCATCGGATCGAAGCAGGTGAAGCGCCTCGCCGAGCGGCACAAGAACGCCACCATCTACAACACCGACTCCTACCGCTGGTACTGCTACGCCTTCTTCAGGAACGAGGTGGACGCGGGCATCGCGACGCACAAGGCGCTGTCGGCGGCAGTGGCCGCGGCCTGACGATCAGGGACGTCGGCCCGTTCACCGGCGGGCGGAACCGCCTTCGTCGCGATAGGCCTGCGGCGTCTGCCCGTGCTGCCTCGCGAACGCGCGCTGCAGCGCGTCCACCGAGCGGAAGCCGCTGAGGCCCGCGATCTTCTCCTGCGTCCAGCCCGTCTGCCGCAGCAGCTGCGCGGCGGCGGCCACGCGGGTCTGCTCGACGAAGCGCGCCGGCGTGCAGCCGGTCTGGGCCGCGAAGGCGCGCGCGAAGTTGCGCGGGCTCATCCCCGCGCGCGCGGCCATCGCCTCGACCGACAGGTCTTCCTGCGGATGCGTGCCTATCCACGCCACCAGTTCGCGCAGCCGGTGGCTGGCCGTGGCCTGCGCCTCGAGCGCCTGGCTCAGTTGCGGCTGCTCGCCGCCGCGCAGCATCGGCAGCGCCAGCGTGCGGGCGATGTCCATCGACACGGCGTGGCCCAGGTCGTCCTCCACCAGGGCCAGCGCGAGTTCGATGCCGGTGGTGACGCCGGCCGAGGTCCACATGGGACCGTCCTGCACGTAGATGCGCTCGCGCTGCACGCGCACCTGCGGGCGCAGCTGCTGCAGCATGTCGCAGGCGCTCCAGTGGGTGGTGGCCTCGCGGCCGTCGAGCAGGCCGGCGGCGGCCAGCGCGAAGGCGCCGGTGCACACGCTGCCCACGCGTCGCACGCGCGGCGCGACTTCGGCGATCCACGCGCTCACGTTCTGCTCGAGGATGGCGAAGCGCACGGAAGGCTCGTCGCCGCCGGCCACGATCAGCGTGTCGATCTCCGCCGGCAACTGACGCAGCGCCAGCGTGCCGGCGAAGCTCAGTCCGCCGTTGGTGAGCACGCTGCCGCCGGCCGGCGACGCGATGTGCAGGCGGTAGGTGCCGGGGCGCATCTGCTCGGCCTTGCTGAAGACGCTGGCCGGGCCGGCAATGTCGATGGCCTCGACGCCGTCGAACGCGACCAGCACCACCACGCCGGCGGCGCCATGGCTGGCAGGAACCGCGGTTTCTTCGTCCTTGTGGGGCAGGGTGGGCATTCGTACTCTCGGGGCATTGCCTGCAGTCATGGAGAAACGTCGATGTTCACCGGGTCATTTTCACGCGCGCTGGCGGCAGCCGGCATGGCGGTGCTCGTTTTCGCGGGCTGCTCCGCCGGCGCGCCGCTGCCGCCACCGGCGCGCGACGACACGGCCGCGCTCCAGCGCGACCAGCAGGCCTTCGTCGATGCGATGAAGCCGCGCAACCCGGGCGGCAGCCGGCCGGTGATCGCCGTGCTCGCCTCGAACGACGGCACCGAAATGACCGACCTGCTGCTGCCGTACGCGGTGCTCAGCCGCGCCGACATCGCCGAGGTGCGCATCGTGGCACCGCGCTCCGGCCGCGTCGACCTGTTTCCTGCGCTGCAGGTGGACGGCGCGCAGGACTTCGCCGGCTTCGACCGCGCGCATCCCGCGGGCGCCGACTACGTGATCGTCCCCGCGATGCTGAAAGAAGACGCACCCGAGATCACCGCCTGGCTGCGGCGGCAGTCGCAGCAGGGCGCGCGGGTGATCGGCGTGTGCTCCGGCGCGCTGGTGGTGGGGCAGGCCGGCCTGCTCGACGGCCGGCGCTTCGCGGGCCACTGGTTCGACCGCGGCAAGCTGCTCGAGCGCCACGCGGGCTCCACGCATCTGCCGCACCGGCGCTACCTGGTGGACCGGGGCGTGGCCACCACCACCGGCATCACCGCGTCGGTGCCCACGATGCTGGCGCTGGTGGAAGCCATCGGCGGGCGCGAGAAAGCCTCCACGCTCGCGGGCGAACTGGGCGTGGCCTCGTGGAGCCCGGTGCACGACAGCTCCCCCTTCGGCCTTGATGCCGGCAAGCGCGTCGCCTACCTGCTCAACAAGGCCGCGTTCTGGCGCGTCGAGCGCTGGAGCGTCGAGGTGCGCGACGGCATGGACGACGTCTCCCTCGCGCTGGCTGTCGACGCATGGGAGCGCACCGGGCGCGTGCGGGTCGAGGCCGTGTCGGCCTCGGGCCCGGTCAGGCTGCGCAGCGGTCTGGTGCTGCTGGCCCGGCCTGCCACTGCCAGTGACGCGCCACGGCCGCTTCTGACGGCCGCGCTAAAGCCGGTGCCGCAGCTCGACCGCACGCTGTGCGAGATCGCCGGCCGCCATGGCGACGCCCGGCGCGAATGGGTGATGCAGGAGATGGAATACCCTGCGCAGGGCGCCGCCGCCTGCCCGGGCTGACGCGCACCGGGCCGCGTCATACTCTCGGCCGGATCGTCCCTCTCTCCAGGGGCCGGGACGATGGTCCAACCGAAGAGCCGGGAGCAGAAGAAATGACAACCACATGCTGGCGCGCGCCCCTTGCCGCGCTCGCGCTCGTCTTCTCGATGTTGATGGGCGCATGTTCCAGCCTGCCTCCGCGGGTGTCGGAGCGGCCGGTCGCCGCCATCGCCGACTTCCGCTCCACGCCGCTCGATGCGATCACGCGGAAGGTCCTGCCCGGGAACGAGCAGGCGGACGACCGCTCCGGCTTCCAGCTGCTGCCCTACGGCCCGACCTCGTTCGCCACCCGCATCGAGCTCGCGAAGCTCGCCACCCGCAGCCTCGACGTGCAGTACTACCTGCTGGCCGCCGACAACACCGGCCGCGCCCTGATGCGCGAGCTGCGCGACGCGGCGCAGCGCGGCGTGCGCGTGCGGCTGCTGGTGGACGACCTCTACACCACCGGCGAAGACGAGCTGCTGCTCGCGCTCGCCAGCTACCCCAACGTGCAGGTCCGCCTGTTCAACCCGTTTCCCGGCGGGCGCGGCAGCGACCTGACGCGCTTCATCAGCTCGGGGCTGGAGTTCGGCCGCATCAACCGGCGCATGCACAACAAGCTCTTCGTGGCCGACAACGTCGCGGCCGTGGCGGGCGGGCGCAACATGGCCGACGAGTACGTGATGAATGCCTCCGGCAGCAACTTCGTCGACATGGATGTCTTCGCGGCCGGCCCGGTGGTGCGGCAGCTCTCGGACGAGTTCGACCACTACTGGAACAGCGAGGTCGTCTACCCCGTGGGCCGCATCGCCAGCAGCGCGCTCACGCCCGGGCAGCTGCGGCAGAACTTCGACAGGCTCACGGCCGCCGTGAAGCCGCCCGAGGCGCCCCGCATCCCGCCGGACGGCAGGATCGCCAACCCGGTCGACGGCGAGCCGCACAGCCTGCCGCTGGAGATGCTGCCCATGCTCAACCTGCCGTTCGAGCTGGCCGAGGACCGGCTCAGCCCGCTGCTGTGGGCGCATGCGCGGGTGCTGTTCGATCCGCTCACCAAGACCGAGGGCCTCAACGAGCGCGAGAACTCCATCAAGGGCACCGTGACCGAGGGCGTGATCCAGTGGTTCCGCACCTCGCGCTCCAGCATCAAGATGGTGTCGCCTTACTTCGTGCCGTCGGACGCGGCGGTGGCCAACCTCGCGGAAGCACAGGCCGCCGGCATCAAGGTCGAGCTCGTCACCAACTCGCTGGCCTCCACCGACGAGCCCTGGGTGTACGTGGGTTACTGGCCGCACATCCACGAGCTGCTCAAGTCGGGTGTGGCCATCTACGAGCTCAGTCCCACGCTGAGCGTGAAGCGCGGCAAGCTCGGCATCTTCGGCCACCGCACCGGCGCGCTCCACATGAAGAACGGCATCGTGGACCGCAAGCAGGTGTTCCTCGGCTCGATGAACCTCGACCCGCGCTCGGCCCGTCTCAACACCGAACTGGGCATCATCATCGACAGCCCCGAGATGGCGCGGCAGCTCGACAGCTTCGCCGACGCGGGCAGTGCCTACCGGCTGCGGCTCGATGCCACGGGCCGGAGCATCGAATGGGTGGAGCAGGACGACGACGGCAAGGAGACGGCCTACGACGTGCCGCCCGAGACCACGGCGTGGCAGCGACTCAAGCTGCGGCTGGTTGCGCCGTTCATTCCGCTGAGCCTGCTGTAGGCCGGCGGCAGGGGCCGCGGCCGCGCGCTCTCAGGCGTTGCTGGTCGCGCGCACTTCCTCGATGGTGGTCTGCCCGGCCAGCACCTTCTCGATGCCGTCCTGCCGCAGCGTGCGCATGCCCTCCTGCAGGGCGGCCTGCTGGAGCTCTTCGGCGCGTGCGCCGGTCTGCACCAGGCGACGCAGCGACTTCGACATTCCCATCAGCTCGTGGATGCCCACGCGCCCCTTGAAGCCGGTGTCGCCGCAATGCTTGCAGCCCTTGCTCGTGTAGGTGTGCAGCCGCCCGTCGCGGCCGTGGCGCTGCACCCAGCCGGCCAGCACCGCCTTGCGCTGGCCCGGGTCGTGCTGCTGCGCGCCGCCGAAGGCGTGCATGTAGTCGTTCAGCAGTTCCTCGACCGTCTCGGGGCTCGCGGGCGTGCTGGTGGTGCACTGCGTGCACAGGCGCCGCACCAGCCGCTGCGCGAGCACGGCCAGCAGCGAGTCGGCGAAGTTGAACGGGTCCATGCCCATGTCCAGCAGGCGGGTGACGGTCTCGGGCGCGCTGTTGGTGTGCAGGGTCGAGAGCACGAGGTGGCCTGTCAGCGATGCCTCGATGGCGGTCTTGGCCGTTTCCTCGTCGCGGATCTCGCCGACCATGATCACGTCCGGGTCGGCGCGCACGAAGGCGCGCAGCGCCTTGGCGAAGGTCCAGTCGATTCGCGGGTTGATCTGCACCTGCCGCAGCCCGGTCTGCGTGATTTCCACCGGGTCTTCGGCCGTCCAGATCTTGCGCTCGGGCGTGTTGATGTGCATCAGCGCCGAATGCAGCGTGGTGGTCTTGCCCGAGCCCGTGGGGCCCACGCACAGCACCATGCCGTAGGGGCGCTCGACCGCCTTCGTCAGCTGCGCGAGGTTGTCGGGCGAGAGGCCCAGCCGGTCCATCGGAATGGGCTTGGCCGAGGCCAGGATGCGCATCACCACGTCCTCGAGCCCGTTGTTGGTGGGAATGGTCGCCACGCGCAGCTCGATGCGGTGCTGCGGCGAATACCTGGTGAAGTTGATCTTGCCGTCCTGCGGGTTGCGCTTCTCGCTGATGTCCAGGTCGCACATGATCTTCACGCGCGCGACGATGGCGTTGCGGTAGCTCGGCGGCAGCTCGAGATAGGTGTAGAGCAGGCCGTCGCGCCGGAAGCGGATGCGCGTCTTCTCCTGGCCGGGATAGCTCTCGATGTGGATGTCGGAGACGCCCTCGCGGTGCGCCTCGATGATCATGCTGTTGATCATGCGCACCAGCGAGTTGTCCGACTGCTCGATGGGTGCCTCGCTCGGCGGCGCGGTCACGGTGCCTTCCTTCTCCAGCGTCTGCAGCAGCTCGCTGGTGCCGGCCATGTCGAAGTCCAGGGGGCGCGACGGGTCGGTGTCGATCTGGAAGGCGCCGGGCACCGTGCTCGCCGTCGACTCGCCGATCTTCTCGTAGGCGCCGAGCAGCACGCCGTCGAGGTCCAGGCAGTGCCCGACGACCGGCGTGACCTTCATCTGCGCCATGAACTCCACCTCGTCGAGTGCCGTGTGCCGGCCCGTCGGGTCATCGACGGCGACGACGAGGCGCCCCTCGTGCACCATCAGCGGCATGAGCTGCAGCCGCTTGGCCACCGCATGCGGCAGCTTGCGCAGCGCGTCGGCCGTCGCGGGAAACAGGTGCAGGTTGACCAGCGGATAGCCCATCTTGCGCACCAGCGCCGTCTGCAGCTGGCTGCGGTTCACCACGCCCATGCGCACCAGCGTCTCGCCCAGCGGCACCGTCGGCTCGAGCTTCTGCCGCTCGAGTCCTTCGCGAAGCTGCGCCTGCGTGATCATGTCCAGCGCGATGAGCGCCTCGCCGATGCGCGCGATGGGCGTGCGGCTCTGGGCTGCGAGCGCGCTGAGCAATTGCTCGGGCATGACGACTTCGTTGTTGGACATCGGTGCGTTCTCCTTCCTGTCTGGTTTCCGGCACGCATCGTAGAGCCTGATCGAGTCGCTTGCCATTCGTTTTGTCATTGAGTACGCAAGTTCTCAATGCTGAATTTCCTCCCGTCCTACGCGCGTTGATCGCCGCTTGCCCAAGGATGTAAACAATGCGTCAACTGATGATTCTTGCGACAACCTTGGGGTTCGGCGTGCTCGGCCTCGCGGCGCGGGCGGAGCCCATCAAGGTGCCCGTCGACAGCGACGAGAAGGGCTCCGTCTACATCGCGCCAAACGTAAACCCGACCGAGACCTCGGCCACCGTCAACGGCACCACCGTCGGCGTGCAGCGCCCCGACGGCAGCGGCACCTACATCGGCACAGACACCTCCACGCCGAGGCCAACGTACTCGCTGGGCGCGAGCACCGGGGGCAACGTGTCGTTCTCGGGCGGCGTGAAGTCGGACGGCAAGGCCAACAACGGCGTCAAGGCCGGAGTGACCATCAAGTACTGAGAAACACCGAAGACCGCGCATGCGGCTTCATGACCTCGCAGGTCATGGCGCGACGACGGGTGCCCGCATAGAAACGGGGCATGCGCTACATCGTCCCTGTCGCTCTCTTTCTCGTCGGCCTCATCCACGTCCTCCCGCTTGCCGGCGTGCTGGGCGTGGCGCGGCTGCACGGCCTGTATGGCATCGACGTAGCGGAGCCGAACCTCGAGATCCTGCTGCGGCATCGCGCGGTGTTCTTCGGGCTGCTCGGCCTGTTCCTCTGCCAGGCCGCGTTCCGGCCGGCTCATCAGGCAATGGCGTTGATCGCGGGGCTCGCGAGCGTCGCGTCGTTCCTGCTGCTCGCGGCGATGGTGGGCGGGTACAACGCGCAGCTCGCCAGGGTCTTCGCGGTCGACGTGGTGGCGCTGGTGCTGCTGGTCATTGCCGGCGGCGCGTTCCTGTACGCGAAGGACCGCGCCTGACCGGCCGTGTTCTCAGACCAGCGTGCCGTAGACGATGAAGCCGTCGTGCGTCGCTACCTTGTCGTAGAGCGTGCGGCCCGCCGTGTTGGTCACGTGCGTCTGCCAGTACACGCGGTGGCCGCCCGCGAGCTTCACGCGTTCGTACACACCGTTGATCAGCTGCCGGCCGACGCCCCTGCCGCGTTCCGAAGGCAGCGTGAACAGGTCCTGCAGGTAGCAGGTCGGCTCCAGCCGGGTGGTGCTGCGGTGGTACAGGTAGTGCGTGAGCCCGACCAGCTGCCCGTCGCGCTCGGCTACCAGCGCATGCACCGGCTCGTAGGCGTCGAAGAAGCGCTGCCAGGTGGCCTGCGTGATCTCGTCTGCAAGGGCGGTCGGGCCCTCGCGTCCGTAGAAGGCGTTGTAGCCGTCCCAGAGCGGCTTCCATGCCGCGTAGTCGTCGGGCGTCGGTGGGCGGATCAGTAGGGAGGAACTCATGTCGTCGGTGGCCTGCACGTTGGAAAACGTGCGATTGCAACACGACGGGCGCGGCGGCGCTCACGCCGCGAAGAATTCCTTCAGCATCTTTTCAGGCAGCTGCCCTTGCAGGCCGATGGCGACGACGCCGGCGCTGGCCAGCCCCGAAGGCGGTGCGGCCTTGCGCAGCGAACCATGGCGACCCGCGTACTGGACTTCGGACCACTCGTCGCCGCCGGCGCCATGGCCGGTGCGCAGCAGGCCCTTGAGCCGAAGCACGCCCGGCGGCATCTCGCGCAGCCAGGCGCGCAGCGTGGCGGCCGGGATCATCGCCCCGGGCTGCGCGCTCCAGGTCTGGAAGATCGCGCCGTGGTCGGGCGACCCATGGTCGTGATCGTGATCGTGGTCGCAATCCGGGCCGCATGCATGCGGCGCGAGGGCGGATTGCGGCAACCCCGACAGCAGCGCCAGCGGCACCGCAGCCTCCGTGGTCTCGATGCACGGCGTGCCGGGCGCGCTGGCTTCCACCCAGGCCTTCGCCGCGGCCAGAGCGTCGGCCGATGCGATGTCTGCCTTGTTCAGCACCACCAGGTCCGCCGACTTCAGTTGCCGCGCCAGCGTGTCGGCCAGCAGCGGGTCCGTCGACTGTCGCGCGGCCACGCTCGCATCCACCAGCACGATCACGCCTTCGAGGCTCAGCTCCGGCGCGGCCATGCCGATCTGCGCGATGCGCCACGGGTCCGACACGCCGCTGGCCTCGATCACCACAGCATCGAAAGGCGTCTTCGCTTCGATCACCTCCACCAGCGCGCGGCCCAGGTCGTCGCCGATCTGGCAGCACACGCAGCCGTTGGTCAGCGCGGTGGTGTCGCCGTGCGTGGCGGCGATCAGGTCGGCGTCGATGTTGAGCGCGCCGAAGTCGTTCACCAGCACCGCCATGCGCAGGCCCTTCGCCTCGCGCAGCCAGCGGTTGAGCAGCGTGGTCTTGCCCGCACCGAGAAAGCCGCCGATGACGGTGAACGGAAGTCGCCTTGCCGACATCACGCGCCCTGGCCCCCCTGACCCCCCTGACCCCTCTGTGCCTCGAACACGCGGCCCGAAAGCACCGTGCCCCACACGCGCGCATCCTTCAGCGCCATCGGGTCCATCTCCAGCGGGTCGTCTTCCAGCACGCAGAAGTCGGCGCGCTTGCCGCATTCGATGCTGCCGATCTCGCCGTCGAGCTTCAGCGTCCATGCCGCGCCGAGCGTAATGGCGCGCAGCGCCTGCGGCACGGTGATGCGCTCGGCCTCGCCCAGCAGCCGGCCCTTGGGCGTGATGCGGTTCACGGCGCACCACGCGGTGAAGAGCGGCCCGAGCGGCGTCACCGGCGCGTCGGAATGAATGGCCAGCGGCACGCCGGCCGCCAGTGCGCTGCCGCAGGCGTCGAGCCGGTTGGCGCGGTCCGGGCCCATGGTCATCTCGTAGTGCTGGTCGCCCCAGTACCAGATGTGGTTGGCGAACAGGTTGGCGCACAGGCCCAGCGATGCCATGCGGCGGAACAGCGGCGCGTCGATCATCTGGCCGTGCTGCAGCGTGTGGCGGTGGTCGGGGCGCGGCGCGCGCGCCAGCACCCGCTCGATCGCATCGATGGCCACCTCGCTGGCCTCGTCGCCGTTGGTGTGCGTGTGGATGGTGAGGCCCGCGCGGTGGTAGGTCTCGAAGTCGGCCTCGTACTGCGCGGGCGCGGTCACCCAGATGCCGTTGGGTGCGCCGTTGAAGTGGCCCGGCCAGCGCAGCCGTGCCGAGAAGCCCTGGATCGATCCGTCGAGCATCATCTTCACCAGGCCGTAGCGCAGCCGGTCGGTGTTGCGCGGCATCAGCGACTTCACGTGCTCCGCACCCTGCGCGGCGCCGTGCGTGCCGTGGAAGGCCTGGAACGCGGGCAGGATGCGCACGCCGAAGCCGTCGTCGCCCGTGGCCTTTTCCAGAACGCCGCAGTCCTCGGGCGTGAGCTTGTTGACCAGGTCGGTCGCGGTGGTCACGCCCTGCAGGCAGGCCAGCCGCGCGAAGGAGCGCACGCCGGCCTCGGTCATCGGCGCGAGCAGGCCGGCGTTGCCGATCTTGCGCAGCACCAGGAACATCGCAGCCGGCTCCTGCAGCTCGCCGGTGGGCTCGCCTTCGCTCTCGCCATCCGCGAACTTGACCACGCCTTCCACCTCGTTGTCGCGCGTGATCTCGGCAATGCGCAGCATCGCGCTGTTGACGTTCATCAGGTGGCCGTTGGCGTGGCCGATGACGATGGGCCGCGTGCCGCTCGCGCGGTCGACGTGGCGCACCGTCATGCGCTCGCCGCCGAAGTAGATCGGATCGAACCCCCAGGCGACGAGCGGTTCGCTGTCGGGAATGCCGTCGGCCGTCATCTTCGCGGCGACTTCGCTCAGCCGCGAGACCACCTCGTCCATCGAGCGAAGGCCGCTCCACACCTTGCCCTCGGGGTCGCGACGGTCGAACCAGCCGAGGTACGTCCAGTCCCACATGCTGCCTTCCTTCAGGTGACAGTGGCCCTCGACGAGACCGGGCATCAGCACCTTGCCGGCGAAGCGCTCGTCGAGCGTGAAGGGGCCCCAGCCCTGCATGTCCGCGAGTGCGCCGACGGCCAGCACGCGGCCGTCGCGCACCGCCACGTGGGTGGCGTGCGGCTGCATCGGGTTCATGGTGATGATCTTGCGGGCGGCGTAGATGGTGGTCGTGTTGTTCGCTTGGCTCATGGCATTCATGGCGATTCGGGAATCGAAAGAGGAGGGCGCGGCAGCCCGTCGACGACGTCGACGCGCCTGCAGCGTACCCAGTGATCGGGCGCGACCTCGCGCAGCGGAGGCAGTTCCGCCGTGCAGGCCGCTTCCGCCACCGGGCAGCGGCCTGCGAAGCGGCAGCCCTTGGGCGGGTCGATGGGGCTGGGCGGGTCTCCGCTCAGCTTGATGCGGTTGGCCGCGCGCCGCCGCCCGCCGCTCACCGTGGGCACGGCCGACATCAGCGCCACGCTGTAAGGATGCAGCGGCCGCGCGAAGAAGCTGCGGCGCGGCGCGCGCTCGACGATCTGGCCGAGGTACATCACGGCGATGTCGTCGCAGATGTGCTCCACCACCGCCATGTCGTGCGAGATGAAGAGGTAGGTCAGCCCCAGCTCGCGCTGCAGCCGCGCCAGCAGGTTCAATATCTGCGCGCGGATGGCGATGTCGAGCGCGGACACCGGCTCGTCGCACACCACCAGCTCCGGGTTGGTGGCCAGCGCCCGTGCGATGTTGATGCGCTGGCGCTGCCCGCCCGAGAACTGATGCGGAAACAGGTGCTGCTGCTCCGGCCGCAGGCCCACCGCCTCGAAGAGCTCGGCCACGCGGCGCGTGCGCTCCTCGGGCGTGCCAACGCGCATCAGGTCGAGCGGCGCGCGCACGGCGGCGCCTGCGCGCTCGCGCGGATTCAGCGAGGAGAACGGGTCCTGGAAGATGATCTGCATGCGCGTGCGCGCCTGCCGCAGCGCCTCGCCCTGCAGCGCGCCCAGGTCGGTGCCGCCCAGCTGCATGCGCCCCGAGGTGACGGGCGCGAGCCGCATCACCGCCAGCGCGGTCGTGGTCTTGCCCGAGCCCGATTCGCCCACCACCGCGAGCGTGCTGCCGCGGCGCACCGAGAAGGAAACGCCGTCCACCGCCTTCACCACCTCGGGCGTGCGGCCCCAGCCGGCCTTGCCGCGCGGAAAGTGCACCTTCAGGTCGTCGACCGAAAGCAGCGTGTCGGTCTTGCCGATGAACGTCATGCGGCCTCTCTTTCGGGTTGGACTGCCGCTGCCTCGGCATGCAGCCAGCAGGCTGCGCCGTGAGGCACGCCTGCAGCCACTTCGCCATGCACCGCGAACATCGGCGGCACCTCGGCCGCGCAGCGCGGCATGGCGCGCGGGCAGCGCTCGCGGAAGGCGCAGCCGGTGCCCAGCGCCCAGATCGAGGGCACCACGCCGGCGATCTCGGCGAGGTCTTCGCGCCCGCCGTCGCGGTATGCCGCGCTGCTGCCCAGCTCGGGCAGGCAGTCGATCAGTCCGCGCGTGTAGGGGTGGCCGGGCTCCGACAGCACCTGTTCGGTGGTGCCCTGCTCGATGACTCGGCCCGCGTACATCACCATCACGCGGTCGGCCATCTCGGCCACCGCGCCCATGTCGTGCGTGATGAGCATGATGGCCGTGCCCTTCTCGCGCTGCAGCTCGCGCAGCAGGTCGAAGATCTGCGCCTGCACCGTCACGTCGAGCGCGGTGGTGGGCTCGTCGGCGATCAATATGTCGGGCCGGCAGGCCAGCGCCATCGCGATCATCACGCGCTGGCGCATGCCGCCGGAGAGCTGGTGCGGATATTCGTCCACGCGCCGCTCCGGCGCCGGAATGCCCACCTGCCGCAGCATCTCGATGGCGCGCTGCCGCGCCGCGTGCGTGTTCATGCCGGCATGCAGCTGCAGCGATTCGCCGATCTGGTCGCCCACGGTGAACACCGGGTTCAGCGACGTCATGGGCTCCTGGAAGATCATCGAGATGCGGTTGCCGCGCACCTCGCGCATGCGGGTGTCGGTGGCCTGCACCAGGTCTTCGCCCTGGAACAGCACCCGGCCGCCGCGGATGCGCCCCGGCGGCGAGGGAATGAGCCGCAGCAGCGCTAGCGCCGTCATGCTCTTGCCGCAGCCCGACTCGCCGACCACGCACAGCGTCTCGCCAGCGCGGATCTCGAAGTCGACCCCGTTGAGCACCAGCGCCTTGCCGCGCCGCGTGCTGAACTCGACGTGCAGGTCCTGCACGCGCAGCAGTGTGTCGTCGTCCTGTTGGGGCATCAGCGTTCCCTCAGTTTCGGGTTGAGGGCGTCGTTCAGGCCGTCGCCGATGAGGCTCACGGCAAGCACGGTGATGAAGATCGCGGCGCCCGGGAAGGCCACGGCCCACCAGCACGACAGCACGTACTGCCGGCTGGAGCCGATCATCAGCCCCCAGCTCATCTGGTTCGGATCGCCCAGGCCGAGGAAGGAAAGTCCCGCCTCGAACAAGATCGCCGCGCCGATGGCCAGCGTGGCCGACACCACCAGCGGCGGCAACGCGTTCGGCAGGATCACCTTCCAGATGATGCGCGCGTCGCGCGCGCCGATGGCCCGCTCGGCCCGCACGAACTCCAGGCCGCGGTACTTCATGAACTCGGCGCGCGTGAGCCGCGCGGTGCCGGTCCAGCTCACGATGCCGATGGCCAGCGTCACCGTCACCAGCGTGGGCGAGAACAGCGTCACCACCACCATCGCGAACAGCAGCGCCGGCAGCACCTGGAAGAACTCGGTGAGCTTCATCAGCGCGGCATCGACCTTGCCGCCGTAGTAGCCTGCGAAGGCACCGAGCGTGATGCCGATCAGCACCGACAGCAGCGCGGCCACCGCGCCCACCAGCAGCGTGGCGCGCCCGCCGTAGATCAGCGCGGTGAGCACGTCGCGGCCGAGGTAGTCGGTGCCCAGCCACGCGTCTTCGCTGAAGGGCGGCGTGAGCGGCGCGGCCTTGATCTCGAACGGGTCGGCCGGGTAGAGCCACGGCCCGAGGATGGCCACCAGCAGCACGACGATCAGCATCGCCATGCCGGCGATGGCCGCCGGGTTGCGCAGGAACATGCGCATCGCCTCCATGCCCGGGTGCTCGACGCGCACGACGGGCCTGGGGGATGCGGCGGCGGTAGCAGCAGCGGTGGGCATTGGAATCACCTTGCTCATGAGGCCTTGATCCGCGGATCGATGAAGCGATAGCACAGGTCGGTGAGCTGGTTCATCACCACCACCACGATGGAGGAGAAGAGCAGCACGCCGAGGATGGTCGGGTAGTCGCGCCGCAGCACCGACTCGAAGGCCAGCCGGCCGAGGCCGGGCCAGTTGAACACCGTCTCCACCAGGATCGCGCCCGCCAGCACGTTGCCGAACTGCAGGCCCAGCACCGTGACCACCGGCAGCAGCGCGTTGCGCAGCGCGTGCTTGTAGAGCACCACCCGGTCGGCCAGGCCCTTGGCGCGCGCGGTGCGGATGAAGTCGGAGCCCAGCACGTCGAGCATCGACGAGCGCGCGAGCCGGCTGTACTGCGCGAGATACACGAGGCTCAGCGTGAGCGTGGGCAGCACCAGGTGATGCGCCACGTCGAGCATGTCCGCGAAGCCGCCGCCGCCAGTCGAGTCGATGGAACGCATGCCAGCCACCGGCAGCACGGGAAACACCGAGGCCAGCAGGATCACCAGCATGATCCCCAGCCAGAACACCGGCGCCGCGAACCCTACCAGCGACAACACGGTGATGAACTGCGAGAGCAACCCGTTCGGCCTACGCGACGAAAGAACTCCCAGCGCGGTACCCACGAAGAAGGCCAGCAGCACCGCGCTAAGCACCAGCAGCAGCGTGGCGGGCACGCGCTCGGCGATCATGCTCGTCACCGGCAGGTTGAAGAAGTACGAGTAGCCCAGGTCGCCCTGCGCCACCTTGCCGAGGTACACGCCCAGCTGCACCGGCAGCGAGCGGTCGAGCCCGTACTGCGTGCGCAGCTGCGCCATCAGTTCGGGCGACATGCCGCCGCTGGCGCCCGCGATGGTTTCCACCGGGTCGCCCGGCGCCGCGTGCACCAGCACGAAGTTGAGCACCACCACGGCCAGCACCAGGCCCAGGGCCTGGAGCAGCCGCGAGGCGGCGTAGCGAAGCGTGCCCATGATGTTGCCGCCCGCTTACTTCAGGTACACCTCGTCGAGCGGCGAGAGCGGCCCCCAGATCGTGACCGGCACATTCGCCACCTTCTTGCTGGTGATGGTGTGGTACGGCACCTGGTTGATGAACTCGATGGGCAGCTCGTCGGTCACGATCTTCTGGAAGGTCGCGTAGTAGGCCTTGCGCTGCGTCGGGTCGATCAGGCCGCCGGCGGTGTTGAGCAGCTCGTCGACCTTCGGGTTGGCATACGACTGGGTGTTGGTCCAGACGATGGGCTTGATGTTCGTCGACAGGTAGGTGCGGTGCACGCCGATGATCGGGTCGCCCCAGTTGAACACCGTGTCCATCGACAGGTCGAAGTCGTGCGAGGCCAGCCGCTTGGCCCAGGCCGGGAAGTCGGCCGAGGCGCGCACCTCCACCGTGATGCCTACCTTCTTGAGCTGGCCGCGGATGTACTCGGCCACGTTCTTCTGCTGGTCGTCCGCGCCCGGCAGATAGTCGATGGTGAGCTTGAAGCGCTCGCCGCCCGCGCCGGCCTTGTAGCCGGCGGCATCGAGCATCTCGCCGGCCTTCTTCAGGTCGAGCGGGTAGCGCACGAGGTCGGGCACGGCGAAGGGGCTGCTGGCCACGAGCGGCCCGTCGGAGACGGTCGCGAAGCCGCCCATCAGCGCCTTGGCGATGAAGTTCTTGTCGATGGCCGTGGCGATGGCCTTGCGCACCTGCACGTCCGACAGCGGCTTCTTCGCCGTGTTGAAGGCCAGCCAGTTGAGCGCGCCGATGCCGTCGTAGCCCTTCGGCGTGAGCGACACCCTCGGGTCGTTCGCGAAGCGCTTCAGGTCCGTGGGCAGCGTGGCGAAGGGCAGCATCTGGATGTCGCCGCGCTCCAGGCCGAGCACCAGGCTCGCCATGTCGGGCGTGACGTTGACGATCACCTTGTCGAGGTAGGGCCTGTTGGGCAAGAAGAACTTGTCGAAGCGCTCCAGCACGATGCGCTGCGCGGGCTTGAACTCCGTCACGCGGAACGGGCCCGAGCCCACCACGTCGGTGGTGTTGCGCGGGTGGTTCTTCAGGTCTTGTCCGTCGCCGTAGATGTGCTTGGGAAGAATGGGGCACAGCGCGGGCGACATCGCGAGCACGATGGCCGGGTGCGGCACGCTCATGCGGATGACGGCGGTGTACGGGTCGGGCGTATCGACCTTCTCGACCGGCCCCATCATCGTCGTGAACGGGTGGTTGGCCTTGATGGCCATGATCGAGAAGGCCACGTCGGCCGAGGTCACGGGCTTGCCGTCGTGGAACACCGCGTCCTTGCGCAGCTTGAGCGTGAGCGACTTGCCGTCGTCAGCCAGCTTCCACGATTCGGCCAGGTAGGGCTGCGGGTTCCACTTGTCGTCGAAGCGCAGCGGGCTCGCGAAGATCTGCGTGGAAGGCATGGCCGTGGCAATGCCCGACTGCACCGCGCCGTTGAGGTGCCGCGGCGTCTGCGTGCTGCCGATCACCAGCGTGCCGCCGCGCTTGGGCTCCTCGGCCGCGGAAGCGGGCAGCGGAAGCAGGGTGCTCGCGGCCAGCAGCGTGGCGGAGAGCAGGGTGGTGCGGCGCGTGAGCAGGGGAGGAAGAGGAGGGAGCGGGAGCTGCATGACAGGACCTCGGAGAGTTCGACACAGGCAATCGGGACTCGGTCCTCATCAAGGCAAGGACCTTGTGTCGAAGATAGGCGCTGGGTGCATGCCGGCGAAGAGCCAACCCGGCACGACTCGCAGGGCCAGAAGGGGCGGGTTTGCCCCGTTGTGCGGCGGGGCATGCGCCACTTCGGGGAATGCGCGCAGGCGGTGCGTCGCGCTCCCCGTCGAAGCTCGCTATTTCTCGTCGCGCAGCCAGTACCACTTGTAGAGCATGCGCTGCCCGATGCGCCTGAAGGGCGCGAACGCACGCGACTCGACAACCCCCAGCACATTGGGAAAGGGCAGCTGCGAGCCGTAGATGGGCAGCTCGAACACATCCCTGCCGGCGTCCTTGCCGGCAACGCGCTCGGCCAGCCGCTTGCCGGCCCATGTCGAGAACGACACGCCATTGCCGCCGTAGCCCACCGCGTACCAGATCTTCTTGCTCGCATCGGGCTGCGTGATGCGCGGCATCATGTCGTGGCTCATGTCGACCCAGCCCCACCACGAGTAGTCGATGCGGATGCCCGCCAGCGGCGGGAACTTGCGCGCGATGGCATCGGTGAGCAGCTTCAGGTGCATCGGGCCTTCGGCATCCGCGCCGGTCACCGCGCTGCGGCTGCCGATCTGCAGCCGGTTGCCTTCGAGCAGCCGGTAGTAGAAGCGCAGCGTGCGCGTGTCGGTCAGGAAGGTCTTCGAGCGGAAGTTGGTGGCCTGCAGCTCGGCGTCGGTGAGCGGGCGCGTGACCACCGAGTTCGACAGGATCGGCATGATCCGGTCCTTCAGCATCGGGTTGAGCGCCTGCCCCGTGTAGCCGCCGGTGCACACCGCCACGCGGCGCGCGCGCACCACGCCGGCGGGCGTCTGCAGGTGATGCACGCCGTCGATGGTCTGCCAGCCCTGCACAGGGCTCGATGTGTGCACCTTCACGCCCAGCGCGCGGGCGCGCCGCATCAAGCCGAAGGTGAACTTCAGCGGATGGATGCCGATGCCCTCGGCCTCGTACATTGCGCCGACCGTCTCGCGCTCGTCGCAGTAGTCGCGGCGCACTTCCTCCGCGCTCATCATGCGGGTGGCATAGCCGAACTTCTCGCGCATCAGCCGCGCCTCGGCATCGAGGATGGGCAGCTTCTCCGCGCGGTGCGCGAGATAGAGATGGCCGCCGTCGTGGGCGTCGCAGTCGATCTGCGTGGTGAGGTGGCGGAAGTTCTCGAAGCCGCCGCGTATCTCGGCGTCGAGCTTCTTCGCGGTGTCGAGGCCCCAGCGCTCGATCCACTGCGAGCGCTTGAGCCGGCCGCTCGCGTTCTGGCCCTGGCCGCCGCTGCGGCTCGAGCAGCCCCAGGCCGCCTGGTTGGCCTCGAGCACCGTGGCCTGTATGCCGTGCTCCTGCGCGAGGTACAGCGCGGTCGACATGCCGGTGGCGCCCGAGCCGATGATGGCCACGTCGACATCGATGTCGCGCAGCAGCGGGCCGTCGTCCTCCGGCGGCGTGCCGGCGCTGGCCACCCACCAGGTGGGCGCGTAGGCGCGGCCGGCGCCGGGGTCGGGGGCGCGCAGCGGGTCGTACTGCGGGTCGTAGGGGCGGAAGGGGGCCTGCGGCGGCGATTGTTGCTGTTCGACCACGTTGTCTTCGATGGTCGCGCTGGCGGTGGCATTGGCGGCGACGAGGCGCACGGTGCCTGTCATGGTCATGAAGGGCTCCAGGAGAGGAAGAACGAGGGCCTGACGAAGGCCTATTTCGCTGCGGGCAGGTTCGGGCGTGCCTTGCGGAACACGTTCTTCAGGTGGATCTTTCCGTCCTTGAAGGTGAAGACGTCGATGCCGTCGCTCTCGATGCGGCTGCCGTCGGCGGCGGTGCCGGTGAAGGTCCACTGCGAGGTGCCGAAGTCGCCATGCACGAAGTGCACGCCGTTGTTCCATTGCGCGTCGGGCACCGTGGCCCACGCGGCGGCGAAGGCCTTGCGCACCGCTTCGGTGCCGACGTGGCGCGTGCCGCAGGCGTCGGGGCCGGCGGCGGTCTGAAAGATGCAGTCGGGCGTCATGAAGCTCATCAGCGCGTCGATGTCGTGGCGGTTCCAGGCATCGCTGAAGGCGGCGAGGGTGTCGGTGGTCACTGTGGCGGTAGAGGAAGAAGACATGGCGTTTGCTGCACGAAGGCTCGGAAATTCGATGAGGCAAGCGTAGGCAGCGGCCTGCTCGCGCGATAGGGCCAGTTGGAGGGATTCGACCGAGCCAGAGCGCCACGGATGCGCCACGGATTGCACGCACTGCCCTAAACTGCGGCGCACCATGCCCCCGAATCCGCGAGCCATCCAGTGGGCGCAGCTCTTCGCGCTGCCCGATCAACCGGCACTGCCGCTCCAGGCCCGCCTCAGGGCCGCCGTGGTGCAGGCCATCCTCGAGGAGCACCTGGTGCCGGGCGCCTCGTTGCCTTCATCGCGCGAACTTGCAGCGCTGCTCGGCCTGAGCCGCAATACCGTCACCTCGGCCTACCTGCAGCTCATCGACGAAGGTTTCCTGGAGGCGCGTCCGCGCAGCGGCGTCTTCGTGGCGCATGGCGCGCGCCCCCTCTCGGCTGTGCATGCCGAGCCTCTGGTGGGCCGCAGCGGGCAGGCCACCCAGCCGCCGGACTGGTCGGGGCGCGTGCTGCGCTCGCTGGTCGACAAGCCCACGCTGTCGAAACCCGACCAGTGGCGCGACTATCCGTACCCTTTCGTCTACGGCAACTACGACCCGCAGCTGTTTCCTACCGAAGACTTCCGCGAATGCTGCGCGCGCAGCCTGGCGCGCTCGCAGCTGCCGCACTGGACCCCCGACTTCGAGACCGACGACGTGCCCGACCTGATCGAGCAGATCCGCACGCGCTTGCTACCCAAGCGCGGCGTGTTCGCGCTGAAGGAAGAGATCCTCGTGACCATGGGCGCGCAGCATGCTTACTACCTGCTGGCCGAGGCGCTGTTCGACGAGCAGACCCGCGTGGGGCTGGAGGAGCCGGGGCATCCGCATGCGCGCAACAGCTTCTCGCTGCGGCAGCCGAAGTGGGTGGAGGTGGATGTCGATGAAGACGGGCTGGTGGTCGATGCGCTGCCTGCTGCGGACTACCTGTTCGTCACGCCCTCGCACCAGAGCCCCACGACCGCGACGCTGAGCCTGGAGCGGCGGCAGTGGCTGTTGCGCAAGGCCGAACTGCAGGACTTCGTGATCATCGAGGACGACTACGAGGCGGAGAACCTGTATGAAGGCACGCCGATGCCGGCGCTCAAGAGCCTGGACAAGACGGGGCGGGTGATCTATGTGGGCTCTGTGTCGAAGAGCCTTTCGCCTGCGCTGCGGCTGGGGTTCATCGTGGCGCCGCGTGCCCTGATCAAGGAATTGCGGGTGATACGGCATGCGATGGTGCGGCATCCGAGTGCTTTTCTGCAGCATGCGTATGCGCTGTTTCTCTCGTTGGGGCATCACGAGTCGCATGCCCGGCGGGTTAATCATGCGATGCAGGAGAGGTTGGCTATTGCGGCGCAGGCACTGCGGGATCATTTGCCGGATTTTGAGTTTCGGTTGCCTTCTGGCGGGGCTTCTATTTGGGTGCAGGCGCCTACCTGGGTGGATGCGACTGAGTTGGCGTTGATGGCTCGCAGCCATGGGGTTTTGATTGAGGCGGGGGATGTGTTTTTTGCTCGGCCTCCTTATCCTTGTCCGTTTTTTCGGTTGAGGTTGTCTTCTATTGCTGCTACTCAGATTCCGGCTGGGATTCGGGCTTTGGGGATGGCGGTGGAGGAGTTGGCTTTGGCTCGGGGGGAGTCTCGGGTCGCCGGGCGGCGGATGCACTGAGTTGTTTTTCTTTCCGGGGCCGGGACTCGCCCCGGCGGGCGACCTACTTTTCTTTGCTTCGCCAAAGAAAAGTAGGCAAAAGAAAGGCGACCCCACTGTCTGCGACCCCTGCGCTTCGCTCCGGGGCAACCTGCGGTGCTCGCGTTTCGCGGGGTCTCGCCCAAACTCGCTTCGCTCAAACAAGGGCGAGCCCTTATCCGCGAAACGCTGTGCTCCTCGGCGCAGCCAGAGGGGAGGGGAGACGAACGGGCCATCGCGTTGCTCGGCCCCCAAGGCACTGCAAGCGCTTCGCGCTTGCAGTGCTTGGAGTGAAGCGTAGGGTCTGTCGGGGTCGCGGGGACTTAATGCGCGGCCGAGCGAAGCGAAGGCCAGTCCAGGCAGTTCGGTAGCCGAGCGTAGCGATGGCTCGGTTCGCTCCCTTCTGGCTGTGCCGAGGAGCGCAGACGTAGGAGGGATAAGGGCCGCAGCTGTTTGAGCGAAGCGAGTTCTGCGGACCCCCTCCTACGTCGAGCACCGCAGGTTGCCCGTAGCGAAGCGGAGGGACACAGACAGTAGGGTCGCCTTTCTTTTGCCTACGTTTCTTTGGCGAAGCAAAGAAAAGTAGGTCGGCCGCCGGGCCGAGACCCGGCCCCGGGAAGCAACCCCCCAAAAAAGAGTGCACCTCCCCCGTGCAGAACGCACCACAACAAGGGTATTCACTCACCGACTGGCTCCATGCCGACACAGTCGCTGGTACTTCCTGGCTGCTCCCGATGGGTGCAAAGTCGCGGCGAGATTCACCCACCCGGAGAAACCAGATGACCATGTCCCGCCGTCTCCCCCTCCAGTTCGCCATCCTGGCAACCACGCTCGCAGCCCTGTGCGGCACGGCTTCCGCCCAGCAAGCCAAGGAAGTCACCTTCGCCCACCAGGACATGCTTGTCCCCCTGCGCCTCGTCATGGAATCCGGCGAGGTAGAAAAAGCCACCGGCTACAAAATCAACTGGCGCATGTTCTCCGGCGGCGGCGACGTGATCCGCGCGATGGCTTCAGGCGACGTGCAGATGGGTGAAACCGGCTCCAGCCCGCTGACGGCCGCGGCCAGCCAGGGGCAGGACATCAAGCTGTTCTGGATCTCCGCCGACATCGCGAACGCCGAGGCGCTCATCGCGCGCAACGCCTCGGGCATCAACAGCATGAAGGACCTGGCCGGCAAGAAGGTGGCCACGCCCTTCGTGTCGACCGCGCACTACCAGCTCATGGCCGGCATGAAGATGGACGGCGTCGACGCCAAGAGCGTGAACGTGATGAACATGCGCCCGCCGGAGATCGCGGCTGCATGGGAGCGCGGCGACATCGACGCCACCTTCATCTGGGACCCGGTGCTTTCCAAGATCAAGGCCACTGGCAAGACCATCGCCACCTCGGGCAGCATCGGCAAGCGCGGCGCACCGACCTTCGAGGGCATCGTGGTCAACGCCAAGTGGGCCGCCGCCAACGAGGCCTTCATGGTCGCCTTCGTGAAGGCGCTCAACCGCGCGAACGAGGAATACAAGGCAACGGGCAAGAGCTGGACGCCCGATTCGCCGCAGACGAAAGCGATGGCCAAGTGGACCAAGGCCGACCCGAAGGACGTTGGCCCGGCGATGGCGCTCTACACCTTCCCGACCATGGCCGAGCAGGTCTCGCCCACGTGGCTGGGCGGCGGTGCCGCCAAGGCTATGGCGAACACGGCCGTCTTCCTGAAGGAGCAGGGCCGGGTGCAGGAAGTGAAGCCCGACTACAGCGCCTACGTGACGACGGTGTACGTCGACAAGGCCATGGGCAAGTGACGAAGGGCCAGACGAGATGCCCACGCTCGACATTCGCGACCTGACGGTCAACTACGCGGTCAAGGGCGGCACGCTGCAGGCGCTGGCGCCCGTGAACCTCACGATGCACGACGGCGACTTCGTCGTCGCGCTCGGCGCCTCGGGCTGCGGCAAGACCACGCTGCTCAACAGCATTGCGGGCTTTCTTCCGCCATCGACCGGCGAGATCCTGCTCGACGGCAAGCCGGTGGCCGGCCCCGGCGCCGACCGCGGCGTGGTGTTCCAGAAGCACGCGTTGATGCCGTGGCTCAACGTGCGCGACAACGTGGCGCTGGGCTTGCGGCTCGGCGGCATGGGCAAGGCCGAGCGTGACCGCATCGCGGAAGAAAAGCTCGGCCTCGTCGGGCTGCAGAAGTACGCCGACCGCGCCGTGTACGAGCTATCGGGCGGCATGCAGCAGCGCGTGGGCATCGCGCGCGCACTCGCCAGCGACCCGGCCGTGCTGCTGATGGACGAGCCCATGGGCGCGCTCGACGCGTTCACGCGCGAGCAGGTGCAGGAGATTCTTCTTCAGGCCTGGTCCAGGTCGAACAAGATGGTGTTCTTCATCACCCACTCGGTGGAAGAAGCGCTGTTCCTCGCCACCCGGCTGATCGTGATGAGCCCGGGCCCGGGGCGCATCTCGCACGTCTACGACGACGTACCGTTCTCTCGCCAGTACCTCTCGCACGGCGATTCGCGCAAGGTGAAGTCGGAGCCCGATTTCATCCGCATGCGCGAGGAGGTCTTGTCGATCATTCATCATCGCGAGGTTGCCCATGCCTGAGGTGTCGATCGCATCCCCCGTCGCCATGACGCCATCGCCTTCCAAGCCCGCCGCATCGCCCGCACCCGCGACGCCAGCGGCAGGCGCCAAGCTCAAGACCAGCTCCTTCAAGGTGCCGGGCGAAGGCTCGAGCCTGACGATCAGCATCGTCACGGTGATCGCGCTGGTGGCGCTGTGGTTCGTCGTCACCAACATGGGCTGGGTCAAGCCGCTCTTCCTGCCGACGCCGCAGGCGGTGTTCCAGCAGTTCTACGAATACCTCACCGGCCAGGCCAACGACAAGCCGCTGTGGCAGCACTTCCTGGCGAGCATGTTCCGCGTGTTCTCGGCCTTCCTGCTGGCCTGCGTCACGGCCATTCCGGTGGGCATCGCGATGGGCATGAGCCGCTTCTGGCGCGGCATCTTCGATCCGCCGCTGGAGTTCTACCGGCCACTGCCGCCGCTGGCGTACCTGCCGCTCATCATCATCTGGTTCGGCATCGACGAGCTGCCGAAGGTGCTGCTGATCTTCCTGAGCTGCTTCGCGCCGCTGGCACTGGCCGCGCGCTCGGGCATGCGCAGCGCCTCGCAGGAGCAGATCAACGCGGCCTACTCGATGGGCGCGAGCTACATGCAGGTGATCCGCCACGTGATATTGCCCTCGGCGCTGCCCGACATCCTGGTGGGCATGCGCATCGCCATCGGCTTCGGCTGGACCACGCTGGTGGCCGCCGAGATGGTGGCGGCCAACATGGGGCTGGGTCAGATGGTGCTGAACGCGTCGAACTTCCTGCGCACCGACATCGTCATCATGGGCATCGTCGTCATTGGCGTGGTGGCTTATCTTTTCGACCTGCTGATGCGGTGGCTCGAGCGGCGCCTTGTGCCTTGGAAAGGGCGCATGTAACGGGTGGCGGCGGTGCCACCGTCACGGGCACCGGCGGCGGCAGGGCCGGGCCTTCGGTGAGCGCTTCCATCGACTGCTCGAGGTAGTCGAGCATCGCGCGCATCGCGGCGCTGTTGTGGCGGCGCTGCGAGTAGGCCGCGTACAGCCAGTGCTCGCGCGGCATGTGGTCGCGCAGCACCGGCACCAATGCCCCGCGCTCCAGGTGCGACTGCGCCAGCGGCTCCGGCACGTAGGCCACGCCCACGCCGCGCAGCGCCAGCTCGATGAGCGCGACGGCGTCGTTGGCCTCCATGCGGCTGTGCACCGGCACCTCGTAGGGCTCGCCGTCGGTTTCGAAGGGCAGGTTGGTGGTCTGCTTGGCCGAGAAGCTCAGCACGTCGTGGCGGCCCAGGTCCTCGGGCACCTGCGGCATGCCGCGCTGCGCCCAGTACGAGGGTGCGGCGCACACCACCATGTCGAACTGCACGAGGCGGCGCACGATCAGGTTCATGTCGTCGATGCGCCCGCCGGTCAGGTGGATGTCGATGCCTTCCTCGATCAGGTCGAGGTCGTCGTTGGTGAACACCAGGCTCACGTACACGTCGGGGTAGAGCTTGATGAAGCCCGCGATCACGTCGGAGAGCCAGCCGGCGATGAGCCCGTGCGGCGCGCTCATGCGCAGCCGCCCGCGCGGATGCGAGCCATGCGCCTGCAGGTCGTTCAGCGTGTTCTCGGCCATCGTCACCAGCTCGGTGCTGCGATCGAGCAGCACCTGGCCCGCGTCCGTCAGGCTCAGGGAGCGGGTGGATCGGTTGAGCAGCCGCACGCCGCTTCGGGTTTCGAGCTCAGCCACATAGCGGCTCACCGTGGCCTTGGACATGCCCAGCGAGATCGCTGCGCGGGAAAAGCTTCGCCTGAAGGCGACTTCGCGGAATGTTTTGATGAGGTCCAGACCGTCCATGGTGGCTGGATTGTTCCAGCTTCCGGGATGAGGCCGTCGGGTGTAGGGACATCGCCGATTGGGGGCCGGGTGATGAATACCTCCGTAGCTATACTGCGCCCCGTCACGTCAAAAAAAGGCGTGATCGGGATTGGACTCCCGAATCACCTCTGCGACGCGAGCCGCAGTTACCCCGCAGGGTCTGCGGCTTTGCTATTCGTGCCTCCTTTTTTTGGCGGCTCGACGGGCGGGCGCAAGCCCGGCCGGTTCTCGCAAGAGGTGCCCGGTAGTCCAATCCGTCGAGCCGCCGCCCTCGTTTGGACTCGAGAGCGGTGGTTTCCGCAAACCGCACCTCTTGGAGGCCATTGATGGCTGCATCCACTGCTCGCGCGCCCGCGCGCGTCTCTTCATTTCCCGAATCTTCTTCTTCCGAAGCCAATGGCGTCGAATCGCTTGCGCTGCAGGCCTGCGACGACGTCGAGAGCCTTCACGAAGTGCGGCACGCGTATGCCGGCCTCGAAAGGCTCATCGGTCCGCAGCGTGTGAACGAGACGGAGGAGGTCTGCTCCAGCCGCTCCGAACTCAGCGCGCTGGTGCGCGTCGTCAACGAGGAACTGCGTCGGCGCATCGAGGCGGCCGAAGGCACGCTGCAGTCGTTGCGTGCCGCCGTGGCTGCTAGATGAGCCCCCTGGTCGCGGCTTTCAGCGTCGCGGCCGCACGCGTCGTGCACCCGAGCTTCTGGAACAGGCGCTCGACATGAGTGCGCACCGTGCTCGGGCTGATTCCCAGCGCACGGGCGACTTCCTTCGTGTTGTGCCCCCGGCTGATGCTGCGCAGCACCTCCAGCTCGCGCTGTGAAAGAGACGCGTCGCCCTGTGGCGGCGCAACGGGCTTGGAGGCACTGCCCGGCACAACGCATGCGAGCAGCGCCGTGACGACTTCATCGTCGAAGCGGCCCGCCTTGGCATCCTCTTTCATGCAGTCGAGCGCCTGCGCCTCTGTGAGCTCAGGCCGCCACGGACGACGGGTGCGATGCGATTGCCACTGCTGGGCCGCCGCGACGATCTGCCCCTCCAGCGGCATCGCCGAGCCCGAACGACCACGGAAGTGGCCGGAGCCGTCGCGCCGCTCGAAGGCGAAGGACGCGATCTCCGCTTCCGCCGCGAGGCCGTCGATCTGCCCCGCGGCGCGGGAAGTCCAGTACGGCACGAGCCGCACGCGCTCCAGCGACGAAGCCGGCAGCGGCTCGGGCGCATTCCAGATGGCGTTGGGAACCGCCGCCCGCCCGATGCCGTGGATCAGGCCGGCCTTGTACGTGCGGTGGCACGCGGCTTCGTCGAGGCCCAGGTGCACGCCGCAGTCGCGCGCCAGCCGGGCCACGCGGCGCGAGTAGCCCGTCATCCATGGCAGCTTGAGGTCGATCACGTCGCCGACGAGTTCCAGGCCCATGCGCCGGAGCATCGAGGCAGGCTGCTCGGCGGGCGCAGTCCATGGCGCAACGGGGGAATCCAGTTCCTTCATCCATGCCGGTGCACGAGGCGCGCTCGCGTCGACGAGAAAGGCTGGGTAGAGGCTGTCCGCGCGTCCGCGAGCGAGCGTGAGCGCTTCGTCGATTCCGTAGAGGCGGCCGAAGATCTCCAGGTCGCTCGCCAGCGCCACGACGTAGGTCGCGAACGGAACCTCGTTGCCCTGCAGCACGCCGGGGATGCCGCTGCCGTCGTAGGCCTCGAACACCGCGCGCAGCGCCGCTTCGGTCTCGCGGCTCAACCCCAGCGTGTTGGCGATGTCGCCGGCAATCTCGCAATGGATGTCGGCCATGGCCAGCACGGCGTCGGGCACCGGCCCGCTGATGTGCGGCTGGCGCATGCGGGGTGCCGGCGACGCGAGCAGGGCGCGCCGGCCCTGCACGTCGTCTTCGAGGAAGTCGGCGAACTCCTGCGCATTGGCGGTGCAGCCCGACCAGCGCAACAGCGCGACATGCCGCACGGCCTCGACCTGGGCAGCGTCGCACCCTGCCTCGGCCGCGATCTTCCCGGCCAGCCAGGCCGTGCGCAGCGAATGGTCGGTCGGCTGCCCCATGCTCAGGTCGCCGATGAAGGCCAGTGCGCGGACCGCGTCGAAAACGGTGATGGTCGTCGTGTCGTCGGACATGGGGCGTGAATCGCTGCGGCGGGCACGCAGCATCGCACAGTTCGGCTTGTGCTCGTGTCGGTCATCCGACGGATACCGCGAGCGGTGGCGACGCAGAAGAATCGTTGCACCGTTCGCTCCTCGATGAGCTGGAGCCTTCTCAACTCGCGGCTCTCGCCGCCTTTCCCGCCATGTCCGACCCCTTGAAAACCGAATCCCGGCGAGCCGCCTGGCTGCGCAACTACTACCTCGTTCGCGCTGCCTTTTCCTTCGCCTGGGTTGCGGCGAGCTTCACCATCGCCAGGCATTCGCCCGCCCTGGCAGCCGCGCTGCTGATCGTCTATCCCGCCTGGGATGCCCTTGCGAACCTGCTGGACGTCAGGATGACGGGCGGCGTCAAGGCCAATGCCACGCAGTTGATCAACATCTGGATCAGCGCGCTGGTCACGCTCGCGGTTGCGGGCGCCTTCGTGTTCGAGCTGCAGATCGTGCTGGCGATCTTCGGGGTCTGGGCCATCGTCGCAGGCCTGCTGCAGCTGGCGACGGCCGTGCGTCGTCGCAAGGACAACGGGGGGCAGTGGGTGATGATGCTCAGCGGCGCGCAGTCTGCGCTGGCCGGCGGGTTCTTCGTGGCGCAGCAGGGCGGAAGTGCGCCTGTGCTTCAAACGATCGGAGGGTATGCGGCGGTCGGGGCCGTGTACTTCCTGATTTCGGGGCTGATCGTCCTGTTCCGGGAGAGCAGGCGGGGCGCTCGAGGCCTTGCTTCCGGGAAAGGCTGATCGTTCCCGCCGGCCTCGAGGCCATCTCCACAATTTCCCCTCGATTGCTCCCTAATGTCGGTGGGTGCCTCATCCCACCCGACTTTTCCCCCGTATTCCGCTCCGCCGGGCGAGACGGCGACAGATCGCCATCGCCGCGGTCCTGGGCGCTGTGCTCGCCGCCGGCTGTTCGCCATCCCGTGTCGCGCCGCTGGAAAACCGCGTCCTCGCGGTGCCGGCCGCAGCTGCGCCGGGGAACGGACCCGCAGGCATGCCCGCCGCGAAGCCCGAAGCCGTCTGCAGCGTCGAGCTGTACGGCGATTCGATCCTTCATGGCGGCTACCTGGGCGACAAGCGCCTGCAGGAGCCGCCGGCGGCCGCGCTGCGCAGGCTGCGCCCGCGATACAAGGTGGTCGATCGGTCGGTGAACGGCGAGACGGCGAGTGCCCGGTCGGCTTTGTTCGCGGGCGAGGAGCGCTCCGGCCGCATCGTGGTCATCGAGCACGGGCTCAACGATGCCATGCAGGGGCTGCCCCTGGATGCGGCGCTGCGCGCCATGATCGTGAAGGCGAGGGCGGAGGGCCGTCACGTGGTGCTGACCGGCCTGTCGCGCACGCTGACCGGGGCGCAGGTCCGTGCGCAGGGCGATGCGGTCGTGCGGCGCGTGGCCAGGGACATGGCAGTGCCCTTTGCCGACTGGGGCAGCGTGCCGGTGCAACCCACCGAAATGGCGGACATCCTCCATCCTGCGCAGGCCTACTCCGCGCGGCTCGTCGAGCACCTCGCGAGGGTGTTGGACACGGTCGCGCCCGAGTGCGCCTAGGGCCTGTTCGGGCAGCGGCGCGCCGAGCCATTCGTGCGCTAGCCCCCTCCATGCGTCTGCGGCCCGGACTGCGTGTGTCCGCGCCGGCGGCGTTCGGCGCGGGTGCGTTCGAGCGTCGCCTGGCTCTTCCTGGCCGCGGCCTCGCATTGCGCGTGCAGCGCGCTCAGCTCCTCGTCGGTGAGTTTCTCGATGCCCATGAACTCGTTGTGCGCGGCCGATGAGCGGATGAGTTCGTCGAGCTTGGTCTGCAATGCCGCGCCGTCGCGGTTCTGGGTGTTCTGGATCAGGAACACCATCAGGAAGGTCACGATGGTGGTGCCGGTGTTGATGACCAGTTGCCAGTTCTCCGAGAAGTGGAAGACGGGCCCGGCCGCGGCCCACGCGATGACGAGCAGCACGCAGGCCAGGAAGGTGGCGGGGCTTCCCGCGACGTGCGCGATCCTGTTGGCGAAATGGGCGAAGAGGCGGTCCATGGCTGAAATCTCCTGCCCCGCAAGTTGACCCAAGCGGCATCGTTGCCGCGTCGTCCGTCGCCGCGAGTGGGGCTTCTCGAAGATCCCGAGGCGTCGTCGGTGCGCGCCGTACGGCTCCTTCAGGACAAGGTCAGTCGCGCTCGAGCGCCGGCGTGCCGGTCGTGCGCGCGCCCTCGCGGTGCGCGGATGCGAGCCGCTCCAACAGGGCGTCGAGCGCGGACTGCACGCTGTCGAAGACCCGCGACCGGCTCTTGGGCGAAGGCAGGTAGTGGTTGAAGTAGCGCAGGCCTTCGGTGGGCACGCCGAGCAGCGTGAGCTGGTGCACCGGCAAGCCTGTCGCATCCAGCGGATGCCCGATGGTGTCGGTGCGCGGCACCCGCCTTCGCTTGTCCTCAGGGGGCGCCGGTTGCGCCGGCGCGGCTCCGGCGCAAAGGCCCGAGCGGTAGAGCGCGGCGAGCAGGGAGTTGTCCGCGATGTCGATCGCGCCATGCCCCGCGCGGCCATGTACCAGGTGGTCGAGACAGGCCGCGAAGGGCGTTTCGAAGGCGCTCGAGCGAGCCCGCCAGACACCGAGCGCCGCATCGCGCTCGAGCATGGGCGCCGGGCCGAGATCGGCGCGCAGCAGGCCGGCGCGCATCAGCGCCAGCCATTCGAGCCCGCGCGCTATCGGCGGGCCCACGACCAGCTGGGAGATCCGTGGCGCCACCATGTCGAAGAAGCGATGGCGAGACGCCGGCGCGAGCGCGTCGAACTCCACCGCCTGGCGGATGAAGCCGCGCAGCACGCGCAGAAGCTCCACCGCGTACTTGTAGGGGCTGTGCGCCTCGCCCTTGCGCGCCTCCTCCACGTCGAAGCGCAGGCGCGCCGCGAAGGCGGCGTTGAAGTCCGCCGCGCCGGGAAATGAAGGCGAGGGCACGGGCGCGAGCAGCGTCTCGGGCGAGAACTCCGTCATCGACGGCAGGGCCGCTTCGCAGAAATCCTTGACCTCGGCCGGTGCGAGCACTGCGAGCGCACGCCTGCAGGCCGCGGCCGCGTAGGCCCCTTGCGACAGCGTCAGCGCGCGCATCAGGTAGGCGGCGCGCATCTCGGCCGCGAGCACCGCCAGCAGGTCTTCGTCGAGCTGCAGGCCCGCGGGTCCGCGGGCCGCCCGCCGTAAGGCCAGGTAGGCCTCGGTGCAGAAGATCGGCGCGAAGCTGCCCGACAGGTCGAGCGATTGCGCGGGCCGGCATGCGAACGGCGTGCCGCTGCGGGAGTGCACGAACATCACCGGCTCGCGCCCGCCCGGCAGGTAGTGCAGCATGCCGTCTTCCTCGCGCACGAAGCGTCCGCCGCGGCCCACGGTGAGCGCGGCGACCACGTCGACCGCCGCCAGCCCGGTGCCCGAGATGCCCACCGCCGAGCCGGCCTCGATGCGCGCCTGGAGCGGCGCCAGCGGGTACGGATCGATCGGCTTCGCCGGCGACGGAGCCTGCCCGCCGGCGGCATGCGCCAGCCCGTGGCCCGTGCAGAGGAAGACATGGTCCACGGTGAGCGCCGAGCCGTCGCCCAGGCGCACGCGCGCCTTCGCATCGGCCGCGAGCGAGACGTCGAGTGCCCGCTGGCGCACCTGCGAGATCCGCATGTGCGACGGCGCGTTGTCGCACAGCACCGCGTGCACGTGGCGCAGGTAGTCGCCGAAGAGGGCGCGCGGCAGGAAGCCGTTGGCATCGGCCTCGATGTCGCGCGCCTCGCGCAGCCAGTCGATGAACGGCATGGCGCCCGTGAGCGGCGGTTCGCCGAAGTGGCGCGCGCTGAAGCTGTCGAGCTGGCCGGTGACGGTGTTGAGCAGCAGGAAGTCTTCCTGCTGCGGCTTGTGCAGGCCTGGTCCCGGCTCGTCGGGGTCGATCAGGTGCACCGTGAGCGCGAGCCGCGGCTGCCGGCGCGCGGCGGTAACCAGCCGGTCGAGCACCGCCAGGCCCCAGGGGCCGACGCCGACGATTGCGATCTCAGCCCGCACGGCGCAGCTCCCGGCCCGGCCTGCCCGGCCGCGTGACGAGCACCACGCCGGCGACGATCAGCGCGCTCGCGGCCAGCAGGCTCCAGCTCAGGGGCTCGGCAAGAAAGACCACGCCGAACGCCACGCTCACCAGCGCCCGCAGGTAGGCGTTGCTGGTGGTGGTGACCGGACCCAGCGTGCGGATCAGCCGGAAGAAGACCACGCTGGCCACCGCGGTCGACAGCAGCGCGAGGGCCAGCAGCGCCAGCGTGGCCTCGAGGCTGGGCGCGAGCGTCCAGGGCCGGTCGAGCGCGAGGCTGAACGGCAGCATCGTGGCCCCGCCGCACAGCAGCGAGCCGGCCGCGGTGACCACGGCGGGCTGGTCGCCGAAGCGATGGCCGAACACCGCGCCGCACGCATACGACGCGCTCGCGCCCAGCACCGCCATGGACGCCAGGAAGTCGCTCTGGCCCAGCGCGGCGATGGAGGAACCGTGCCCGACGATCCCGGCGACGCCCGCGAGCCCGAGCAGGACGCCCAGGAACTTCGTGAAGACGAAGGGCGCCGAGCCGACGACGAACACGGCAAGCAGGAAGGCGAACAGCGGCACGGTCGCGTTGAGCACGCCCGCGAGCCCGCTCGCGATGTGCAGCTCGCCCCAGCCGATCAGCGTGAACGGCAGCGCGCCCTGCAGCAGCCCCTGCACCCAGAGCGCTCCCCAGCGGCCGGCGCGCGTCGGGAACGCGAGGCCCCTGGCCAAGGCCACCACGCCCAGCAGCGCGCCGCCGAGCAGGATGCGCACCGCGGCCAGCGTGGCCGGCGGAAAGTCGGCCACCGCGACCTTGATCAGCGTGAAGGAGCCGCCCCAGAGGATCGAGAGCAGCACCAGCAACAGGTATTCGCCCATCGGCGCAGGGTTCATGGTCGGCTTCTCAGGCATGGCTCAAGGCCTCCAGGTGCGTGCAGTAGTCGGTGAAGCACTCCTCGACCGCGGCCGGCGTGAACAGGCCGGCGCGGTACTGGATCTCGATGTGCGTGGCGTCGTGCCATCCGCGGATCAGCATGAGCAGGTCGTACTTCAGCCGGTAGCCGCGGTCCGCGTGCCGCACCGTCGCGAGAGCGGGTGCATCGCCCGTCGCCTGCGGCATGAAGTTGAGCGAGAAGCCGGTCAGCGGGTTGCGATCCGCATCGAAGGGCACGCCGAGCTCGTCGAGGATCTGGTCGAACTGCAGTTCCTGGTTGCGCGCGGCGAGCGCGATGCCGTCGTGCACGCTCTCGACCAGCTGGCGCGCCGGCAGCGCGCCCAGCCGTTCGATGCGCAGCGGCACCAGGTTGATGAAATCGCCGATGGTCTGCGCGACCTGCGGATGGGCGCGGCCGGCCAGCGGCGTCACGACCACCAGGTCGTCGCATTCGGTCAGCGTTGCGAGCCAGCGGAAATACGCGGCCACGTACAGCACGTAGGGCGTGCACTTCAGGCGCCGCGCCGCCGCGCGGACCGCGTCGCGCAGCGTGCCGTGCAGGGCGGCTTCCATCGCGTGGCAGCGTTGCGGATCGTCGCAGCGCAGCCTGTCCGGCAGGTAGCGGTGGCGGTAGGGCGCGCCGAACAATGCGCGCAGGTGCGCGCGCGCGGCATGCGCCGAATCGTTGCGCGCGCCGGCCCAGGCTGCGATGTCGCGTATCGACGGCGGGGCATCCGTGGCCCAGGGCCGGCCGGCGAGGCGGTCGGCCAGTTCGCGCGCGAGCAGGCCCTGGCTGGTGCCGTCGCTGACGAGGTGATGAACGGTCCACAGCAGCCGGCGCCGCTGGCCGGGCAGGGCGAGCAGGGTGGCGCGAAAAAGCGGCGCATCGGCGAAGAGCGCGATCTCCGCCTCGCCCTCGGCCACCCGCATCGCGTCGATGCGCTGCGCGAGTGCCGTCGCGTCGAGCGCGCCTAGGTCGCATTGCGCCACCTGGACATCCGCCGTCGCCACGATCGTCTGGCGCACGGTGCCTTCCTCGTCATGGCCGAAGCGCAGGCACAGGCTGTCGTGGCGCAGCGCGATCTCGGTCAGCGCACGGCCCACCGCATAGGCATCGACGCCGTCGGGCAGCTCGAACAGCGCCACCATGTTGCACCAGTTGCGGTTGCCGCCGGCGCAGAAGGTGCGGAAGTAGCGCCGCTGCTGCGGGCTCAGCGTGAACCAGCGGGTGCGCGGCGCGGGCGGGATCGGCGCCGGAGCGAAGGAGCCGGCCGCCTGCAGCTGCTGCGCCAGCTCGCGCGCGGTGGGCGCATGCATCAGCAGCAGCGGTTGCGCGTGCATGCCGAGCTGTGCTTCGAGCTCGGCGCACAGCCGCATCGCCGCGAGCGAGTCGCCGCCGAGCGCGAAGAAATCGTCGTCGACGCCGACCTGCGGCTGTTGCAGCACGCGCGCGATCGCGGCGGCCACGCCGAGCGCGAGTTCGTCGGCGTCCGTTTCGATGGTGGTGGCTGCGGTGGCGGTGCGCGACGGCGGCACGGGCAGGCGTGCGCGATCCAGCTTGCCGTTGGCCGTGAGCGGCAGGGCATCGAGCGCGATCAGGTGGCCCGGCACCGCCGCCGCCGGCAGGCGCTCGGCGAGAAAGGGCCGCAGGCGCCGGCGCACGGCCTGCGCATCGGACCGCGTGCAGAAGTAGCCCACGAGCTGTGCTTCGCCTTCCTCGTTCTGCATGCACACGACCGCGGCGTCGATCACCGCCTCGTGCGACTGCAGCACCGCCGCGATGCCCGCGGGCTCGATGCGGGTGCCGAGGATCTTGACCTGGTGGTCCTTGCGGCCGCGCAGGTGCAGCGCGCCGCTCTCGTCGAGGAAGCCGAGATCGCCGCTCAGGTAGGCCGGCAGCCCGTCGAGCTCGATGAAGCGCGTCGACGAGGGCTCCGCAGGGTCCAGGTAGCCGAGCGAGCCATGCACCGTGCGGATGGCGACCTCGCCGACACGGCCCGTGTCGAGTGGCTGCAGTGCATCGTCGAGGATGCTCACGCCCACCTCGGGCAGCGGCAGGCCGCAGCACTGGATGCCCTCGGGCGCGGGGTCGGGCACGCGGGCGCAGAACTTCGCGAGCGTGGTCTCGGTGGGGCCGTACAGGTTGTAGACCGCGCTCGCCGGGAATGCCGCGCGCCAGCGTCCCACCAAGGCACCACCCAGCGGCTCGCCCGCGAACAGCGTGTGGCGCAGCGTGCCGTTGCAGGTACCAGAGGGCAGGCCCGCCAGGCAAGCCTGAGCCAGCGAAGGCACCGTGTGGAGCACGCTGACGGCCATCGCGGCCAGCCAGTTGGGCATCTCGGCCGGCGTCATCGGGGAACCAGCCGGTGGCAGGCAACCGGTCACGCCCGCCACGATGGGCAGCAGCAGGTCGCGCAGCACCACGTCGAACGACAGGCGGGTGAGAACGCCAACGCGGTCGCCGGGCTGCAGGCCGAGCATGCCGGCCTCCCACGCCAGGAAGTGCGCGAGCCCATCGCGCCGCCCGAGGATGCCCTTGGGCCTGCCGGTCGTGCCGGAGGTGAAGAAGATGTAGCAGCCGGCGTCGGGCGCGACCTCGGGCAGGCCCAGGTCATCCAGCGTCCAGCCTGCTTGCGGCAGCGGCACGCCCGCGACGCATCTGATGCCGGCTGCGTCGAGCGGCGCCTGCGCCGCGAACTCGATCGCCAGCTTGGGGGCCGACGCATCCGCCATCGCCTGCTTGCGCGCGCGCGGCAGCGCCGCATCGACCGGCACTGCGACCACGCCTTCGAGCAGACAGCCCACGAGCATGGCCACCAGGCCGCGCGAAGCCACGCCATGCAGCGCCACGCGATCGCCGGCCTTCATGCCCTGCCGGCGCAGCAACGCCACCTGCGCGACCACGAGCGCCGCGAACTCGTCGCGGCGCATCGAGCCTTCGGCATCGATCCACATCGTCGTCGCCCCGCCGCGCAGGCCGTCGCGCAACAGCGCGGTGAGCGATGTCTGGCGCGTGCTCACAGCGTCACCTCGAACACGTCGGCAAAGCGCCGTGGGTGGTAGAGCGTGTGCATGGCGTGCGGGCGCGTCTCCAGCGCGCAGGCCACGGCCTCGGCGACGGCCGGCGATTGCGCGAAGCCGCCGGTGTTGTGGCCGCCGCTGAGCACCAGCTTGCCGCCCGTGTCGCACTCCTGCACTTCCAGCACGCCCAGGCCGGAGGGCGTCCAGGGGCGCACGCAGAAGCCGGGGCGCTCGCCGAGCATGCCGGCCTGCCGGGCACGCCGGAACTTGTCGGCGAACAGTTCCTCCGCTGTCTCCATCACGCAGCGCGCGAGCTCGGGCAGGTCGGCCAGCCGCACGTCGTCGGCCGAGACGCCGACGAAGCCATGCCCCGAGCTGCAGTGCAGCACCGGCCGCCCGGCGGCGTCGCGGCCCGGCACGACGTTGGCGCCCTGGGCCGCCTCGCTGCTGGCGAATGCGCGCCGGCGCACCTTCAGCGGCGTGTTCAGCGCGGCGCCGTCGTTCGGCAGCGTGACCCACATGCCGACCATCGCGCCGATCGCGGCCAGCCCATCGGTCTTCGTGGCGAGGGTGCGCGCCTGTGCGCCGGGCGAGAGCACGTAGTGGTCGGCGCGCCGCAGCTTGCCGTCGACCACGATGCCCGTCACCGCGCCCGAATCCGCGTACCGCACCTCGCTCACCTCCTGCTGCCAGTGGAAGCGCACGCCAAGGCGCTCGAGCAGCGCGATCAGGTTGCGGCAGAACGAGACGATGTTGAGCGAGAAGCCCTGCACCTCGAGCGCGCCCGCGATGGCGCCGCTGTCGATCGCGTCGCCCAGCGCGGGCTCCCGCTCGCGCAGCCGTGCAAGCGGCACCTCGCCGAGCAGCGCGCCGATCTCGGCCTCGGCCGTGCGTCCCGCGCGCAGTGAAGCATCGCTCGGGTAGATGCGCAGCAGCCGCCCGACATGGTGCGTCTCGCGCAGCAGTTCGGGGTAGAGGCTGAAGATCTCGCGCCACAGCCGGTGGCTCTGCCGGTTGAAGCCGACGATGTCGTTGCCGTACAGCAGCGCTGCCCAGGGTGGCACCTGCTCGAGCTGGGCGATCCAGCGGCGGTCGGTTTCCGACAGCGACTCGTAGCGGCGCGACAGCCATCCGTCCTGCCCGATCCCGAGGCGAAAGCGCGGCAGGTCCTGCGGCGTGTACAGCGGCGAGCAGGCCAGGTGATGGCGCGACTCGTTGTACGAGAAGATGCGCGCGTCCCTTCCGCCGAAGGTCGCGCCCGCGCGTCCGGGATGCTGTTCGCCGTGCCCGCGCGGATCGGCCATGCGGTCGAACACCGAGACCCGATGGCCGCGCCGGCACAGCGCCAGCGCCGTGACCAGGTTGACCACGCCGGCGCCCACCAGCATCACCTCGCCCGGCGCGTTCGCCGAAGCGCCGGCGGGCAGCCCGGGCCGCGGCCGGCACAGCGATTCGGCGAGCACGAAGGCTTCGTACTCCGCGCGCTCCCAGGTCGATCCGGTGGCGAAGGCGCAGCGTGCCGCGAGCGCCGAGGTATCGATGGCGGCTCGCGAGGACGCGAGGCCGCAGAAGACGAAGCGGCAGGCGGGAAGGTCGGTGGCGAGCCCGGCCGCGACGGCCGTCACCAGCTCGAACTGCGACTCGCGCGCGATCACCACGTCGGGCGCGAGCGCTGCGAGCTCGTATGCAACGTGCTGCGGCGCCTTGGCCGCGAGATCGGGCCGCAGCACGATGTTTCGCGCGACGAAGACATCGACCGATGCCCGCGCGAGCCAGCACATGACGACGATCTTCATGCGCTGCCCGCCCGCTCGATCAGATGGCAGGCGACCCAATGATCGGTACCCACGCGCGCGAGCGCCGGTATCTCTTCGGCGCAGCGTCGCGTCGCGCGCGGGCAGCGCGGATGGAAGTGGCAGCCGCGCGGCGGATTCAGCGGCGAGGGGATCTCGCCCCGGATCGCCACGAAGGCCTTCTTGCGCACCTCGAGTTTCGGTGCCTCGGCCAGCAGACCCTCGGTGTAGGGATGCAGCGGCTGCTCGAACAGCGCGTCGGCGCCCGCCGACTCGACCACGCGGCCGAGGTACATCACCACCACTCGGTCGCTGATGTGCCGCACCACGCCGAGGTCGTGGCTGATGAAGAGATAGGTGAGGGCGAGCTCCTCGCGCAGCGCCATGAACAGGTTGATCACCTGCGCCTGGATGGACACGTCGAGCGCGGCCACGGCTTCGTCGCAGATCAGCAGCCGGGGCCGCACGGCCAGCGCGCGGGCGATGCCGATGCGCGCGCGCTGGCCGCCCGAGAACTGGTGCGGAAAGCGGCGCATGAAGCCGGGGTCGAGGCCGACCTTCTGCATCAGCGCCGCCACGTGCGCCTCCTGGTCCCCGGCGTCGACCAGCCCGTGCGCCACGGGCGCCTCGCCGATGATCTGGCGCACCCGCATGCGCGGGTTGAGGCTCGCATACGGGTCCTGGAAGATCATCTGGACGCCGAGCATGTCGCGCCGGTGCTCGCTCGCCGAAAGGCGACGCTTGCGCAGCTCGGCGTTCTCGCCCTGCCACCAGCGCTCGCCCTCGCTCAGCGACTGCAGCCCCGCGGCCATGCGCCCGAGCGTCGACTTGCCGCAGCCCGATTCACCCACCAGCCCCACCACTTCGCCGGGGCGCACGGCGAGCGAGACGCCGTCGACGGCGTGGACGGTGCGCGACGGCATCGGGGCACCGAACAGGCGCGCGATCTTCGCCGCGGCATCGGGCTTGCGGACGAAACGCTTGGCGCTGGCGCGCAGTTCGAGCAACGGGGTGACGGTGTCCATGGTGTCAGTTCGCAATCGCACAGGGAGAGGGCAGGGGCGCCGGGTGGAAGCAGCGCAGCCTGCGGCCGTCGAGCGCCACCAGCGGCGGCTCGTTGCGGCAGACCACGTCCGCGCTGGCGCAGCGCGCCTGGAATGCGCAGCCTTGCGGCAGCGCGAGCAGCGAGGGCGTCATGCCCGGGATCTGCTGCAGCGGGCGCCCGCGCGGGTTGCGCGACGGCGCGCTCGCGATCAGCCCGCGCGTGTACGGGTGGCGCGGCCGGTCGAGAACCTCGGCCACGGGGCCCTGCTCGACGATGCGCCCGGCGTACATCACCGAGACCGTGTCGGCCAGCCCCGCCACCACCGACAGGTCGTGCGAGATCCAGATCAGCGCGGTGCCCGAGGCTCTGCACAGGCTCTGCATCTGCGCGAGGATCTGGCCCTGCACCGTGACGTCGAGCGCCGTGGTCGGCTCGTCCGCGATGATCACGTCGGGCTCGTTGAGCAGCGCGATCGCGATCGCCACCCGCTGGCGCATGCCGCCCGAGAACTGGTGCGGATAGGCCAGCAGCCGCTCGTGCGGCGACGGGATGCCGACCTTGGCGAGCGCCGCGGCGGCGCGTTCGCGCGCCACGCGCTCGCTGACCCGGTGGTGCGCGCGCACCGCCTCGATCATCTGCGTGTCGATGCGCAGCACCGGGTTCAGCGTCATCATCGGATCCTGGAAGATCATTGCGATGCGGTTGCCGCGCACGCCCTGCAGCGCGCGAGGAGACAGGCGCCGCAGGTCGAGCACCTCGCCGTTGCGCGGCGCGAGGCGCAGCCGGCCCGCCACCACCTGGCCCGGCGGGTCGATCAGCCCTATGAGCGAGTAGCCCGTCATCGACTTGCCCGAGCCCGATTCGCCGACCAGGCCCATGATCTGGCCGCGCTCGATCGAGAACGACACGTCGTCCACGGCCTTGACGATGCCGGCGCGCGTGGCGAACTGCGTCTTCAGGCCCTCGACGAGCAGCACGGGTTGAGATGCGCTCGTCATTGCTTCTGCAGCCTCGGGTTCGACACGTCGCGCAGCTGGTCGGCGACGAGATTGATGGCCAGGATCGTGAGAAGCAGCAGGACGCCGGGGTAGAGCGACATCCAGTACTTGCCCGCCAGCAGGTATTGCTGGCCGTTGGCGATCAGCAGGCCGAGCGAGGGCTCGGTGATCGGCACGCCCAGCCCCAGGAAGGACAGCGTGGCCTCCAGCGAGATCGCGTTGGCCACCTGCAGCGCGGCCACCACGATCACCGGCGGCAGGCAGTTGGGCAGCAGGTGCCGCAGAACGATGCGCGTATCGCTCAGCGCCAGGCCCTGCGCGGCTTCGATGTATTCCTTGCGGCGCTCGACGAGCGCCGCGGCACGCACCGTGCGTGCGTAGTAGGCCCATTGCACCGCCACCAGCGCGATGGCGACATTGCCGACGCCCGGCTTGAGCACGGTGACCAGCACCAGCGCGACCAGGATCGCGGGAAACGACAGCTGGATGTCCACGATGCGCATGAGCAGCGCATCGAGCCGGCCGCCGGCGTAGGCCGCGAGCAGGCCCAGCGTCGCGCCCAGCGAAAGCGCCGCGAGCGTTGCCACCACGCCGATGCCCAGCGAGATGCGCAACCCGTAGAGCATGCCCGAGAGCATGTCGCGGCCCTGGTCGTCGGTGCCCAGCAGGTAGAGCTTGCCCTGGCCCGCGGCATCGTTGCCGCCGTGCGAACCCGGCGGCAGGCGCGAGTCGAGGATGTCGAGCTGCGCGAGGTCGTACGGGTTCTGCGGCGCGAGCAGGGGCGCGAACAGCGCGGCGAGCATCAGCGCCAGCAGCACGGCCGCGCCGAGCACGGCGAGCCTGGAGCGGGCGTACTGCCGCAGCATGCGGCGCAGGGGGGATTCGTCTTCTTCGAACATGGTCGTCATGCGCTTTGTTCGTCGAGCCGCACGCGCGGATCGAGGCTCGAGTACGCGATGTCCACGAGCAGGTTGAGCAGGGTGAACATCGACACCACCACCAGCAGGTAGGCGACGATGACCGGGCGGTCGAGCGAGCCGATCGACTCGATGATCAGCTTGCCCGCGCCGGGCCAGACGAAGATGGTCTCGGTCACTGCGGCGAACGCGACCAGCGCGCCGAACTCCAGCGCCACCACCGTCATGATCGGCACGAGGATGTTCTTGAGCACGTGCACGCCCACCACGCGCGCCGGCGAGAGACCCTTGGCGCGGGCGTACTTGACGTAGTCCTGCGTCAACGCCTCGTGCGTGCTGGCCCGGGTGAGCCGCGTCACCAGCGCGAGCTTGAAGAGCGCGAGGTTCACCGCCGGCAGCAGCAGATGCTTCCAGCCTTCGACGCTGAAGATCGACAGCGAAAGCCCCAGCACCTCGCGCGTCGGCCCGCGCCCGCCCGCGGGCAGCCAGGCCAGCTGCACCGCGAACACAACGATGAGCATCAGCCCGACCCAGAAGGTCGGCAGCGAGAAGCCCAGGATCGAGCCGGTCATGATGCTCCTGCCGATCCACGAATGAGGCCGCAGGCCGGCCCACAGCCCGAGCGGCACGCCCAGCGCGATGGCGATCAGCATCGCCACGCAGGCCAGCTCGAGCGTGGCGGGAAGCCGCTCGAACACCAGCGAGATCGCGGGCACGCCATGGACGAAGGAGTTGCCCAGGTCACCGTGCAGCGCGTGCTGCAGGAAGTTCCAGTACTGAAGCGGCAGGGCCTGGTCCAAGCCCATGGCCCGCACGAGCCGCGCGCGCTCGGCCTGATCGGCGTCCATGCTGATCAGGATGTCGGCGGGATTGCCGATCAGGTAGACGCTGGCGAACACCAGCATCGACATCGCAAGCAGCACGCCGACGCTCTGCGCCAGGCGGCGAATCACATAAACCAGCATGAAGGTGAAGGTCCTGTATCGAAGGTTGCGCGTGCGCCCTAGGGCGCGTGCACCGGCACGCGTTGCATCAGGTAGCCGAGGCAGTCCTGGCGGATGGCGCGCAGGTCGCGCGTGAACATGGCGGCGACCGCGTGCGTCGAAAGGCAGACGTCGGCTCCTTTGCGAACCAGCATGCCGGCGATCGCCTCGCCGTCGAGCCGGTAGGCGCGAAGCGGTTCCGCGTCGGGGTGCGACAGCGTGGTGGCGATCACGTGGCCGGGCTCGAGCGCGCGGAAGTTGAAGGATTCGATCTCCGGCGGCAGCTGGAGGTCGGCGGCCTGGCCGTCGCAGCTCAGCGTGAGGCCCTCGGCGACCTTGAGCATCGCGAAGGCCTGGTAGATGTCGATCGCCTTCGCGTCGTCGTGCGCGGTGCCGTCCCCGAAGTCGTCGGCGAGGCAGCGTTCGATGAGCGTCGCGGCCTGTGCCACGCCCTCGGCGTTGCCGATTTCCCCGCATTCGCAGCACACCGTCGGGCAGATCGGCGTGAACGCGGCGCCCAGCGATTGCGGCGCCTGGATGAGCACCGCGAGCGGCGAGAACATGCGCGCGAGCCGCAGATGCTCCGCGCCGGTCGAGCTCAGGCAGGAATAGAGCGGATTGCGCCCCGAGTTGTTGTGCAGGTCGATGGCCAGGAAGACCTCGCGCTCGCGCATCGCTTCCATCACCCGTGCCGCCATGCGCTGGTGCGGCGTGGCCGGCGCGGCGATCGGCCAGATGCGGTTGTAGTCCGGCTGGTCTTCCAGCCGGCGCACGCCGGCGCGTGCGGCCTCCACGTTGCCGACGAAGATCGAGAGGGCGCGAGGCAGCGGCTGGTTTCCGAACTTCGCGAGCACCGATTGCAGCGCCAGCAGGCCCGCGTCTTCGTTGCCGTGCAGCAGCACCGAGACGAACACCGGCCGGGGCCGCACACCGGGCAGGTGGATCAGCGTCGGTGCCGGCAGCACCTCGTGCAGCGTGCGCGCCGAAGCGCCCATGAACGCGGGCGGCAGGTGGTCGAGCACATGCGGCAGGTCGGACATGTCGCTCACTTGCGGTCCTCCGCCTCGGCATGGACCTGCTGGGCCTGCGTGAACTCGTCGACGCGCGGAACCATCGTGAGGCCCTTGCGCGCGGCCCAGGTCGAGACCTGGTGGTACAGCGGAATGATCGCGTAGTCCTTCTTCAGCGCGAGCGCGGTGGCGTTGCGCAACAGGGCTTCGCGCTTCGCGTCGTCGACGGTGTTGAGCGCTTCGTTCAGCAGCGCATCGAACTGCGGATTGCTGTAGCTGCTCCAGTTGGTCGCGCCCATGCCGCGCTCCTTGTCGGGCGTGGCGAGCAGGCCGCGCAGTGCGCCCGAGGGCTCGCCGCCGCCCACGCCCCAGCCGAGCAGGCCGAAGCCCAGTTCCTTCTTCGAGGCGCGCCCGACATAGGTCGCCATCGGCGAGACCTGCACCTTGGTCACGATGCCGCCGCGGGTGAGCATCTGGCCGATGGCCTGCGCGACCTGCTTGTCGTTGACGTAGCGGTCGTTCGGCCCGAACAGCGTGAGGCCGAAGCCCGCGGGATAACCTGCCTCGGCGAGCAGTTGCCGCGCGCCCTGCACGTCGACGGCATCGGGCTTGAGCTCGGGGTTGAAGCCGAACATGCCGCTCGCGGCCAGGTTGCCGGTGGGCACGCCGAGCTGGTCGAGCACGCGCTCGGCCAGCACGCCGCGGTCGATCAGCTTGGAGATCGCCTGGCGCACGCGCGCGTCCTTCAGCGGATTGCGATCGAGCGGCTTGCCGTCCTTGTCGGTGACGAAGGGCGAGGTATCGCGATGGTCGGTGTAGAGGAACATCACCCGGCTCGACACCTTGGTGAAGACGCTCAGGCTCTTGTTCTGGCGGAACTGCGAGACCAGGTTGGCCTGCACGTTCTCCACCAGGTCCACGTCGCCCGACAGCAGCGCCGACATGCGCGCCGATTCGGCCGGCAGGGCGCGCAGCGTGACGCCGGACCACGCCGGCTTCGAGCCCCAGTACCCGTCGAAGCGCGCGAACTGCACGCCGGTGCCGGGCGTGAACTTCACGAGCCTGAAGGGGCCGGTGCCGGCTTGCACCTTCGCCTGGTTGAAGTCGTCGCTGGTCGCCTTCTCGGCCGACTTGCGCGAGACGATGAAGATGCGCGTGAGGTCGTTCGGCAGCAGCGGCGCCGGCGTGGCGGTCGTCAGCTGCAGCGTGAGGCGGTCGACGACCTTCTTGCCCGTGATGGCGCGCGTGTAGGCGGCGAACGAGCTCGGGCTGTTGACGATGGTCGCGGGACGCTCGAGCGAGAACACCACGTCCTGCGCGGTGAGCGGGCTGCCGTCGTGGAACTTCACGCCGTCGCGCAGCTTGAACTCCCAGGTGGTGTCGTCGATGGCGCGCCACGAGGTTGCGAGCGCGGGTGTCAGGCGTGCGTCGGCGTCGAGCGCGACGAGGGTTTCGTAGGCGTGGCTCACCACCGCGCTGATCGCATCGTTGTTCACGAAATGCGGATCGACCGATGAAGGATTGCTGCTCAGCCCGATACGCAGTTCCTGCGCATTGGAAAGGCATGCAAGGCATGCGAGAAGCGCGCCGCACAGCAGCGCGCGCCAGTGACGCAGGGTCGGTCTCATGGGTTCTGTCTCCGTTGGAATTCCGGTTGTCGCAACGGTTCGGGATTCATAGAATCCAGCCCGCCATCGACACACATTCATGCGCTTGAATCGTTGAATCCGTGGGCGCAAATCGATGCCGGGACATTAGCAAGCGGCGGCTTTCCCGCCATGTAGATTCTTAGCTTCCATGGAACTTCTTGCATCTTCCTATTGGCGCGACAAAGAGTTGGCAGGCCTGCAGTTCACCGCCAACCGGTTCGTTCAACGAGAGATCCGGGCGCACCGGCATGGCGGCTACACGCTGTCGGTTTCCGACACCGAGTTGCATGTGAGAACCAGCACCGGCGTCACCGTGGTGCCCCCTGGTGCGCTGCTGCGCATCGGTCCGCAGGTCTGGCATTCGATCAAGGCGCGAAGCACGCCGTGGCGCGAGGACGCGATGTACTGCAGCGTGGCGGTTGCGCGCTGCGTGAACCCGGTGCCCGAGGCGGACGACGGCATGCACGGGCCCGAGCCCGAACCGGTCTCGGTGTTCGCATGCGAGCCCTGGGGGCGCGAGTTCGCGCAGTGCCACAGGCTGCTGCACGAGATCGCGGACACGGGCCGCGAGGACGCGGGCATCGCGGCGCGCGCACTGGTGCGCCGCCTGCTCGCGCAGTGGATCCCGATGCAAGCCGGCAAGACGGCCGAGTCAGGCGAGGCGGACGATCGCCTGCGCCGCTCCTACGGCCTGATCGCCAGCGGCTTCCAGCAGCGCCTGACGCTCGACGACCTCGCCGAGGCGGTCAACTGGCATCCGATCCATCTGCACCGCCGCTTCAAGGACGCATGGGGCTTCACGCCGCACGAGCTGCTGGTGGGGCACCGCATCGAATACGCGCGCGACCTCATGGCCGGCGGCGCCCGCGTGACCTATGCGGCGCACGCGGCCGGCTTCAGCGACCAGAGCCACCTGCACAAGACCTTCATGAGCACCTACGCGGTGGCGCCGAGCGAGTACCGGCGGCTGTCGGCGCTCGATGCGCTGCAACCGCCGGCGGCGAGGAACGGCATCGTCGACTGACGCCGCGCGACCCCACGCGGCCCCGCACGGGGCGCGTCCACGTCAGGCGAGCAGTACCTCCGCCGCCTTCGTGCGCTGGGAGTGGCCCGGATCGACGTTGAGGAAGCCCGACAGCGCCGGGTTGCCGGGCTGCAGCGGGTCCTGCGCCGTACCCGCATCGAGCATCGCCTGGAGTTCGACGGCCGTGGGCTGCATCGTGTCGACGATGAAGCGCACGCCGCCGCGCTGGGGATGCATCGGTGTCGGTGTCGGTGTCGGCGTCGGCGTCAGAGTTGGCTTCGGGTTCGGCGTCGGAGTTGGCTTCGGGTTCGGCGTCGGAGTGGGCGTTGCCGTCGATCTCGGTATCGGTGTCGGAGTGAACGTCAGGGTGGGGGACGGGGTGGGCACCGGCGTGGTCGTCTGCGAAGGAGTGGGCGTCGGTGTGGGCGTCGGCGTGGGTGTGGGAGCCGGCTGCTGCGGCTTCTTGTTCTTCTCGTGCATCGACCATTCCTCGGCCGCCACCCGTGCGGCGACGGCCACGCCCAGCAGCACGAGCGGCGCTGCGCCGCGGCGGATCCAGCCGTGCGAGGTCTCGGTCGGATTCGTCCTGGCCTCTCCGAGCGGGGCGTTGAAGTAGTTGGTCAGGCGCGAGTGGTAGACCATCGGTCCCATCTGCCGGTTCGAGCGGTATTCGTCGATGTAGTCCTTCTGCGTGCCGCGGAAGATGCCTATGTCGCTCGCCACCTTCATCAACTGCGGTGTCGCGAGGTCCCATTGGCCGGCGCGGATGTACATGTAGGCCTGGATGCTGTCGGAGATCGTCAGGCCGATCGTTCCGCTGGAGTCGCCCCACGACGAGAACTGCGCCAGGCGCTGCGTGAAGGTGCGCTTGACCATCGGGCCGCCGTCGGGTGCCACGCCGTCGTGCGTGACGGCCTTCGGGTTGCCCAGGCCGATGAGGGCGCGCCTGAACCACGAGTAGCCGTTGGTGGCCTTGTAGACCGGCAGCGGATTGCCGTCCTTGTCGAGCGGCGCCGTGGTGGCCTTGGGCGGCGGCGTCTCGCCGGCCTTGGGTGCCGGGGCCTCGGTCGATCCGCGCTCGCTCATGACGTGCCCGCCGCGCGCCTGCGCGATCGATGCATAGCGGTTCGCCACGCTGGCGCCGAGGCCGGTGGCGTTGCCCACCGCATAGTGCAGGCTGCCCTCGTTGCCGATCCACTGGCGCACGCCGTCGAGCGTGGTGATGTCCCAGGTCCACTGGTGGCTCGGCGCGTCGAAGAAGGGGTTCAGGTACAGCCGCGTGCCCGCCGAGTGGCTCAGCCCGAAGCTCAGCACGCGCGCGCCGAACAGCGCGCGGCCCACCGGCGAGTTCGGCGAGGTGAGCTTGCCGGGGCTCTGGTCCAGCACGGCGCGCGAGCGTTCGTCCGACGGGTTGGCGCGCAGCGTTTCCGTGGCCATCGCGATGGTCTGGCGGTCGGCCTTCGGAATGCCGCGGAATGCGCCGCGGGCGCCCGTGGTCTGGCGCGCGACGGTGTCGAACGGAATGCCCTCCAGCGTCTTGAGCGCGGCGTTGACGTCGCCGCTCTTGTTCGCCATGGTCTGCACAGCCTCGCGGTAGCGCGCGCGGTCCGCGCCCGGCACGTTGCGCAGCAGGCGCCCGCGCACGAATCCCGCATGCTGGGTGCCGCGTCCCACTTCCGGTGCAGTCATCAGCAGCGCTGCGGCCTGGGTGTCGCGGGGGTTTGCGTTGAAGGCCTTCAACGCCTGCGCGTAGTCGTTGCGAAGCGCCGGCGGTATCCGGTTCAGCCAGCCGCGCTTGCCGATCACCGGGCGAGCGCTGCGCTCGATGGCGCCCTTGTAGAGCGTGTCGAGGGCGGTTGTGCTGTCGGGGTTCCTCGACAGGATCCTCAGCGCCTTGGCATAGTCGTGGCGGCCCTCGATGCCGCGCCGCGCCGCGTGCCAGCTGTCGAGCTGGCTCTTGAGCTGGAACAGCGAGGCCTCGCGCTTGGCCGGGTCGGCGATGTTGCCGATCAGCGCGAAGGTGTCCTGGTCCTTGGGGTTGAGGTACTTCTGCAGCCGGATCTTGCCGCCCTGCTTCAGGCCCGCGATGCTGCCGCGGTAGAAGAAGGCTTCGTAGGCGTAACGAAGGAACACGGCGCGCGCACCGACGTAGCCGCCGAGCGAAGCGCCGGCGACGCCGAGCGCCGGGTTGGTCATGTGCAGGCCCAGTGCCGCGCCGCCGAAGCGCACGGCGCCATAGAACGCCGCGCCGGTGCCGACCATGTAGCCGACCGACTTGAGGAAGATCTTCCTCTTCTGCGCCGGCGTCATGACCTGATCGTTCTGCTCCATCGTCTTGTGCGGATCGACGAAGACCTCGCCGGGCTTCGGCGCATGCGCGGCCTGGCGGTTGCTGATGCTGACGGGGTGTATCGCGCCGTCGGGGCGCACGCCCACGATGCCGTCGACCTGCGCCTGGGTGAAGCGTCCGGTGGCCGCGACCTGGGCCATCTCTGTCTTCGGGCCGATCAGCCGCACCACGCCCACGAGGCCGCTGCCTTCGGCGTTCGCATGCGCGGCCGCCGCCGCGCGCGCGGTCTCGAAGCTGGAGTACACGTGCGATCGGTCGAGCAGCGAGAAGGTGGCGTCGGGCGCGCCCTGGTTGAGGCCTGCCGAGTCCTGGGCCAGCACGTAGCGCCCGCCGACGTAGTCCGGCGCACCGATGAAGGAGGGCGCCTGGCCTCGCGCCCATTGCATGAAGCGCGTGCGCAGCGGAACGTCGCGCGCGGCATGGCCGTCCGGCGAGCCGGCGCTTGCGAGGTAGTGCGTCTGCTCGACGTCCTCGGGCGTGGCCGGGGCCTTGCTCGCCTGGAGTTCGCGCATCGTGGCCGGGCCCGCGTAGGCGGGGCGCGGCTTGGTGTAGTCGCTGCCCCCTTCGAGCAGCGCGTCCATGTCGGGCTCGACCATCGCGAGGCCGGTGGATTCGCCTGCCTGGTGATTGGCCGCCGCCGTGCTCGGTGCTGCCGGCGCGGTCGCGCCTTCGCGCCATGCGGCCGAGCGCACGTTCGGAATGCCGATGGGCATCGGCTTCCCGTTCGCGCGGACGTGCACCGAGCCCATGATCTCCTCTGGTGTCGCGCGGCCGCGCTTCGTCAGCGGCGCCATGGTGCCGTCGGGATGGATGCGGTACACCCACGCGCCGCCCTTCTGCTGCGCCGCGGCGGAGGCCTCGGCGAAGGTCCCGAAGGTGTTGTTGCGCTTGGCGCGCACGCCGGTGCCGCCGTACATGGTTTCGCCCGGCGCCATCGGATGGACGGCGAAGCGCACGTTCGAACCCGCGGCGGGGTCCTCGGTGATGCGGGCCGTCACCGCGGCCTCGTCGGGCGAGGGCTGCAGCGGCCGCAGCCCCGAGCCGGGCTCGCTCGCGCGCTGGTGGAACGCGACGAGCCTGTCGCCGCGCAGCGCGATCTGCAGCCAGCTGCGCCCGTTGCCGAGCGTGGTCGGCGGCAGGGGAGCGCCGTGCGCATCCACGCCGGTGGCGGCGGGGTCCCTTGGCTGGCCGGCCGTCTTGACGGAGGGCGTGTCGGTGTCGCCGCGGCCGGTGCCGGCGGTGCGCGGCCGCTCGGGCGCGATCGGTCTTGTCGTGCGCGGGGGCTCCGGCATGGCGGATACGGCACGGGGCGCGGTGGGTTGCGCACCGGCCGGCTCGATCGACAGGCCCGGGCGAAAGCGCGCGTAGACCGGAGTGCCCTGCACCGCGATGTCGTCGTAGACGGTACGTCCGTTCTCGCGGATTCCGACGATGGGCAGCGACTGCAGCGGCTCGGCCTTGAGTGCGCCGCCGTTGTAGGAGCTGCCTTCGTTGCTCAGGGAGACGTTCCGGGTGTAGACGAAGCCCGGCGCGATCTGGTCGCGGTTGTTCATCACGATCGACTCGGTTGCCGCGTACACGTCGTGGCCGAGCAGGGTAGCCAGGCGTTGCGCCATCGGCACCGCACCGTCCCCGCTGAGGCACGACAGCATCAGCACCGGCTGGCCGTGATAGTTCTCGTGCGCGACGATGGCTCGCGCCAGTCCCTCGGCCGTGAGCGGATTGCCGTTCGCATCGGCCATCACGCCCTCGAGGCCGTGCCCGTGGACCGCGAAGTAGCCCTCGGGAATGGGGACCTCCTCGCTCGCGGGCTTGCCGTCGCTGCGTACGGCGCGCTCGCCCGGCGCGAAGATATCGAGGTCGGCCACGCGGCGGCGGAAGGCGTTGATCCCCATCTCGCTGCGGCCGGACTGCGTGTTGAGCAGGTCGACGCGCTGGCCATTGGCGCTGGTGTAGATCAGCGGCTGGCCCGGCGCATAGCCCTCGGGGTAGGCGATGCGCAGGGCGGGCCTGCCCGGATGGGCGGTGACCTGCGTGGCCTTCGCGGGGCCGCCTTGGGTGGTTTCGACCTTCACGGTGGCCATCACGGCCGAGGGTGGGACGCTGCCGTCCGGCGCGATGCTTGCCGCGTGCACGATCGCGATCTCGTCGCCCAGCGCGACGAAGCCCTCTGGCTGCACCGTCGCGAGCGCTTCGTCGAGGGTGGCGTAGTGAGCGGGCAGGACGCCGGAGAAGTCGCCGCTGTTTTCGCCCTGTGCATGGGCGCTGGCGCGCTGCGCGGCATTGGGGCTGTCCGTGCCGGCAGGCAATCCGTCGCGATGCGCGGCGAAGACGAAGCCGGTGTCGTCAACGGTGCGCGGATAGACGTAGTAGCGCACGCCCTCGGCTTCGCCGCCGGCGGCGAACACGGTGAGCAGCGAATCCGACCAGTTCGTCGGGCCGAGACGGCTGGTTGCCGGCAGCGGATAACTCGTGGGCCCGCCGAGCTCGGGGTCCTGTGCCGGCTTGTAGACGGCGAAGCTGCCCTCGTCGCCCTTGGCGGGCGATGCCGGCGTGGACTTCACGCTCACCAGGTCCTTGGTGCCTGCGTTCTGCTTCAGCCCGATGCGTTGCGCCGAGCGCACGAAGGGGGCGTTGGCGCGCGGTGCGTCTTCCGCGGTGTTCGAGCCTGGGGCCGCGCGTTTCTCCTGGGGACTGCGTGCGCCCGTCGGTGCGCGCGCGGCTCCCGGGGCATCGGCGGTATCGCCCGCTCGTCGCACCGAGGCCATGACCGGGTTGAACGAGACATCGGTCACGATGGACGGCAGCGCCGCCGGACCGGCCACGTCGGCGGGCACCGTACGCGGCGTTGTCGGCCATGCGACGCTCATGCGCGGCGGCTCGCGGAACGGCGTGAGCGCGTCGGGCTTTGTCGTTGCATCCGCCGGCCTTGCGGTGCCGGCCGTATCGGCGGCATCGACAGGCTTGGGCGACGCGGATTGCGCCGGCCGCGCGGGCACGACCGCGTCGGTGGGCGTCGTGTTCCGCGCCTCGTCGCCCACCGTGCCGGCCGGCCGGTTCACGACCGCGGGCCGCGCGGTGTTCGTGGATGGCGGCTTGATCGTGTTGTGCACGCGCACGTAGCCCTTGGCGAAGATAGGCGAGGCAAAGCCCGCGGCGTTGACGCTGAGCATCATGATCTGCTGCTCGCGCTCGGCCGGGCTCATCTGGTCCCAGTTCTTCACCAGCGAGTGCACGCCTTCCCCGGTGGCGTAGGCGCTGCCGAGGCCGAGCGGCTTGGAGGCCATCGCCGCGGGCTTGCCCCAGGCCTGGGCAGTCTTCGCGTAGCGCGCGAAGTCGGCCGCGCGTGCCTGTGCCGTCACGGCGTCGCCGGCGGCTTCGGCGGCCGTGGCCGCCTTGGCGGCCCGGCCTGCGCGCAGCGCGGCCATGGTGGCGCGCGTGGAGGCGCCCACCACCGGCACGCTCACCGTCGAGAGACCGAGGTTCAGCCAGTCCATGCGCGCCTGCTCGCTGTTCGCCGGATTGATGCTCTGGCCGTGCGCGCTGAGCTTGTTCAGGTCTTCGACCGAGGTCGCGACGCCGTAGCCGGCCGCGAGCACGGTGAACGCGCCGGCCGCCAGCATGACGCCAGGCGCCGCGAGCGTGCCGAAGGAGCCCACCGTCAGCGCCACGCCGGCCACCAGGCCGACGCCGGCGACCACCATGTCCAGGTGGGTCGTGCGCCGGAAGGTCTCCCATCCGGTCTCGGTGCGCGCGTCGCCGGCGAAGAGCTTGACGTTGCCGTTCTGGTCGAGCGAGTAGCTGGCGTCCTCGGGCGTGACGAGCTTCACGCCCTCTACCGGCAGGCTGTTGTTGGCGCGGTAGTCCGTGAGGTCCTTGTAGGTCCAGGCCTGTTCGTCGACGAGCTTGGTCTCGCCCGGCTTGTCCTTGCTCTCGACCTTGAAGATCGCCGTCTTGATGATGCCGCCGTCGTCGCTGTCGAGGGCGTAGACGACGGGCAGCACGGTCACGCGCGCGTGCTCGCCGCCGACTTCCACCACCTTGTCGACCATCTTCGAGAGCAGGTCCTTCTGCGCGTCGCCGAGGTTGCCGAAGAGGCGCTGGTTCTGCCGGATGCGCTCGCTGTCGGCCGGCGTCGCGGCGTCGAGCGAGCGGCTGGGGTTCCAGCCGAGCGCGAGGCCGATCTCGTTCTCGAGCTGCGTGCGGCTCTTCATCTCGATCGGGCCGCCGCCGTACTGCACGAACTGGTCGTTCATGATGGCCTGTGCCATCACCTGCGGGTTCTTCTCGAAAAGCCGGTAGAGCGCGCGCTTGTCCTCGCGCTGGTTGAACGGCAGGTTCTGGATGGTGAATTCCTGCTGCTGCGCGTAGGCGTTGTCGCGTGCGCCGGCGGCCTGGTAGCGCACGGCGGTGTCCGACTGGGTCTGCGCCGCCTGCAGCTTCTTCCATGTGTCGCTGCCGGTCTCGGCCAGGCCGGGGTTGGCGCTCTTCCATTTCTCGTGCGCCGACTTCGCGGCTGCGAGATCGCGCGCCGCAGTGTCGGTGTGGAACTTGTTGACCGAGCTGAGCCAGTCCTTGCGCGCGGCGTCGGCCTTGTCGCGCGCATCGTCGGCGGTCTGCTGCGGCGAGGTGGCGTAGCAAAGCTGTGCGCGGCCCGCGCGCTTGTCGGCTTCGATGCGCTGGCGTGCGTGGTTGGCCTCCTGCCAGGCGATCGCGGCATCGACCGCGAGCTGTTCGTTCTGGGCGATGGTGACGCGCGTCTTGGCGTCGTCGAGGCCGTTGCCCAGCGCGGTGCGGTCGCCGGTGCCTGCGTCGTAGTCGGCCTGTGCCTTGTCGCGTGCCTTGATCGCATCCGTGAGGTTCTGGTCCACCGTCTTCTTGCGCGGCGCGAGGTCGTCGCCGAAGTTCAGCGTGGGCGCGGGCTTGCCGTCGGGCCCGGGCGCCGGCTGTGCGCCGGGCTGCGGCGGTGCATCGGCCGCGGCCTGCGCAAGGCGTTTCTCGACGTCGGCGCGCGCACCGCGCGCCTTCGCCAGGTCGCCGTCGCCGAACTCGGAGGTCTTCCACCGCGCGGCCGTGGCGGGGTTCATCTTGTAGGTGCCGGCGCGCACCGAGAAGTCGACCATCTTGCCCTGGTCGGACTGCTGCCAGCCGAAGACCTTCGAGTCCTTCTTGATCGTGACGTTGTAGCCGCCGTTGCAGTCCGAGTGCACCTCGATGTCGTCGGGCGAGAGGCCGCGCGGCAGGCCCTCGGCGCTGACCTTGCCGTCCTCGCCGCGCTTGATGTTCCAGGTCGGGTCGTAGTTCTTCGGGTAGACGTCGCCGGTGGTCGACTTGTCGCCGTTCATGAACATCGTCAGCTGCGGCTTGGCGAAGGTCGTGCGGTCGTACTGGTAGCGAGCGGCATACCAGGCGCGTTCGGCGTCGATCAGTCCGAGCTGGGTCTCGATGTCGCGCTTGGAGAGATCGAGCGCGTCGAGCTCGTCGAGCGCCTTCTGCTGCTCGGCCCCGGTGGCCTTGCTGCCGGGCGCGGTGAGCGTCGTCACCTCCGCGGCCTTCTTGTCGTAGGCCTCCTTCGCCGCGGGCAGCTGCGTCTCGCGCATCTTCTTCTCGTCGTCGGCCGAGAGCTTCGGCTTCGCGCCGTCGGCCAGGCGCTGGGCCTCGCGTGCCGCCACGCGCAGGTCATCCAGCTTGCCGCCGTCCACGGTCTTGCCCGCGGCCTGGTCGCGCTCGGCCGCGCGCAGGTCCTGCATGGCCTTCAGCGCCTTGGCGTCGGCCTGCGCGGCGCGCTGCTGCTCGAGCGCCCGGCCCAGGTCCTGCGGCTTGGCGTTGGCGACGGCGTTGTTGGCGTCGGTCAGCCCCTGGTTGATCTTGTCCGCGCGATCGAGATAGCCGGCCTCGTCGAGCTTGGCGCGGCTGCCGTCGGCGCCGCCGAAGAGGTCGTCCTTGACGGCGTTCAGCGTGGTCGTGGTCTGGTCGCCGCGGGCCTTGGCGGCATCCTGCTTTTCGTTCGCGGCGTAGAGCGCTGCGGTCAGCGGATCGAGCTCGGTCTTCTTGTCGCCGTCGACGTAGAAGTACTTGCCGTCGATGTTCTTGACCTTCTTGCCTTCCTCGCTGCCGGGCTTGGCCCAGAACGCGGGGTCGTAGCCGTCGGGATCGATGTTCCGCGTCGTGGTCTTGTCGCCGTCGTGCTCGGTCACGGTGACGCGGGCGGGGCGCTGCAGCGATGCCGCGCTCCATGCGCTCTCGGCGTCGGTCTTGGCGTTCTCGGCGTCGCTGGCCCCGAGCTTGGCGTCGAGGTCGTCGCTCAGCGCGTGCATGTAGCGCTGGCCCTGCTGCGCATCGCGCAGGGCGGCGTCGGCCTTCTGGATCTCCTTGGCATCGCCGCCGGCCACCGCCTGGTCGTACTTGAAGCTCAGCTCCCTGACCTCGGCGTCGGCGACGCGTGCGTTGTAGTCGGCATCGACCGTGCCGAGGGTGTTCGTCTTTGGGTTCTGCGGGTCCGACGGATCGGTGGTGCCGAAGGCTTTCTCGGCGCTCTGGAGTTCGGACTTGGCGCGGTTGGCCACGGCCCGCAGGCGCTCGGCTTCGGCCTTCGCGTTCTGCTGCGCGGTGATGATCGTGTCGTTGCCGCCGCCGCCGGTGCCGAAGCTGGCGGCGTATTTCTCGGCCTTGGTCGCGGCGGCGTCGGCGTCCTGTGCGCGGCTGCGCGCGTCGGCCACGTGCGCCTTGCCGGCCTGGCCGGCGTCGTATTGCTCGCCGCGCAGCTGCCGCACCTCGGGCGAGTCCGCGCGCACGCCGTCGCGCGCCTTGTCGATGTACTCGCCGATGCTCTTCGGGTCGAACACGCCGCCCTTGTCGAGCGCGTCCTGGGCGTCGGCCGCCACCTTGTCGATCGCGTCGTTCGGGTCCTTGCCTTCGGCGATCGCCTTGAGGCTGGCCTTGCGCATGTCCTGCTCGGCGGCCTGCAGCCAGTCCGTCATGGCGGTGTCGACCGCGGCCTTCTGTTCCTTGGTGCCGTCGCCGCCGTTCGCCTGCGCCTTGAACACCGGCTTGGCGGCGGTCTGGGCCTTCTCGAGCAGGTCCTGCGTGCCCGGGCTGGTCGCGGGGGCCTGGCCCTTGGGCTGGTTGGCCGGCGGCTCGAAGATGGCGTTCATCTTCTGCGCCGCGTCGACCTCGCCCTGCGCGGCGCGCGTGGCTTCCGACGGATTGTTGTCCGCACGGCGCTGCTGGATGTCGTCGAGCTTGGCATCGGCGAGCGTGGACTGCTTCTGCTTGAGGTTGCTCGCCGCTTCCTGCTTGAGCGCATCGCGCTCGGCCGCGTCGCTGGCACTGCGAGCCTTGGTGGCTTCCTGCTGGTCGGCCTCGGCCTTGCTTTTCTCGGCCTTGGCCTCGGCGGCTTCCGCGGCCTTGCGCGCTTCCTCCGCCTTGCGGCGTGCCGCTTCGGCTTGCTTGCGCGCTTCCTCGGCCTGCCGACGTGCCTCCTCGGCCGCGCGCTTCGCCGCGGCTTCCGCCTGGCGCCGCAGTTCTTCGGCAGCCCTGGCGGCCGCCAATGCCTCCATCGCTGCCTGTGCGGCGGATTGCGTTCCCGACCCATCGCTGCTGACTGCTAGAACCATAAGACCCCGGATGAAGTTGCAGATTGAAAGAAGGGCGCGCGGAACTGCCCGGCCGGCTCCGATGCCGCGCGAACTCTAAGTGGCATACCCGCGCGCGGGCAACAACGAGTTCTCGTAGACGGGCGCGCGCCAATGCGTGGATTCGAGGGGCTGCGCGATGCGCGCGGCAGCCGAAGAGTCATGCGCCGTCGCGAGCTCATCGATACGACAGCACGAGCCCGTGCACCAGTCGCGTCCAGCCGTCGAGCATCACGAACAGGAGCAGCTTGAAGGGCAGGGAGATGGTGGTGGGCGAGATCATCGACATGCCCAGTGCCAGCAGCACCGTGGCGACGATCAGGTCGACCACCACGAACACCAGGTAGATGATGAAGCCGATCTGGAACGCTCGCGTGAGCTCGCTGAGCGTGAAGCTCGGCACCAGCACCATGAAGTCGTCGTCCTTCAGTTGCTCGGCGCGTGCCTTCGGCCAGATGTTGGCGGCCGACTTCAGGAAGAACTGCCGCTCGCGCTCGTGCGTGTGCTTCTGCAGGAACTCCTTGACCGGTGCCTTGGCCGCGTCGATGACGGCCATGATGTCGCTCAACCCTTCGCCCTTGGCGCCGAAGCTGCGGCTGCGCAGCGTGTCGCCGATGTCCATGCCCACCGGCGCCATGATGTAGACCGACAGGATGATCGCGATGCCGTTGAGCACCATGTTGGGCGGCGTCTGCTGCAGGCCCAGCGCGGTGCGCAGGAGGCCGAACACGATGACCAGCTTGGTGTAGCTCGTCACCATCAGCGCCACGAACGGCGCGATGCCGAAGGCGACGATGAGCGCGACCAGCGTGAGGGGTTCGGGAAGTCCGCCTTGCATGGGTATGGATCGCTTGAGGGGCAGCCTCTCAGACTTCGCCCGGCGCGAATTCCGACACGCGCACGCCCAGGCGGTCGCCCACCGCGACCAGATAGCCCTTGCCCAGCACGTTGCCGTGCGCAAGGATGCGCACCGGGCTGCGGTTGAGCGGCTGGCCCAGGTCGAAGACGTGGCCTGCGCGGATGCTCCTGAGTTCGCCCAGCGACACGGAGAGGTCGCCGACCTCGAAGCGCAGCGTGACCTCCAGCGCGTCGAGCCGGTCGATCGGCAGGTTGGCGTTGTCCGCGGCGTCGGTCGCGAGGGCGGGTGTGTCTGGCTTCATGGCACTGTCTCTCGATTGCTGAACGGTGATGCGCGAGCCTTCGGCAAAGGCGGAAAGATGCCGCCCCGCGGGGCCTCCGAGTTCCGCCGTGACCACGATGGCGGCTCCCGAGGAACTCCATTGCTCGATGCCGACGATGTCGCCGGGCCGGATGCTGCCTACCTCGCCCAGGCGGATCGGCGTGCTGCCGAGGCGAAAGCTCACGGGCAGGCGCAGCGCGTCGAAGGCACTGGCGGCGTGGGCGTTGTGGCGCTGGCCGGAGCCCGCGGGCACCAGCGCGTCGAGCGTGGATGAATCCTCGAACTGCACGAAGCCGCGCAGCACGGCGCTGCCTTCCAGCGGCATGGCGACGAAGAAGGCCGCGCGCTCAGGATCGCAGTGGAGCGGCACCGCCTGCGGGCTGCGCTCATGGGCTTCGCGCGCTTCCGCTTCGGAAGGCTGCCATTCGAAATGAAGCCGCAGCGCCTTCTCGAGCGCATCGATCAACGGATGCAGCGCATCGGCAAGCAGGATGTAGCGAAGGTCTCGCGGCAGCAGGTCGATGCGGCGCTCGCCCAGCAGCGCCTGGAGACTGGGCGCATCCAACGAGAGATGGCCGACATGTGCGCCGAGCCTGAAGCGGAAGCTCTCGCGCGCGGTGCGCCCGAAGGCCGGGTCGTGGTGCCAGCGGATGCGGTAGCGCGCGCCGCGCGCGGCCGCCATGTCGGGCAGCGGCGCGGCGCCGTAGAGGCGATTGAGCGCGCGCACATTGGCTGCATCGGCACGCGGCAATGCGCGGGCCTCGCCGAGCTCCGTCACTGCGTCGGCGCCTGCGTCAGGCATGCGTGCTTTCGGTCGGTATGCGGATGCTGGCGGCTGTGCTTCTTGTCACCTTCTTCATGCCTCGGAGCAATGCGAGACGGCTCGCATCGGGACCGGCAGCTTAGCCAGACGCATTGCGCGAAGGTAGTCCGCAAACACGTAGTGCCGCGCGCGCCACACGCGGCGAGCGTTTACGAAAACTCGTGGTTGCCGTGAATGGATGGCGGCGCATAGAGTCCGTCGCGACGCGAATCCCCGCGATCGACAACGAAGCGATGCAATGCAATCGGCATAGCGCGGCACTTCGGAACACCCGCAAGAAGAAAAGACACCATGGCGAGTTCTCCGCGATCCTTCCCTGCCTACCGCGGCGGCGTGCGCGACCTGCTGGGCAATGCGGGCCGCTACAACGACCTGCTGCTCGCGGGCCTGCTGGTGGTGATCGTCGCGCTGTTCGTGCTGCCGCTGCCCACGCCGTTGCTCGACCTGCTGATCGCGAGCAATCTCGCCATCAGCCTGGTGCTGCTGATCGTGGCGATGTACGTGCCTTCGGCGCTTTCGCTTTCGACCTTTCCGTCGCTGCTGCTGTTCACCACGCTGTTTCGCCTCGCGCTGAACATCGCGTCGACCAAGCTGATCCTGCTGCATGCGCACGCGGGCCACATCATCGACACCTTCGGCAAGCTGATCGTCGGCAACAACGTGGTGGTCGGCGGCGTGGTGTTCCTGATCATCGCGATCGTGCAGTTCATCGTGATCGCGAAAGGCTCCGAGCGGGTGGCCGAGGTGGCAGCGCGGTTCGCGCTGGATGCGATGCCGGGCAAGCAGATGAGCATCGACGCCGACGTGCGCGCCGGCGTGCTGTCGTCCGCGCAGGCGCAGAAGCGCCGCCAGATGCTGGAGCAGGAATGCCAGCTGCACGGGGCCATGGACGGCGCGATGAAGTTCGTCAAGGGCGACGCGATCGCGAGCATCGTGATCGCGCTGGTCAACATCCTCGCGGGCATCGCGATCGGCACGATGATGCACGAGATGAGCCTGGGCGGCGCGCTGCAGCGCTACGCGATCCTCACGGTGGGCGACGGCATGGTCTCGCAGATCCCGTCGCTGCTGGTGTCGATCGCGGCAGGCATCGTCATCACGCGCGTGAGCACCGGCGAGCGCCGCGACACGCAGCTCGCGAACCAGATCGGGCAGCAGCTGATGGCGCACCCGCGCGCGCTGATCATCGCGGGCCTCGCGGTCGCGAGCTTCCTGGTCGTGCCGGGTTTTCCGAAGTGGGTGTTCGGCCTGCTGGCAGCGGTGCTGCTGGGTCTGGGTTTCGCCGTGCGCATGCGGCGCCAGAAGAACCAGACGCCGGGCTGGATCTCGCACCGCGAGGGCGCCGACCAGGAGGACACCGACGGCGACCATGCGATCGCAGCGCCGCTGGCGGTGCGGCTGTCGAGCGGCCTGCGCGGCGGCATCGACCGCCATGCGCTCGATCTTCAACTCGCCAGGGTCAAGACTTCGGTCGAGTCCGATCTCGGCCCCGTGTTCCCGCGTTTGCAGCTCGCGTACGCGGACGGCCTTGCCGAGCATGGCTACCAGGTTCTGGTGCACGACGTCGCCGTGACCGAGGGCACGCTCCGGCCCGGGTGGCTGATGCTCGATCCGGCCGAGGCGGCCGCACCGCCGGCCGGTGCCGAGGTGGCCGAGCCTTTCGGTCCCTTCGCGCGGGTGGTCTGGGTGCCGGGCGAGGCTGCAGGCTTCAAGGCCTGGGACAACGAGGAGGTGGTGGGCATGCATCTGGACAACGCGGTGCGCGGCAACGTTCGCGAGCTCATCGGCCTGCAGGAGGTGCAGCGCCTGCTGCATTCGGTGCAGCGCGATGCGCCCGAGCTCGCGGCAGAAGTGTCGCGCGTGGCCTCGAGCCAGCGCATCGCCGAGGTGCTGCGCCGGCTGCTGCAGGAAGGCATCCCGATCCGCAACCTGCATGCGATCTTCGAATGCCTCGCGACCTGGGCGCCGAAGGAGCAGGACGCCATCGCGCTGACCGAGCTGGTGCGCATCGATCTCGGGCGCTACATCACCAGCCGCTACGTGGGGCCTAACCGGCAGCTCGAGGCCATCCTGTTCGAGTCGAGCCTGCTGGAGCGCGTGCAGAACGCGATCGAGCGCTCGCCCCGCGGCAACCTGCTGCTGCTGAGCCCGGCGGTCACGCAGGACATCCGCGAACAGGTGCGCCGCATCCTCGGGTCGGCCGCGACCCGCGTGGTGGCCATCGCCTCATCGGACGTGCGCCGCTACATCAAGACGCTGATCGAGCCGGTGGCACCGCTGCTGCCGGTGCTCTCCTACCAGGAAGTCGACGAAGACGTGGCCCTGCAGCCGGTGGGCTGGGTCACCAATCCGCAAGCCCACTGATGAACTCTTCACAGCCTTCGAAGGCGCACCGCAAGAACAACGCAATGACTCCGCAGAACATCCTGGACATCACGCGCGAGGGCCTGCTCCTCGTGCTGTGGATCTCGCTGCCGGTGGTGGCTGTGGCGACGCTCACGGCCCTCGTGGTGGCGGTGCTGCAGGCCGTGACGCAGGTGCAGGACCAGAGCATCGGCCAGTCCATCCGGATGATCGCGGTGATGGTCGCGATCATCGCCACCGCGGGCTGGATGGGGCGCGACGTGATGCGCTTCGCCGAGCGCGCGATCCAGGCATTGAGTTCGCTGCCGTGAGGAACTTCTTCGACATGCCCGCACCGCGCCTGAAAACCTTCGGCCTGCGCAGCCTCGTGCTGTGGGGCTGCGCCGCCCTCGCGCTGCTGGCCGTGCAGCCGCCGGCGCGCGCGGCCGAGCTGCGCTGGAGCAACCGGCCGTTCCAGATCGTCGCCAACGAGAAGCCGCTGGCCGACTTCCTGCGCGAGCTGGCGTCTTCGCAGAACGTCACGGCGGTGATCGACACCAAGGTGGCCGGCGTCATCAGCGGCAAGTTCGCCGGCTCCGCGCTGGCCACGCTCAACAGCGTGTGCGCGGTCAACGGGCTGACCTGGTACTTCGACGGCGCCTTCCTGTTCATCGACCTGGCCGCCGACGCGAAGAGCGAGGTGCTGCCCATCGCGGCCGAGAACGCAGGGCGCATCGCCGAGACGCTGGTGCGCCTGCACATCTCCGACGAGCGCTATCCGCTGAGCATCAGCGAGCGCGACGCCAGCGTGTACGTGACCGGGCCGCGCCGCTACGTCGAGATGGTGCGCCAGGCGGTGAAGCTGGCCGACCAGAAGAGCGCGATGGCCGAGGGCGCCGAGATCAGGCTGTTTCCGCTCAAGTACGCGTGGGCGTCGGATTTCCGGATCAACCGCTCCGGCAAGGAGACCGTCATTCCCGGCGTGGCCAACGTGCTGCGCAGCCTCTATGGCCGCGCCAGCGGGAATGCCCCGTCGGGCGGCGGCGGCGCGCGGGGCATGAGCGGCGGCATGTCGCTGGGGCCGAACCGGCAGATCAAGCTGCGCAGCGGGGAGACCATCAACGCGCCCAAGGTCGAGATCGCCGGGGGCGGCGGCGGCGATGCCATCGCACCGGGCGGCGTCCAGGGCATCGCGGGCGGCGAGCTGCCCCAGTTCCAGGCCGACACGCGCATGAACGCGGTGCTGGTGCGGGACATGCCCGACAAGATGGCGCAGTACGCGAAGCTGATCGAGTCGATGGACGTGCGCCCGCGGCTGGTCGAGATCGAAGTGACCATCATGGACATCAGCTCCGACACGCTCAACAGCCTGGGCATCGACTGGCGCCTGCATGGTCGGCATGCCGACTTCCAGACGGGCCGCGGCGACCGCGGGCAACTGACCTGGGGCGGCACGGGCAGCGAGGCCGGGCAGATCGGAAGCTCCGACGGTTCGGGCAATCCGCTCACGCCGCTGGGCGGCATGTTCACCGCCGCCATCGGCAACAGCGCGCGCAACTACCTGCTGGCCCGCGTGACCGCGCTGGCCACCAACGGCAACGCGAACTTCGTGGCGCGTCCCAAGGTGATGACGCTGGACAACACCGAAGCCGTGCTGGAGAACCTCAGCGAGTTCTACGTGCGGGTGGACGGTTTCCAGGACGCGGGCCTGTTCAGCATCACGGCCGGCACCGCCGTGCGGGTGACGCCGCTGGTCATCGACGAGAAGGCCTCCCGCGGCGTGATGATGTCCATCGACATCGTCGACGGCGACCTCAGCCCGATGTCGGTCGACAAGATCCCGATCGTGCGGCGCCGCACCGTCAACACGCAGGCGCTGGTGGAGGAGGGCGCGAGCCTGCTGATCGCGGGCTACTCGTCGGAAGAGAAGAGCAATGCCGTCACGGGCGTGCCGCTGCTCAAGGACATTCCGGGCGTCGGCGGACTCTTCCGCTCGACCGAGAAGAAGCAGTCGAACATGGAGCGCTTCTACCTGCTGACGCCGCGCCTGGTGCTGCCCGGCGCCACGGCGAACGTGCCGACGCTGCCATTGCCGGAAGTGGGAGGCTGAACGTGCGCGACCAGGACGACGACATCTCCCTCGACGGCGAAGAGCAGGCCGCGGCCGGCCCGGCTCCGGCTGCGCTCGGCGACGGCTGGTGCCTGCGCTTCCTCAGCGGCGCGGTGAAGGGGCGGACCATCGCGCTCAAGCCCGGCCTCAACGTGCTGGGTTCGGGCGGCGACTGCGAGGTGATGCTGCCCGGCGGCGACGTGCTGCCGCGCCATCTGGCGTTCACCGTCGGCGAACTGGTGGTGTCGATGCAGCGCCTGGGAACGGCCTCGGCGCGGCTCAACGGCGAGGACATGCGGCAGCCGCGCAGGAGCGTGGTGGCGGGCGACGTGGTGAGCCTGGGCCAGATCGACTTCCAGCTCGACCGCAGCTATGCCTCCCGCGTGCGCGAGGACCGCATGTTCGCCCCGGACCATGCGGCGCAGCCCGATGCGCTCGCGCAGGCGAGCCCGTCGACGGCCCGATCGCGGCGCCTGGGCTACTGGGCGGGCGGCGTGATAGCGATGCTGGCGCTCGTCGGCCTGGCCGCCGTGTCGCTCGGCGATGCGGGCGCCAGTTCGCGGCGCACCGCCCGCGTGGACCTGGCCGCGGTGGAGAAGGCGCTCGTGCCGTTCCCCGAGGTGGAAGTGGTGGCCGCGCAGGGCGGCCGGCTCGGCGTGAAGGGTTATGTCGAGTCGAGGCAGCGCCGCGAGGCCCTGCAGCAGGCGATGGAGCCCTTCGGCAGCCAGGTCAGCGTCAACGTGCATTCCGCCGAGGACATGGTCGAGCAGGCGCGTCGCTACGTGGGCGACCCCGGCGTGGCGGTCACCTACACCGGCCAGGGCCGCCTGGTGCTTACCGGCACGGTGGAAGACGCGGCCGTGCGGCAGAAGATCCGCAGGCTCAGCGAAGACCTGCATCCGTCGGTGCTGGTCTCCGACAAGGTCCAGTACCGCGAGAAGCCCGCCGCCGAGCCCAAGGAGACCGACCTGCGCACGCAGTGGGACGGCTGGCAGAGCGTGCTGCCGGCGCGCATGGTGAGCATCACCGAGGACGGCAACGGCCTGCGCCACATCCAGCTGTCCAACGGCAGCAGGTACTACGAAGGCTCGGTGCTGCGCTCCGGCGCCGAACTCAAGCGCATCGACGCCGACGGGCTGGTCCTGAGCGGCGGTGTGCCCGACAGCGGCAACAACAACAGGCGCGGGAGGTGAGGCATGGCCATCGGCAAGGTCCTCCTCGCGCGCACCCCGGATTTCATGCGGCGCCGCATCCGTGCGCCGCGTGGAATGGCTCCGTCCCGCCGGGACGGAGCGCTTCAACCCTCGTAAATCATCCTTTCTTGACCAGGAGATACACATGGCAGGCGCAGTTGACAGCTCTATCCAGCAGATGAACCAGGCCGCGGCGGACAACGCCAGGCTGATGTCGGCCAGCATGGCCGCCTCCACCAGCATCCAGGGCGCGGCCTCCACCGCGCACACGGTCAACGGTGCGAGCGCCGCCGGCGGCGAGGTGGCCAAGTCCACCGGCAACGACATCCGCCAGTCGGCCAAGTCCTCGTAAGCAGGTCCGCGCGATGCCCCCGGGGTGCATCGCGCGGCCCTTTTCCCCAAGGACCCCCGAAAAGAGGTGAACCATGACCGATCCCACCGCGCTGGTCGCGGCAGGCGCGCAGCCGGCTGGCGTGTCCGGGCCCGCGGCGGCGCAGCAATCCGCGGCCCCTTCGCGCCTCGATCCGGGCGAGACCCGGATGTTCGCCAACATGATGCAGGGCGTGCAGGCGCCGCCGTCCGCGGTGGCCGCGCCGAGTGCGCTGGGCGATGCCGCCAAGGCGCTCGCGTCCCAGCTCTCGGGCAACGTGCGCTCCTACGAGGAGATGCGCCGCAGCATGCTCGAGTCGATCGACATGTCCGACCCCATCAAGACCATGTTCGCGATGACCGACCACGCCATGGAGGCGCACATGATGTTCGCGAAGATGCACATTTCCACGGGCCTGGCGAGCGCCGCCACCAGCCTGTTCGGCACCCTGCTGAAGAACCAGCAGTGAGGACGCCGTGAAGCTGCTGTCGCGCACCATTTCATTCATTCCGCGCCGTGGCCGCTGGCTCGCGGCGCTGGCCCTGCTGATGGCATTGGGCGGCTGCAAGGTCGGCCTGTATTCCAACCTCAACGAGCAGGAAGCCAACGAGATCGTCGCCGCGCTGTCGTCCGAAGGCATCGATGCGGCCAAGAGCCGCGTGGAGGGCAGCAACTGGCAGGTCGAGGTCGACGAAAGCCGCATGAGCGCCGCGCTCGACGTGCTGCGCGCCCAGGGCCTGCCTCACGAGCGCTTCGCCACCATGGGCGAGGTGTTCCAGAAGCAGGGGCTGGTGTCCACGCCCTCCGAGGAGCGCATGCGCTACATCTATGCGGTCTCGCAGGAGCTGTCGCAGACGCTGCGCAACGTGGACGGCGTGGTGTCCGCGCGCGTGCACGTAGTGATCCCGGCCAACGATCCGCTCAGCGAGAAGACGCGGCCGTCGTCGGCCGCGGTGTTCATCAAGCACCGGCCGGACGTGGACATCCGCCTGCTGGCGCCGGCCGTGAAGGAGATGGTGGCGCACAGCATCGAGGGGCTGACGCACGACCAGGTGTCGCTGTCGCTGTTCGAGGCGCGCCGGCCGGCGGTGTCGGCGGCCGCCCTGGCAGGCGGCGCCAGGGAGCGACCGATGGTGCTGGGCCTGTTCCCGGCCTCGACCGCGATGGTGCTGCTGGGCCTGCTGCTTGTGGCCGCCGTCTGCCTCATGGTGCTGCCGGTGCTGCTGCGCAGGCAGGGCGTCGACTGGCGCAACTGGGCGCGCCGCCAGGTGCTCAGGCGCTGACACGCGATGCCGGCATCCGCTCCTTCCGTCGGCCCCCAAACCGCACAGGCCGCGCCCGGCCCGATGGACCTCGTGCGACTGGTGATGCGCTTCAACCTGCATCCCGAGATCGACCTGCATCCGAGCTGGCTGCCAGCCGACTGGCCGGCGCGCCATCGCATTCCGGCGCGGCTGGGGGAAGCAGGCCGCACGGTTCTTGCCGGCCAGCTGCGCCGCAGCCAGGGGCCGGCGAACGGCGCCGCAGACTACAACTTCGACGCCCGCCTCAAGCGCGTGGTGCTGCTCGACGGCGCCGCGCTGCGACGGCTCGCGGCCTACCTGGGCTTCTGCGTGCACCTGCCGCTGTTTCGGCTGCGCGGCGGAGCGGGGGCGCAGATCCGCCGCCAGGCCCGCCGCTTCGATGCGGATGCCGTGGAGTTCCTGCTCGAGCGCGTGCCGCAGCTCACCGAGCTGCGCATGGACAACGCCGCGCTGCAGCAGTGGCCGCTTTCCGCGGGCCGGGTCGCGGTCGACCGGGGCTACCGCCTGCTGCTGGCGGCGGCCGCCGCCGAAGGCGACGCGGTGCGCCGTCGCCTGGGACACAAGCTGCCGCGCCGCATCTCGGCGCTCGGCGCGCCGCCGCTGCAGCGGCGCCAGATCCTGCAACTCAACGAACTGATGCTCTCGTGCATCGTTCCCGAAAGACTGCCCCAATGGGATTGGCTTTTCTGATCACGACCGAGAACCTGCAACTCCTGAGCGAGCGCAAGGTCCTGAAGGAACACGAGTACGCGGCGCTGCTCGACGCATCGACCGTGGTCGAGACCGCGCGGCGCGAGGCGCGCCGCATCGTGCAGCAGGCCACGCAGGATGCCGAGGCCGGCCGCAGGCAGGGCTACGAAGAAGGCCTGCGGCAGGCCAGGACGGAATATGCGACCCAGCTGGTGACCGACACCGTGGCGGCCGAGCGCCAGCTCCATGCCTTGCGCGAGTCCATGGCGCAGATCGTGGTCAAGGCCGTGGGGCAGTTCATTGCCGACGCGGACCCGGCGACGCTGTTCGAGGCGGCGCTGCTGCGCGTCGACACCCTGATCCGCCAGGAGCCCTTCATCACCGTGCGCGTGGCGCCCGCGCAGGAGGCGATCATGCGCGGCGTGGTCGCGCGGCTGCGCAGCGACGCCAACTGGTCCATGACCGTGCACTTCGTGGCCGACGCGGCGCTGCCCGTCGGTGCATGCGTGCTGCAGACGGCGTCCGGCGTGCTCGACATCGGCGCCGATGCACAGCTCGAGGCCTTTCGCCGCGCGGTGGAGCGCAGCGGCCTCGGCGAGGCCGGGGAGGGGCAGCAGTGAATCCGGTGTCCGACGCGGCGCTGGGCATCGTCGCCGAGCTCGAGCAGGCACTGGGCCGCGTCACGCCGGCGACGATTCGCGGGCGCGTGAGCAAGGCGGTGGGCATGCTGATCGACGCATCGGGCATCCAGGCCCATGTGGGCGAGCTGTGCGAACTGGTCACGCCAGGCGAGCCGCCGCTGCTGGCCGAGGTGGTGGGGTTTCGCGACAACACCGCCATCCTCACGCCGCTCGGGCCGATCACCGGCATCTCGGCGCTGACCGAGGTGCTGCCCACGGGGCGCGGCCATGTCTGTCCCGTCGGCGCGGGCCTGCTCGGGCGGGTGCTCGATGCGCTGGGCCAGCCCATCGACGAGAAGGGGCCGCTGAAGACCCGCACGCTGCTGCCGGTGCACCGCGAACCCGTGAGCCCGCTGGCGCGCCGCATGATCGAGGCGCCGCTGCCCACAGGAATTCGCGCGGTCGACAGCCTGCTCACGCTCGGCGAGGGGCAGCGCGTGGGCGTGTTCGCGCCGCCGGGCGTGGGCAAGAGCACGCTGCTGGGCATGCTCGCGCGCGGCGCGACGGCCGACGTGAACGTGATCGCGCTGATCGGCGAGCGCGGGCGCGAGGTGAAGGAGTTCATCGAGCACAACCTCGGCGCCGAGGGGCTGGCGAAGACGGTGATGGTGGTCTCCACCTCCGACCGGCCGCCGATGGAGCGCATCAAGTCGGCCTACGTGGCCACCACCATCGCCGAGCATTTCCGCGACCAGGGCAAGAAGGTGCTGCTGCTGGTCGACTCGCTCACGCGCTTCGCGCGCGCGCAGCGCGAGATCGGCCTCGCGAGCGGCGAGCCACCCACGCGGCGCAGCTATCCGCCCTCGATCTTCTCGATGCTGCCGCAGCTGCTGGAGCGCGCGGGGCAGGGCAGGACCGGTTCCATCACGGCCGTCTACTCGGTGCTCACCGAGGGCGACGAGGAGAGCGACCCCATCGCCGAGGAGGTGCGTTCGATCCTCGACGGTCACATCGTGCTGTCGCGCAAGGTCGCGGCGGCCAACCGCTATCCGGCGATCGACGTGCTCGCGAGCATCAGCCGCGTGATGCCGCTGGTGACCTCGCGCGAGCACCGCGCGGCGGCGGCGCATTTTCGCGGCCTGCTGGCCAAGTACCAGGAGATGGAGCTGCTCGTGCAGATCGGCGAGTACAAGGCCGGCGCCGACGCGCTGGCCGACGAGGCGATCGGTGCGCGACCGGCGATGCTCGAATTCCTGTCGCAGCCGCCGGACGCGAGCCTGCCCTATGCGCAATCGGTCGAGGTACTGCGGCAGTTCGGCTGGACCGGGGAGCCCGCGCGATGAGCGGCGTCGACTGGAAACTGCTGGTGGGCGTGCGGGAGCGCCAGAAGACCGCGGCCATGGGCGTGGTCGCGCGCGACAGGGCCGCCGCCGAACAGAGCCACGCCGAACTCCGGCAGGCCGAGGCGTGGCAGCAGCAGCAGGTGCAGAACAAGGCCGCGCACTGGCAGGCGACGACCGGCGCGCTCTCGCACGGGGAATGCAGCGTTGCGCAACTGCGGCATGCGGGTGCCTGGAGCACCGCGCTCGATGCGCGGATCGCCGAGGCCGGCCAGCTCGCCGCGCAGGCCGGACAGGCCCACGCGCTGCGCGAGAGCACGCTCGAGGCCAGCCGGCAGAAGCTGCGCGCCGCCAGCGGCGATGTCGAGAAGGCGCAGCAGATGCTGCAGCGCGCACGCAGCGAGCAACTGCGCCTGCGCGAGCTCCGGCTCGACGATGCGACCGAGGAAGCTACCTCGCAGGCCTGGGCCGCACGGCGCAGGGCATAGAGCGCCCGACGAAACGACGAGAGAGACCCATTGCCCGTGGACGCTTCCATCGAACTGGCCAGCCTCGAGAGGTTCTTCTCGTCGGTAGTGCTAACCCTGCCGCGGCTGTTCGCGATCTTCGCGGTGGTGCCCTTTCTTTCGGGCGGCATGCTCACCGGCACGGTGCGCAACGGCCTGCTACTGATGCTTGCGCTGTTCATGTCGCCCGTGGCGGGCGACATGCCGGTGGCCTCCATCGGCACCTGGGTGCTCATCGCCGGCAAGGAGGCTTTCATCGGCCTGCTGCTGGGTCTGGGCTTCGGCATCTTCATCTGGGCGGTGCAGAGCGTGGGCGACCTGATCGACTTCCAGACCGGCTCCAGCAACGCGTCGTTCTTCGACCCCGTGGCGGGCCACGAGAACGGGCCCACGGGCGAGTTCCTCGGCTGGATGGTGATCACGCTGTTCGTCTCGGCCGGCGGGCTGCTGGCGATGCTGGGCGTGGTCGTCGACTCCTACCGGCTCTGGCCTGTGGCCTCGTTCTTTCCGAACCTGGGGCTGGTGATCGAGCAGTTCGCGATCCGCCAGGGCGACACGCTGTTCCTGTGGATCGTCAAGCTGGCCTCGCCGGTGATCTTCGTGCTGCTGCTGGTCGAGCTGGGCGTGGGCCTCGTCAGCCGCGTGGCGCCGCAGCTCAACGTGTTCGTGTTCTCGCAGCCCCTCAAGAGCCTGCTGGCGCATCTGATGATGCTGCTGTTCGTGTTCTTCGTGTACGAGTCGCTGCAGGAATTCCTGCGGCCCGAGAACGGCGTGCTCGACTTCCTGCGGGCCACGCTCTAGCGCCATGGCGGAGAAAGACCAGGACCCAACGCCCAAGCGGCTGCGCGACGCGCGCAAGCGCGGCGAGGTGGTGTTCAGCAGCGACGTGGCATCGACCGTCGTGTTCGCCGTGGTCGTGGTCTGCATGTGGCTCGGAGGCGGCGCCCTCTACAGTCTGCTGCGCGAACTCTGGCTGCACGCCACCAGCACCAGCCTGCTGACGCAGCCCGACGACCGCTTCGCCGAGCTGCTGCTGCACACGGGAGAGGCACTCGCGCGGGGCACGCTGCCCATCATGGCCATTGCCGCCGTGGCCGGCATCGCGGGCTCGCTGGCCCAGGTGGGGGGGGTGGCGGCGTGGGAGCGGCTGAAGCCCGACGTGAACCGCATGAACCCGGCGCAGGGGCTGCAGCGCATCTTCTCCACGCGCAACCTCATCAACCTGCTGAAGATGAGCCTGAAGACGCTGCTGCTCGCGGGCCTGATGTTCGTGGTGGTGCGCGGCTTCGTCGATACCTCGCTCAAGCTGGGGTATGCCAACCCTGCGGCCATCATGACCGCCGCGGCCCACATGGTGCTGGTGACCTTCGGGTGGTCGGTCGTGATCTTCGCGCTGATGGCCGCGGTGGACTACGCGCACGAGCACTTCGAGTTCATGAAGCAACAGCGCATGTCCATCGAGGACATCCGCCAGGAATACAAGGAAGTGGAGGGCGACCCGATCAACCAGTCGCGCCGCCGCTCCGCGCACTTCGAGGCTGTGTACGCCAGCCTGGGAGATCGCGTGCGCATGGCTTCGGCCGTGATCCATTCGGCCCGCACGGCCGTCGCACTGCAGTACCTGGGCGAGACCGACCTGCCGCGCGTGATCGCGCGCGGCGAGGGCGAAGTTGCAGCGCAGATCCGGCGCTTTGCCGGCGAGGGCCTGGTGCCGATGGAGTTCGAGCCTTCTCTGGCCGAGCGCATCTATGCGGAGGTTCCGGTGGACCAGCCGATTCCGCGTTCGCTGTATGCGCCCGTGGCCACTTTGCTGCGCTGGGCGCAGGGCATCGGATGACACCAGGGCCGCGAGCTATCCGGCGATGCCGTTCCTGGCAGAGGGTGGCTGCAGCGCGTCGAGCGCGGCGAGCCTGCGGTAGTCGCCCGGCAGCACGGCGTAAGTGCTCATGAAGGTCTTGTGCAGATGACTCTGGTCGGTGAAGCCCGCCGCATGCGCCGCGTAGGTGACGTGGGCGCCGCCGGCGATGAGGTCGCGCGCGTACTCGATGCGGTGGCCCACCAGCATCTCGTGCGGCGTGAAGCCCCAGGCCGCGCTGAAGCGCCTCTGCACGTGCACGGGGTGCCAGCCGACCGCATCGGCCAGGCTGTCGAGGGTCATGCGTTGATGGAAGCCCGATGCGATCAGGGCATAGAGCCGGTTCAGGCGTTCGTCGCCGCTGTCGGGGAATGGTCGTTCCGCGTCGAGGGAGTCGTTCTCCGTGGGCGAGGGAGCGGGGAGCCACTGCGCGAGGCGCCGGCGCAGCAGTGCGCGGCCGGCCGCGATGTCCTCGGGGTCGCCGGTGCTCGTGGGAACGAAAAGCAGGCGGTGGCATTCGAGGAATTCGAGCGCGGCGGCGGCGTCGATGAACACCGAGACGCCCGCATCGTTCTCCACGCGCGCGAGCGGCAGCGCATCGTCCGCGGGGCTGATGCAGCGTGCCACGGCAAGGCTGCAGAAGAGGGCGTCTTCGCGCCAGGCATGCGAGCGCGCCTGCACCGAGTGCCAGACATGCGGCGCGATCCGAAACAGTGCGCCCGGCGGCACCACGGTGACGCGCGTGCCGCTGCGCACCTGGAGCTCTGTGTCGGCCACCGCGAGGGTGAAACCCACGTGCCGGTGCGGCCGGACTTCGCGATGGCGAAACCGGTTGATCGTGAATTGAAGACCAGCGAGATCCGCGTCTCGCCAGTATTGGGAGGCAGGCAGTGCCATGGAGGACCGGGGTGTGTGCGGAGGTCGGGCGTTTGCCTCGCGCGATGTGCAGCATGCCAGCGCCGCCGGCATCTGTGAAGCCTCGGCCGGGCGCGCATCTGCGCAGGACGCGCATTGTTCAGGCGAAGGTACTCAGTTGGATGCGCGTGCCGCGGGCCATTGCCGGTCGCCACCCACCCTGGAGCCGGCAAATGCGTTGGAAGCTAAAAATTTACAAGGCGATGACAAGGCCCTTGCGGTACTTTGGCCCAAGTCCGTCGCCCTCTCCGGCATGGCGGTACATCCATCAGGCCTTCCATGATTCTGTCTACCTTGTTTCATCGTGCCTCGCCTGCGTCGGCGTCCGAGGCGCAGGGTTTCGATCCGGTGTCGCGGTCGCAAGCGGAGCAGCAACCCGCCAATCCGGTTCCGCAGTTCTATGACGAAGAACATCTGTACCTGCCGCGAAGCGCGCCGCCCCATGCCGGCGGCGTGCCGGCCATAGTCGGCGACCTGCTGGATGCGCCCAGCAACGAAGCCCGCACGGCATTGGTGCGCAGCATGCTCCACGCGCTCGATTTCGACTGGCTGGGCTACGGCACGGTGGCGTACATGCGGGGCCACTGGTGGCCGCTGAGCTTCTTCACCGCCTACGCGAACCCCGAATGGACGAAGCGCTACTTCGCGCACAACCATTGCGGCGTCGATCTCAGGCAGCAGGGCGTGCCCGCGTCGAGCCTTCCGCTAGCGTGGGACGTGGCCCAGCTCGAGGCCCTGGCGGCGGAGACGTCGGACGAGCTGAGCGAAGAGCGGCAGCGGTTTCTCGACGACCTGTATGCCAGCGGCATCCGCAGCGGGCTGCTGTTTCGCCTGGCATCTCCCACGCACGTGAACCAGCACACGGTGATCAGCCTGCTGTCGCGCAGGCCAGGAAGCGACTGGATCAGCGACAGCGTGATCGGGCAGGGGCTGATACTGGGGCTGGGCGTGCACGAGTACGTGTCGCGCCATACGCGCATCGTCGGTGCGCCGGGCGCGGGCCGCATCGAGATCTCGGCCACGCAGCAGGACATCCTGCAGCATCTGCTGCAGGGGCGCAGCGACAAGGAAATCGCCAACCGGCTGGACCTGTCGTCCCATACCGTGGACTACCACATGCGCCAGTTGCGCCGCCGCTTCGCCGCGCGCAACCGGGTGCAGCTGGTGAATGCCGTGCAGCAGGGCGACAGCGACTTCGGGGTGCTCAGCGAGATCTAGGCGCGACGGCGGCGGTCGTTCGATCCGCGGGCCTGATTGATCGGGGGCGACGGACCTACCGGGTACTCTCCTGGTCACGCACGTGAAGAACGGTGCCGTCCTCCGAGAACTCGAGCAGCAGCGGTGCATCCAGCATCTGATACTTCTGCGCGAGCTGGAACAACGCATCCTTGAAGGACCCGCTGAACTTGCCGGCGCGCGCCTCGGGCGTGATCGTGTAGTCGCGAGTGCTGTCCCAGCGCACTTCGATGCCCACGGCGGAACCCCAATGCATGATCACGAGGCGCAAGGAGTCGTCCTCGATGGGCCATTGAGCGCGGACGGCGTTGATTCTTCGATCGTTGAGCCAGGCTGCTCCTGTGGCGGGTGCGCTGGATGCGGCGCTTGCGGGGAGAACTTCCTCCGGCCCCGGAAGCGCAACGCCCGCGGGCATGTCCCGCGATATCTTTTCAACTTGCACTCCCGCCGTTGCATTGGCGAGCGTCGCGGCAAGGCTCATGTTGATGCCTACCCAGATTGAAGGATGGAACAGGGCCTTTCTCATCGGCGAATTTGCGGGGCGACAGGGGTTGGAAAGATCGATCGAGAGCCAGCGGCACGCGGTCCGGTGCGGCGTGGCAAAAAGTCAGTCCTTTATCTTATCTGGCTCGCTTACCCTTGACTGGGACGCGGCCAGTTCCTGCAGTTGCCTGCCCTGGATGAAAAAACGGACCCCAAGGGTCCGTTGATGTCTGTCTTTGGGCCCCCGGCGCTGCCAGGGAAAACCTATTCGACGGTTTCACCGTCCTCTTCGTCTTCCGAGTCGGCTTCTTCAGCACGACGGACCGTCACGAAGTTGGTGGCGTCTTCCACGAACCCCATGACCTTTTCGTCGGGTGCCATTCCGCGCACTTCGGTCTGGATGCCGTCGCCATTCTTGTAGTCGACCTGCACCAGTGCAAAGCAGGCCAGCGGCTCTTCCAGTTCTCCTTCGTCGCCGCCGTCGTAGACAGCGACCCACCCTTCGGCGGGCATGATCTGAAGGATCTTCACATCTTCCATCGATTCACTCCAAGTAAAAACGCCGCGCAGCATAGCCCATGGAAAGAGCGGCTCCGAAGAGACGGCGAAGAAATCCCCTTGCTGCGCGCGTGCAACGCTCCTGTTGCCGGATCGCGATGGCGGTGTTAGCCTTCGCGCCCCTGTAGATCAACCATCGCGCTGCGGCCAACAGTCGCTGCAGCAGAAACCCATGAAGCAATTCCTGACCGCGCAAGACGCATCGATGACCCGCACCTTTGCGGCGGCTTCGCTGCGCGCTTTTGGCGCCGAATCGCTTTCGTAGATAGAGCCTTTGCACCCGGAGGCTCGGCCTCCTGAGTTTCACAAGACCCGGTAGGCCTCAAGCCACCGGGTCTTTTGTTTTCCACCTGCTTCGCTGGAGAGATGGACATGAGCACCGAACGAGAACTGCCTTTCGCCGCATGCGCTGCAAGCGCAGCGCTGTCCTTCGACTTCGCGGAGTGGTTCGTGTAGAGCCTCCTGGCCCTCGTGCGCCTGGAGGTCCATCCTTCAGGCAAGAGAAGAAAGCCTGTCGGGTGGTCCACCCGGCAGGCTTTTTTCTTTTGTCCGCATGGCGGGCACCCCGAGTCTGGCGCGCGCGCCGACAACCCGCCGGATGTTTCGCCTGGCCAGCGAATCGGATGGCTTTTCAAATCTCAAACTGGAGAAAAACATGATGAACAAGGTTCATGTGAACGTCGGAACCATCGGTCACGTCGACCACGGCAAGACGACGCTGACGGCTGCTCTTACCTTCGTGCAGGCCGCACGCACCGGCGGCCGCGCTCTGTCCTATGGACAGATCGACAACGCGAAGGAAGAGCGCGAGCGCGGCATCACGATCAACACCTCGCACGTCGAGTACGAGTCGGACAGCCGACACTACGCGCACATCGACTGCCCGGGACACGCCGACTACATCAAGAACATGATCACCGGCGCCTCGCAGATGGACGGCGCGATCCTGCTGGTCGACGGCACCGAAGGTGCCGCGCGGCAGACCATCGAGCATGTGCTGCTCGCGCGCCAGGTGAACGTCGGCCACATGGTGGTGTTCGTGAACAAGATGGACCTCGTCGCGGAAAGCGATCGCGCGGACATTGAGCAGCTGATCGAAATGGAGATCGGCGCGCTGCTCGCTGCGCACGGATACCGCGATGCCCGCTTCGTCTTCGGCAGCGCGCTGAAGGCCTTGGCCGCCGCGGAACGCGGCGAGCTCGAAGGTTCTGACGTGCAATGCATCGTCGAACTCGTGGGTGCGTTGGACTCGTGCATTCCCGATCCGGTGCGCGACTACGGCGCGCCGTTCATGATGCCCGTCGAAGGCGTGCACACCATCACGGGCCGCGGCACCGTGGTCAGCGGCCGTGTCGAGCGCGGAGTGATCCGGGTCGGTGACAGCCTGGAGATCGTCGGCCTCAGCTCTGGGGGCGAAGGCCAGGTGGTCGTGACCGGCGTGCAGTCCTTCCACAAGGACGTCGCCGAGGCTCGGGCCGGCATGAACGTCGGGCTGCTGCTGCGCGGGGTCAAGCGCGACGATGTCGTGCGAGGCCAGGTCGTGGTGAAGCCCGGTGCGCTGAAGCCGTATCGGACGGGGCGTGCGCAGATCTTCGTTCTCGGCAAGGACGAAGGCGGTCGCCACACGCCGTTCGGCTCCGGCTACCAGCCGCAGTTCTTCTTCGGCACGACCGACGTGACGGGTGTCATCCGAGTCGACACCGAGACCGGCATGGTCGAGCCGGGCGCGCAGGCGCAGATCAGCTTCGAGCTGAACAAGCCTGTGGCCATCGAGAACGGCATGCGGTTCGCGATGCGCGAAGGCGGCAAGACCGTCGGCGCGGGCATCGTGACCGAGGTGCTCGGCTGAAAGGCTGATGCCTGTTTGCCCCTGTCGTCTGCTTGCCAGGCGGCAGGGGCTTTTTTCTTCCTGTGGCCGCTGCCCGCTCTCAGCCTAGCTGCTCGGCAAGCCCGACGATGATGCCCTCGGGCCCTCGAATATAGGCAAGCCGGTACGACTCCCCGTACTGCATCCGCCCGATGAGTTCCGCGCCGTGCGCCTGTATTCGCTCAACGACGGCATCGATGTCATCGACGGCGAACATGACGCGGCGAAGGCCCAGTGCATTCACCGGCGCATCCACGGGCCCGAACCTGATTGCATCCGGCGTGTGGAACTTGTCCAGCTCGATTCCCTGCCCATCGGGAGTGCGCAGCATTGCGAGAGTGGCCCGGACGTCTCCCAGCCCTATGAGGCTTCCGATAGCGGCCCCTTCGACCGTGGTCTGGCCCTCGAGCGTGAGGCCCAGTTCGATGAAGAACGCCTTCACCGCTTCGAGATCGTCGACGACGATCAGGACGTTGTCCATTCGCTTGACTGTCATGTCCTCGGGTCCTTTCTTCAACGGCCGTGCCGGTTCGCGTGCCGGTTGCCTTGCACGCCTCGCGAGGGGCTTTCTGAAGGCATATGCCTTCTTGCGTATGCCTTCCCATTTGGGCGGCAAATGAATTCGAGAGGGAGGGCGCGTCCGGCATCGTAGACAGAAATCTGTTGCCAGGCAGAAAGATGCTTCTACCCCTTCTTTCCCTCGTGGAAGTGGGCATCGAACCGGTAGTGAGCAACGCGAGGTCGACTTGATCGTTCATCAGGTCGAGCAGCGTTTGTGTGTCGTCATGGCAGTGGCTGCACGCAACAGGAGTGCGGATCTCATGACTTTGGTCATTTCGGGTTCGTGAATGCCCGCCCTAAGATGCCCGCATCATGGCCACTGCCACATCGTTGCCGCCGCATCTCGCTCCGTTGCGCAGCGAGACCGGCGTTTCCATACCGGCGCGGGGCATCCTGGTGGTCGACGACCACGAGCTGGTGCGCCTGGGCCTGCGGGCGCTCTTGCTGGCGGAGACCGGCAGCGTGCCGGTGCACGAGGCACGCTCCCTGGCCGATGCATTGCGCCTGTACGAGTTCCACCTCACCTCGCATCTCCTGGTGCTGCTCGATCTCGACCTGCCCGATTCCCAGGGGCTGGATACCCTGGTGCGCTTCAAGCGCGCCTTTCCCGCATCGCGTGTGGTCGTGCTCTCGGGCAAGGACAGCCATGCGCTGACGCAAGGGGTGATGGCACTCGGCGCGCAGGCCTTCCTGCCCAAGACGGGCCACCTGGGCGAGGTGTTGCGCTACGTGAGGGACAACGATCTGGTCGCTCTGCCGGCATCGCCGCCCCCGTTGCCGTCCCCGGTCGCCGTTAGCGCCATGCCGGCGACGGCGGCCGACGAGCAGCAGCCGCAGCTCAATGCGCGCCAGGTCGAGATCCTCGACTGGCTGCTGTCCGGCAAGTCGAACAAGGAGATCGCGCAGCTCTCGCACCTGACCGAGGGCACGGTCAAGAACCATGTGTCCACCCTGTTGTTGCTGTTCGGCATGCGCTCGCGAGCCCAGCTCATCAGCAGCCTGAAGTGATCTCTGCGCGACATGCGGCCTTGAACGTGGCGATGCCGGCATGCCTGCGATGAATGACCCGCATCCGCCCGAGCTGGCCGAACGCGTGCTGCGCGAGCAGGTGGCCGCGGTCCATGCCAATGCGCCGGCTGCCTATCTCGCGGACTTCCTCACGGCGCAGTCGCTGGGCATCGGCCTGTTCGTGGCGACGTGGCGCTGGCAGGTCCTGCTGTGGATGGCGCTGCACCTGACGCTGACGCTGCGGCGCGCCTACCGGCGGTATCGGCGCAGCCCCGATGCGGCGGCCCATCCCGAGTACTGGGCGCGCTTCAATGCGCGCAACGTGCTGCTGCGCTCCTGCGTCTGGGGCCTGGCGCCCTGGCTTTGCGTTCCGCCGGGGCGCAACCTGGGACTCTGGGTGATGGTCATCGTGATGATGATGGGCGGCTGCGCAGGCGGTGCGCTGTCGCTGGCGGTTCTCAAGCGCAACATTCCGCGCTTCATCGTGCCCAGCATGGCGAGCCTGACCCTGGCGCTGGCCTGGCGCGGGGACAACACGCACCTCTTCCTGGCCACAGGCTGCCTGCTGTACATGTGCGTGATGATCATGTTCGCGCTGCAGCATCATCGGCTGTTGACCGCCGCGCTGACCATGCGTTTCGAGAAGGAGGCGCTGGCCGAGCAGCTGAGCCACCAGATTGCCGCTACCCAGCGTGCGAGCGAGGAGAAGACACGCTTCCTTGCGGCAGCGAGCCACGATCTGCGGCAGCCCCTTCACGCCATCGCCTTGTTCGGCGCCGTCATCGAGAAGAAGCTCAAGGGCACCCAGGAATGGGACCACGCGGTGCGGCTGATGGATGCGGTCGGAACGCTCGGCGATTCGCTCGACATCCTGCTCGACATCTCGCGGCTGGATGCCGGCGAGGTGGCGCCGCAGATTCGACCCGTGGAGCTCAATCCGCTGTTCCTCGCGCTCAACAATGTGTTCGTGGCGCAGGCGGCCGACCGCGATCTTCAACTGCGGCTGCGTGCCACGCCTTGCTGGGTACTGAGCGATCCGCAGCTGCTGCAGCGGCTCTTGTCCAACCTCGTGGACAACGCGCTGAAATATACGTCGCGCGGCGGCGTGGTGGTGGCCGCCCGTGCACGCGGGTCGCTGGTGTGGATCGACGTGTGCGACACCGGCATCGGCATCGCTGACGAGCACCTCGGCCGCATCTTCGACGAGTTCTACCAGATCGGTAATCCGGGGCGCGATCGGGCGAAGGGGCTGGGCATCGGCCTGTCCATCGTGCAGCGGCTCTCGCGCCTGCTGGCGCATCCGCTGCAGGTGCGCTCCCGCCTGCATCGCGGCAGCCGCTTTCGCCTGGTGCTTCCGGCGGTTATGGCTTCGGGTGTCGTGCCGCTCGCCGCATGCCCGGGTGCCGCCTTGCCGCTGCCGCGGCGCGTGTTGCTCATCGACGATGAAGCCGCGATACGGCAGGCAGTCACCGGGCTGTTGCAGGCCCACGGCGTGACCATCGACGCGGTGGCCGGAGAGGCGGAAGCCGAGGCCGTGCTGGCGCGCGCCGGGCGTGGAAGTTCTCCTGTCGACGTGCTGCTGTGCGACGTGCGGCTGGCCGACGGTGCCGACGGACTGGCCGCGGCGCAGCGGCTGCGCTCGCGCCATGGCCCTGGCCTGCAGGTGCTGCTGATCACCGGGGAAACCGCGCCGCAGCGACAGCAGCAGATGCTCGACTCCGGCTTGCAGGTGCTGCTCAAGCCGGTGGCCGCCGACAGGCTCCTGCAGGCCCTTGCATCGCTGACGACACACGATGCGACGCACGCCCGCATGCGCGCCTGAGCATCTTTTTTTCTGCGCGTTGCGATGACCTTCGACACTGGATCGCGGGGGTAGCCGACCCTACCGTGGAGCCTTCTCGTTCACTCCACTTGAAACAAGGAAGGCCCATCATGAATACCACTCGTACCGTTTCCCGTGCATGGCGTACACCAGCCGCGCTGCTCATGACGAATCTCCTGCTGGCGGCCTGTGGTGGCGGTGGGGGTGGAGGCGGGGGCTTCCCCGGCTTCGCTGTCGCTCCTGCGCCAGCGCCTGCTTCGCAGGGAACGCCGGCACCCGCGCCCGCGCCGGAAGACACCACGCCCTCCATCACGGCGCAGCCATCGGATACCACTATTGGCCAGGGTGTGGCCGCCACGTTGAAGGTACAGGCCGCGCATGCCACGACCTACCAGTGGCAGCGCAGCGTCGATGGCGGTGCCAGCTGGACCGATGTCTCCGGTGCCACGGGCGACAGCTTCACCACTGGCGCCAATCAACTGGCCGACAGCGGCCAGCAACTGCGCGTGCGCGTTACTGGCGCCGATGGCAGCGTGACCAGCCGTGCCGCCACGCTGACAGTCAAGCCCTGGGTCGCCAACGTGCTGGCGACCACGGGGGTGACATACAACCATCCCTATCAGCTCGTGCTCGATGCCAGCGGCGCCAACCTCTACGTGGCCATGGGCGGCAACGGCTCTGTCTACAGGATCGACACGGCGAGCGGCAGCGGCGCGGAAGTGACGCCGGGAACGACCATGAACACGCCGTATGGCCTGGCACTGGCAACCGACGGCACTCTGTATGTGAGCGACCAGCATCGCATCAACAAGATCGCTGCCAACGCCACGACCTACAGCACCTGGGTCGGCGACGGCACCAGCGGGTACGCCGACAGCCCGGCCGTTCCGATGTTCAGCAACCCCGCCAGCATCGCGCTCGACGGCGCAGGCAATCTCTTCGTGGCAGACCTGGGAAACAAGCGCGTGCGCAAGGTCGCGGCCGATGGCACCACGAGCACGCTTGCGGGCGATGGCACGCAGGCCAACCTGGACGGGGTCGGCACGGCCGCCCAGTTTGCCCGCCCGCAGGGCCTGGCGATCAGCCGCGATGGCCGCACGCTGTATGACACGGACACCGACAGCTTGTGCCTGCGCAAGATCGACGTGGCCAGCGCCACGGTGAGCACGCTGCTGGGCGATTGCGCCAACGGCGGCGTGATCGACGGAACGGCCGCCACGCCGGCCAAGCTCGGCTACTCCTACGGCGTGACGGTGGATGCGCATGACAACGTGTTCCTGACCCATGCCTGGGACGGCGTGGCGCGCGTGGTCACGCCTGCGGGAGAGATCACCACGCTGCGGGACAGCAACGGCACGGCACTCGCGTTCAACTTCCCGATCGGCCTGGCGGTGGCCAGCGACGGGACCGTCTACGTGGGCGCATCCAACGGCAATCAGATCTACAAGCTCACGCTGGCGCCTTGATCGGGGCCGGGGGGCTTCGGCTTGCACCGCGCGAGCCGAAGATCCTTTGCCTGTCGGTCTAGAGCTTGCAGCCCGACCGTACCCACTCATCGAGGTCGTCGGCCACTTCGACAAAGTCGGCGCGAGACATGCTGCCGTGGCCCACCAGGTACACGGGCGTCGGCCACTTGTCCGGAGCCACGACGATGGCGCTGCCTCCGCCGTCGTCGCCGATCGTCAGCCAGCCGGGGCAGTACTCGCGGGTCTCGTAGGTCTCGTTGCGCTCGAGAAGATCGGCGAGCGCATAGAAGTACGCGAGCTCGCCGATGGAGGTGTCGTTGATTCCGAGCAGCATCGCCCGCAAGGGAGACGAGATGGCGCAGCCGCTCCATTCTTCTGTTGCTTGAAATACTTCTTCGGATGTCATTTGCCAAGTGCTTGTTCGGAAGGGCCCGCCTTGGCCGGATGCCGCGACGACAGGAGCTACATCACGTGGATGTCGTTCAGCCGTACCGTCAGCCCGTCCGGGCCTTCCTCGATGTCGAAGGTCGCGGTGAGGTCGGAGACATACCCGTCGATGTTCAGGTCGTACCAGATCTCGCCGATGCATCCACGGCCGTTCTCCTGCCAGCGCGTGACTTCCTTTCGCTGGGAGATGTCGGTGGGTTCTCCGTTCAGCGTGACCTTCTGGCCGGCGTTGCATTCGCCGTACGACTTGACGACCTGTCCGATGAGCGCCGGCGTCCATTGCATGGACGGCTCGTGCGCGGTGAACTCATAGGCGGCGACGTAGTCTTCGGCCTCCATCAGCCTCGCCCATTCGTCGGCGAATGCGATGAGGTCGTCGTCGGTGGCGGATGCGGGTAGGTGGGCCATGGCTGCGGAGCAGATGCGGGGAGCGGGAGACCGTGGTTGATCGAGGACGATTGTGGCCCGCGGTGCGCCGCGGTTCAGGCCGCCTGCTGCTTCTCGCGTGCAGACCTCGGCGCCTCGCTCCGCGCCAGCCAGAGTCCGCTCGCCACGATCAACGCCCCGCCGCCCAGCGTCCATGCATCGGGCGCGGCCTGCCAGAACACCCAGTCGAACAGCAGCGCCCAGGCGAGGGCGCTGTATTCGAAGGGAGCGATGGCGGCGGCCTGGCCATGGCGGAAGGCCTCGGCGATGGCCACCTGGCCCAGGAAGCCGCTGATGGCCAGGCCCGCAAGCAGCCACATGTGCTGTGACTGGATGGGCACCCATTGCGGCGCCGATGCCAGGCTGCCGCCCACGGCCATGCCGAACGTGGTCCAGAAGACCAGCGAGGAGCTCGGCTCGGTGCGGCTGATGAGCCGGCCCAGCATGTTCGACAGCGCATAGCAGGCCGCTGCCACCAGGATCGCCAGCGCACCCGTCGAGAGAAAGGCGCCCTGTTCGGGCCGCAGCGCGATCACGACACCGGCGAAGCCCAGCCCGATGGCGATCCAGTGCCGCGGCTGGATCGATTCGCCCAGCATGGGCACGGCGATCAGCACCATCAGCAGCGGAGCGATGAAGGTGAGCGTATAGGCCTCGGCCATGCCCAGGGTCTTCAGGCCATGGACGAAGAGCACGAGCATCGTCATGTTGAGCGCGGTGCGCAGCAGGTGCAGCGGCCAGCGCAGGCGGCGGTTGAAGACGCCGGCCGTCTCGCGTCGCCAGACGATGTAAAGGCACACCAGCGGCAGGGCAGTGAGGCCGCGCAGTGCCATCACCTGCACCGGCGGGTAGTGCCCGGCCAAGTTCTTGAGCACCGCGTCCATGCAGGCGAAGAAGGCGCAGGCCAACAGCATCGCGGCGATGCCGCGCAGGGTTCCGGTCGATTGCATGTTCGGGTCGTGTCTCGCGGCAGTGGCCGGGAAGGGGCCTTGTTCTTGGCCGTCCAGCACAGGTGCTGCGAACGGTTGGTCGTGGCAGGAGTCCGTGGCCTGAACTTGCGCTGGGCAGCTCTTCCGGATCGACTGCGACGAGTCGTCGAGGATACCGGGCGAAGAGGATTCTCGATGAGGCCCGGGTATTGCGATGGTGGCCGACGACCAGTCGGATATTCGACGCGCACCGACTCCCGGTGGATGCAACGCCCTCGCGAAAGCAGCTGTCGCCTCGAACTGCATCGATTCGATAAAGGCGCCGCAAACCGACCCGGTTTCAACCCCTGTACGCAGCACGTCGAGCCTCGCTGCTGCTTCTCCACCCTCGATCCGAAAGACCCGCAGCGACGGCAGGAAACTGCCGGACTCGGTGCGATGCATTTTGTTTCATATGTAATATGAAAATGAATACAAAGAAGCAGAAGCCAAGCACTTTTCATTGGGAGAAATTGGTTTTACAGCAAGGATCATCGGATGAATTTGTGTTACAGAACGGTATGGAATTTGGCGCTGGGCGCCCATGTGGCGGCGGCTGAGAACGTGCCTGCAAAGCGAGGCGGCAAGGCAAGCGGCTCGCGGCGTACCGCCACCGCAAGCGCGACCCTGGCACTGGCCGCGTTGGCCGCCGGCGGAGTCGCACAGGCTGCGACCTTCACCGCCGCCAGCGAGGCGGAATTGATCACGGCCATCAACGACGCCAATGCCAGCCCGGACCTGAGTTCCACCATCACCGTCACCAAGGCCATTACGGTCACGACGACGCTTCCTCAGATCAAGGCGAATGTGACGGTCAATACCGGCACTTTTGCCACAACCATCGGGTCGGCCACCGGAGCGTCGCTGGACGTCCAGGCTGGTGCGACCTATCAAGGCAGCGCGATCCAGGTGGGGGCTGCCGCCAACACGATCGGGAGCGTGGTCGCTCAGGGGAGCGGTGCCACTCTGTCGGTCACCAACCTGAACACCGGGGCGGGCTCGGCCACCATCAACGTGACGGGTGGCGGCACGATTTCGCTCGGTACCAACGCCAACTTGGGGGGCGGCAACGGCGCGGCGAACGGCGGCGTCACTGACGTAGTGGTGAGTGGCACCGGTTCTTCCTTGCGATCCGTCGGTGCCGGCGGCTACTACCACCATGCCGGCACGCTGGAGGTTTCCGCCGGCGGCTTCGTCGGGGCCAACACGGTGCAAGTGGGTTTCAGGGCGGGCGACGTCTTCACTGCGACCGTGACCGGTGCAGGGTCTGTCTTCGGCAGCATCAACAACAATCTGAGTATGGGCGGTTCAGGGACTGCAACTGTCACTGTGGCAGACGGAGCCAAGCTGACTTCGGGCACCAACGGGACTAACACCCTCTTCATGGCCAGTTCGGCGACTGGCGTAGCGACGTTGAACATCGGCGCCCCGGTGGGCAGTGCCCCCGCCGCGCCCGGCTTCGTGACGGCAGGCAAGATCACCTCCAGTGCCGGCCAATCGACGATCAACTTCAACCACAACGCGAGTAACTACGAATTCGCGGTGCCGATCGAAGAGTTCGTCGCAGTCAATCAGATCGGCAGCGGCACGACCGCGCTGACGGGGGCCAACACCTACTCCGGCGGCACCACCATCACCGCAGGCACGCTGCAACTGGGCAACGGCGGCACCACCGGCTCGATCGCCGGCAATGTCGTCAACAACGCCACGCTGGCCATCAACCATTCGAATGCCTTCGGCTTCGCCGGCGCCATCAGCGGCGGCGGTGTCCTCCAGCAGCTGGGCGCGGGCACCACGACGCTGACAGGAACCAACACCTACACCGGCGGCACCGTCGTGCAGGCCGGCCGGCTGCTGGCCGGCAGCGCGGGTGCCTTCGTGCAGAACACCGCATACACGGTCAACGGCGGCACGCTCGACCTGGGCACCTGGGACCTCACCGCCTCCAGCCTTTCCGGCACAGGCGGCACCGTGGCGCTGAACGCCCGGACCCTCACCGTCGACCAGGCCGGCGACAGCACCTACGCCGGTGCCATCACGGGCACGGGAGGCGTCGTCAAGTCCGGTGCCGGCGTGCTCACGCTCTCCGGCACGAACAGCTACAGCGGCACCACCTCCGTGACGCAAGGCACCTTGCGCGCCGGCGCAGTGAACACCTTCAGCTCGAAGAGTGCGACCGTCGTCGGCAATGGCGCGACGCTCGACCTGGCGGGCCGCAGCCAGACCCTGGCATCCGTGAACAACAGCGGCACGGTGAGCCTCGCCGGCACGACGCCGGGCACCACGCTCACCGTCACCGGCGCATGGGTCGGCAACGGCGGCACGCTGCGCCTGGGCACAGCGCTGGGCGACAGCAGCAGCGCAAGCGACAAGCTCGTGCTCAGCGGCGCGACCGCCATTGCCAGCGGCACGACCAACGTGCAGGTCACCAATCTGGGTGGCCTCGGCGCGCTGACTACCGGCAACGGCATCGAAGTCATCAGCGCGATCAACGGGGCAACCACCACCGCGCAGACGACGAAGAACGCCTTCGCGCTGGCGGGCGGTCACGTCGATGCCGGTGCCTACGAGTACCGGCTGTACGCGGCCGACGCAAACGGCGCGGGCGAAAACTGGTATCTGCGCTCGACTGTCACGGCGGTGCCGCCGGTCAACGCAGGTGGAAGCGGCGTGGTCGTGCCGGCCTATCGCGCCGAAGTGCCGCTGTACGCAGTGCTGCCCGAGCAGTTCCGCCAGGCCAACCTGTCGATGCTTGGCAGCCTGCACATCCGCATGGGCGACAGTGGCCGTCCTGCCACCAACGACGCAGGCCCCGCCATCTCCGGCCAGAGCTATCGCCAGGCGTGGGGCCGTGTCATCAGCACCGATCGCACCACCAGCCAGACCGGCACCGTGAGCCCCACCAGCGAAGGTCGTCTCACCGGCTTCCAGGCCGGCACCGACCTGTGGGCCGACGCCCACTGGCGCGCCGGCGTCTACGTCGGCCAGCTCGACGGCGACATGCGCGTCAACGGCTTCGCCAGCGGCCTGCTCAACCTCGGCGTGGGCACCAACGACCTCAAGAACCAGTACTTCGGCGTTTATGGAACCTGGAAGAACGACGGCGGCCTGTATGTCGACGGCGTGCTGCAGGGCGGTCGCCACCGGTACACGGCATCGCCCACGCTGGGACTGGCGAGCAGCGGAAAGGGCAGCAGCCTGCTGGCGTCGATCGAAGTGGGCCAGCCATTCGGCATCGCTGCCGGCTGGACCATCGAGCCGCAGCTGCAGCTGGTGCACCAGCGCGTGAGCCTGGACGACACCGGCATCGTCGGCGCGCTGATCCGCCAGGACAGCCACGACGGCTGGCTCGTGCGCGCCGGCGTGCGGGTCAAGGGCGAGATCGACACCAGCGCGGGCCTGCTGCAGCCCTATGCGCGGCTGAACCTCTACTACTCGGGCGGCGGCACCGACGTTGCGCGCTTCACCGGTCCGGCCGGCTTCGCGGACATCGCCACGCGCACGGGCGGCAGCAGCGGCGAACTGGCGGTGGGCGCCTCCTGGCAATTGAGCCGCAGCACCAGCCTGTATGGCGAACTGGGCCAGCTGTGGGACATGAGCGGCGATGCGCGCAACAGCAGCGGCGTCAACGCCAGCGTGGGCGTGAAGGTGCTCTGGTAGGGCTCCTCAGGCAGCGCTTTCAGGCAGGGCGCAGGCGATCGGACAAGCAATGCCGACCGCCTGCGCCGGCCAGGCTGCTCATCGCCATCAAGGCGCTTCGCCCGCGGCGAGCCGCTTCTCGACCCAGCTCTTCAAGGTGTCCACCTCGACGGGCTTGTGCAGCACCGGAATCGAGCGGGCCGCGGCTTCGATGAGCCGTGCCGGATCGGTGTCGCCGCTCACCAGCAGCGCGGGGATGGCCTCGTCGTTGTATTCCTCGTGCAGGCGGTCGATGGCCTGGATGCCCGTCTCGTGTTCGCGCAGACGGTAGTCGCTCACGATGAGCCGCGGCTTGCCGGGCACAGCGGCGATTCGTTCGACCATCTCGGCGCCGCCCGCGGCGGCCACCACGCGATGGCCCCAGCTTTCCAGCAGCAGCTGCAGGCCCTCGCGGTTCTGCGCGTCGTCGTCGATCACCAGTATCAGCTGCCCCTTGGCAGGCTCGATGGCGAGAGCCTGTCGTCGGCTTTCGGCCTGCGTCTCTTCCGGCGCCGCGGGAGAGGGCGCGACGGACACGCGATGCGCCTCGACCTCCAGCAGGAAGGCCGTGCCCTTTCCCTCGATCGACCGGAGCGCGAGCGAATGCCCCAGCAGCGCCACCGTGCGGCGGACGATGGACAGGCCGAGTCCCAGGCCCTTGCTGCGGTCCCGCTCGGGGTTCTGCAGCTGATGGAACTCCCAGAAGATGCGTTCGTGCTCGCGCTGCGGAATCCCCGGGCCGGTGTCCCAGACCTCGACGCGGATGGCGCCGTTGCGCCTGCGGCATCCCACCAGCACGCGTCCGCTCGATGTGTGGGCGATGGCGTTGCTGACGAGGTTGCGCAGGATGCGGTCCAGCAGCACGGGGTCGGAGTGAACGAGCGCCGCGCTGCGGCGCACCGTCAGGGCCAGGCCCTTCTGCCGCGCCTGCGGCGTGTACTCCGCGCGGATCTGGTCCAGCAGCCGGTCGAGCTGGATGTTCTCGAGGCGCGGATGTATCACCCCCGCATCGAGCCGCGAGATGTTGAGCAGGGCGTCGAACAGGTGGCCCATCGCCGCGCTGGCCCTGGTGATGTTCTCGACCAGATAGCGCCCGTGCGTCGAGAGCCTCTCGTTCGCCAGCAGGCCGAGGAAGAGGCTCATCGCATGCACCGGCTGCCGAAGGTCGTGGCTCGCCGCCGCGAGAAAGCGCGACTTCTCCAGATCGCTGCGTTCGGCCGCTTCCTTCTCGAGGCGCACCTGTTGCAGCAGCGCGAGGTTCTCGTAGCTCAGCCGCAGCGCATTCAGGTGAGTGCTGTTCATCCGGTGGATGAAGGCGATGGTGGCCACCACGTACGCGATGCCGCCCGTCACCAGCGCCAGGTTGACGGCCGAGGGTTGAACCGCCAGTGCGATGAACGGAGGCGCGAAGGTCGGCATCACGAATCCGTAGACGGCCGGCAGCACCATGTAGTTCGAGTAGATGGCGCCGGTGCCGAGGCCGAACAGGACCACGATGAAGAAGAACTGGTACTCGAGCGGGACGAAGAATGTCCAGTAGGCAAACGGCAGTCCCCACAGCGTGCCCGAGGCGATGTTTCCGGTCACCATCTGCCGCAGCCACCGGCTGCCGGCACCGGGGCGGCCGCGCACGCGGCGGTAGTGCAGCATGGCGCCGAGGCGGAAGCTGGCGACGAGCAGTGTGATCGCGAGCCAGCCGATCACCTGGGTTCTCGGAACCACGGCGAGCATCGCGTACGAGACCACGCAGGCGGCAATGACCGAGCCCGCCAGTGCGAACGGAAAGCTGCGCAGCAGCACGCCGAGCTGCACGTCGAAGATCTGCTGGCTCTCGAGCGACGAAGTCGGGGAAGATGAAACGGAAGGATGGGGCATGCGTTGATGCGTGCGGCGGGGCGCCTATCTGGGTCGGCCCATCAGGCCGGCGCGCCGTGCCGCGATCACGGCCTGCGTGCGGCTGTCGACCTCGAGCGCCCCGAAGATGGCCGAGATGTGCGCCTTCACGGTCCGCTCGGTGGTGCTCAGGCGGGCCGCGATGTCGGCGTTGCGCAGTCCTTCGCACAGAAGATGCAGCACCTCGGTCTGGCGCGCGGACAGGCGGGCCAGCGGATCCGCCCGGTCCGACAGGATCGGCATCGACGCCGGACCGCCCGGAGACGCGAGAACGACGCCGTGCTGCCCTTGCATCACGCGGCGCAGCGCATCCATGAGCTGCCTGCTGTCGGCCGACTTGTGCACGAAGCCGTGCGCGCCTTCCGCGAGCGCGGTTTCCACGTCCTGCGGATCTTCGGAGGCCGACAGCACGAGGATGCGCAGCCCGGCGCGGCAGCGCCGCAATGAGCCCAGCAGCGCGGCGCCCGCCAGGTCCGGCAGGTAGAAGTCCGTCATCACGAGCTCCGGCGTCGATGGCATGTTCGCAAGCACCGCCAGCGCTTCCGCGCCGGAGCCGGCTGTCTCGATCACCAGGCTGGCGTCTTCCTGACGCAGCGTGAGCGCCAGGCCCTCGCGGAACATCGCGTGATCGTCGATCAGCAGAACGGTGGGCATGAAGCGGTCCGGGGTTGTTTTTCTGGAGCATTGGACTTTAGTTCAATGCTCCACGACCTGGCCGGGCGCGCAACGATGCACGCAGCGCCGGTAGTCGTACTCCTGAACGCAGCCTTCCACGAGCCGGCGCGGGGCGCGGCATCAGGCAATGTCGGTGGAGCGCGTCAGTGCTTCATGGTTCGCCAGGCTCGCCTGCATGGCGTCGAGCTTCGCCCGCACCAGCCCGAGCGCGTCGCTGCCGATCAGCAGGTGCTCAGGCGGTTGCGGCATCTCCACCAGCGCGAGGATCGCCGCCGCGGCCTTGTCCGGATCGCCCAGCTGCCTGCCGCTCTTGTCCATGCGCGATTGCCGGATCGGGTCGAACAGGCTGTCGTAGTCGCCGATGGAGCGCGCGCTGCGGACCATCGAGCGGCCGGCCCAGTCCGTCCTGAACGAGCCTGGGGCGACAGCCGTGACCGCGATGCCGAAGCCCTTCACCTCCTTCGCCAGCGTCTCCGAAATCCCCTCGAGCGCGAACTTGCTGCCGCAGTAGTAGCCGATGCCGGGCATCGTGATGTAGCCGCCCATCGACGTGATGTTGACGATGTGGCCGCGCCGGCGCTGGCGCATGAACGGCAGGAAGGCCTTGATGACGGCCACCGCGCCGAAGACGTTGACGTCGAACTGGCGGCGCATCTCGTCGAGCGGCGATTCCTCCAGGATGCCCTCATGGCCATATCCTGCGTTGTTGATCACCACGTCCACCGGCCCGAACTCCGCCTCGACGGCGGCGGCCAGCGGGGCGACGGTGTCGAACTGCGTCACGTCGAGCAGCTGCACGTGCGAATCTCCCTGGACTTGCGCCTCGAAGTCCGCGGCGGCCTGCTCCGTACGAACGGTTCCGACGACGCGATGACCGGCTTGCAGCGCCGCGCTGGCGATGGCACGACCGAAGCCGCTGCTCACGCCCGTGATGAAGAATGTCCTGGTGTTTTTCATGCAGCGATTCTCGGAATCGCGAGCGCCGCGAGCCATTCCTGAAGCAATGTTTGGTTTGCCTATTCCTATCAGCGCCGGGCGCCTGCAGCCGTCGCGCATCCGATTTGATGCACAGTACGCCGGATGAGCAGATCGCGCGCATCGCCTCCCGGCCGCAAGCCCGACGCCGGGAAGGACCATCAGGACCGCCAGGCCCGCCAGGCCCGCATGGTGGCGCTCCTGAAGCAGCTGGCGCCTCGCGAGGGCTACACGCTGACTGCGCTTCCGGACGTGCGTTTCCTCCGTTCCGACCGGCCGTTGGCGTCGACCCCCGTGCTCTACGAGCCCGGGATCGTCATCGTCTGCCAGGGCCGCAAGCGCGGCCTGTGGGCGGATCAGGTCTACCTCTACGACGCACAGCACTACCTGGCGGTGTCCGTGCCGGTGCCGTTCACCATGGAGACCGATGCCAGTGCCGACGAGCCTCTGCTCGCGATCTACTTCAGCCTCGATCTCGCCGTGCTCGCCGGCCTTGCGCTGCAGGTCGACGAACTCGTCGGCAGTTCGACGACCGAGCCCGTCGGCATGTTCTCCACGCCGATGGACGAGTCGCTGGCACGGACAGTCCTCCGGTTCCTGGAGGCGATGAGTTCGCCCGTGGAGGCCGTGCTGCTCGGCCCGGCGATCGTGCGCGAGATCTATTTCAGGGTGCTCATCGGAGAGCAGGGTGCATCGATGCGCGCGGCGCTCGCCGGCCGAGGACATTTCGGCAAGATCGCCAAGGCCGTGCGGCGCATCCACGGCGCGTACGGCGATCGCCTCAGCGTCGATAGCCTGGCCCGCGTGGCTGGCATGAGCGTCCCCGCGTTCCACGCTCACTTCCGTGCCGTCACCCAGAGTTCCCCGATGCAGTACCTCAAGTCGGTACGGCTTCACCAGGCGCGCCTGCTGATGCTGCGAAACGGGAAGACGGCGTCCGCCGCGAGCGTCGAGGTCGGCTACGAAAGCGCATCGCAGTTCAGCCGCGAGTTCAAGCGCTTCTTCGGACTCGGTCCGCGCGACGAGATCGCGCGGCTGAAATCGAGCTTCGCCATGCCGCCGCTGCCGGGAGAGCAGGCATGGGTGGCGTCGCATTGATGGATGCGGCCGCCTGCCGGTGAAGGCAGGCCGGAGTAGGCGTCAGCCGTCGCTCGTGCGTGCCATTCGCGGCACATCGAACCGGTCAGGGGCCTGCGGCTCGCCGCTCAGGTCCGCGCGGGCGAACTGGAAGCAGTCCGTGCCGGCGGGAAGCACCACGCCCGTCTGCGCCGAGCTGGTCCAGATGTGCGAGCCGATCGAGACGGAATCCGGGTCGTCGAAAGTGCCGCGGGAGATCGCGCGGTATTCGGGCCAGCGCTCGAAGCTGAGGGAGAGCGTGGTGCCGCACCTGGAGCAGAAGTGGACGTGCACCTGCTTCGAGCTGCTTTCCGACCGGTGCGAGTACTGCGCCATCGGCTCGCCCGAGAACCGGACCGCATCCACCGGATACATCGATTCGGCGTATGAAGTCGAACCCGTCATCCGCTGGCAGAACCTGCAGTGGCATTGCAGGGTGCGCATGGGCTCGCCCAGTGCGACGAAGCGCACCGAGCCGCACAGGCAACCTCCGTCACGTCGAATGTTCATGCGGCTTTCCTTCGGTCGCGCTAGGCGCGGAACCAGATCTTGAGCGTCACGTACATCGCGTAGCCGAGCGCGAGCAGCAGCCACACCAGGTAGAACATGTTGGCCCAGTACTCGCCGGTATGTGCCGCCAGCGTGTAGACCTGCCCCGAGCACGCCTTGCCGACGCACGGCACCTCGCCCCGGACCAACGCGCGCAGCACCGCGAAGAGGAGGCAGCACGTCACGCCGCCGGTCACCAGGAGGCCCACGGGCCCGACGAACCCCTTGGTGAGTTCGTCGTTCTCGTCACGACGCCCCTTTCGGAGCAGGTTCTGCCCGAACCTGTACCAGGCGAATCCGAGCAGGAGCATCAGCGAGTAGTAGAGGAGGTCACGCATGGCGTCGCAGTGTAGTGTCGTAGCCGGTGGGCCCGGCCTTGGCTTGACGATTGTCTCGAGTTGCCCTTCGAGTCTTCGTAGACGTCGGTGGCGCAGCTCCGAATCAGGTGCGGACGCTCACAATGGCGATGAAACCTCATCCAAAACCCATCCCGCCGCGTACAAGCACCCACGGCACGCGCTCCGGCGTGCCCCCAACGAGGAAACCGCACATGCCGCAGGACATCGCATTCGCCATCCGCTGGGTAGAAAAGGGCCTGGTGCCCGACACTGTGGTCCGCCAGGGCATCCGCCGCCTGCTGAAGGACCGGCTCGCCGAGCTTCATGCCGGCAACGCCCTGGCCGTGGCCGAGCTGACGCAGGCCTTTGTCTCCCGCATGGGCGCGGCGAACCTGGCGCCGCTGCCGGAGAAGGCCAACGAGCAGCACTACGAGGTTCCGGCCGCGTTCTTCGCCGAGGTGCTGGGAAACCACCGCAAGTACAGCAGCTGCTACTGGCCCGAGGGCACGCGCACGCTGGAGGAGGCGGAGTCCGCCGCGCTGGCCGCCACCTGCGAGCGGGCCGGCCTGGCCAACGGGCAGGACGTGCTGGAGCTGGGTTGCGGCTGGGGCTCGCTCACGCTGTGGATGGCCGAGCGCTATCCGGGCACGAGGATCACGGCGCTGTCGAACTCGAACTCGCAGCGCGAGTACATCGAGGCGCAGGCGGCGCGGCGGGGGCTGGGCAACGTGCGGGTGCTGACGCGGGACATCAACGTCTTCGACACCGATGAGCGCTTCGACCGGATCGTGTCGGTCGAGATGTTCGAGCACTTGCGCAACTGGCCCCGGGCCTTCGCCAACGTGGCGCGCTGGCTCAAGCCGGGCGGGCGCTTCTTCATGCATGTGTTCGCGCACCGCGAGGCGCCGTACCCCTTCGAGGTGCGCGACCCGAGCGACTGGATGAGCAGGTATTTCTTCTCCGGCGGCATGATGCCCAGCGACGACCTGGCGCTGCACTGCCAGGACGACCTGCGCCTGCTGCGCCGCTGGCGCTGGGAGGGCATCCACTACCAGCGCACGGCAGAGGCCTGGCTGCGCAACATGGACGAGCGCCGCGACGCGCTGCGCCCGCTGTTCCAGGCCACCTACGGCGCCGAGGCCAGGGTCTGGTGGACGCGCTGGCGGCTGTTCTTCATGTCGGTGGCCGAGCTGTTCGGCTTCGACGGCGGGCAGCGCTGGTGGGTGAGCCACTATCTCTTCGAGCGCCGCGGATGAGCGGGCTGACAGGAGTCGCGGGAGTCGCATCGGCTGGGCTGGCGCTGACGGCGTCGCTGGCGTTCCTCACCTGGCTGGCGAGCCTCGCGCGGCATGACGCGAGCCTGATCGACCGCATGTGGTCGGTCTTCATCGTCGGCGCGGGCCTCGTGTACTTCGCGCTCCTGCCGGTGCAGACGGTGCGCGGGCTGTGGATGGCGGTACTGGGCGCGGCGTGGTCGGTGCGGCTGTGCCTGTACGTCACATGGCGCAACTGGGGCCACGGCGAAGACCGGCGCTACCAGGCGATCCGCGCGCGCAACCAGCCGAACTACGGCTTCAAGAGCCTGTATCTCGTGTTCGCGCTGCAGGCGGTGCTGGCGTGGATCGTCTCCGCGCCTTTCCTCGCCGGCATGGCCGCCGCGCGGCCGCTGGGCCCGCTCGACGTGGCGGGTGCGGTGCTGGCGCTCTTCGGCATCTTCTTCGAGGCCGTCGGCGACGCGCAGATGGCGCGCTTCAAGGCCGACCCGAAGAGCGCGGGCCAGGTGATGGACCGCGGCCTGTGGCGCTACACGCGGCACCCGAACTACTTCGGCGAGGCCTGCGTCTGGTGGGGCATCTGGCTCGTGGCCGTGGGCGGCACTGGATGGAGCGGCGCGTGGAGCATCGTGTCGCCGGTGCTCATGACCGTGCTGCTGCTGAAGGTCTCGGGCGTGCGAATGCTCGAGGCGGACATCGGCGAGCGCCGGCCCGCCTATCGCGACTACATCGCGCGCACAAACGCCTTTCTTCCGGGGCCGGTGAAAGACGGCCGCCGCAAGGCGTCGTGATGAAAGGTCGTGGTCGGTGGCACCATCCGGGGCAGTGAAGCCTTCATTGAAACCCAAGGTGATGCGCATCGTGTTCTGGAGCGTGCTCGTCGTCGCGCTGGCCGTCCTCGCTGGAGTGGCGTACGAGCAGTTCGGCCGCTACCGCGCGGCGCGGGACTTCCCCGCGCCGGGGAAGATGGTCGACATCGGCGGCGGGCGAAGAATCCAGCTCGATTGTCGGGGCTCCGGCTCGCCCACCGTGGTGTTCGAGGCCGGGCTGAGCATCGACGGCTCGCTGAGCTGGGCGGCCGTGCAGCCGGCTGTCGCGCAGCGCACGCGGGCCTGCTCGTACAGCCGCGCGGGGCTGATGTGGAGCGATGCTGCCGATGCGCCCCGCAGCGCGAAGCAGGTGGCGCAGGACCTTCACGAGGCACTGGTCCGTGCGGGCGAGCGGGGGCCTTTCGTGCTGGTCGGCCAGTCGCTGGGCGGCCTCTATGCAACAACCTTCACGAGGTACTTCGGCTCCGAGGTCGCTGGGCTGGTTCTCGTCGATCCTTCCCATCCGGACCAGGTCGCGCGCGTCGCGGCCTTCATGACGGAAACGCGCTCGCTGCGCTCCCGCATCGCCGTGTCGCTGGCGTGGACCGGACTGCTGCGCGCGGCGGCCCCGTCGCTGCTGCCGCAGGCGCCGAACCAGACCGAGCACGACGCGCGGGCGGTTCGCGCCTTCGCGCCGAAGTCGATGGTCACGCAGATGGCCGAGAGCGACGCGACCGACGCCGTGCTCGCCGAGGCCGGCGCATTCCGCGACCTGGGCAGCCGCCCGCTGGCGGTGCTCACGGCGATGGCGCCGTACACCGGCTCGGAGCTGCGGGGAATGCAGATCACGCCGGGGCAGGGCGTCCAGGTGCAGGCCATCTGGGAAAAGATGCACGAGGAGATGGCGGCGTGGTCCTCGCGAAGCACGCACCGCCTGCTGCCGAAGGCCGGGCACGACATCCAGTTCGACGACCCGCAGGCGGTGATCGAAGCGGTGCTGTCGGTGGTCGAGGCGGTGCGCGCGAACGGCGGCGGCAGTCCGGGCTGAGCCTGCAGTCCTGCCGTGCTCGGCGCTCTATCTCTATCTACCAGCGGACCCTGACGCCCACGCTGCCTTCGACGCCGTTGCTCCGGGTGCGCACGCCGCCGCCCGACGACCACAGCTTGCCCAGCTCCGCATAGATGCTCGCGCCCTGCGTGAGTTGCAGCGTGGCGCCCGCCGCCAGCTCGGTGCTCGTGCCGCCGGTGCGCGTGGAGATGTCGGTATACGCCGCCGGGCCGATGAAGCGGCTGGTGTCGGTGCCGCTGCCGCTGCGGTAGACATTGACGCGCACGTACGGCTGCAGCAGCCCGGCGGAGGTGGCGATCTCGCCCTTCACCCGCACGCCGGCGCGCGCGAGCCAGCCGCCGTGGCTGTCCTGCCGCACCAGCGCGCCGGGGATGCTGGCGTCGTCGAGGTTGATGCGCTGGTGCACCAGTTGCAGCTGGGGCTCGATGGTCCAGCCCGGGGCGATGCCGAAGGACTGGCCCACCTCGATGGAAGCCAGCAGGCTGCTGCCCTTGCCGGAGCTGCCGAAGCTCAGCGCGGGCGACACGATGTAGCGGTGGCGCCCGGCCTGCAGCACGCCGTCCACGTACAGGCCGCTGTCGTTCTTCCAGGTGGCGTAGCCGCCGAGGTACTGGCTGCGCAGGTTGTTGGCGCCGGCGCCGTAGCCCACGATGCCGCGGGCGAAGCCGCTCACGCTCATGTCGCCTTCGAGCTCGCCGACGTAGACGCCGGCGCGCCAGTGGGCGTCGGCCCACAGGTCGGTGCCGGCCTGGAAGCCGGTGAGGCGGCCCCTGCTCGTGGGGCTGACGGTGCCGGCCTGCGAGATGGTGCGGTCGGTGCTGAGGATGCGGGCCCAGGCCTGGCGGTAGCTCTGGTCCGGCGCTGCGGGTGCGGTGATGGTGGTGCCGCCGTCGTCGCCCATGCGCTGGTGCATGTTGCCCAGCATCGAGAGATTGGCCTGGCGGAACTGCTCGGGCAGCGCGGCATAGAGCGGCACTTCGGCGCGGTAGGTGGGAATGGTCACGACGGTTCCGCCGCCTGAGCTGCCACCGGCGCTGTTGCCGCCGCTGCCGGTTCCGGTTCCGCCGCCGGTCGCTGGAGGCACGACGACGGCGGCCGTGGAGCGCAGGTACCAGTTCTCGCCGGCGCCGCTTGCATCGGCCGCGTACAGCCGGTACTCGTAGGCGCCCGCATCGACGTGACCGCCCGACAGCGCGAAGGCGTTCTTCGTCGTCTGCGCGGTGGTCGTCGCGCCGTTGATCGCGCTGACGACCTCGATGCCGTTGCCGCTGGTCAGCGCGCCGAGGCCGCCGATGTTGGTGATCTGCACGTTCGTCGTGCCGCTGGCGATGGCGGTGCTGCCGCTGAGCACGAGCCGGTCGCTCGCGCTGCTGCTGTCGCCCAGCGCTGTGCCCAGGCGCAGCGTGCCGCCGTTGCCGACCCAGGGGCCGGTGACGGTGAGCGTGGTGCCGGGCGCCGAGCCCACCAGCGAGACGGTGCCGCTGTTGGCCATCGACGCGATGGTCTGGTTGTTGCCGGCGAGGTCGAGCGTGGCACCGGTTCCCACGGTGAAGGCGCTGGCGCTGCTCAGGGTATTGGCCGCGCCGGCGCGCAGGGTGCCGGCCGCGACGTTGGTCGAGCCGGTGTAGACGTTGGCGCCCGACAGTGTCAGCGTGCCCGCGCCGCTCTTCACCAGGTTGCCTGCGCCCGAGATGGGGCCCGACCAGCCCATGTCGTTGCCGTTGGTGTCGAAGGTGCCCGTGCCGCCCAGCAGCAGGGCGTTGCCCGGGTTCAGGCCGCCGGCGCCCGCGACGATGCTGGCGGTGGCGCCGCTGTCGATGGCAACGGCGCCGGTCAGCACCGAGCCGGTGTTCAGCCTCAGGCTGTTGCTGCCGCCCGTGAACTCGACGGCAGCAGCGCGGGTGACGCCGTCGCCGCCCAGTCCGCCCGAGATGCCGCCGCTGTTGACGATGGCGAGGTTGGCGCCCGTCACGCCGACGCCGCCGGCACCGTTCGCGCCGCTCGCGCCCCCGTTGCTGTTGGCGCCGCCCACGCCGCCGTTTCCACCGCTGATGGTGCCGCTGTTGGTCAGTGTCGTGCTGGCGCCCGTCGCCTGCAGGCCGATGCCGCCGTCGCCACCCGACCCGGGCGAGCCGGTGCCGCCCGCGCCGCCACCCGCGGCCCCGCCCGCACCGCCGGCGCCGGCGGTGACCGTGCCGGAGTTGATCACCGACACGGCGCTGCCCGCCAGCGTGATGCCGTTGCCGCCGCCGCCGCCACCGCCGCCGGAAGCGTTGTCGCGCGCGATCGAAAGCTCGGAGCCACCAGCGCCGCCGGCACCGCCCGTGATGACGCCGCTGTTGGTGAAGGTGATGCCCGACGTCGTCGTGTTGAGGAAGAACCCGACGCCGCCGCTGCCCCCGCCGCCGCCTTGCGAGAAGGCGTCGCCGCCCTTGCCGCCCGCGCCGCCGGTGGAGCTGCCGGATGCCGTGTAGTTGCCGGTCGGGCCGACGAGGATGGAGCCGTAGCCGCCGGCTCCGCCGCCGCCGGCAGCCCAGTAGCCGTTGCCGCCAGCGCCGCCGGCGCCGCCCGTGTAGCTGTCGGAAGAGGAGGTGACGCCGCTGCCGATGGTCGAGCCCTGGAAGCCGCCGCCGCCGCCGCCGCCATAGCCGTTTCCGTTGGCGAAGTCGCCGGTCTGCGACTGGCCCGCGACGCCGCTGTCGCCCTGCAGCACGCCGGGGCCGACGACGTTGGTGCCGGCCCCCGCTGCGCCGCCCGTGCCGGCGGTGGCGCCGCCGAAGGTGCCGATGTTGGCGTTGGCGCCAGCGGTAGGGCCGGCGTCGGTCGACGATCCGCCGGCGCCCCCGCCCGCATTCACCGACGTGTCGTTGAAGCCGCCGTCGCCGCCGCTGCCGTTGCTGCCGCCCGAGCCCGCATTCAACGACGTGTTGCCGACGGGCTGGCCGCCGGCACCACCCGCCGCGATCGCCTGCCCGGCGCCCAGCAGCAGCACCGCGACGGCGAGGGCCCCGAGTTCAGCCGAGCTTGTCGAGCGTGCATGGCCGCGCGATGTTTCGGGCGCGGCGACCCAGGTGCCGCGGGCTGGATTCCAGAGGGTCCGAAAAATCTTGTTCATGGCTTCAAGTTGTTCATTCGTTGCCTGAACGGGCAGGCTCCCGCGTGCGGGCGCACGTTCTCCTGCGCCAGCACATGCCGTCTTTTCGATTTACAAGTCAAAAATGTAAGTACGCGTACGGCCCGGCGATATGCCCGGAAGCGGGTACCCCGGTGAAGGCGGATCGGTAGTGCGATCGATGCGTGCAGCGCGTGGCGGAGCTGCAGATTGAGGACCAAGGCGCTACAGGCGCCGCGCGGCCCTGCGAAGGCAGACCCTGAACTGCGTCAAGAAGTAACCAGTGTTTCGCGCGAAATACAAAGCCGGATGCGCGGATCGGTCGGAAACGAGTCAGCCGCGCGCCGGGCGGCGAGGGCGCTTTTCCTGCTTCTGTCCGTGCCCGAGGCTTTGGAGATAGGCGCAGAACATGTCGGCCATGGCGTCGGCATAGGCTTCGATTTCGGCGTCGGTCCGCGGGCTTTCGGAGAACTGCTTTCCCACCGCGCTGAACGTGGTCGTGATCAGGTCGCTGGCCAGCGCGCGCACGGATTCGGAAGCATCGGGCAGGGCCTCCAGCATGAAGGCCCGCACGGTGCGGTCGCCGGCGGCCCGTGCCTCATGCGCCTCGGGCGCATCGCGGTAGAGAGGGGCTGCGTCGCTGAGCGCCACGCGCATCCCCGCCTCCTCGCACTCCGAGCGGATGAAGGCATGCACCAGCATGCGCAGCCGCTCCAGCGGCGGCCGTTGCGTGTCTTCGAGGATGTTGCACAGCATGTCGGTCGTCTGCCGCCACTCGTCGCTCTGCAGCCTGAAGAGGATCGACGCCTTGTTCGGGAAGTACTGGTAGACCGACCCGACGCTGACGCCGGCCCGCTCGGCCACCCGCGTGGTGGTGAAGCGCTGCGCGCCTTCCTTCTCCAGAACCTGAAGGGCTGCCTCGAGGATCGCAGCGACGAGATCGTTGGAGCGGGCCTGCTTGGGCTTTCTTCTAGAGGAGATCGGTGCGCTCTTTCGGTCTGCCATGGGCTGGGTTCGCAACGCGAATAGGAAATGTGAATGTTCATTCATATTATGAGCGCACCCTGACACCAACACGAAGACCCCTGTGACGACACTCACCACCACACCACTGGCGCCCCTGCTGGAGCGCCTGTTCGACGAAGCCGCCGAGGCATCGCCCGCGCTGAGCGCCGCGATCGCCGGCTTCTCCGACGAAGAGCGTTCGCAGCTCATGCGCAGCAAGACCGGCTATCTCGATCTCTACGCTCGGCTCAAGGACGTTCCGCTTCCCGTCTCTCGCGAGACCGGCGTGCTGCTCTACATGCTGGCGCGCAGCAGCGGCGCGCAAAGCATCGTCGAGTTCGGCACCTCGTTCGGCATCTCGACCCTGCACCTGGCCGCGGCCCTGCGCGACAACGGCGGCGGCCGCCTCGTCACCACCGAGTTCGAGCCTTCCAAGGTGGCGCGGGCCCGGCACAACTTCGCGGCCGGCGGCCTTGCCGACCTGGTCGAGATCCGCGAGGGAGACGCGCTGAAGACGCTCGCCGCCGATCTCCCCGCATCGATAGACCTGCTGCTGCTCGACGGCGCCAAGGCGCTCTATCCCGAGATCCTCGGCCTCGTCGAGAGCCGTCTCCGGCCGGGCGCATTCGTCGTAGCCGACAACGCGGACCACAGCCCCGAGTACCTCGCGCATGTGCGCTCGCCCGGTTCGGGCTACATGTCCACGCCCTTCGGCGCGGACGTCGAACTCTCGATGCGGCTCGGATGAAACCGGCCGTCAAGGAAACACTGCAATGAAGATATTCGTCACCGGCGCGACCGGATGGGTCGGCTCGGCCGTGGTGCGCGAACTGGTCGGCGCGGGCCATCGCGTGGCGGGTCTCGTCCGCTCCGCCGACAAGGCCGTCGAACTCGAAGCGGCGGGCGCGCAGGCCGTGCGCGCCACGCTCGACGACCTCGATGCACTGCACGAGGCCGCCTCCGCGGCGGATGCGGTGGTCCACACCGCGTTCAACCATGACTTCTCGAAGTTCGCCGAGAACGCCGAGCACGACCGGCTTGCGATCGAGACGCTCGGAAGCGCCCTCGGGACTTCGGGGCGACCGCTGCTGGTCACCTCCGGTCTCGCTCGGCTCGCACCGGGGCGGCTCGCGACCGAAGCGGATGTTCCCGATCCGTCCTTCGTGCGCAAGTCCGAAACCACCGCGCGTGCCCTTGCCGCGCGCGGCGTGCGCGCCGCGACGGTGCGGCTCGCACCTTCGGTGCACGGCCTCGGCGATCACGGGTTCGTTCCGATCCTGATCCGCATGGCGCGTGAGAAGGGCGTCTCCGCCTACCTCGGCGAGGGCCTGAACCGCTGGGCCGGCGTGCATCGCCTGGACGCCGCGCGGCTCTACCGGCGCGCGATCGAGCAGGGCGGCGACGAAGCCGTCTTCCATGCCGTCGCGGACGAGGGCGTGCCGTTCAAGGATATCGCCGCCGTCATCGGCCGCCGGCTCGGTCTGCCCGTCGAGTCGCGCGGGCGCGAGCACTTCGGCTGGTTCGCCGACTTCGCGGGCGCGGACATGGCGGCATCCAGCGAGCGCACCCGCGCACGACTGGGCTGGACGCCGGCCGGCGCGGGCCTGCTGGCCGACATCGACCAGTCCGGCTACTACGCCGGCTGAAGACAACCCCAACGCGGACACGCACCACAGTGTCCGCAGTGCCAGTCGCACTGGCCGTAAGCGTCTGACGTCAATCAACGCACTCCACGACCCTTGCCGGTCGGAGTGCGTTCGCGTGCGCGCTCCGATCGACAGGGACACAGAAAACCTGGACGACACCATGACTCTTCAATCGACACGCTCGACAAACCCATCATCGACATCGACGCGCGATCCCGCGCAGGGCCGCCTGCTGCTGCTGGCGGCCATCCTCTTCATCTCATATCTCTGCGTGGGCATGTCCCTGCCCGTGGTTCCGATCTTCGTGACCGGACAACTCGGGCTGGGCAACGTATGGGCCGGCCTCGGCGTCGGCATCGCCTTTCTCTCCACTGTCCTGAGCCGGGCGCATGCCGGCGCTCTTTCCGACCGCAAGGGGGCGAAGTCCGCGGTGGCGCGCGGGCTGGTCTTCTACGTGGCCGGCGCGCTGATGTCGCTGGTCGCGGGCCTCGCATCGCAGTCGCCGTGGACGGCCTTCATCGTCCTGCTCGCAGGCCGGCTGTTGGTCGGCCTAGGCGAAAGCCTGGTCGGGGTCGGCATCATCGGCTGGGGCATCGGCCGGGTCGGACCTGTGCGCTCGGGAAAGGTGCTGGCGCTGGTCGGCGCCGCCATCTATGGCGCGCTGGCGGTCGGCGGGCCGATCGGCCTCGCGCTGCAGCAGCGCTTCGGATACGCCGGCGTCATGGGCGTCGGCGTGATCCTGCCCTGCATCGGCATGCTGGCGATCTGGCGCCTGACCGGGGTGCCAGCGCATCCCGGGGCCGAGCGTCCGCCGTTCTGGCGCGTGATCGGGCAGGTCTGGCCGCACGGGACCATCGTCTGCCTGCAGGGCATCGGCTTCGCGGCGATCGGCGCGTTCTTCACGCTGCATTTCCTCGACCAGCACTGGCGCTTCGCCGGGCTGGGGCTGACGGCCTTCGGCGGCGGCTTCGTGCTGGTCCGCGTGCTCTTCGGCCATCTGCCGGACCGCGTGGGCGGACTGCCCGTGGCCATCGGTTCGCTCGCCGTGGAGACCGTCGGCCAGGTGCTGATCTGGAGCGCTTCGGATCCGATGGTCGCCCTTGTCGGCGCGTTCCTCACGGGGCTCGGCTGTTCGATGATCTTTCCGGCCATGGGGCGCGAGGTGGTGCATCTCGTGCAGCCGCATCTTCGCGGCACGGCGCTGGGCGGTTTCTCCGCCTTCCAGGACGTCGCCTATGGCCTGACGGGGCCGCTGGCCGGGCTGCTCGCCGACAGGGCAGGCTACGGCGGCGTGTTCCTGGCCGGCGCGTGCGCGGCGGCGGCGGGGCTGGTGATCGCGATCAGCCTTCGCCAGGCACAGAGAGGCTCTCGGCCTTGATCGCGCAGGCGGCCTTCGCCTTCTTCAGTTCGGACTCGAGCTCGGCCTTCAGTTCGGCGGCCACCTTCTCGGGCTCCCGGCGCAGCTCCACGATGTCGCGCTCGCCGACGCAGAGGCCGTCGAGCCGCACGTAGATGCGGGCGAAGTCGCCGCCCATCGCGCGCGCCACGTCGCCGAGGCACTCGGCCAGCGTGGCGAAGCCGCCGTTGCGGTACGAGCTGGGAGGTATCACGCCCCTGGAGCGGGGCGCGCGAACGGAGTAGGCATATGACGCAGCTTCCTTCCGCAGCTCCACCACCGGCTGCAGGCCACGCTGTGCTTCCCCTGTTCTCTTCATTGCCGCAGTTTAGATGCGGCGAAACCCGGTGGCCAGCCGGCCACCGGCCGCGGGTCAGGGGGTGGGGCCCAGCGCGCGCTGCTTCGCCACGAACTCCGGCGTCACCGTGGCCTGCTTGTTGCCGAACTGCGCGATGACGTAGTTGGCCAGCGCCGCGACCTCGGTGTCGGTGTAGGCCTTGCCGAAGGCCGGCATGTAGATCTCCCGGTCGTGCACGTGCATGCGCACGCCCTGCAGGATCATCTGCGTCACGTTCGAGCCGTTCGGGTCGTTCACGCCGCGCGTTCCGAGCAGCGATGCGTTGGCGGTCTGCTGGCCCTGTCCGTTCCATTGGTGGCAGCTCGCGCATGCGGCCGCGAAGAGCCGCAGGCCCTGCTCGTGGCCCTCGGCGGTGTTCGCGGCCGGTGCCGCCGCGCTCGCGGCCAGGGCCCATGGCGGCTTCGCATCGACCTCGATCGGATCCTTGCCGGCCTTGGCGGGCACCGTGCGCAGGTAGCTCACCAGCGCCGAGGCGTCTTCCGGCTTCAGGTACTGCAGGCTGTGCTCGACCGCCTCGCCCATCGGGCCCGAGGCGGAGCCGCGGCCCGCGGCATGGCCGGTCGTCAGGTACGAGGCGATCTCGGCATCGCTCCACGCGCCGATGCCGTTCTTCGCGTCCGACGTGATGTTGTAGGCGCGCCAGCCCTGGATGGATTCGCCCGCGAGCTCGTTGCCCTTTTCCATCGCGAAGGCGAAGTTGCGCGGCGTGTGGCATTCCGCGCAGTGGCCCAGCGCGGTGGCGAGGTACTTGCCCTGGTTCCACGCGAGCGGCTTCGACGCATCGGCCTCGAAGCGGGCGCTCTTGAAGAAGGCCGCGTTCCAGAAGCCCATCGCCCAGCGCTGGTTGAACGGGAAGCCGAGGTCGGCCTCCCGGTTCGGCTGGTTCACCTTGGGCAGGCTGAACAGGTAGGCCTTGATCGCCAGCACGTCGTTGCGGCTCAGCGCGGTGTACGAGGTGTACGGGAAGGCCGGGTACAGGCGCTTGCCGTCGGCGCGCACGCCGTCGTGCAGTGCACGCACGAACTGGTCGTCGCTCCACTTGCCGATGCCCGTCTCGGGGTCCGCCGTGATGTTCGACGAGTAGATCGTGCCGAAGGGCAGCACGAACGGCAGGCCGCCCGCGAAGGGCTGGCCCTTGCCGCCCGGCACCGTGTGGCAGGCGATGCAGTCGGCGGCCTTGGTGAGGTATTCGCCGCGCACGAGCAGTGCCGCATCGTTGGGCGCACCGGCCAGCACGGGTGCCTCGCCCGCCGAGCCGTCGGTGCGGTTCAGGAAGAAGTAGAGCGCCGCGCCGATGACGACCAGCACCGCCAGGGTCTTGAAGAGCCGCTTCATGCCGACCTCCCTTCATCGTGCGGGGCTTCGGCGATCTTCTTCTTCATCGCCTCCTTGTCCTGCGCCAGCAGCGCGCGGTTCACCGGCAGCGCGCGCAGGCGCACGCCGGTCGCGGCGAAGATCGCGTTGGCCAGCGCCGGTGCCGCGATGGCGGTGCCGACTTCGCCGAGCCCGCCGGGCGCCTCGGCACTCTTCACCATGTGCACCTCGATCGGCGGCGACTCGTTGATGCGCAGCGTGCGGTAGTCGTGGAAGTTGCTCTGCTCGATGGCGCCGTCGCGCAGCGTGATCTCGCTGTAGAGCGCGGCGCTCAGCCCGAACAGCAGCCCGCCCTGTATCTGCGCCTCGATGGAGCCGGTGTTCACCGCAATGCCGCAATCGAGCGCGACCACCGCGCGCCGCATGCGCACCTCGCCCTGCGGCGTGACCTCGGCCTCGACGATCGCGCACACGCGGCTGCCGAAGGCATCGCCCACGGCCACGCCGCGCCCCACGCGCGCCGGCAGCGTGCCCTGGCCCCAGCCGGCCTTGCTGGCAGCGAGGTCGAGCACGGCGAGCGTGCGCGGGTTCTTCTGCAGCATGGCGCGGCGGTAGGCCACCGGGTCCTTCTTCGCGCGGTGCGCCAGCTCGTCGATGAAGCTCTCCATCACGAAGAGGTTGTGCGTCGGGCCCACGCCGCGCCACCAGCCGACGTTCAGGCCCGGCGGCATGTCGTGCCGCACCCATTCGACCTTGAGGTTCGGCAGGTCGTAGCAGGGCTCGGCCACGCATTCGATCAGGTCGCCGTCCATGCCGTCCTTGCCCATGAAGGCGGGCGCCCAGCGGCCCAGCACCGTGCCGCCCGAGATGCGGTCGCCGAACCACTGGATGCGGCCTTCGCCGTCCACCACGGCCGAGATCTCGTCGTGGTACATCGGGCGCACGATGTCGTGGCGGATGTCTTCCTCGCGGGTCCACACCACCTTGAGCGGGTAGGGCACCTGCTTCGCGAAGGCCACGGCCTGCTCCACCGAATCGGTCTCCAGCCGCCGGCCGAAGCCGCCGCCCAGGTACTGGTTGTGCACCGTCACCTTGTCTTCGGCCAGGCCGGTGATCTTTGCGGCCACGCTCACGCAGCGCGCCGGCACCTGCGTGCCGACCCAGACGTCGCAGCCGTCGGGCCGCACGTGCACGGTGGTGTTGAGCGGCTCCATGGTCGCGTGCGCCAGCATGGGCAGGTCGTAGGTGGACTGCACCAGCGTGCCCTCGGGCCGTTTGCCGGCCTCCTTGCCGACGATGGCCTTGCCTTTCGCCAGCGCATCGGCCAGTCCTTCGCGCAGCTGCTGCGTGGTGAGCGTGGCGTTGCGCCCCGGTGTCCATTGCACCTTCAGCGCGTCGAGGCCGCGCTTCGCAGCCCAGAAATGCTCGCCGACCACGGCCACCGCGTCCTTGATGCGCAGCACGGCGATCACGCCGGGAATCGCCCGCGCGGCCTTGTCGTCCACCGAGGCCAGCACGCCGCCCAGCGTGGGGCTCGCCTTGACCGTCGCGACCTTCATGCCCGGCACGCGTACGTCGATGCCGAACTGCGTCGTGCCGTTGACCTTGGCGGCCGAGTCGACGCGCCGCAGCGGCTGGCCGATGAGCCTCAAATCCTTCGGCTCCTTCAGCGCCACCTTGGCCGGCATCGGCAGCTTCGCGGCGGCGCCTGCGAGCGGGCCGAAGCCGAGCTGCCGGCCCGAAGGCGAGTGGCTCACCACGCCGCGCGCGACCGTGCAGCTTTCGGGTTCGACCTTCCATTGCGCGGCGGCGGCGCTCACCAGCAGCGTGCGCGCCACGGCGCCGGCCTCGCGCAGCACGCCGTAGGTGCCGCGCGTGCTGGTCGAGCCGCCGGTGATCTGGCCGCCGAGCAGCGGCATGCCGTAGAGCGCCTCGTTCGCCGGCGAGTGCTCCACGCGCACCTGGTCGAGGTCGACGCCGAGCTCCTCGGCCAGCAGCATCGCCGAGCCGGTGTAGATCGCCTGGCCCATCTCGGCCATCGGCATCACGAGGCGCACGCCGCCGTCGGCGTCGATGCGGATGAAGGCATTGGGCGCGAAGGCCGGGTTGCCGTCCGCGAGCGCGGCGGCCGCATCGCCCGGCTGCTGCCGGGGGCTGATCGCGGCGAAGGCCTTGCCGCCGCCGATCCAGGTGAAGGCCAGCGCGAGGCCGCCGGCCTGCAGGGCCGCGCGGCGGCTGATGGTGCCCGCCGCCGCGTTCACGATGCGCTCCTTGCCGGCATCACCGCCACCGACTGCAGCACCTCGGCCTTGCCCGTGGCCGCCTGCTTGATGGCCGCGCGGATGCGCGAGTAGGTGCAGCAGCGGCAGACGTTGCCCGACATGGCCAGGTCGATGTCGGCGTCGCTGGGGTTGGGCGTGCGCTGTATCAGCGCGGCGGCCGACATGATCTGGCCCGACTGGCAGTAGCCGCACTGCACCACGTCGACGTCGAGCCAGGCCTTCTGGATGCTCTTGCCGGCCGGCGTCTGCTCTATGGCCTCGATGGTGGTGACTGCCTTCTTGCCGATGGAGCCCACCGGGAGCACGCACGATCGCACGGGCTGGCCGTCGAGGTGCACGGTGCAGGCGCCGCACTGCGCGATGCCGCAGCCGAACTTGGTGCCGGTGAGCCCGACGATGTCGCGCAATGCCCAGAGCAGGGGCATGTCGTCGGGCGCGTCGAGGGCAACGGACTTGCCGTTGATGTTGATGTCGATCATGGGCCCCGCCTTCTTCGTATGGTTCGCCGTGGGTGGCAGCGAACCATAGCGCGACTTGGCGAATCGCGCTTGCCGGGCAAGGGAGCGTTCAAGCGGCGTGCGCGGGCTTCCCCGCAAGGGGAACGCTCGCGTTCAGCCGAAGGTATTCATCGCCGCCATGCAGTGGCAGGCGTTGCCGCGAAGGGCTCGTCAGGCGGGCGTCTTCTGCGCGGGTGCCTGCAGCGGCGGCGTGCCGGTCTTGAAAAGGCCCACCAGTTGCTTGCGCAGCTCGGGCGTGTCGGTGTGGCCGTGGACGGTCACGGCGTGCTGCACGGCGGCATCGAGCAGTTCGCTCTCGCTGTCGGCGCTGAGCGCGACGCTGCAGTTCGTCGTGCTCGGGTACTCGCGGCAATCGATGTATTGGCGTGACATGGCGGCGCCTCCTGGAATGTCCTCACGGACGTGCTTCGAAGATCAGGTTGAAGGGCGTTTCGCTGGCGCGGCGGAAGTGCGCGAAGCCGCCTTTGGCGGCCACGTCGCGCAGGCGCGCCTCGCCGGCCTGCGCGCCCAGGCACAGGCCCACTTCCTGCGAACGCGAGGCCGGCGTGCAGATGAAGTTCGACGCCGAATAGAACACGCGCCCCACGGGGTTCATGTTGTCCTCCAGCCGGTCGTTGGCGAAGGGTTCCACGAGCATCCACGTGCCTCCAGGCTTGAGGCTGCCGCGCACGTGCGCCGCCGCGCCGACGGGGTCGCCCATGTCGTGCAGGCAGTCGAAGAAGGCCACCAGGTCGTAGTCCTTGCCCGGAAAGTCCTTCGCGCTCGCGACCTCGAAGCTCAGCCGCTTCGGATCGTCGATGCCGGCCTTGCGGGCCGTCTCGCGCGCACGCTCGATCGACGGCGCGTGATAGTCGAAGCCGACGAAGCTCGACTCGGGATAGGCCTGCGCCATCAGCAGCGTCGACGCGCCATGCCCGCAGCCCACGTCGGCCACGCGCGCGCCGCGCTCGAGCGCGGCCGGAACGCCTTCGAGCGCCGGGATCCACTGGCTCACCAGGTTGGCCGCATAGCCGGGCCTGAAGAAGCGCTCGGTGCCGTGGAAGAGCGCAGGGTCATGCTCGTGCCAGCCGATGCCCAGGCCCGTGCGCATGGCCTGGATCATCTTGGGCACGGCCTTGAACTGTGCCACCGCGATCTGGAAGGCGCCGGGCACGAAGGCCGGGCTGCCTTCCTCGGCGAGCGCGAAGGCCTGCTCTTCCGTGAGCGAGAAGCGCTGGCTTGCCGGCTCATATTCCACGTAGCCGCTGGCGGCCTGGGCCGAGAGCCATTCGCGCAGGTAGCGCGGATCGGTCTCGGTGCGTTTGGCCAGTTCCTCCGCGGTGCCGGGGCCCTTGGCCATCTCCTTGTACAGGCCGAGCTGGTCGCCCACGACGATGGTTGCGGCGTGCATCACGGCGCCGATGTCATGGACGAAGTTACCCATGAACGCGTTAAGCCTTGTTTCGTCGATAGCCATGTGTATCCCCTTCGCCGGCGGACGGCTCGCGCGTCCCCCGCCTGCCTATACTGGGCTCGCGGCAGAGGGACAGTGGTCATCCTCCGTCCCGCTGCAGGCAGGCGCCATACGCAGCAATGCGTATGCGGCACGATGAAAGGGGCACGCCATGACGCATCTCACGCGCGGCGATTGCGCGAGCGCACTTCGCCTGCTGGAGCAACTCGAGTCCGGACAATCGCCCGTGCGGCATCGCGGCGTGCATGCAATCCGCCGCATGCCGACGAAGGCGCCGCGACGGCGCGAATTCCGCCGGGCCTCGATGCAGGCCGACCACTACCGTCGCGCGGGGCTGGAGCATGCGGTTGCGGTGGCCCTGCTGTACCGGCTGGCCTGCCGCGCAGAGGCGCCGGCTCCTGCCGCCTCGCCGCCGCCCGGCCTTACGCCCCGCGAGGGCGACGTCATGCGCTGGCTATCGTGCGGAAAGACCGATGCCGAGATCGCCGCCTTGCTTCAGATCAGCCCGCGCACCGTGCACAAGCACCTGGAGCACGTGTACGTGAAGCTGGGCGTGGAGACGCGCACGGCGGCCGTGATGCGCGCCCTCGGCATGGGCGGCGCCCTTTGAGACGCTCCGGGAGAACCTTCAGCGCGACGCCACCGCCACCGGCGAATCCGCGGGCGAGGCGCTGCGCCCGATCATCCACGCGCACACCGCCGACACCACGCCCGCGAACAGCACGTACATGCAGATCTGCCACGGCTCGCCACCGCCCGACTTGAGCAGCGCCGTCGCGATGATCGGCGTAATGCCCGAGGCGAAGATGCCCGAGAACTGGTAGACGAAGCTGATGCCCGTGTAGCGCACCTTCGCGTCGAACAGGTCGCAGAAGAGGGCGGCCTCGGGTCCGTACACCGAGGCGTACAGGATGCCGAAGGGCACGATGATCGACAGCCACACCAGCAGCACGTTGCCGCCGCTGTGCGTCATCAGCCAGAAGCCCGGGAACGCCGACACGGCCGTGATGAGCGAGCCCCACATGTACACGCGCGGCCGACCCAGCCGGTCGGACATGCGCCCGAAGAAGGGAATGGCGAAGCACATCACCACCGCCGCGGCCATCACGCCCAGCAGCGCCTCGGTGCGGTTGATCTTGATGGTGGTCGTGAGGTAGTTGATGGAGAACACGCCGAAGATGTTGAAGAACACGCCGTCGATGTAGCGCGCGCCCATGCCCTTGAGCACATTGCCCGGGTAGCGCCGCAGCATGTCCATGAAGGGAATGCGCAGCTCGGCGTTGCGCGCCTTCACCGCGGCGAACTCCGGCGTTTCCTTCACGTGCAGGCGGATATACATGCCCACGATCACCATCGCGCCCGAGATCAGGAAGGCGATGCGCCAGCCCCACGAGAGGAACTGTTCGTCGGTGAGAAGCCACGACAGCAGCGCCACCACGCCCGAGGCCATGCACAGCCCGATGGCCAGCCCGATCTGCGGCAGCGAGGCGTAGAAGCCGCGCTTTTCCTTCGGCGCGTACTCGTAGGCCATGAGCACCGCGCCGCCCCATTCGCCGCCCAGCCCGATGCCCTGCGCCACCCGCAGCAGCAACAGCAGCAGCGGCGCCGCGATGCCGATCTGCGCATAGGTGGGCACAAGCCCGATGAGGAAGGTGGCCACGCCCATGATCATCAGCGTGATGATGAGCATGCTCTTGCGGCCGATCTTGTCGCCGAAGTGGCCGAAGATCACGCCGCCCAGCGGCCGCGTGACGAAGCCCACCGCGAAGGTCGTGTAGGCCAGCAAGGTCGACACCACCGGGTCGCTGCCCGGGAAGTAGAGCTTGTTGAACACGATGCCGGCCACCACGCCGTACAGGAAGAAGTCGTACCACTCGATGGTGGCGCCCACCAGGGCCGAAACCACCACCCTGCGAATCGCTTTCTCGTCGCTTGCACTCATGTTTGTCTCCGATGAGGTTTGTCGTGGCGGCCTCTGCGGGCCTTGGTCTGCAAAAGAATCAGTGCGCGGCGGCCGCCGCTCTCGCGTCCTCTCTGATCAGGTCGACGGCCTTCTCGGCCATCATCACGGCGGGTGCGTTGGTGTTGCCCGACACCAGCGTCGGCATCGCCGAGCAGTCGATCACGCGCAGCCCCGCCACGCCGTGCACGCGCAGGCGCGCATCGACCACGGCGAGGGCGTCGCTGCCCATGCGGCAGGTGCCGGTGGGGTGGAAGATGGTGGCGCCGTTGTTGCGGCAGAACTCCAGCAGGTCGGCGTCGCTCGCGGCGTCGGGGCCGGGCTTCACCTCGCGCTTCACATAGGGCCGCATCGCGGGAGATTCGGCAATCGCGCGTGCCGCCTTCACGCCGGCTACGGTGGTCGCGCGGTCGAGCTCGGTGGAAAGGTAATTGGGCTGCATCTCGGGCGGCTCGGCCGCGTCGAGCGAGCGGATGCGCACGTGGCCGCGCGACTCGGGCCGCAGCTGGCACACCGACATCGTGAAGCCCGAGTACGGATGCACCTTGCCGCCCGCCATGTCGGCCGAGAGCGTGGCGACGTGGAACTGGATGTCGGGCGTGGCCGCCACCGGCCGGCCGCTTTCGTCCTTCAGCGCGCGCATGAAGCAGCCGCCCTGGTTGATGCCCACTGCCAGCGGGCCGGTGCGGTGCAGCAGCCATTCGAGGCCCATGCCCATCTGTCCGAACCAGGAGTTGAGCTGGTCGTTGGTGGTGATGGGCTTTGTGCACTCGTAGCCCAGGCGGATCTGCAGGTGGTCCTGCAGGTTCTCGCCGACGCCGGGTAGCTCGTGCACCGGCGCGATGCCGAAGCGCTCGAGCAGCGCGCGCGGGCCGATGCCCGAGAGCTGCAGCAGCTGCGGCGACTGCAGCGAGCCGGCCGACAGCAGAACCTCCGCGCGGCAGCGCGCGGTCTTCAGCTCGCCGCCCTGGCGGTAGGTGATGCCCGCGGCGCGCCGGCCGTCGAACACCAGCCGTTCGGCCATCGCCTCGGTCTCGATGCGGAGGTTGGGCCGCCGCTTCACCGCCGGCGTCAGGTAGGCCTTGGCCGTGCTACAACGCCAGCCCTTGTGCGTGGTGAGCTGGTAGTAGCCGGCGCCTTCCTGCGCGGCGCCGTTGAAGTCGCTCGTGCGCGGCACGCCGGTCTGCGCGGCACCGTCGATGAAGGCTTCGATCAGCTCATGCTTCGCCGCGATGTCCGAAACTTTCAGCGGCCCCTCGCCACCGTGGAAGGCGTCGCCGCCGCGCTGGTTGCCCTCGGAGCGGATGAAGTAGGGCAGCACTTCGTCGTAGCTCCAGCCGGCGTTGCCGAGCGCGGCCCAGTGGTCGTAGTCCTCGCGCTGGCCGCGGATGTAGATCAGGCCGTTGATGGAGCTCGATCCGCCCAGCGTCTTGCCGCGCGGCCAGTAGATGCGCCGGCCGTTCATGTTCGGGTCGGGGTCGGTCTCGAAGCGCCAGTTGTAGGTGGGGCTCCACATCGTCTTGCCGTAGCCGATGGGCAGGTGAATCCACAGCGAACGGTCCGCCGGGCCAGCCTCGAGCAGCAGCACGCGCGTGGCCGGGTCTTCGCTGAGCCGGCCGGCGAGCACGCAGCCGGCGGAGCCTGCGCCGACGACGATGTAGTCGAACTCTTCTTCAGGCATGCAATGGGGTCCTGGGAGGTTCTGTGGGTCTTGCTGGCGTCGTGCGGAGGAGCGAGCACAGCACCTGACCGAATCCTAGGCCATTGATTTTCGGAACGCAATGTTCCATTTTTAAGGTTTACCCGCATGCCGGCGTGCGAGAGACGGGCTGCTCCAGGCGTCCGCCGAACCTTTGCAGTCGAAGAGCCGTGTTGCTCAGGAATTGGGAAACCTGCCCCCGGTTCACGCCGGGATCTGAAGCACTGGCGTGGCGCTCGGACGGGGTGCCTTGATCCGGAAGACCGAAACGGCTTCCACCAGTCGGTCGGCCTGGAACTTCATGCTTCCGGCGGCGGCTGCGCTTTCCTGGACCAGCGCGGCATTCTGCTGTGTTGCCTGGTCAAGCTGCATCACCGCCTCGCTGACCTGCGCTACACCGACGCTTTGCTCGGAGCTGGCCGTGCTGATTTCGCCGACGATGTCCGCGACCCGCCTGATGGAGTCGACGACTTCCGACATGGTGACTCCGGCGCGATCCACCAGCGCCGAACCGGTTTCGACGCGATCGACGCTCGCGCTGATCAGTGCCTTGATTTCCTTGGCGGCGTCGGCCGACCGGCTCGCGAGACTGCGCACTTCGGAGGCAACCACAGCGAAGCCTCGCCCCCGCTCGCCCGCGCGCGCGGCCTCGACGGCTGCGTTCAGCGCGAGGATGTTGGTCTGGAAGGCGATGCCGTCGATCACGCCGATGATGTCGGCGATCCGCCTGCTGCTGTCGTTGATGCTCTTCATCGTCTCCACGACCTGCACCACGACCTCGCCGCCGCGCATGGCCACGGTGCTCGCGCTGTCGGCGAGCCGGTTCGCTTCGGTGGCGTTGTCGGCGTTGCGCCTGACGGTGGAATTGAGTTCTTCCATGGAGGCCGCGGTTTCTTCGAGCGAAGACGCCTGCGACTCCGTTCGACGGGAAAGGTCGTTGTTGCCATGAGCGATCTCGGCGCTCGCCACGGCGATGCTGTCGGCGGAAGAGCGGACCTGGCCGATGAGCCCCACCAGCTGCCGCTGCATGATGGCCATGGACGCTAGCACGCTGCCCTCGGGGGCCTCGTGCGCGCCGTCGATTTCGCGGAGATCGCCCTCGGCGACGTTGTGGGCTGCCACGCTGAGCTTGGCCGGTTCGTCGCCAAGAGCCAGGAAAAGACGACGCGCAATGAAGACGCCCAGCGCTGCTGCAGCAAGCACGGCAAAGATGCTCAAGGCAAGCAGCAGGGTCCGCTGCCTGGAATACGCGGCCGCGGAAGCCTCGACGTTCCTTCGGGAAATCTCTTCGCCGTGGTCCATGTATTCCTTCGAGGCGGCGAGAAGTTGCACGAGCAAGGGCCTGCACTCTACGTTCATCTTCTGGATGGCCTCGTCGAGCTTTCCGGCACCGGCGAGCTCGACGATGGACAACGCGATGGGCAGGTACTCCTTTTCGATTTTTTGGATCCTTGCAAAGATGGCTCGCTCGCCGTCCGTGATGTCTTCTCCAGCTTCGAGCGCTGCCTTGAGTTCTTTCAAGCCGGATTCCAGCTGTCCGTTGCTTCCGACCGCCATCGCCTTGGCCGATTCGCGATCGGTCGGACGGTCCAGAAGCACCATGTCGCGCACGCCGATGGCCCGCTGACTGGCCGCGACGCTGATGCCGGTGGCCAGCGCCTGACGATGTGCGATGCCGGCGATGTATCCGGAGAAGCGATGGTCGGCCGCGCTCAGCGAACGCTGGGCCAGCAGGCTCACGAGCAGCACCAGCAGCGCGAGTACGGTGAAAGTCCCGGCGAGCAGTTTCCGGGTCGAGAGAGTTTTCATGGGTCCAAATCCGGAGAGAAGGAAAGAAAAGGGCAATACGCATTGCCGGAAGTGCCGCGTTCCGGGCGGCCGGCTTCCGTGCTTTTCTTTTCGGCCATGAATGCTGTTTTCTTAAGTCTTGCTTCCTCTTTTTTGTTTTTTGATAACAAATGGCAGATTTTTGTTTACGAAGCGAGCTTTTATCGATCTTTTGAGCACTGCATGCGTCAGCGAATACGGGTTCTCTGTCCGGAGTTTCCGGAATACCCCGAAAGCCCGGCAATGGAACAATCGCCCCCGCCTGGCTGTTCACGGCCGGCGATTCCTGGAATGTTTCTCCGCCCATAAGGTTTATCTGCATGTCACGTAATGCGCGCGTATCTGCCGCAGCGATTCCCCCGGAGGAGCCGGAGCCCGCGTCCGCCTCCGCCTCCGGCTCCTCGGCCGAGCGCAGCCTGCGCCTGCTGGCGCTGCTTGCCAACGAAGGCCGCGCCCTCACGCTCGCCGAGCTCGCCGCGCAGCTCGGCCTGCCCAAGGGCACCGCGCACCGCATCTGCACTCAGCTGCTGGCCACCGGCTTCCTCGCGCGCGACGTGGACGAACGCTCCTTCACCGTCGGCCCCGCGCTGCGCAGGCTGGCCTTCGATACGCTGAACCACGGCGTGGTGCGTGGGCTGCGGCACGAGGTGCTGTCGGCGCTGGTGCGTCAGGTGGGCGAGACCTGCAACCTCACCACGCTCGACGGCGCGCAGGTGCTGTACCTCGACCGCGTCGAAGCGCAATGGCCGCTGCGCCTGACGCTCGACGTGGGCTCGCACGTGCCGCTGCACTGCACGGCCAGCGGCAAGCTTTTCCTCGCGCAGATGCCGGCGAAGGCGCGCGATGCATTCATCGACGGGCTGCCGCTGGAGCGCATGACGCCCAACACCATCACCAGTGCCGATGCGCTGCGCACCGAGTGCGATGCGATCGCGAAGCAGGGCTATTCGCGAGACAACGAGGAATTCATCGCCGGCCTGGTGGCGGTGGCCGTGCCGGTGCGCGACGCGGCCGGCGCGGTGCGCGCCGCGCTGGCTGTGCATGCTCCGACGGCGCGCATGTCGATGGACGACGCCGTCCGGCGCATCGACGCGCTGAAGGCTGCGGCCGAGAAGATGGCCGCGCTGCTCTGAGGCGGCCCGGATACTGCTACTGCTACTGCTACTGCTACTGCTCGTAGCAGATGTCCAGCCGCACCATGGCGCCGCTGCTGTCGACTCTTTCCGCTCGGAAGTAGTAGCGCCCGCGATAGCTCTCGAAATGCAGGGGCAGGGCGACAGGTTCGTCCCAGCTCGCCAGCGCGAAGCCACGGTCGCGCAAGTCGCGCAGCAGCGCGTCCAGCCGCTGCGGATCGGCAGCGACGCGAATGTCAGCGTCGGCCGGTTGCGTGTCCTGCTTCGGGTCTTGCAGCCATCGCGCGAAGCTGCCGACGAGGGTGAAGGCATGGCCTTGCGCGCGCAAGGCCTCGAGCAGTTCGGCCGTGGCTTGCAGATCGATGCGCGCGCGTTGCTTGCGGAACACCAGCGCGTATTCGTGGCGGCGGTCCGTGCGTGCCGCGTCGGCATCGTCGGCGGCACCTGTTTCTTCGCCGTGCGGGTAGATCAGCACCCGCTCTTCTTCCATGGTGAAGAGCGAACCGAGGATGCGCGCGAGATCGAAGGCCAGGGGCAGCATGCGCTCGCCGATGCGGAGGTTCTGCACCATCGCTATGCAGTGGCCGTCTTCGCGCAGATGGGTGCGAACGGCGTGGAACACGTCGCGCAGGCCTTCCAGGTGCTGCGCATAGCTGCGGCTGTCGTAGAGCTGGCCGGCAGCCGGTGCTCCCGGCCATCGGCATCCGAAGTAGGGCACGTTGGTGAGGCAGAGCTCGAAAGGCTGCGGTGCCGCGCCGTCGAGTGCGTCGCAGGAGCCGTGCAGCAAGGCGACGCCGTCGTCATCGGCACCGATGCCGTGGCGCGCGAGCCGCTCGCGAATCAGCCCGAGCCGGTCCGCGTCGACTTCGCAGCCGGCGGCCCGCCGGCCTTCGAGGCGCGCCGCGAGCAGGGTCGTGCCGAAGCCCGCGAAGGGATCGAAGACCGTGTCGCCGGGCTGCGAGAAGCGGCGGATGAACGGCGTCATCTGCTCGACCCAGCCGCAGTCGCGCGCGCCCAGCGGGTCGCGTGCGCGCAGGTCGTCGGGCAGGCGGTGGCGCGGCGACTCGTGGTCGAGCATCAGCCAGCTGTGGTCAGGCATCGGCATGCTCCCGCGACGAACGGGTGTCGAGCAGCACGTCGCGTCCCGACTCCCAGCCAGCGCAGAGTTTTCCGTCGGCGAAATAGACCAGCTTGTAGATGTCGCCGCTCGCGTGGCGTGCGTGCATGGCGCCGTAGTCGGAGCTCTCGAAGATCACGGCCAGGCCGTCCGCGGTGCGCAGGCGCAGGTTCCAGAAGTAGTAGCCCTCGGTCAGGCTCTCGACCGTCCATCCGCGGGAGACGTCATCGTCGTCGAGGCAGGCGGCCAGCAGCGCGTCCATCGGCACCCGCTGTGCCTGCAGGTAACGGGCCGTGGCGTTCTCGCGGTAGCTGCCGTCGAGCCGCGAGAACTCCCTGAAGACGACGGTGCCGGCGCCGCAGCGCTCCCGAGCCCACGAGAGGTAGGCCGCAACGTCCGGCGGCCGCGCGATGCCGTCGCGCTGGAGGATGCACACCATGCGCAGCGGCATGGCCGAGGCCAGTTGTTGCGCGGTCCGCTCGAACACCGCCTGGTCGGCAATGGCGAGCCCGGGCCTGAAACGCATGATGGCCTGGTTGGCCGCTCCGTCGTGGTGATGGCGGGACAGCTCGAGCCAGCTCAGGCCGAAGTCCCGCAGCGCGCGTCGCAGGCCGGAGCCGTCGGGCTTGGCGAAGCCGGCGCCGTTGCTGTACAGCACGCGGTCTTTCACGAGCGGGCCATCGCCGGCTTCGGCGGCAGCCAGCGTATCCAGAAGCCGGAGCATCCAGCCGGCGTCGTCGCTGGTCTCCAGGCCCGAGAGCGACCACGACAGCGGCACGCCGCGCAGGGCCCGCAGCGCGCGGGCAAGGCCGTCGAAATAGCCGTGGTCGGGCCGAAGCAGGGAGGCCGGCACGCCACCGTCGGCCTTGCGCAGATTCTCCGAACAGAAGCCGCAGCGCGCGGAGCAGGGCTGCACCGATGCGTAGGGCGTGAAGGTCAGCGGCTGTGCAAGGCGCCACCGGACACCGCCGATGGCATGCGGGTGCCAGCGCGTCGCCTGGCGAGGGTCGGGCGCACGCAGACTGACCTGCCCGGCCGCGGCGCGCAGTCGGGCGAAGAACGGCGAGCCCGCGCTGCGGGGCAGGTCGGCGACGTCCACCCTGTCGATGGGAACGATGGGGACGCGCGCGGCACTGTCGGAGGGGGCTGCAAGAAGCATGTCGGGCGGATCGGCGAGCCGGAAGTCGGGGCAGCCGCAACGATACGACACCGCGCCGCATGCATTGACAGAGAATCTGCCGCTCACCCAGCGGGAGAAAAACGCCATGGCCAACGTCGTCAAGACCATCCGCAACTTCAACGCCGGCCGCGACCCCGAGCGCCTGGCGATGAAGTACGAGAAGCTGCGTTCCAGCCCCTTCGTCTTCCTGCGCGGCACCTGCCACCTTTTCCACGACCGCCTGCCCTCGGACGCGCTGTTCGCGAAGGCGCCCGTGGCCTGGCTGTGCGGTGACGCCCACCTGGAGAACTTCGGCAGCTACAAGGGCGACAACCGGCTCGTGTACTTCGACATCAACGACTTCGACGAGTCGGCCCTTGCGCCCGTGACGTGGGAGCTGGTGCGCTTCCTCACGAGCATCCTGGTGGCCGGCGACAGCCTGCGCGCCACGCGCGACGACGCGAACGCGCTGTGCAGGGTGTTTCTCGACGGCTATGCCGGCGCGCTGGCGCTCGGCAAGGCCCGCTGGGTGGAGCGTGACACCGCCAGCGGCCTGATCCACGATCTGCTCGCGACGCTCAAGGCCCGCACCCGGCCCGAGCTCCTGGACAAGCGCACCGAGCGGAAGAAGAACGGCCGCAGGCGCATCCTGCGCGACGGAGAGCACGCGCTGCCGGCCGACAAGGCCGGGCAGGAACGGGCGAAGAAGCTGGTCGCCGCGTTCGCGGAGACGCAGGACAACCCCGGCTTCTTCAAGGTGCTCGACGTGGCCCGGCGCATCGCCGGCACCGGCAGCCTGGGCGTGGAGCGCTACGTGATCCTGGTCGAAGGCAAGGGCTCGCCCGACGGCAATTACCTGCTCGACCTGAAGCAGGCACCCGCGTCGTCGCTCGTGCCGCACCTGGCGAAGATCAGGCAGCCCGCATGGCCGTCGAACGCGCACCGCGTGGTGACGCTCCAGCGCCGCATGCAGGCCGTGTCGATGGCCTTCCTGCACCCGATCGTCGACGGCAAGTCTTCCTACGTGCTGCGCGGCCTGCAGCCCAGCGAAGACCGCGTGAGCCTCGACGTGCGTCGCACCGGCCTCGACCATGTCCGAGGCACGATCGCGGAGATGGGGCAGCTGATGGCCTGGGCGCACCTGCGCAGTTCGGGGCGCCAGGGTTCGGCGATTGCGGATGCGCTGGTCGATTTCGGCGCATCGGTGAAGTCGTGGCGGCGCGATCTGCTGGACGCCGCGCAGCAATGCGCCGTGCAGGTAGAGGAGGACTGGGAGGTCTATTGCGCGGCCTACGATGCTGGCAAGCTGGTGCCGTGAGCGTCACAACGCCACCGACTTCACGTCGGTGCTCGTCGCTATGCCGACGATCTGCTCGATCATCGGGTCCGGCACGCGGTTGCTCCACGCGACGGCGATGGTCACGAGGCTCACCTCCTCGCGCAGCGGCCGCACCACTACCGTGTCTCCACCGATGTTCTGCAATCCCAGCGGCACCAGCGCCACGCCCTGGCTGCATCCGACCAGTGCGATCTGCGAGGCGACGGAACGCGTTTCATGGAGGATGCGCGGCGTAAACCCATGCGAGTGGCACGCGGAGACGATGCCATCGAAGAACGAAGGGCTCACTCGTCGCGGGAACATGATGAACTCCTCGTCCGCCAGGTCGCGCATGCTCACCACGGGCTGACGCGCAAGCGCGTGCCAGGGTGGTAGCGCAACGCCCAGTTGTTCGGTCAGCAGCGGGCGGGTGCTGATCGCGGCGCCGGTCTCGCCTTCCATGCGGGCGAACGCAATGTCGATCGTTCCGTCTCCCAGGGCCGTCAGCGCCTCGGCACTGTCGATCTCGATGACTGCGAGCTTCACGTCCGGCATCGCGACCTTCACCTGTGCAATGAGCGTGGGCAGCAGGCTCGCCATGGCTGAAGTGATGGCGCCGATGGTCACGACACGGCCCTTGCCCGAGATCGCCTCCTGCACGGCGACTTCGAGCCGCTCCATATGAAGCACCAGTTTCTGCACGGCCGGCAGGATGGCCGTGCCTTCCGGCGTGAGCTGCACGCCCTTGCTGGAACGCTCGAAGAGCTTCACCCGCAGCGCCGCTTCCAGCACCTGGATCTGCTCCGTCAGCGGCGGCTGCGACATGCCGAGCCGTGCGGCCGCGCGCCGAAAGTGCCGTTCCTGTGCCACGACAGAGAACAGGTACAGGTGTTTGAGGAGCCGGAAGTTGATCATGTGATATGCCAAGCCTATCAAGCTATTCGTCTTATGGGAATGGACGTATCGGAACGGGCACTGGAACATTGCGGCGCTGTCCCAGCTTCCGTGCAACTCTCCAACGACACCCATGACCGCCGACCTTCACCGACTCTCCCGCCTCGCGGCCCTCGACACCAACACCGTCTCCGACGCGCTCGACTTCCTGAACCTGCCAGGCGCCACTGTCGGGCTGAGGCCTCTGTGGGATTGCCCCCGCATCGTCGGCCGGGCCTCGACCATCCAGCTTGCGCCGAAGCAGGTTGATGGCGAACTCACCGTGCACCCCATTACCAGCGTGATTGCGCAGAGCCAGGGCGACGACCGCATCCTGGTCATCGCGGGCGGCATCGAAGGCATCTCCTGCTGGGGCGACATCGTGGCCAATGCGGCGCGCATGAAGCACATCCGCGGCTCCGTCCTCGACGGCTACAGCCGCGACATCGCCGGCAGCGAGGAGATCGGCTATCCGGTGTACGGGCGTGGCGTGACCATGGTGAGCGCGCGAAACCGTCTCGTGCAGACCAGCGTGGGTGAGCCCGTCGTGGTTGCGGGCGTGAAGGTCGCGCAGGACGACTTCGTGATCGCCGACCGATGCGGCTCGGTTTTCATCGCTGCCGCGCACATCGACGACGTGCTCGACATCGCGGAGCGAACTGCCTCCAAGCAGGCAGGCATGGTGTCGAGAATCCGCGCCGGCCAGTCGGTGGCTGAAGCGATGCACGACAGGAACTTTGCGGCCGTCATGGACGAGCGCGCCGCAGAGCTTCCTTCCCGCTGAGTTGCAAGAAAGGTCTTCCATGAATCCGCTTTCCTCGCTGGCAACGGCCGTCGTGCTTGCGTGCGCGCTGGCCGCACCGGTCGGCGCACAGACGCTCGAGAAGATCCGAAGCACCGCGACCATCACCCTCGGCGTGCGCGACAGCTCGATGCCCATGTCCTACCTGCTGGCCGAGAACCAGCCAGTCGGGTTTCAGGTGGACATCTGCCATCGCATCGTCGAGGCCATCCGCAAGAACCTGGGGCTCCAGAAGATCGATGTCCGCTACCAGGTGGTGACCTCGCAGAACCGCGTGCCGCTGGTGAGGAACGGCAGCGTCGACTTGGAGTGCGGCTCGACCACCAACAACCTCGCGCGCCAGCAGGACGTTGCTTTCACCCTGACGACCTACATCGAGGAGGTGCGCATGGCCGTTCGCACTGCGTCGAACATCCGCTCCGTCAAGGACCTGGAAGGCAAGACCGTCGTGGCGACCACGGGCACCACGTCCGTGCAGCATCTGCGCCGTAACAGCCGCGCCGGCGGCCTGAAGATCAATGAAGTGCTCGGCAAGGATCACGCGGAAAGCTTCCTGATCCTGGAGTCGGGCAAGGCCGACGCCTGGGTCATCGATGCAGGCCTGCTCAGCGCCACGATTGCCGCGTCGAAGAATCCGTCGGAGTTCGCCGTCGTGGGCGAGGTGCTCAATACGGAGCCGCTGGCCATCATGCTGCGCAAGGACGATGCCTCCCTGAAGGCCATCGCCGACGACACCATCCGCGAGTTGATCCGCTCGGGGGAGATGAAGACGCTCTGGAGCAAGTGGTACCTGGAACCCATTCCACCGCGCGGCGTGCGCCTGAACATGGCGCCGCCAGCCGCGCTGCAGCGCCTCTGGGCGCAGCCCAACGATCTTCCGATGGAAAGCCATGCATCCCCGAAATGACCGACTTGACCGCAGTCCGGGCAACACGACCGTGACGGGTGCCTTCCGATGAGCAATCCCAACTTCGAGTTCGGTCCGGTCCCCCCGCTGGCCCCACGGCATCTGACCGATGCCTTGCAGTCGGTGGTGACGCCGCACATCAGCGACAACCTTCGCCGCCTGTCGGGCATTACCGGACTGCGGCGTTTCCACCGGTCCAGGAAGCTGGTCGGCACGGCCTACACCATCAAGGCGCGGCCGGGCGACAACCTGCTGATCTACCGTGCCTTGAAGGAGATGGAGCCGGGCCACGTTCTCGTGGTCGACGGCGGCGGCGATCCGACCAACGCCCTTGTGGGCGAACTGATCATGCTCTACGCGATCCAGCGCGGCTGCGCCGGCTTCGTGATCGACGGCGCGATCCGGGATACGGGCGCCTTCTTCGAAGCCGACTTCCCATGCTTCGCGCGCAGCGCGACCCATCGCGGCCCCTACAAGCTCGGCCCGGGAACGGCGAATCGCGCAGTCACCGTGGGCGGCCAGGTGGTGCAGCCAGGCGACATCGTCGTGGGCGACGAGGACGGCATCGTCACCTTCGCGCCAGCGGATGGCGATCGACTGCTGAAAGCCGTCGAACAGACCGTGCGGACGGAGAACGCCATCAAGACCGAGATTGCAACCGGACGGCCCGGGCAGGGCTGGCTCGACAAGGTGCTCCAGGCCCATGGCCTCTAGCAGATAGAGATAGCCCGATTCGAAAGGAAAAACAGAATGAACCAGCAAGACCAGGCGTTGGTCGCATTGTTCGAAGAACTGGACACACCCGGTGTCTCCGACGCCATGGACAGGCTCGGCCTGCCGGGCCATTGCTTCGGCATCATGCCCCTGGGGAACTACAGCCAGGTCGTCGTGGGGCCTGCCTTCACCGTGAAGTACGTCCCCGCCAGCACGCCGGCTGGTTCGGTCGGCGACTTCATCGACGATGTCGCCGAGGGCGATGTGCTTGTCATCGACAACGACGGCCGTACCGATTGCACGGTATGGGGCGACATCATGACCCAGTACGCGCAGCAGAAGAAGATCGCCGCGACGGTCATCGACGGTGTGTGCCGCGACGTGTCCAGGGCACTGAACGACGGCTACCCCCTGTTCACCAGGGGACGTTTCATGCGCACCGGAAAAGACCGTGTGCAGGTCGAAGGCGTGAATGTGCCAGTGGCAATCGGATGCGCCCGGGTGGTGGCGCGCGATATCGTCGTGGCCGATGCGAACGGCGTGCTGGTGGTGCCGCGCGCGAGGGCGCAGGAAGTCGCCGAGCTCGCCCGCAGGATCGAGGCGGCGGAAGCGGAGATCCGTGCACAGATCGAGCAAGGCCGGACACTCGGGCAGGCGCGAGAGGCGCTGGGGTATCACACGCTGCAGAGGAAGGCGGGATGAACGCCATCGACTCGTCGTTGGCTATCGGGCGACTGAACGTTCACCTGCACAGCGCGCAGCCGTCCGCTACCTACAGGATGATGGATCGCGTTGCCGCGCGACGGGCAGCGGGAGCAAAGGTCATTTCCCTCTCGGCTGGAGAGCCTGACTTCGACACGCCCGTGCATATCTGCGACGCCGCAGTCGATGCCATCCGCAGCGGCCACACGCGCTACACCCAGGTGGCCGGCATGCGTGCGTTGCGCGAGGCCGTCGCGGCGAAGTTCAGGCGGGAGAACGGCCTGGACGTTGCATGGGAAGACACCATCGTCTGCTCCGGCGGCAAGCAGGTGATCTTCAATGCGCTCGCGGCCACGCTGAACGCCGGCGACGAGGTGATCGTGCCGGCGCCGTACTGGGTGAGCTACCCGGAGATCGTGCAGCTTTGCGGTGCCAGGCCAGTCGTCATCGCATGCGACAGCGCATCCGGGTTCAAGCTGACCCCCGATGCGCTCGACAGGGCCATCACGCCGCGTACGCGCTGGCTCATTCTCAATTCGCCGAGCAATCCGACGGGCGCGGTGTATTCGTTGCAGGAACTGCGCGCGCTCGGGGAGGTGCTGCTGAAGCACCCGCATGTGCTGGTTCTGGCCGACGACATCTACGAGCACCTGGTCTTCGACGGTGCCGGGTTCTTCACGCTGGCACAGGCCGAACCGCGTATCGCGCCACGCACCCTGACCATGAACGGTGTATCCAAGGCCTATGCGATGACCGGCTGGCGCATCGGTTTCGGCACCGGGCCGCGCTGGTTGTTGGACGCCATGGAAAAGCTGCAGGGTCAACAGACCTCCGGCGCCAGTTCGATATCGCAACACGCGGCACTCGCTGCCCTGAACGGCCCGCAGGATTTCATCCGCGAGGCAAGGCACTCGTTCGAGCGGCGGCGCGATCTGCTGGTGGCCTCGCTCAACGGCACGCCGGGCCTGCGATGTGACCAACCCGGTGGTGCGTTCTATGCCTTCGTTTCCTGCAAGGACCTGATCGGCGGGACCACGCCCGCGGGCACCGTGTTACGGACCGATGAAGATGTCGCGGGCGCGTTGCTCGAGGAAGCGAACGTGGCTGTGGTTCACGGCAGCGCCTTCGGGTTGGGTCCTTACTTCCGGATCGCCTACGCGCTGGACGAGAAGTCGCTTCACGATGCCTGCAGTGCAATAGATCGTTTCTGCAAGGCGCTCTCGTAGTCCTGTGGATATGTGCCGGCTCAGCCCAACCAGCTGGCCACCGACCGCAACACACTCACCGTCGCCAACGCAATCAGCAGATTCAGCACATGCCGCCTGAACTGCTCCGGCGACACGCCCTTGAACGAGCGCTGCCCCCACCAGATGCCTGCGAGCATCGCCGGTGCCAGCCACAGCGCCCACTTGAGTGTGTCCGGCCCCAGCAGGTTGCCTGATGCCTGCGTTGAAGAAGGCATCAGCGCCGCGCAGATCAGCGACACCACGTCGCTGAACAGCAGCAGCGCAATCAGCGTGGCGCGCAGTGCGGCGGGCGCCATCTTCGCGGTGCTCAGCAGCACCGCGATGGCGATGCCGCCGATGGCCGCCACGCCGTTGATGAAGCCCGAAGCCAGTCCGGCAACCAGCCGCAGGCCGCGCGTGGGCTCCAGCGCGACATGCGTGCCTGCGCGCAGCAGCAATGCTGCCGCCATCAGCAGCACGCCGATCAAGAGGCGCAGCGGCGTCTCGGGCAGCCACGCGAGCAGCGCCACGCCGATGGGAATGCAGATCAGGTTGCCGAGCATCAGCCAGCCTAGCCACGGCATGTCAACGTCGCGCGCGATGCCGCGCAGCTGGCTCAGGCTGGCGAGGATCTCCAGCATGAAGATCGCGGGCACCACCAGCGCGGGCGACACCACCAGCGACATGCCCGCCACGGTGATGGCCGAGAAGCCGAAGCCCGCGAAGCCGCGCACGATGCCGGCCGCGAACACCACGCACAGGCTGTAGGCCAGCGTCGCCGGCGCCAGCGGCGGCACCAGCAGTTCGGCCGCCGTCATGCCTCGAAGAGCGGCGTCAGCTTCAGGCGCTGCACCTTGCCGGAAGGGCCGCGCGGCAGGTCCTGCACGAAGCGGTAGTGGCCGGGCGCCTTGTAGCGGCCGAGCACGGTGGCGGCGAAGTCGCGCAGCTCTTCCTCGGTGCAGGCGCTGCCTTCGCGCAGCACGATGCACACGCCGATCTCCTGGCCGTAATGGCGGTCGGGCACGCCGACGGCGGCGGCTTCGAGCACGGCAGGGTGCTTCAGCAGGGCCTCGTCGATCTCGCGCGGCGCGATGTTCTCGCCGCCCTTGATGATCAGTTCCTTGATACGGCCGGTGACGAAGAAGAAACCGTCTGCATCGCGGTGGCCCAGGTCGCCGGTGCGCAGCCAGCCGTCGGGCGTGAAGCTGGCGCGGGTGGCTTCCTCGTTCTTGTAGTAGCCGAGCATCACGTTGGGCCCACGGATGACGATCTCGCCGGTAACGCCGTTGGGCACGGCCGAGAGCTTGTCGTCGACCACGCCGGCCATGCAGCCCGAGGCGCGGCCCACCGAACCGAGCTTGCGTGTGGCCGGATCCATCGGGTTGGAGAACGACGGCGCAGCCGTCTCGGTGAGGCCCATGGTCTCGACGATGCCGATGCCGAACATCTGCTCGAAGGCGCGCAGGTGCTCCGGCGGCAACGCGGCCGAAGCGGACCGGCAGAAGCGGATGGCCAGCGTCTGCGCGAGCGGCGGTCGCGGGCCCTCGAGCAGGTACGAGATCATGGTGGGCACCACGTTGATCCAGCTGCACTGCGTCTGCGTGGCCTGCTCCCAGAAGCGGCCGGCCGAGAACTTCGGCGGCATCGCGAGGCTGCCGCCGTGCGCCAGCGGCGCGAGCATGGTCACGGTGAAGGCGTTGATGTGATAGAGCGGCAGCACCGCGAGCACGCGGTCGGACGGGCGCAGCTGATGCTCGGCGCTGATGGCGTGCGCGTTGGCCGCCAGGTTGCGCTGCGTGAGCATCACGCCCTTGGGGTTGCCGGTGGTGCCCGAGGTGTACATCAGCAACGCGACGGCATCGGGCGAGGGCGGCGGCACGTCCTCGGCGGCTTCTTCTTCGCCGGGCAGCGCGTCGCCTTCGGGGTCGACCACGATCAGCTTCACCGGCCGGTCGAAGGTGTCGACGATGCCGCGCACGCGCGATTCCCATTCGGGCGCGACGCAGACCATGCGGCAGTCGGAGTGCGAGAGCACATAGTGCATCTGCTCGGGCTGCGACAGCAGGTTGACCGGGTTCACGCGAAAGCCGCCATGCATCGCGCCCAGCAGCAGGCGCAGCGTCTGCAGGCCGTTGGGCATGACGACGGACACCGTGTCGCCCGGCTGCATGCCGAGCCCGCGCAGCACGGCCGCGACGCGACGGCATCCGCGCGCGAGCTCGCCATAGGCGATGTGCTGTTCCGATTCCGTGGCGCGCGCGTACACCGCGTGCGGCTGCTGCTGTGCCTGGCGCTCGATCAGCGCATGCACCGTGGTCGCGGCCGCCGTCATCTTCACTTCGCGCCGTGGCTGGCGAAGAAGGCGCCGAAGATGTCTTCCTCGCTCGGCACCACCTCGGGAATCGGCCGCGACACGCGCGTGATGTTCAGGTAGTGACGGTAGTTCATGTTGTCGGAGAAGTTGTTCTTGCCCCAGGTGCCGCAGCCCATCGACAGCGAGAAGGGCAGCCCGTTGTCGAAGCTGCCGCCGGTGGCGATGCAGTGCGCCTGGTCGACGATCACGCGCGACACCGGCAGCGTGAGGCCCAGCGCCATCGCTCGCTCTGGCACGGCGCTGTGCAGGCCTACCGAATGGCCTGCGCCCTCATAGGAGTAGATGCGCGCCACGGTTGCGGCGGCCTCGTCGAAGTCGCGCGCCGCATACACCGCGAGCACGGGGCTCAGCTTCTCGCCGGAGAAGGGGTGGTCGTGCCCCACGCCGTCCTCGGCCACCATGAGGATGCGCGGGTCGGCTTCGGCAATCGCCTGCCACGCGGCCCGGTTGGCGCCATCGACCTCGGCCGCGCGCTCGGCGATGACGCGCGCCGACTGCCCGATGACGGCGGCCGAGAGCTTGCCCTCGGGCCACATCAGCTTCTGCAGCGTGGCTTTCTGCGCGTCGGCGAGCATGACGGCGCCACGGTCCTTCAGTGCCGAAAGCATCTTCGCGCGCACCGCGTCGACGATGACGAGGCTGTTCTCCGACGAGCAGCTCGTCGCGTTGTCGAAGGTCTTCGAGCGCACGATGCGGTCAGCCGCGGCTGCTGTATCCGCCGTCTCGTCGACGATGCCCGCCACGTTGCCCGCGCCCACGCCGAAGGCCGGCGTGCCGCTTGCGTACGCCGCGCGCACGTTGGCCTGCGAGCCGGTGGCCACCACCAGATCGCACAGGCGCATCAGCTCGGCGGTCGACTGCTTGTTGACCGGCGCCGGCAGCAGCTGCACGAGGTCGCGCGGCGCGCCGATGCGGTCGAACTGCTGGTGGATGAATTCGATGAGCCGCGCCGCCGTCGACCAGCCCTTGGGCGAGGGCGCGACGATGACTGCGTTGCGCCCCTTGAGCGCATTGATGATCTTGTTGGCCGGCGTGGCGCCCGGGTTGGTCGAGGGCGTGACGGCGCACACCACGCCCACGGGCCGCGCGATCTCGACGATGCCGCGCGCCGGGTCTTCGGCGATCACGCCGACCGAGCGCGCGCCGTGCAGGTCGCGCAGCAGGCCGAAGGTCTTGCGGTGGTTCTTGCGCACCTTGTCCTCGACGTTGCCCACGCCGGTGTCCTTCACGGCCAGCTCGGCCAGCTCGCGGTTGCGCGCGGGCTCGATGATGGCCCAGCCCGCCGCGACCACGGCGGTGTCGACCTGCGCCTGCGACCAGGTCTCGTAGATGCGCTGCGCGGCGCGCGCGCGCGCCACCAGCTCGGCGATGGGGGAGGAGGGGGTGTTCGTATGTTCCATGGGGACCTGTGTGGCTCAATCCACCTTGATGCTGGCTTCCTTGGCGAGCTTCTGCCAGCGCACGAGTTCGGCGGTCACGACCTTGCCCAGTTGCTCGGGCGTTCCGCCCACGCCTTCGCTGCCTTGCGCGAGCAGCTTGTCGCGGATCTCCGGCTCCTTCACGACCGTGTTGATCACGCGGTTGAGCTTGTCGATGGCGGGCTTCGGCGTCTTCGCCGGCACGAACACGGCGTACCAGGAGTCGACGTCGAAGTCGGGAACGCCGGCCTCCTGCATCGTCGGCACGTCAGGGAAGGCCGCGCTGCGCTTGGTGGTGGAAACGGCGAGCGCCTTGAGCTTGCCGGCCTTCACGAACTGCGCGGCGGCGGGAATGGATACCCACAGCAGCGGCACCTGTCCGCCCATCACGTCGGTCACGGCAGGGCCGCCGCCGCGATACGGCACGTGCGTCATCTGGGTGCCGGTGCGCAGCTTCAGCAGCTCGCCAGCGAGGTGCCCGGGCGAGCCGTTGCCTACCGAGGCAAAGGAGATGCTGTCGGGCTTGGCCTTGGCCAGCGCGACCAGCTCGGCCACCGTGTTCGCCGGAAACTGCGTGTTGGCCACCAGGATCTGCGGCAGCGAGGCGACCATGCCCACGGGCGCGAAGTCTTTAGCGGTGTCGAAGCCCAGCTTCGCGTAGATGGCGGGGTTGATGGTGTGCGACGACAGCGTGAAGAGCACCGTGTAGCCGTCGGGCGGCGACTTGGCCACCAGTTCGGTGCCGATCGAGCCGGCCGCGCCGCCGCGGTTGTCGATGAGCACCTGCTGGCCGAGCAGGGCCGAGAAGCGCTCCTGCACGATGCGCGCGATCACGTCGGTGCCGCCGCCGGGCGGGTAGGGCACGATCAGCCGGATAGGCTTCGTCGGGTAGTCGCCGCCGTTGTCCGCCTGCGCGGCGAGGGGCGATGCGAGAGCGGTGAGTGCGGTGACGGCCAGCAACCCGGCGCGCAGCCAGGAAGCGAAGAACAGCTTCATTCGAGTCTCCTTCTCTTTGTGATCGACATCGGCGATGGCCCGGCCGGTGCGGCGCCCACGCGATAGCCCAGCGTGACGCTGGCATCGCGCGCGCAGGCCATCAGGTGATCGGCCAGCCCGCGTGCCTGCGTGCGCGCGAAGCGGATCGAGGGCACGCTCATGCCGACGGCCGCCACGGCCTCGCCGCGCGCATTGAGCACGGGCACGCCGAGGCCGCAGACGCCGATGCGCCATTCCTCGCGGTTCTCGGCGTAGCCGCGGGCGCGGGAGCGTTCCAGCTCGTTGAAAAGGGTTTCGAAGTCGGTGATGCTGTTCTTCGTGTGCGCCTCCAGCGTGCCGAGGCACTCCTGCAGCGCCGGCACGCCCAGGCCCGCTGCCGCGAGAAGCGCCTTGCCCGAGGCCACGCAGTACGCGGCCGCGCGGCCGCCGATGCGCGAGTAGGCGGCCACGGGCAGGGGGCTGTCGAACTTGTCGAGGTAGACGATCTCGGCGCCGTCGAGCACCGCGAGGTGGATGGTCTCGCCGGTGGCCTGCGCCAGTCGCGCGAGATGAGGGCGCAGCAGCGAGCCGATGTCCGATGCCTCGGAAACCATGGCGCCCAGCTCGAAGAGCCTGAGGCTCGGCCGGTAGGTGCTCGTGTCCGGGTCCTGCACGGCCCAGCCGCACTCCACCAGGGTCTGCAGCGTGCGGTGCGCGTTGCTGCGCGCCATGCCGAAGGCCTGGGCCAGGTCGGTGACGCGGCAGTCGCGCTGCTGGCGCACCATCCATTCGATGGCGGCGAGACCCTTGGCAAGCGTGGAGTCCATGAGGCTTCGGCTTTCATTCGTGTTCCAGATATTGGAACAGCGTTCTTGAATTTGAAACGCAATGTATGAACCCGGTGCCCCCTTTGTCAATCGGGGACTTGGATGTAGTTCCAAAGGCCTCAGCGGCTCGACGGCTCAGCGGCTCAGCGCCGATGGCGCCCGGCCATGAGTTCGATGACTTCGCGAAAGATGGCGTTGCCGCTGGAGGTCGCCAGGTCGAGCACGTGGCTTCGGCTGTAGTAGGGGCTCAGGTCGAGGCCCACGCCGATGCCTGCGATGGCGATGTCGCCGCGCTGCTCCTGGCGCGCGATCACGTCGCGCAGGTGGTGGTCGAGGTAGTGAGCGTCGTTGGCGAGATGGGTGGCGCTGTCCATCGGCGAGCCGTCGGAGATCGCCAGCAGCAGCTTGCGCGCCTCGCCGCGCTGTCGCAGCCGCATGCAGGCCCAGTCGACGGCTTCGCCGTCGATGCCTTCGCGGAACAGGTCGGCCTTGAGCAGCGCCGCCATCGCGGGCCGCGCGCGGCGCCATGGCGTGGCCACGGCCTTGAAGACGACGTGGCATCGTTCGTTGAGCCGCCCCGGATGCGGCGGCCGGCCCGCGCGCACCCACTCGCGCTGCGGGCGTCCGCCGTTCCACGCACCGGTGGTGAAGCCCAGCACCTCGCAGGCCACGCCGGCCTGCTCGAGCGCGCGCGCGAACACGTCGACCATCATCGCTACCGATTCGGCGTGTTCCTTCATCGAGCCCGAACAGTCGATGAGGAAGGTGACGACGCAGTCGGCGATCGGCTCCATGCGCTCGGTGCGGAACAGCCGGCGCTCGGTGGGCGAGGCCACGAGCTGCGCGAGGCGGCGGCCGTCGACGAGCCCTTCTTCCTGCGCGCCGTCCCAGCCGTCGCGCTCGGGTTCGGCGAGCAGTGCGCGCAGTTCACGCGCGAGGCGGCCGATGTTCACGCCCTGCGCGGAGATGCGGCGGTCCAGCCGTTCGCGGTGGTCCGCTAGAACTTCCTTGCGCGCGAGTGCGGCGGCATCGTGCTCGCGGTCGTAGGCATCGGAGAAGACGCGGTATGCACCGCCCGCGCCTTCGAGCACCTCGCTGCGGCCCGACTCGGCGGTGGTGAAGCGCTCGACGATCTCCTGGTCCATGTCGGCCACGAGACTGAACACGCTGCGTTTGTCGTCCACATGCGCGTCGCGCCCGGCATCGCTGTCTTCTTCTCCAGCCTCGTGCAGCATCGCGGCCACCGTGCGCGCGATGGCGCGGGCGTGCACGGCGTATGCAGCCTGGTCTGCGCGGTCCTTGCGCAGGCCGGCCAATGCGTGCCCGATCAGCGGCGCGAGCGCGAAGCGCGTGGCTTCGAGCATGTCCTCGGTTTCTTCCACCACCTGCTCGCCGCTGACACGCGCACGGCAGATCTGCGCCACGGCATACAGCAGCAGGCCGCGCGCGGTGTCGGTCAGGCCCGAGTGGTGGAAAGCCAGAGACCACTGCTCGTGCCGGTGCCGCAGGTTGTGCCGCATGCCGGCCATGATCTCGGGCGCAAGCGCTTCGACGCGGAACTGCTCGAGCATCTCGAACAGCATGCGCTCGACCGGCTCCTCGGGTCGCAGGCTTTCGTGCAGCGCCGCGTCCGATGCGGTGAGCCGCAGTGCGAGGCCGTCCGCCACGCCGCGAAAGGAAGCGAAGTCGTCGGTCTCCGGCGATGGGTGCAGGTGCGGCGCGAACCACGGAAGCGCGGCGCGGCCACGATGCAGCCGCCGTCCGCGAAAGTGCAGGTCGCGCTCGCCGCTGAAGGCGCGCACCACGCCCGCGCAGAGCTCCGCGACCAGCTCTTCCTGCCGCACGCGGCGCTGCATCGCGCTCGCGGGGCCGGTGGTCATTCGCGCGAGTCCGATGAGAGCTGGTGCGACTCCTTCAGTTCGCGGTCGAAGCAGCGCTGGAAGTATTCGGCCACCAGCGGCCGTTCCGCGTCGTCGCACTTGTTGACGAAGGACAGGCGGAAAGCCAGCGCCGGGTCCTTGAATATCTCGACGTTCTCGGCCCAGGTGATGACGGTACGCGGCGACATTAGCGTCGAGAGGTCGCCAGCCGCGAAGCCCTTGCGCGTGAGGTCGGCCACCGCCACCATCGACGCGACCAGCTTCGTGCCCGCCTCGTCGGCCAGCGAAGGCACGCGCGCCTGCACGATGGCGATTTCTTCCGCGGCCGGCAGGTAGTCGAGCGAGGCCACGATGTTCCAGCGGTCGATCTGCGCGTGGTTGAGCCGCTGCGCGCCGTGGTACAGCCCGTTGAGATTGCCCAGGCCCACGGTGTTGGCCGTGGCGAACAGGCGGAAGAAGGGGTGCGGGCGCAGCACCCGGTTCTGGTCCATCAGCGTGAACTTGCCGTCGCGCTCCAGGATGCGCTGGATGACGAACATCACGTCGGGCCGGCCCGCGTCGTACTCGTCGAAGATCAGCGCCACCGGCCGCTGCAGCGCCCAGGGCACGATGCCTTCCTGGAACTCGGTGACCTGCTTGCCTTCGCGCAGCACCACCGCGTCCTTGCCGACGAGGTCGAGCCGGCTGATGTGGCCGTCGAGGTTCAGGCGCACGCAGGGCCAGTTCAGCCGCGCCGCCACCTGCTCGATGTGGGTCGACTTGCCGGTGCCGTGCAGGCCCTGAACCATCACGCGCCGGTCGCGCGTGAAGCCGGCGAGGATGGCGAGCGTCACGTCGGGGTTGAAGCGGTAGACCGCGTCGATCTCGGGCACGTGGTCGTCGCGCTCGTTGAAGGCGGGTACGCGCAGGTCGGAGTCGATGCCGAATACCTCGCGCACGCTGAGCATCCTGTCGGGTCGAAGGTCGGCGGTGTCGGTCATGGCGGCTCTCGGGAAATATGGGTTCGATTCAGGCCAGCGTGCGGTCGGAGGCCGCGTCGGCGTCGATGCGGCTGAGTGCCTGGGCCGCGCGCTGCAGCGCGGGCAGCAGCGTCTTCGCCTTGGCGGCGTCGAGCCGCATCACCGGCGCCTGCACCGCGATGCAGAGGTTGGAGGGTGCGTCGTCGCCCGAGGGCACCAGCGTGGCGATGCACAGCAGGCCGGGCAGGAACTCTTCGTGGTCGATGGCGTAGCCGTCCTTGCGCACGCGCTGTACTTCTTTTTCCAGCGCCTCGGGGTCGGTCAGCGTCCTTTGCGTGTACGGCTCCAGTGGCGCGTGCGACAGCAGCCGGCGGCGCTGCGCCGCGCTCATCTGCGAGAGAAAGATCTTGCCGCTGGCAGAGCAATGCACCGGCACGCGCGAGCCCGAGTGCAGGTAGAAGCGCAGCGGCGCGGCGGTTTCCACGCGGTCGAGGTAGACGACCTCGCTGCCCGAGAGGGCCGTGAGGTTGCAGCTTTCACCGATCTCCTCCACCAGCTGGCGCAGCACCGTGTGGCGCGCGCCGTGCAGGCTGTCGTTGAGCAGCAGGTTCTCGGCCAGCCGCCGCAGCCGCGTGCCGATGCCGTAGTGCCGGCCGTCGCCCTCGCGCTGCAGCAGGCCTGCGCCTTCGAGCTGCTGGAGCATCCGGTGCAGCGTGGGCTTGGGCAGGCCGGTTTCTTCCACCAGGCCCTGCAGCGAGTAGCGCTGGTCCTTCGCGGCCATGACTTCGAGCAGCGCGAACAGGCGCATGGTGGGCGAGTCGCCACCCGTGCCGGCCGGTTCCTGTTGTGCTTCCGGCGCGAGGCCTTTGACGATTTTCATGGCGCGGATCATATGCGTTTCACAAAAAAAAGAGACAAGACGTTCCGATTTTTGTAAATTGTTTGACGCAAGGCGGATGGCGTCCTATATTCCGCCGAAACGAATTCCGGAACAAGAAGTTCCGACTTTTCGCGCTTCAACCCACAGCCACATCCCTTCAGGAGACGCCTTCCATGAGCCAGAAGCAACCCGCCGCACCCACCCGCGAAGCCGTCAAGGGCGTGCAGAAGATGACGCCCTCCGAGGCCTTCGTCGAGACCATGGTCGCCAACGGCGTGACCGACATCTTCGGCATCATGGGCTCGGCCTTCATGGACGCGATGGACATCTTCGCGCCCGCCGGCATCCGCCTGATCCCGGTGGTGCACGAGCAGGGCGGCGCCCACATGGCCGACGGCTATGCGCGCGTGTCGGGCCGCCACGGCCTCGTCATCGGCCAGAACGGCCCCGGCATCAGCAACTGCGTGACGGCCGTCGCGGCCGCCTACTGGGCGCACAGCCCGGTCGTGATGATCACGCCGGAGACCGGCACCATGGGCATGGGCCTCGGCGGCTTCCAGGAGGCCAACCAGCTGCCGATGTTCCAGGAGTTCACCAAGTACCAGGGCCACGTGAACAACCCCAAGCGCATGGCCGAGTACACGGCGCGCTGCTTCGACCGCGCCATCTCCGAAATGGGGCCGACGCAGCTGAACATTCCGCGCGACTACTTCTACGGCGAGATCCAGTGCGAGATCCCGAAGCCGATGCGCGTGGAGCGCGGCGCGGGCGGCGAGAACAGCCTGAACGCGGCCGTCGAACTGCTGGCTTCGGCCAAGTTCCCGGTGATCCTCTCGGGCGGCGGCGTGGTCATGGGCGACGCGGTGGAAGAGTGCAAGGCACTCGCCGAGCGCCTGGGCGCGCCGGTGGCCAACGGCTACTTGCGCAACGACTCCTTCCCCGCGAGCCACCCGCTGTGGGCGGGCCCGCTGGGCTACCAGGGCTCCAAGGCCGCGATGAAGCTGATCGCGCAGGCCGACGTGGTGCTCGCGCTCGGCTCTCGCATGGGCCCCTTCGGCACGCTGCCGCAGCACGGCATGGATTACTGGCCCAAGGAGGCCAAGATCATCCAGGTCGAGGCCGACCACACCAACCTGGGCCTGGTGAAGAAGATCACCGTCGGCATCCACGGCGATGCCAAGGCCACCGCCAAGGAACTGCTCAAGCGCCTGCAGGGCAAGACGCTGGCCTGCGACGCCACCATGGCCGAGCGCGCCGACAAGATCAAGGCCGAGAAGGCCGCGTGGGAGAAAGAGCTCGACGAGTGGACCCACGAGCGCGACCAGTTCAGCCTCGACGCCATCGAGGAAGCCAAGGGCGAGAAGACGCCCACCGGCGGCAGCTACCTGCACCCGCGCCAGGTGCTGCGCGAGCTCGAGAAGGCCATGCCGCCGCGCGTGATGGTCTCGACCGACATCGGCAACATCAACGCCATCGCCAACAGCTACCTGCGCTTCGAGGAGCCGCGCAGCTTCTTCGCGCCGATGAGCTTCGGCAACTGCGGCTACTCGCTGCCCACCATGATCGGCGCCAAGTGCGCCGCGCCCGACCGCCCGGCCGTGGCCTATGCAGGCGACGGCGCCTGGGGCATGAGCATGGTCGAGATCATGACGGCGGTGCGCCACGACATCCCGGTGACGGCGGTGGTCTTCCACAACCGCCAGTGGGGCGCCGAGAAGAAGAACCAGGTCGACTTCTACAACCGCCGCTTCGTGGCCGGCGAACTCGAGAGCGAGAGCTTCGCGGGCATCGCCAGGGCCATGGGCGCCGAAGGCATCGTGGTCGACAGGCTGGAAGACGTGGGACCGGCGCTGAAGAAAGCCATCGACATGCAGATGAACGAGCGCAAGACCTGCGTGATCGAGATCATGTGCACCCGCGAGCTGGGCGACCCCTTCCGCCGCGATGCGCTGTCGAAGCCGGTACGATTCCTCGACAAGTACAAGGACTACGTCTGAACTCAAGCCACTCCATGACCGGTTCGCTGCTGACGCTCAACGCGGGCTCGTCTTCCATCAAGGTCGCGTTGTTCGACGCGACCGGCGATGGCGATGCCCCGCTGCCGGCGGCGCGCTGGTCGGGGCAGGCCGACGGGCTCGGCGCGGGCCTGAAGGCGCGGCTGCGCGTGCGCGACGCCGGTGGGCAGACGCTGCACGATACGCCGCTCGAAGGCGCGCAGGCCTCGCATCAGGGCGCGCTCGCGGCGCTGCTCGACTGGCATGCGAAGCAGTCGGCAGGAGGGCGCATCGCGGCAGTGGGCCATCGCATCGTGCATGGCGGCGCGGACTTCGTGGCGCCGGTGCGCATCGACGCGGCCGTGCTCGATGCGCTGGCGCGGCTGGAGCCGCTGGCACCGCTGCACCAGCCGCACAACCTTGCGGGCGTGCGCGCGGCGATGGCCGCCTTCGACGGCGTGCCGCAGGTGGCGTGCTTCGACACCGCCTTCCATGCGGTGCAGCCCGAGATCAACCGCCGCTTCGCGCTGCCGCGCGCGCTGCATGACGCGGGCGTGCGTCGCTACGGCTTCCATGGCCTTTCCTACGAGTCGATCGTCGCGCAGTTCGCGGGCATCGCGCCCGAGCTGGCGCAGCGGCGCGTGATCGTCGCGCACCTGGGCAACGGCGCTTCGATGTGCGCCATCGCGCAGGGCCGCTCGGTCGCGACGACCATGACTTTTTCTCCGCTCGACGGGCTCACGATGGGCACGCGCTGCGGCCATATTGACGCGGCCGTCGTGCTGTACCTGATGCGCTCGCAGGGCATGTCGGCCGACAGGGTCGAGGCGCTGCTGTTCCGCGAATCGGGGCTGCTCGGCATCTCGGGCGTGTCCAGCGACATGCGCGTGCTGGAGGCTTCCGCCGAGCCTGCCGCGGCGGAAGCCATCGGCCATTTCGCCGAGCAGGTGGTGCAGCACATGGGCAGCCTCGCGGCTGCACTGCGCGGCGTCGATGCCATCGTGTTCACCGGTGGCATCGGCGAGAACGGCGCCGCGCTGCGCGAACGCATCCTCGAAGACTGCGAATGGCTGGGCGTGAACGTCGATGCCGCCGCAAACCGAAGTGGCGCTGCACGGCTCACTACGGCGGAGAGCCCGGTGAGTGCATGGGTGCTGCGCACCGATGAAGAGGCCGTGATCGCGCGTCACACGGCGCGCGTGTTGCAAGCCGCCGGCTGAAGAGTCCTAGCGGCGCGGCACGATGGCGCCGCAGTGGCGCAGGAAGTCGGCCGTCGCGCGGCCCAGCAGCTTGTCGCGATGCATCACCGTCGCGAGCCGTCGTACGCCGGCCGGCAGGCGAGTGCGCAGCTCGACCAGATGCCCGTCTTCCAGCGCCTGCGCCACCGTGTAGCGCGAGAGGCACGCGAGCCCGGTGCCCGAGGCCACCACGCGCTTGATGGCTTCGGTGCTGCCCAGTTCGAAGCCCACGTGCACCTGCTCCAGGTTCTGGATCAACCACGCGTCCGTCACCTGCCGCGTGCCCGAGCCGTGCTCGCGCAGTACCCACGTCGCCTGCGACAGCTGCTTGTGCGTGGCGATGCGGCCCGCCAGTTCGTGGCTTGGCGCGGCGACGATCACGAGCTCGTCTTCGCGCCATGCGCGCACCACGAGGTCGGGGTGCGTCTGCGGGCCTTCGATGAACCCAACGTCGACATCGAAGCCCGCGACCGCCTCGATCACGTCGTGCGTGTTCGCGATGTGCAGGTGCACCTGGCTCTGCGGATGCTGCGCGGTCCAGGTCGAAACCCGCTCGGGCAGCAGGTATTCGCCGATGGTGAAACTGGCCGCTACGCGCAACGGCGCCGCATGCTCGCCGCTGAAGAGCGCCTCGACATCGGCAGCCTGGTCGAGCAGCGCCTGCGCCTTGGGCAGCAGCGCGCGGCCGTTCTCGTTGAGCACCAGCCGGCGGCCCAATCGGTCGAAGAGCTGTACGCCCACGGAAGACTCCAGGTCGGCCAGCGCGCTGCTTGCGGCCGACTGCGAGCGCGCGATGCGGTCGGCCGCGGCGCGGGTGCTGCCTTCGCGGGCGGTGGCGACGAACACTTCGAGCTGCCGCAGGTTGAGCCGCAGGCGCTGGCTGGAAGACTGATCTGTTTTTCCGGTCATGGTGAGCGATATTCTCTGCTTTTTCGTTTGATCGAGGCTGCATACCATCGAGCGGACCCCGCCTGAAAACAAAGGACCGCCAAGTGTTCAGCTTCCTGTCTCGCGAGCCCGTGCACGACCCGCTGGTCGCGCCCACGCCCACGGCCGACACCACGGTCAAGACCACCACCTGCTACATGTGCGCCTGCCGCTGCGGCATCCGCGTGCATCTGCGCGAGGGCGAGAAGGGCCCCGAGGTCCGCTACATCGACGGCAACCCGAACCACCCGCTGAACCAGGGCGTGATCTGCGCCAAGGGTTCCTCGGGGATCATGAAGCAGGTGTCTCCGGCGCGCATCACGCAGCCGCTGCTGCGCAAGGCCGGCAGCGAACGCGGCGCGGGCGAGTTCGAGCCGATCAGCTGGGAGCGCGCCTACGGCATCCTGACGGAACGCCTCGCGAAGATCCGCGCCACCGATCCGAAGAAGTTCGCGCTCTTCACCGGGCGCGACCAGATGCAGGCGCTCACGGGCCTCTTCGCTCGGCAGTTCGGTACGCCCAACTACGCGGCGCACGGTGGCTTCTGCTCGGTCAACATGGCCGCGGGAATGATCTACACCATCGGCGGCAGCTTCTGGGAGTTCGGTGGCCCCGACCTCGAGCGCGCCAAGCTCTTCGTGATGATCGGCACGGCCGAGGACCATCACAGCAACCCGATGAAGATCGCCATCAGCAAGTTCAAGCGGGCTGGCGGGCGCTTCATCTCCATCAACCCGGTGCGCACCGGCTATTCGGCGATCGCCGACGAGTGGATCCCGATCAAGCCCGGCACCGATGGCGCGCTGTTCATGGCGCTGCTGCACGAGCTGATCGGCAACGAGCTGGTGGATCACGCCTTCCTCAAGCGCTTCACCAACGCGCCGCAGCTCGTGGTGCTCGACGACTGCGAGCGCGAGGGCCTGTTCGCCTTCGATCCCGAGCGCGGCCCGCCGGGCGACGGCCGCAATCCGCACAACAAGCTGGTGTGGGACAAGGCCAGCGGCAGCGTGAAGCCCGCGTATCCCGAAGGCATCGCCGATGGCTGCGATCCGGCGCTCGAAGGCCATTACACGCTGGCCGACGGCACGCGCGTCGCGCCTTCGTTCCAGCTGCTGCGCGAACGCGTGGCGAGCTGCACGCCCGAGTGGGCGCAGGCCATCACCGGCATCGACGCGGCGCGCATCCGCAAGCTGGCGCGCGAGATGGGCGAGACGGCGCTGAAGCAGGCCTTCGAGATGCCGATCCCATGGACCGACGCGTGGGGAAAGAAGCATGAAACCACGCAGGCGCGGCCCGTGGCCTTCCATGCGATGCGCGGGCTGGCGGCGCATTCCAACGGCTTCCAGACGGTGCGTGCGCTGGCCGTGCTGATGAGCGTGCTCGGCACCATCGACGCACCGGGCGGCTTCAGGCACAAGGCGCCGTATCCGCGCCACATCGTGCCGAACTACAGGGCCTTCAACGACCCCGGCATGATCCAGCCGAACACGCCGCTCAACGCCGCGCCGCTGGGCTTTCCGGCCAGCCCCGACGAGCTGGCGATCAACCCCGATGGCTCGCCGATCCGCATCGACCACGCGTTCTCCTGGGAGCACCCTCTGTCGGCGCACGGGCTGATGCACAACGTGATCACCAACGCGGTGAAGGGCGACCCGTATCGCATCGACACGCTGCTGATCTTCATGGCCAACATGGCCTGGAACTCCAGCATGAACACGATGGCGGTGCGCGAGATGCTCAACCGCAAGGACGAGAAGGGCGAGCACATGATCCCCTTCCTGGTGGTGTGCGACGCCTTCCAGAGCGAGACAGTGGCATTCGCCGACCTCGTGCTGCCCGACACCACGTACCTGGAGCGGCACGACGTGATGGGCATGCTCGACCGGCCCATTTCCGAATTCGACGGGCCGGTGGATTCGGTGCGCATTCCGGTGGTGCCGCCCACGGGGCAATGCAAGCCGTTCCAGGAGGTGCTGATCGAGCTGGCCTCGCGGCTGAAGTTTCCGGCCTTCACCACGCCCGAGGGCGGGCGCAAGTACAGCGGGTATCCCGACTTCATCGTCAACTTCGAGCCGCAGCCGGGCATCGGTTTTCTCATGGGCTGGCGCGGCAAGGACGGCACCGAGCATCTGCGCGGCGCACCCAACCCGAAGCAGTGGGAGGCCTACGAGAAGAACAACTGCGTGTTCCAGTACCACATGCCCGAGACCATGCACTACATGCGCAACTGGAACCGGGAGTACCTCGACTTCGCGAAGGACAAGGGCTGGCGGCAGCGCAACGACCCGGTGCAGCTGGCGCTGTACTCCGACACGCTGCAGAGCTTCAGGCTCGCCGCGCAGGGCAAGAGCCCGGGGCGGCAGCCGCCCGATGCGCTGCGCGAGCGCATCGACACGTATTTCGATCCGCTGCCCTTCTGGTATCCGCCGCTCGAAGAGGCTGCGACCGATCTCGAGGCCTTTCCGCTCAACGCGCTCACGCAGCGGCCGATGGCCATGTACCACTCGTGGGACTCGCAGAACGCGTGGCTCAGGCAGATCCACAGCCACAACTACCTGCATGTGAACCCGGTGACCGCGCAGGCCGCGGGCATCGCCGACGGCGGCTGGTGCTGGGTCGAGAGCCGCTGGGGCAAGGTGCGCTGCATGCTGCGCCACAGCGAGGCGGTGGAGCCCGGCACGGTGTGGACCTGGAACGCCATCGGCAAGGCCGACGGCGCGTGGCAGCTCGCGCCGGGTGCGGACGAGGCGCGCAAGGGCTTCCTGCTGAACCACCTGATCAGCGAGGAGCTGCCCTGCGCAGGCACCGCGAGCGGGACCATCAGCAACTCCGATCCCGTGACCGGACAGGCCGGCTGGTACGACGTGCGCGTGCGCATACGGCCGGCCGAACCGGGCGAGCCTGAAGAGAGCTATCCGCAGATGGCGAGCATGCCGGCGGTGCCCGGCGTGCTGGGCAAGGCGGCGAGCGTGTTGACCTATTTTGCGGGGAGGGCGCGGAAATGATGCAGTGGTTGAAGGACCTGATGTCGTCGGCTCCGGTCTTGCCCCCTCTCCCGCTTGCGGGAGAGGGCTGGGGTGAGGGCGGCGACGCTGGAGTTGGCAGCCTTGGGGTGATGAAGGCTGTTGCACCCTCACCCCGACCCTCTCCCGCAAGCGGGAGAGGGAGCAACACAGCTACCCAGCGGGCCGAGCAGGGCGAGACGCTCGCCAAGCAGCTCGCGCTGGTCATCGACCTCAACGTCTGCGTCGGTTGCCATGCCTGCGTGACCTCGTGCAAGCAATGGAACACTTCCGGCAGCGCGGGACCGCTGGCCGACGAGCGGCCCTATGCCGCCAACCCCACCGGCACCTTCTTCAACCGCGTGCAGACCTACGAGGCCGGCGAGTTCCCGGTCACCGAGACCATCCACTTCCCCAAGAGCTGCCTGCATTGCGAAGACCCGCCCTGCGTTCCCGTGTGCCCCACGGGCGCGAGCTACAAGCGCAAGGAAGACGGCATCGTGCTGGTCGACTACGACAAGTGCATCGGCTGCAAGTACTGCGCGTGGGCCTGCCCCTACGGCGCGCGCGAGCTCGACGAGGAACGCCAGGTCATGACCAAGTGCACGCTTTGCGTGGACCGCATCCACGACGAGCAGTTGCCCAAGGAAGATCGCAAGCCTGCCTGCGTGAAGGCCTGCCCGACTGGCGCGCGGCTCTTCGGCGACGTGAAGGACCCGGACTCGGAAGTGTCGAAGGCGATCCGCGAGCGCGGCGGTTACCAGCTCATGCCCGAGTGGGAGACCAACCCGGCCAACCGCTACCTGCCGCGACGGATCACGTCGTCGACCCAGTCGCAGTCGCAGTCGCAGGAGTAGCAGCCGCATGCATCCCGCGTTCTCGATCCTTTTCTTCACCACGCTGGCCGGCGCCGCGCAGGGGCTGGTGTTCGCGCTCGCGCTGGCGGTGCTCTTCGGGCTCGAACTCGCGCCGGGCTTCCTGGGCGTGGCGCTGGGCGTGGCCGAGGTGCTGCTCGTCGCGGGCCTCGCTGCGTCGTTCATGCACCTGGGCCGCAAGACGCGCGCATGGCGCGCGGTGCTGATGTGGCGCACTTCGTGGATGTCGCGCGAGGTGATCGTGCTGCCGGCCTTCATCGCGCTGGTGGCGGTGTGGTGGCTGTCGCTGCGCTTCGGCGCCGGCGCGCCGTGGTCGTGGCTGCTGCCTTTGCTCGCGCTGTGCGGTGCCGTCGCGCTCTGGTACTGCACCGCGATGATCTACGCCTGCCTGCGCTTCATCGAGGAATGGGCGCACCCGCTGACCGTCGTCAACTTCACGCTGATCGGGCTGTCGTCGGGGCTGGTGCTGGCCTGCGCGATGGCGGCGCTGGCCGGCGAGGCGCGCTTCGTGCAGGTCTTCGGGCCCTGCGCGCTGATCGCCACGCTGGCTGCCTGGGCCGCGCGCGGCACGGCGCTCAGGCGCAATGCAGGCATTCGCCACAAGTCGACGCTGCAGTCCGCCACGGGCATCCGCACGCAGAAGCTGGTGCAGAAGTCGATGGGCATGTCTGCCGGCTCGTTCAACACGCGCGAGTTCTTCCATGGCGCGTCGCTGGCGGCGTTGAAGAACATGAAGTTGGGCTTCCAGCTGCTGGCCTTCGTGCTGCCCATGCTGTTGCTGGCGTGGGGCATTGCCGGCGCGGGCGTGCTTCCATGGCTGCTCGCGGCGCTGGTGCAGGCGCCGGGGCTGCTGGCCGAGCGCTGGTTCTTCTTCGCGCAGGCCCGGCATCCGCAGAACCTGTACTACCAGGTCGTTTCCTAGGCTTCGAAGTTCAGCGCGAGGCCGGGCGTCGGCCAGTCGTCGATGGCAATGAGCCGCCCGCTGCCAGAGAGCGTCACGTAGGCCGTGCGCCGCTCGCGCCCGCCGAAGCAGATGTTGGTGGTGTAGTGGTCGGGCAGCGGCACATGCTCGACCGTGCTTCCGTCGGGCGCCACGATGCTGATGCCGCCGTGCAGCAGCGTCGCCACGCAGAGGTTGCCCAGCGCGTCGACCGCCATCGAGTCGAAGCGCTGGTAGTGCCCGCCCGGCGAGGCGCAGAGCATGCGGCCACCGTGCGGCGAGGGCCAGCCGTCCTTGCGCACACGGCCCGGGGCGACGATGTCGAAGGCCCAGACGCGGGCGCCCTCGGTCTCGGCGTAGTAGAGCGTGCCGCCGTCGGGCGAAAGAGCGATGCCGTTGGGCGTCATCACCGGCCGCGCGATCACACTGGCGGCGCTGCCGTCGGCGTGGCCGTAGAACAGGCCGCCGCGGTCCATGTCGCGCTCCCGCACCTTGCCCAGGTCGGTGAAGTAGAAGCCGCCATGCGCGTCGAACACGATGTCGTTGGGGCCGCACAGCGCGCCGCCGTCGATCGTGTCGTACAGGCGCTCGGCGCGGCCGGTGGCGAGGTTCACGCGCTCGATGCGCCCGCCCGAATAGTCCTCGGCCTGCCCCACGGGCCGCAGGCAGCCGTCGGCCTCGGTGTGCCACCTGAAACCGCCGTTGTTGCAGACGTAGACGGCGCCATCGGGTCCGATGGCCGCGCCGTTCGGCCCGCCGCCAAGGTCGGCGACCACCTGCACGAGCCCGTCGGCGCGCACGCGGGTGAGCGTGCCGCGCGCGATCTCGACCAGCAGCACGGAGCCGTCGTCCATGGCGATCGGGCCTTCTGGAAACTGCAGGCCGGTGGCGAGTTCGCGGATGCGCATCGGAGGCTCCTCGGTGATCGGACGGGCCTCCAGTTTGCGCCAGATCGCTGCATCGCGTGGCGGCTTGCCCGAGTCAGCGCAGCAGCGCCTGAAGCCACTCGCTGCGCCGCAGCCGCATCACGAAGCTGCAGCGACTGAGCCTGCAGCGCAGCTGTGCGAAGAGCGGCTTTGCGGTGGGCGTGTCGCTGCCCAGGCCGGCCATGAGCCGGTCCAGCACGGCGGAGGCGCGCGTGCCGTCGCCGCCCTGGCTTGCAAGCGACAGCGCGAAGCTCGCGTTGCGGCCGTCGGTGTCGATGATGGCGTCGGACTGCGCCTCGGCCAGCGAGGCTTCGGCGTTGGCGTTGGCGTTGGCGTTGCCGCGCGCATGGCGCAGCACCGGGCGCCCCTGGACGAGCGCGCCCGTCCATCCGAGCGCGTAGCTGCCGGGCGAGAGGCCGCGCAGGCGCTCCACGTAGCCGAAGGGCAGGGGCGTCTCGTCGCCCTGCAACGCGTGCAGGTGCCAGCGCAGCCAGCCCGCGTAGTTCGACGCCGTGGTGGTGAAGCGGCCGGCCGGCATGATCGCGTCGAGCCAGGCCTGCGGGCTCGCCGGGCCGCGTGCGTCGGCTTCGCGCCATGCGCCGGCGATGCCGAGCGGACGGGCCAGTTCCTGCTCGAACATCGCGCGGTAGCTCAGGCCGGTCGCGCGCTCCATCATCGTGGTCGCGAGCGCGTAGCCCGCGTTCGAATACAGGAAGCCGGTGTTGCCCGCCGCGGGCGGCTGCCGCACCAGCCAGCGCGCGAAGAAGAGACGGCGCCCGGCGTCGGTCGTGGGCAGCGCGCCGGCCGGCACGGCCTCGGGAAGAACGGCCAGGAAGCGGCGGAATTCGTCTTCGGTGGTGAAGGCCGGCAGTCCGGCGCGGTGCGCGAGCAGGTCTTCGAGCGTCACGTTGCGGTAGGCCGGAAGCATCATGCGCCGCAGCTCGGGCAGGGCCTCGGCGATGCGCGTGTTCCAGCGCAGCGCGCCGCGCTCGACCAGGCGCGCGGCGATCACGGCCGTCATCGCCTTCGCGTCGGCCCCGATGGGAAACAGCGCCCTGGCACCGGCCCCGCCGAATTCGCCGTCCGCCAGCGTGACGCGGCCCGTCACCGCGTCGGCACGCTGTTGCGGGCCAGGGCCTGCCGGCTGCGAGCCGGCATCGTGGTTGCCGCATCCCGACAGGAGTGCGGCGGCGAGGAGCATGGTTGCGAGGGTGATGTTCACTCTGTGCGACTCCGGAATGCTCAGGGGGCTCGGGAAAATCGTGGGCTCGGAACGAAGAGCGAAGCATTGTTCTTCGCCGAACCTTTGGCAATGCTTAAGGTTCCCGCCGGAAAATCCGGCCAATGCACCTCCTGCTCATCGAAGACGACCTGGACCTGGGCCGCGCCCTCTCGCAGGCCCTGAAGGCCGAGGGCTTCAGCATCGAGTGGCTGCGCCGCATCGCCGACGCCCCGCGCTCCTTCGAGGGCGACGCCTGCGGCTGCGTGCTGCTCGACGTGAGCCTGCCCGACGGCTCGGGCCTGCAGCTGCTCTCGCGCTGGCGCCGTTCGGGCGTGACGGTGCCCATCGTGGTCATCACCGCGCGTTCCGCGCTGGAAGACCGGTTGGCAGGCCTCGACGGCGGCGCCGACGACTACGTGGTGAAGCCCTTCGCCACGCCCGAGCTGGTGGCGCGCATCCACGCAGTGCGCCGGCGCTATGCGCACCAGGCGAGCGACGTGTGGTCCTTCGGCGAGCTCGAGATCGAGCCGCGCAGCCATGTGGCGCGGCTCGGCGGCGCCACGCTCGACCTGTCTCCACGCGAGTTCCAGCTGGTGCTGGAGCTCGCCCGCGAGCCCGGCGCGGTGATCCCCAAGGGCACGCTCTCGCAGCGGCTCGATCCGCTGGGCGAGCCGGTGGATTTCGGCGCGATCGAGGTGCATGTGTCGAACCTGCGCCGCAAGATCGGCGCGGAGCGGATCAAGACAGTGCGCGGCGTCGGCTACATGCTCGCGCCATGATGTGGCTGTTTCGTCGCAGCCTGGTGCGGCGCGTGGCGCTGTCGCTGCTGCTCGCATTCACGCTGGCCTGGGTCGCGCTGGTCGTCTACATGTACCTGAGCTTCAGCTGGACCATGAACACCGACTCCAGCGTGGTTCGCGCCGGCCGGGAGATCAACGCCGGGCTGGCCGACATCGAGAACGAGGAGGTCGCCGCCGGCGTGATGGACACGATGGGGCGGATCATCAACGAGCTGCGCCGCAGCGAAGGCGGCCTTCCGGGCAACGTGGTTTTCCAGCTGAAGAACCGCGAAGGTCGGCTGCTGTACGTTTCCCCCGAGATCAAGGGCTTCGCGCTGCGCGGCGAGCCCGACAAGATGGTGGACGTGACGCTGGGCGGCCAGCGCTACTGGCTCTACGAAGGCAGCAGCCCTCGCTGGCAGGTGTGGCTGGGCGAGCCGCACTCGGGCATTCCGTGGCTGATCGGCCTGTTCGGCAGCTCGCTCTTCATGCCCTTCCTGATCGCCTTTCCGTTCGTGCTGGCGCCGGTGTGGATCGCCGCGGCGCAGGGCATCAAGCCGCTGCGCCTGCTCGGCGAGCGCATCCAGATGCGCGGCGCGGAAGACCTGTCGCCGCTGGGCGTCGACCCGAAGTACGCCGAGCTCAAGCCGCTGGTGAAGGCACTGGAAGACCTGCTCGCGCAGCTGCGGGGAAAGGTCGAACGCGAGCGCTCGTTCGTGAACGATGCGGCGCACGAGCTGCGCACGCCGCTCGCGGTGATCGGCGCGCAGGCCCACGTGCTCTCGCGCTCCACCGATCCGCAGGAGCGGCAGGAGGCGGCGCAGCACCTGGCGCATGCCATAGCGCGCGGATCGCACCTGATCCAGCAGCTGCTCGAACTGGCCACCATGGACGGCGCGGAGCGCCCCGCGACGCAGTACATCGACGTCGCCGAACTGACGCGGCGGCACCTCGCGCAGGCGTCGAAAGACGCAGACCACCGGCGGCTGGAGCTGATCCTCGAAGCCCCGGACAGCCTCGTCTTCGAGCTGGCGGTGCCGCTTTTCGAGTCGGTGCTGCGCAACCTGCTGGACAACGCGGTGAAGTACGTCGAGGCCGGCGGCCAGGTCGTGGTGACGCTGCGGCGCGATGCGCGGGAGCTGGTGCTCTCCGTGATCGACAGCGGACCGGGCATTCCGCCCGAGGAGCATGAGCTGGTGTTCGAGCGCTTCCATCGCGGCTCGGGCACCCTGGCGCAGGGCACGGGGCTGGGCCTCTCGATCGCGCGCCAGGCCTGCCAGCGCATGGGCGGGACCATCGGGCTCGCGCAGGCGCCGGGCGGGAGCGGGTGCGCCTTCACGGTCGTCATTCCGACCGGGCCGGTTTCCATGGCGGCGTCCGCGACAGCGCGTCCGTCGCGCTGCGGATGAGGCGACGAGGAAGACGCTTGTCGGCTAGCCGGCGGCGGGCTCGCGTACCGCGGCCCGCGCCAGCCGCCATGCGATGAACAGGAAGGCCAGCGGCAGCACCACCGTCTGCAGCACGAACAGGGCGATCAACTTCACGATGCGCTCGGCCCAGTCGGAGGCCGACTTCAGGATCTGGTCGTAGGTGGCCTTCAGGTCCGGCAGCTTCGGCAGCCAGCGCTCGATGCGCTCGCGCCAGCCTTCTCCCTGCGCGGCGGGAGGCTCGCGCGTGGCGTCGGTCACGGCGCCGGGCGACTTCTCGATGCCCGAGAGCGCGGCCTGGTACTCGTTCGCCATGAACACGCGGTAGATGCCCTCGTTGGCCACCGCGCTCAGCGGTACCGCGAAGCGCACCAGCAGCAGCCCGATCAGCGCCGACTGCAGCCAGCGCGGCGAGCTGCCGCGCCGCCAGCGCACGGCGATCCAGACCAGCGCCACGATGCTGACCAGCCACGACATCAGCTGATGCGCGCCGATGTTCAGCAGCACCAGCTGGATGCCGAAGGACACGCTGGCCGCCAGCATGACGGCCGCGAACTGTTCGATGAGCTCGTTGAGCGGCTTCAGCGCCTGCCCCGGCGCGAAGCTCACGCCGACCCCGCCCGGGGTGGCGTCGACCTGCGTGCCCTGCGCCACCGACACCACCGCGCCCAATGCGCGCGCCGCGGCGAAGGTGGTCAGCGCGCGCTTCAGGCCGTCGTTGACCTGCTCGCGCGCCGGCGCGTCGATGGGGGCGACCCAGCAGCCGACCAGCACGAGGATGGCGACGAGCAGGAGGTAGGCGCGCCGCAGGCCGAGGCTCTTCGCCACGTCGCTCATTTCTTCGCGCCCTGCATGCGCTCGATGATCCGGGAGGTCTCGTTGCCTTCTTCGCGGCCATCGGCGTGGCGGCGCATGTAGTCGAACACCTTGGCCTGCGAGACCTTCACCATCTGGCCGGCGTGCAGGCCCGGAACGTCGACGGGCTCGTTCTTCAGCAGGCCCTCGATGGCATCGCCGTTCCAGCGCGCAACCTCGACCCACATCCATTCGTTGCCGCCCTCGCGCGTGGTGAACGGTGCCTTCACGAGTATGTATTCGCCCGGCTGCAGGCCCTTGGCGAAGGCGTCGCGCAGCCTGGGCAGTTGCGCGACAGCCTTCTTGCTGGCGTCGAGCAGTTCGTCGTTGTGCCTGAGCCGGGTGACGCCGTCTTCGTCGGCGCCGAAGGCGGCGGTGAGCAGGGCGGTCTGCTGGGCGTAGCGGTCGGGCCCCTTGTAGCGGTCGAAGCGGATCTCGTACAGCCGGTTCTGCGGGTCGCCGTTTTCCCAGGTGCCGTTGACCAGCGAGAGCCGGGCCACCGCGGCGGCGTTGGGCTTCAGGTTCGCGAGCATGGGGTCGCGCGCCGCCGCGTGCTTCAGCGCGCGCAGGTCCAGGTCGTACTGGCCGGGCCGCGCCAGCGTGGCGCCCTCGACCATCGCCTGCGAGAAGCCGTTGACGAGGTTGCCCATCGGCCGGTTGCTCGACCACGAGAAATCGCTCACCACCACGTCGGGCAGGCCGAACTTCGCCATGCCGAGCGTGATGGCCCGCACGAGGTCGCCGCTGCGGTAGGCGTGGATGGTCGTGTGCCGCGCCACATCGGGCACGCCGCCGGCCCAGGTGTCGATGCGGCGCTTCTGCCATTCGTCGGGCGTGAAGACCTCGCGCGTCTCCTCGTCCCACAGCAGGCCGTTGGTGTCGCGTGCGACCTGCAGCGTGACCTGCAGCGCCTTCTGCATGGCCAGCGAAGACTGCTGCGCCGGATGCGCGAAGTCGAGGATCAGCGCCTTGTCGGCCTTCTGAAGCGCTTCCGCCTGTTCGCGCGAGATGCCGCGGCCGAAGCGCTGCAGCATCTCCATGCTCGGCGCGCGGTACTCCTTCAACACCGTGGTGGTGTTCCAGTTCGCGAAGACCACCGGGGCGGTGACGAAGGCGGGGGCCGGCATGGCCGCAAGGAGCTTCGGCCCGCCGCTCGTCTTGCCGAGCGCGCCGCGCAGCGCGCCCATCGGATCGGTTGCCGGGTTGCCTGCGTAGTAGATGGCGAACTGGAAGTGGATGGGGCTGGCCTGTTGCGGCGAGCCCGCGGGTACCGGGGCGCCGGGCACGGCCTTGGCGGTGCTCTGCGCCGCGGCGGGCGGCGTGGCTGGCGTCGCCGCGAGGGACGCGGTGCCCATCGGGACGACGAACGCGGCGAGGAGTGCGAGTCGATGCGGAAAAGTCTTCGGCAAGGTCATGGGCGTGGAGTCGTCATGGCTGCGGAGCGGTCATTCTCCATGCAGTCCATGCAGTCCATGCAGTCCATGCAGTCCATGCAGACCCTAGCCGCGCCGCGAACCCGAGGCGCGCGGCGTGCCGGGCAGAAGGTGGTCGAGCGGCAGCGCTGCTTCCGACTTGATCTCGCGCAGCACGATGCTCGAGCGCACGTGCGTCACGCCGGGCAGGCTGAACAGCACCTCGTGCAGGAAGCGCTCGTAGTGCTTCATGTCGGGCACGGTCACGTTGAGGATGTAGTCGGCCGGGCCTGTGGCCGACACGCAGCGGATGATCTGCGGGCTGGCGGCCACGGCCTCCTCGAAGCGCTGCACCATCGCCTCGCTGTGGCGGTCGAGGTTCACCTCGGCCACGGCCGAGACGTGCAGGCCGACCAGTTCGGGGTCGACCAGTGTGGTGTAGCCGCGGATGACGCCGGCGGCTTCCATGTCCTTGATGCGCTTCCAGCAGGGCGTGGGCGACAGGCCGACGGCCTCGGAGATCTGCTGCACGGTCTGGCGTCCGTCGTGCTGCAGCGCGGAGAGGATCTTGAGGCAGTGCTCGTCGAGGGAAACGGTGCCGGCATTCATCGCGGGTAGTGGGGTTCGGGGGATCGGGTGCCGATCCCGGCCGTCGCCGCGATTCTCCTTGATCGAGGCGGCGGGGCAATGTCGTGCCCCGCCGCCGCCGGGTGTTCCTTCTACGCGTCGGAGGCGCGCGCGAATTCCAGCGGCAGGTCCTTGAACTGCTTCTTCAGCGAGGCCTCGGGCGAGCCGCCGACCACGATGCGCGCGAAGGCGTCGAGCGGGCTGAAGAACGCGGGCCGCAGCGTGCCCAGCTTGCTCTCGTCGATCACCAGGAAGCTCTGCGACGCGCTGCGGATGGCAGCCTGCTTCACCGGCACCTCGTGGAAGTTGGAGCAACTCGCGCCGCGCTCCAGGTCGACACCGCCCGCCGAGATGAAGGCCTTGTTGACGCCCAGCCTGCTGAGGTACTGCAGGCCCTCGTCCGAGAAGAAGGTGGCCGAGGAGGGGTGGTACAGCCCGCCCAGCAGCATCAGCTGCGTGTTCGGGCGGCGGCTGAGCACCGAGGCAATGTTCGTGGAGTAACACACCACGCTCAGCGGCATCTCGGGAGGCAATGCCTCGGCGAAATGGACCATGGTGGTGCCGCAATCGATGAACAGGCTGTCGTGCGGCTGCACCAGCCCGGCGGCGCGTTCGCAGGCCAGGCGCTTGTTGGCCGCGTGCTGGTCACTGGCCTCGTCGAGCGAGTAGCGCTCGGCGCCCGGCAGCGTGGTCGCGAGCACGTAGCCCCCGAGGGCGGAGAGGGGCGATTCGGCCGACGACAGGTCGCGGCGGATGGTCATCTCCGTCACGTCGAGCTGCTGCGCCGCCTGCTTGATCGGCAACGGGCCGCCGGCCTCGACGAGTTCCTGCATCCTGGCCAGGCGCACGGCCCGGGCCTCGGCTCCGGCGGTTCTTCGCATGTTCGGTCTCCTCAGGTCCACGTGCCGGAGTATCGGGCATCGCACGCTGTTTCAATGTTGTTTGAAAAACATATTGCGCAGATAAATGTTGTTGTAATAACATTTGCACCAACACGAACGACATACGGCTGCGTCGCCAGACGACACAGCCCGGAGACAAAAGACATGCCCCTTGCCTGCCCGCCGCAGTCGCGGCCCTCGCGCGCCACGGCGCCCGCCCATCCATGACTTCCACTTCCCTCGTTCGCCCCAGCGGCGCGGTGCGCTCGCGCCCGGCTGCGCCGGCCTCGGCCGCAGCAGCAGCAACAGCACCGATGACGTCGACGCCCGCGCAGACGCACATCGCCGCTTCTCGCAACACCGCCCAGCCCTTCGACACCGGCTGGATCGACGGCATCCGCTTCAACCTCTCCGCCGCTGAGCGCCGCGTGGCCACGCTGCCCGGGCGCCGCTCGGTCAAGAAGGACGCCCAGGCCGGCTGGCTACTCAAGGCCATCACCTGCATCGACCTCACCACGCTCAGCGGCGACGACACCGCCGAGCGCGTGAAGCGGCTCTGCGCCAAGGCCGTGATGCCGGTTCGCCCCGACCTGCTGGCCGCGTTGGGCTTCGCCGACCGCAAGCTGCACACCGGCGCGGTGTGCGTGTATCACCGCTTCGTCTCGACGGCGGTCGAGGCGCTGGCCGGTACCGGCATTCCGGTCGCGGCGGTGTCCACGGGTTTTCCGGCGGGGCTGATTCCGCACGAGCTGAAGCTCAAGGAAATCGAAGCCTCGGTGCGCGATGGTGCCGCGGAGATCGACATCGTCATCACCCGCGAGCACGTGCTCTCGGGCCAGTGGAAGAAGCTCTACGACGAGATGCTCGACTTCCGTCGCGCGGCAGGCGAGGCGCATGTGAAGGCGATCCTCGCGACGGGCGAACTCAAGACGCTGCGCAACGTCGCGAAGGCCTCGATGGTCTGCATGATGGCCGGCGCCGACTTCATCAAGACCTCCACCGGCAAGGAGGGCGTGAACGCCACGCCGCTGGTCACGCTCGCGATGCTGCGGATGATCCGGCAGTACGAGGCCCGCACCGGTTTCCGCGTGGGCTACAAGCCCGCGGGCGGCGTCTCCACCGCGAAGACGGCGCTCGACTACCAGGTGCTCATGAAGGAAGAGCTGGGCCGCGACTGGCTCGAGCCCGACCTGTTCCGCATCGGCGCTTCCACGCTGCTGGCCGACATCGAGCGCCAGCTGGAGCACCACGTCACCGGCCGCTACTCGGCCTACAACCGCCACCCGATCGGATGAGCAGCCCGATGAGCAACAACAACAGCAGCAACAGCAACGTCGCACGCTACTTCGACACCATGGACTACGGCCCCGCGCCCGAGAGCGACACCGACGCGCGCGAATGGCTCGCGCGCCATGCCGAAGGCTTCGGCCATTTCATCGACGGGCGCTTCACGCCAGCATCGGAGGGCGCGCATTTCGACACGGCCGAGCCGGCCACCGGCCAGCGCTTGGCCCGCATCGCCCAAGGCTCAGCGAAAGATGTGGATGCAGCGGTGGCGGCGGCGCGCGCCGCGCAGCCCGGGTGGTTCGCGCTCGGCGGCCACGGCCGCGCGCGGCATCTGTATGCGTTGGCACGAATGGTCCAGCGCCATGCGCGCCTGCTCGCGGTGGTCGAGGCGCTGGACAACGGCAAGCCGATCCGCGAGACGCGCGACCTCGACGTGCCGCTGGCCGCGCGCCACTTCTATCACCACGCCGGCTGGGCGCAACTGCAGGAGCGCGAGTTCGCCGACCAGGTGCCGCTGGGCGTGGTCGGCCAGATCATTCCGTGGAATTTCCCGCTGCTGATGCTCGCGTGGAAGATCGCGCCCGCGCTCGCGCTGGGCAACACCGTGGTGCTCAAGCCCGCCGAGTTCACGCCGCTGAGCGCCTTGCTCTTCGCCGAGCTTGCGGCCCAGGCCGGCCTGCCGCGCGGCGTGCTCAACGTGGTGACGGGCGACGGCGCCACGGGCGCGGCGCTGGTCGCGCACGAGGGCGTGGACAAGATCGCCTTCACCGGCTCGACCGAAGTGGGGCGGCTCATCCGCACCGCCACGGCGGGCACGGGCAAGTCGCTCACGCTGGAGCTGGGCGGCAAGTCGCCCTTCATCGTGTTCGACGACGCGGACATCGACGCTGCCGTGGAAGGCGTGGTCGACGCCATCTGGTTCAACCAGGGCCAGGTGTGCTGCGCCGGCTCGCGGCTGCTGCTGCAGGAAGGCATCGCGGACGACTTCATCGCGCGGCTCAAGCGCCGCATGCAGGCCTTGCGCGTGGGCGCGCCGCTGGACAAGGCGATCGACATGGGCAGCCTCATCGACGCCACGCAGCTCGAACGCGTGCGCTCGCTGGTCGCCACCGGCGTGCGCGAGGGCGCGAACTGCTACCAGGCGCCGGGCGAACTGCCGCCGGGCGGCAGCTTCTTCCCGCCGACGCTGCTGACGGGCGTGCAGCCGGCGTCCACCGTCGCGACCGAGGAGATCTTCGGCCCCGTGCTGGTGACGATGACCTTCCGCACGCCAGACGAGGCCGTCGCGCTGGCCAACAACACGCGCTACGGCCTCGCCGCCAGCGTGTGGAGCGAGACCATCGGCCTTGCGCTGGGCATTGCGCCGCAGTTGCAGGCGGGCGTGGTGTGGGTCAACGCGACCAACCTGTTCGACGCGAGCGTGGGCTTCGGCGGCTATCGCGAATCGGGCTATGGGCGAGAGGGCGGGAGAGAAGGCTGCTACGAGTACCTGAAGCCGCGCGCGTGGGCGCAGCGCAAGCCGCGCACTGCCGCTGTTGCTTCGGCAGCGGCGGCGAACGAGAGCGCGGAGGTGAAGGAGCCGGCCTTGCCCGCCATCGACCGTACTGCCAAGCTCTTCATCGGAGGCAAGCAGGCGCGGCCCGACGGCGAACTCTCTCGCCCCGTCTTCGCCGCCAACGGACAGCCTGCCGGCGAGGTGGGCGTGGGCAACCGCAAGGACATCCGCAACGCCGTCGCCGCAGCGCGTTCGGCCGCGGGCTGGTCGAGCGCGACGCCGCATCGCCGCGCGCAGGCGCTTTACTACCTCGCGGAAAACCTCTCGGCCCGCGCCGGTGAATTCGCCGCGCGCATCGCGAGCCTGAGCGGCATTTCCGCGAAAGCCGCGCAGACCGAGGTCGACGCATCGGTGAGCCGCCTGTTCGCCTATGGCGCCTGGGCCGACAAGTACGAGGGCACCGTGCATGTGCCGCCGCTGCGCGGCGTGGCGCTGGCCACGGTCGAGGCGATCGGCGTGGTGGGCGTGGTGTGTCCCGACGAGGCGCCGCTGCTGTCGTTCGTGAGCCTGCTCGCGCCGCTCCTGGCCATGGGCAACCGCACGGTGGTCGTGCCGGGCGAGAAGCACGCGCTGGTCGCCACCGACTTCTACCAGGTGCTCGAGACCTCCGACCTGCCGGCGGGTGTCGTCAACCTCGTGACCGGCCCGGCCGCGAGCCTTGCGCGCACGCTGGCGGAGCACGACGACGTCGATGCGCTCTGGGTCTTCGGCGCGAAGGAACTGTCGCGTGAAGCCGAGCGGCTGTCGGTCGGCAACCTCAAGCGCACCCTGGTCGACCATGGTCTGGCGACCGACTGGCACGACGCTGCATCGGCCGAGGGCCCTGCATTCCTGCGGCATGCCACGCAGGTCAAGAACATCTGGATTCCCTATGGCGAATGAACGCGTAGCCGTTGTTCGCAACATCGAAAACAAGGGAAATCCCCAAATAGAAAACGTTTGCGCAAACGTTTTCTTTACATAGGATCGCAACCGCGACGCCGTTCATTTCGAGGAGACAGACCGCATGCTGAAGTCCATCCACCCACTGCTCAATGCCGACGTGCTCTACGCCCTGCGCGCCATGGGCCATGGCGACGAGCTGGTGCTGTGCGACGCCAATTTCCCGGCCGACTCGGTCGCTCGCCAGACTTCGCTGGGCCGGCTGCTGCGCATCGACGGCGTGGGCACTACCGAGGCGGCGCGCGCCATTCTTTCGGTGCTGCCGCTGGACAACGCGGTGGACGATCCGGCGCGGCGCATGGAGATCATGGGCGCGCCCACCGAAATTCCGCCCGTGCAGCAGGAGATGCAGCGCGAGATCGACGCGGCCGAAGGGCGCGCACGGCCGATGGGCTCCATCGAGCGCTTCGCCTTCTACGAGGCCGCGCGCCGCGCCTACTGCGTGATCGCCACCGGCGAGCGCCGCTTCTACGGCTGCTTCGTGTTCAAGAAGGGCGTGCTCGCCCCCGAGGCCTGATCGCGATGAGCGCCGTTTCCTCGCATCAGCAACAACAGCACGGCGTGGCCGTGCTCGGCATCTTCGTGGCGGACCTCGCCTTCCGCGCGGCCGACCTCCCGGGCGTGGGCCAGACCATCGCCGGCTCCGGCTTCGCCATGGGCCCCGGCGGCAAGGGCTCGAACCAGTCGGTGGCGGCGGCGCGCGCCGGCGCCCGGGTGACCTTCATCTCCAAGCTCGGGCAGGACTCCTTCGGCGCCAATGCGCTGGCACTGTGGGCGCAGGAAGGCATCACGCCGCGCGTGCCGCAGGTGGCGACGCAGCCGACCGGCGCAGCCTTCATCTATGTGCACGAGGTCACGGGCGACAACGCGATCATCGTGGTGCCCGGTGCGGCGGCGCTCATCGACTCGGCTGACGTCGATGCCGCCGCCGACGCCATCCGTGGCGCGCGCGTGTTCGTCACGCAGCTGGAGCAGCCGGCCGGCGCCGCGCAGCGCGGCCTGGAGCTCGCTCGCGCTGCCGGCACGGTGACGGTGTTCAACCCCGCGCCTGCGCTGCCCTTCGACGACGCCGTGTACCCGCTGTGCGACTACATCACGCCCAACGAGCATGAGGCGGCGGCGCTCAGCGGCATCGCCGTCGAGACCATCGACGACGCGCGCCGCGCGGGCGACTTCTTCCTTTCCAAGGGCGTGGGCTGTGCGCTCATCACGCTCGGGGATAAGGGCGCGCTGCTGCACAGCGCGAAGGAATCGGTGCACCTGCCCGTGTTCCATGCCGGCGCGGTGAAGGAAACGGCCGGCGCGGGCGATGCCTTCAACGGCGGCTTCGCGGCCGCATTGGCCGAGGGAGCGTCGCCGCTGGAGGCCGCGCGCTTCGGCTCGGCCGTGGCCGCCATTTCAGTCACGCGCGCGGGCACCGCGCCGTCGATGCCCACGCGCGCCGAGGTCGACGCGCTGCTGGGCCGGGCGGCAGCCTGAACCGCGAGCCGCAAAGGAGCCTTCCGTGAAATTCAGGTTTTCAGACCGCGAGCTCAACTTCCTGGTCGGCATCAACGTCGCGATTCTCGTGGTCGCCACGGTGCTCTCGAAGGGCGATTTCCTCGACGTCTACAACTTCCAGTCGATGGGCGGCCAGCTGCCCGAACTCGGCCTGCTGGCGATGGGCGTGGCGCTGTCGATGATCTCCGGCAACGGCGGCATCGACCTCTCGGGGGTGGCGCTGGCCAATCTCTCGGGCGTGGTCGCGGCCACGCTGGCGCCGATGCTGGTGGATGCCGATGCCTCGCCGTGGCTCTACACCGGGTCTTTCGCCGCCATCGCGCTGGCGACGGGGCTGGCGGGCGGGCTGCTCAACGGCGTGCTGATCGCGCGTGCGGGGCTCACGCCGATTCTCTGCACGCTGGGCACGCAGCTGCTCTACACCGGCCTGGCGGTGGTGCTCACCGGCGGCTCCAGCCTGCGCGTGGGCAATGCGGAGCCGCTCTCGGCCATCGGCAACGAGAACGTGCTGGGCGTGCCCATTCCGTTCGCGATCTTCGTGGCGATGCTGCTGGCCGTGGGCTGGCTGCTCAAGCAGAGCCCGTTCGGCATCCGGCTCTTCCTGCTCGGCACCAATGCCAAGGCGGCGCGCTACGCGGGCATTCCGCAGGGCCGCATGCTGATCGCCACCTATGCGCTGTGCGGCGTGCTGGCGGCGGTGGCGGGCGTGATCATCGCGGGCCGCACGGCCAGCGTGAAGTCGGACTACGGCAACTCCTACCTGCTCATCGCCATCCTCATCACCGTGATGGCGGGCGTGCGGCCGCAGGGCGGCTACGGGCGCATGGTGTGCCTGTTCTTCTCGGCCGTGGCGCTGCAGCTGCTGTCGAGCACCTTCAACCTGCTGGGCATTTCCAACTTCTTCCGCGACTGCGCCTGGGGCCTGCTGCTGCTGTTCTTCCTGGCATCGGCGCGCTTCAGCCTGGCCGACCTGCGCAGCTTCGTCCCCGTTTCGCGCACCAGCGCACCGCCGCATCAGCCCCCTCCTGGCGCGACGCAGAGAACCACCGAGGGCTAGGAGACAAACGAACATGCTGAAGAAAACCAAGATCGCCTGCACCGTACTGGCACTCGGCACCGTGGCCTTCGCCTCGGCGCTGCATGCGCAGGGCAAGCCGCAGGACATCGTCACCGTGGTGAAGATCACCGGCATCAGCTGGTTCAACCGCATGGAAGTGGGCGTGAAGGAGTTCGGCAGCAGCACGCCGGGCGTGGCCACGCGCCAGATCGGCCCGGCCCAGTCCGACGCCGCCCAGCAGCAGCGCCTGGTGGAAGACCTGGTGGCCAAGAAGGTCGATGCGATCGCGGTGGTGTCGATGGACCCGCCCACGCTGGAGCCGGTGCTCAAGCGCGCGATGGAGCGCGGCATCAAGGTCGTCACGCACGAGGCCGACAACCAGAAGAACACCATGGTCGACATCGAGGCCTTCGACAACACGGCCTACGGCGCGCGTATCAACGAGCGCCTGGCCGCCTGCATGGGCCAGCAGGGCAAGTGGACCTCGCTGGTCGGCTCGCTGGGCAGCCAGTCGCAGGTGCAGTGGGCCGACGGCGGCGCTGCCAATGCGAAGAAGTACCCCAAGATGCAGCTGGTCGACGCCAAGAACGAGTCGCTTAACGACGCCGAGAAGGCCTACGGCAAGGCCAAGGAAATGCTGCGCAAGCACCCGGACCTGAAGGGCTTCCAGGGCTCGTCGTCGCTCGACGTGCTGGGCATCGGCCGCGCGGTGGAAGAGGCCGGCCTGCAGGGCAAGATCTGCGTCTTCGGCACCGGCCTGCCGAGCGAGGCGGCCAAGTTCCTCGAGTCGGGCGCGGTCGGCGGCATCGCCTTCTGGGACCCGAAGGACGCCGGCATCGTCATGAACAAGGCGGCCAAGATGCTGCTCGACGACAAGACCATCACCGACGGCACCGACATGGGCGTGCCGGGCTACAACAAGGTCTCGGTCAAGAAGGGCCCGGGCGTCGGCATCATCGTCACGGGCCAGGCCTGGGTCGAGGTCGACAAGCAGAACTACAAGAAGTACTCGTTCTGAGCTTCCGCCGGCCATGACTCTTACCGCGCCTTCCACGCAAGCAAGCCCGGCAAGCTCAGAGAGCACGGCCGGGCGCCGGGTCTTCCTCGAGGTGCAGGACGTGCACAAGCGCTTCGCGGGCGTGCACGCGCTGCGCGGCATCGACCTCGTCATCGAGGCCGGCGAGATCTACCACCTGCTCGGCGAGAACGGCTGCGGCAAGAGCACGCTGATCAAGATCATCTCGGGCGCGCAGCCGCCGAGCCAGGGGCGCATCGTGATCGACGGGCAGCCGTACGAATCGCTGTCGCCGCTGCAGGTGCTCACGCTGGGCATCGAGACGGTCTACCAGGACCTGTCGCTGCTGCCGAACATGAGCGTGGCCGAGAACGTGGCGCTCAGCGAGCAGCTCGTGGCCACCGGCGGCCGGCTGGCGCGGCGCTTCGACCGCAAGGCGGTCGCGGCCACCGCCACGCGGGCGCTGCAGGCGGTGAAGCTGCCGACCGACGCGGCATTCCTCGCGCGGCGAGTGGACGAAATGCCTATCGCCACCCGGCAGTTGGTGGCCATCGCGCGCGCGGTGGCCACCCGCGCGCGCATGGTCATCATGGACGAGCCCACCACCTCGCTCACGCAGAAGGAGGTGGACAACCTCGTGCACGTGGTCGAAGTGCTGCGCGAGCAGGGCGTGGCCGTGCTGTTCGTGAGCCACAAGCTCGACGAGTGCATGGCCATGGGCGGCCAGGCCATCGTGTTCCGCGACGGCACGAAGGTGGCGCAGGGACCGATCCGCGATTTCACCAAGGCGCAGATCGCGCACTGGATGACCGGCAAGCACCTCGACGGCGAGCGCTACCGCCACGGCACGCATGGCGGCGACGAACTGCTGAAGGTGGAATCGCTGGGCCGCGGCGCGCAGTTCAGCGACGTGAGCTTCGCGCTGCGCAAGGGCGAGATCCTCGGCGTGACCGGGCTGCTCGATTCCGGCCGCAACGAACTCGCGCTGGCGCTGGCCGGCGTGCAGGGCGCCGACCGCGGACGCGTGCTGCTCGACGGCAGGCAGATCGTGCTGAAGACGCCCACCGACGGCATCCGCCAGGGCATCGGCTACGTGCCGGAAGACCGGCTGAGCGAGGGCCTGTTCCTCGACAAGCCGATCCGCGACAACATCGTTACGGCGGTGCTGAACCGCCTGCGCGGTCGCTTCGGCGCGCTCGACATGCGGCAGTGCCAGGCGCTGGCCGAGCGCACCGTGGGCGAGCTGCAGATCGCCACGCCCGACGTCGACCGGCCGGTGCAGTCGCTCTCGGGCGGCAACCAGCAGCGCGTGCTCATCGGGCGCTGGCTGTCCATCGGGCCGCGCGTGCTGATATTGCACGGCCCCACCGTGGGCGTGGACGTGGGCTCCAAGGACACCATCTACCGCATCGTGCAGCGGCTGGCCGAGCAGGGGCTGGGCGTGATCCTGGTGAGCGACGACCTGCAGGAGCTGCTGCAGAACTGCGACCGCATCCTGCTGATGCGCAAGGGCCGCATCGCCAACGACTTCGACGCGCAGGGGCTCGCCGAGAGCGACCTCTACCACGCGCTGGTTTCCGACACACCTTCCCCCGCATTCTCATGACGGCTTCCACCATGCAAGCGCATTCCGCGCCGGCCACGCCGGAATCGGCTCCGCTCCCGCCCGAGGCGCGGTTCTCGCTGCGCGGCTGGCTCGCGCAGCGTCCCTCGGTCTTCACGCTCGCGCTGATCGTGCTGGCGAGCCTGGCGGTGGGCGCCATCAACCCGAGCTTCTTCCAGCTGCCCGTGCTCTTCGACATCGTGCGCGCCTGCACGGTGCTGGGCCTGTTCGCGCTGGGCGTGCTGATCGTGCTGGCCGCCGGCGGCATCGACGTGTCGTTCGCGGCCATCGCGGCGCTCACGATGTACAGCATCACCAAGCTGGTGCTGAACTACTTTCCCGAGGCGCCCATCGCGCTGCTGCTGATCGCCGGCGCGGCGAGCGGCGCGCTGCTGGGCGTGCTCAACGGGCTGCTGGTGCATTGGCTCAAGGCGCCGTCGCTGATCGTGACCATCGGCACGCAGTACCTGTACCGGGGCATCCTGCTGACCTTCGTGGGCACCGTGTTCTTCATGAACGTGCCCGCGCCGATGGACGCCTTCGGCAAGCTGGCGCTGTGGCGCTTCGACACCCCGCAGGGCCTGCACGTGGTGCTGCCCGCCACCGTGCTGGTGCTGGTCTTCGCGGCGGCGCTGACCTGGTGGCTGCTGAACCGCACGCTGATCGGCCGCGCGGTGTACGCCATCGGCGGCAGCCTCGCTATCGCGGAGCGGCTGGGCTACAACCTTCGCACGGTGCACGTCTTCGTGTTCGCCTACGCGGGCTTTCTCTCGGGGCTGGCGGGCATCGTGCACGTGTCGAGCACGCGGCTGGCGAACCCCTTCGACCTGGTGGGCAACGAGCTGGACGTGATCGCTGCCGTGATCCTCGGCGGCGCGCGCATCACCGGCGGCAGCGGTACCGTGGGCGGCACCTTGCTGGGCGTGGTGCTGGTCACGCTGATCAACAACGTGCTGATCCTGGCCGGCGTGCCCAGCACCTGGCAGAAAGTGATCATCGGGGCGTTCATCCTGGTGGCGGGGGGCTTCTTCGCGATGCGCAGGCAGGACTGAGGCTGGTGGCGCTTGTTTTCTCGGAATTTCGACAATCGGAAAAGAAAATCGTATTTTTCCGATTGAATGAAGAGGATTTTTCTCGAAACAAGGGTCTGCCCTAGCGTATTGAGGAAGCACTTCCCCGGAGGGCGGCAGAACAATTCCGGGCATGAATGCCCCACTCAATGCCACCGCGATAAGACGGCCCGGCTACCAACTCTCCGACAACATCTGGGCCGAATCCGGCTCGGTTTTCCTGACCGGCACGCAGGCGCTGATCCGCGTGCTCGTGATGCAGGGCCGGCGCGATGCGCAACGCGGCCTGCACACCCAGGGCTTCGTCAGCGGCTACCGCGGCTCGCCGCTGGGCATGGTCGACCAGGCGATTTGGAAGGCCGGCGCGCGCTTCAAGGAGACGGGCATCCGCTTCGTGCCGGCCGTCAACGAGGAACTGGCCGCCACGCAGGTGCTGGGCACCCAGCGCGTGGAATCGGACCCCGAGCGCACCGTCGATGGCGTGTTCTCCATGTGGTACGGCAAGGGCCCCGGCGTGGACCGCGCGGGCGACGCGCTCAAGCACGGCAATGCCTACGGCTCGTCGCCGCACGGCGGCGTGCTGGTGGTGGCGGGCGACGACCACGGCTGCGTGTCGTCGTCGATGCCGCACCAGAGCGACCACGCCTTCATGGCGTGGCGCATGCCCATCATGCAGCCCTCGAGCGTGGCCGAGTACCTGGAGTACGGCCTGTACGGCTACGAGCTCTCGCGCTACTCGGGCGCGTGGGTCGGCATGGCGGCGCTGTCCGAGGTGGTGGAGAGCGCGGGCACCGTCGACCTGGACGCGATCAACACCCGCGTCGATGCCTGGGAAGACGCCGAGGCGGTGAGCGCCGCCACCGGCCACCGTGCGCCGCCGGACGGCCTGCACTACCGCTGGCCCGACCTGCCTTCGCTGCGCATCGAGTCGCGGCTCGAAGACAAGCTCGCGGCCGTGGCCGCATTCACCAGGCGCAACAGCATCGACCGGCACGTGATCGTGAGCGAGCACGCCAAGGTCGGCATCGTCACCTGCGGCAAGGCGCACCACGACCTGATGGAAGTGCTGCGCCGGCTCGAGCTTTCGCCGGAGCAACTGGCGCGCGCCGGCGTGCGGCTCTACAAGATCGGCCTGAGCTTTCCGGTGGAGCAGACGCGCATCAAGGCCTTCGCGCAGGGGCTGGAAGAGATCCTCATCGTCGAGGAGAAGGGCGCGGTCGTCGAGACACAGCTGCGCGACATCTTCTACAACGCGCCCGCCGATGCGCGCCCCGTGCTCGTCGGCAAGCATGACCGCGAGGGACAGCCGCTGGTGTCGGCGCTGGGCGAGCTGCGCCCGTCGCGGCTCATCGAGCTGGTCGCCCACTGGCTGGCCGTTCACTTCCCCGACAACCACGACCTGGGCGACCACCTGCAGCACGTGCGCGACTTCACGCCGCCGGAGCTGCTCGGCAACGCGAGCGATGCGGTCAAGCGCCTGCCGTACTTCTGCGCGGGCTGCCCGCACAACACCAGCACCAAGGTGCCTGAAGGCTCGACGGCGCGCGCGGGCATCGGCTGCCACTTCATGGCGAACTGGATGGACCGCAGCACCGCGGGCCTCATCCAGATGGGCGGGGAGGGCGTGGACTGGATCTCGCACGCCATGTTCACGAAGACGCCGCACGTCTTCCAGAACCTGGGCGACGGCACCTACTACCACTCGGGTTACCTCGCGATCCGCCAGGCCGTGGCGGCCAAGGCGACGCTCACCTACAAGATCCTGTTCAACGACGCGGTGGCGATGACGGGCGGGCAGCCGGTCGACGGTGTCATCAGCGTGGACGCCATCGCGCGGCAGGTGGAGTCAGAGGGGGTGAGCAAGGTCGTGGTGGTCAGCGATGCGATCGGCAAGTACGACGACATCAAGGGCCGCTTCCCGCAAGGCACCGAGTTCCACGACCGCGCCGCGCTCGACGAGGTGCAGCGCCGCCTGCGCGAGATGGCGGGCGTGACAGTGCTCATCTACGAGCAGACCTGCGCCGCCGAGAAGCGCCGCCGCCGCAAGAAGGGCGAGCTGGCCGATCCGCCCAAGCGCCTCTTCATCAACGAGGCCGTGTGCGAGGGCTGCGGCGACTGCACCGTGCAGAGCAACTGCGTGGCCGTGCTGCCGCACGAGACGCCGATGGGCCGCAAGCGCAAGATCGACCAGACCAGCTGCAACAAGGACTACTCCTGTGCCAAGGGCTTCTGCCCCAGCTTCGTGGGCGTGACGGGCGGCAAGCTGCGTCGCAAGAGCGGCGCGCTGGCAGCGGGGCGCGATGCCTTCCTGCACCGCGTGGCCGCGTTGCCGTACCCGGCGGAGCACGCCTGGACCGCTCCCTACGACCTGCTCGTGACCGGCGTTGGCGGTACCGGCGTGGTGACCGTGGGCGCGGTGATCGCCATGGCCGCGCACCTCGAGGGCAAGGCCGCGAGCGTGCTCGACTTCATGGGCTTCGCGCAGAAGGGCGGCTCGGTGCTGAGCTTCGTGCGGCTGGCCGATTCGCGCGAGCGGCTGCACCAGGTGCGCATCGACACGCAGCAGGCCGACGCGATCCTCGCCTGCGACGTGGTGGTGGGCGCATCGGCCGATGCGCTGCAGACCGTGCGACACGGGCGTACGCGCGTGCTCGCGAACATCCACGAGATTCCGGTCGCCGAGGCGCTGCGCAACCCCGATGCGGACCTGCATGTCGACCTGCTGCTGGAGAAGATGCGCTTCGTGGCCGGCGACGAGCAGGTCGAGACTTTCGACGCGCAGAGCCTGGCCGAGGAGTTCCTGGGCGACACGCTCGCCGCGAACATCGTCGCGGCCGGCTATGCGTGGCAGCGCGGGCTGGTGCCGCTGAGCCTGGAAGCGCTGATGCACGCGATCGAGCTCAACGGCGTGGCGGTTGCCGCGAACCAGTCGGCCTTCTCGTTGGGGCGGCTTGCGGCTGGCAATCCCGAGGCGCTCGATGCGCTGCGCGCCGCGCCCGTTGATGCACAGGCCTCTTCCGCCGACGAACGCCCGCTCGACGTGCTGATCGCCGACGCGCGCCGCCACCTGACGGGCTACCAGAACGCCGCATGGGCGGATCGCTTCGAGACGCGCATTCGCAGCCTGCGTGCGCGCGAGGCCGGGCTGCAGGGCGGCGACGCGAGCCTGCCCTTCACGCGCAACGCGGCGCGCAGCCTGCTCAAGCTCATGAGCTACAAGGACGAATACGAAGTCGCGCGGCTTTACACCGACGGCGCGTTCCTGCAGAAGCTCAACGAGCAGTTCGAAGGCGACCTGAAGCTCGAATTCCACATGGCGCCGCCGGTGCTTTCGCGCGGCGCGCACGGGAAGGCGCCCGCCAAGATCCGCATCGGAAGCTGGATGCTGCCCGCGATGCGCTGGCTGGCGCATGGCAAGCGGCTGCGCGGCACGGCGTTCGATCCGTTCGGGCGTACCGGCGAACGGCGCATGGAGCGCGAACTGATCGCGCACTTCGATAGCCTGCTCGAATCCATATCGGGTGAGCTCTCGGCCGGGAACCAGGCGACGGCCGCGCGCATTGCGGCGCTGCCGCTGTCCATTCGTGGCTTCGGCCACGTCAAGCTCGCGAATTTCGAAGCCGCCAAGGTGCAGGAGGCGGAACTGCTGCACCGCTTCGCGCCGGCGCGCTATCCGAAGCCCGAGCGCACGCCGGCGGCAGGGCAGATCAGGGGGATCGCGATCGTGGCGGGCGCGCGCTGAGGCCGAGGTTCAGCCCACTGCCTTGATGAGCTTGTCGCGCCCCGCCTTCGCGAGCATGGAGGCGACGGCGCACGAAGCGAGCCGCGCGGATTCGGAGTCGGCGCGGCTCGTGAGGATCACGGGCACCTTCGTGCCCAGCACTATGCCTGCCGCATAGGCGCCGCCAAGGAAGGTCAGGCTCTTCGCGAGCATGTTGCCCGCGTCGAGGTCGGGCACGATGAGCACGTTGGCGCGGCCCGCCACCGGCGAATTGATGCCCTTGATGCGCGCGGCCTCGGCGTCGATGGCGTTGTCCATCGCAAGCGGGCCGTCGAGCACCGCGCCGGTGATCTGGCCGCGGTCGGCCATCTTGCAGAGCACGGCCGCATCGAGCGTGGAAGGCACCTTGGCGTTGACCGTCTCCGTTGCCGAGAGCACAGCCACGCGCACCGCCGGCATCAGCAGCGCATGCGCGAGGTCGATGGCGTTCTGCACGATGTCGACTTTTTCCTCCAGCGTCGGCGCGATGTTGATTGCCGCGTCGGAAATGATCAGCGGCTGCGCGTGGCCGGGGATGTCCATCACGAAGCAATGACTGATGCGACGCGAGGTGCGCAGGCCTCCTTCGCGACGCACGACGGCGCCCATGAGCTCGTCGGTGTGGAGGCTGCCCTTCATCAATGCATCGACTTCTCCGCGCAGCGCCATCGCGACGGCTGCGTCGGCCGCCGCATGGCTGTGAGGCGCGTCGACGATCGCGATGCTGGAGAGGTCGATGCCGATCTCGTGCGCCGCGGCTTCGATCTTCGCGCGCGGGCCTACCAGCGTCGGCGCGATGAGCCCCAGTGCTGCGGATGCAAGCGCCGCTTCGAGCGACACCGCGTTGGCCGGATGCACCACCGCAACACGCAATGGAGGAAGGCCGCGCGCGGTTGCGATGAGGCGGTCGTAGTGCGGGTGTGTTGCGAGTGTCGAAGACGCCATGCGGGCTCCTGTGGATGATCGGGACGAGATGAGTTGCCGCAACGGTACTTGAAAAAAAGTTTGTCCAAGCAGTTGACGATTGTGTAAAGACTATTTACAGTCCGCTCCACTCAACGCCAACAGGACACATCGTGAAAGCAGCAAAGATCCGCATCTACAGCACCTGCCCCGTATCGGGCAACGTGTTCGTGCGCGTCGCTTCGCATGCTGTTCTCGGCCTGCAGCCGGTGCTGCAGCAGCTCGATCAACTCCCGTATCCGATGCTCAAGCCGCAGGCCAATCTGTGGTCGTGCGATTACGAGGATCAGGTGCAACCGGGTGGAGGAAGCGCGTAGGCGCAGACCTCCCAAGCTCTCTCCAGCAGAGGCCCGGACACCGAAAGGTTCCGGGCCTCTTTGTTTTTCGTTCAAGCCATTTTTCCGAGCAGCGATCGTGCTGCATGACACAAGGCTCAGGCCTTGTGGACGCTCCTTAAAAATTCGCAAGCATCGAAGCGAGACCGGCCACCGGTACGGATCGTCGCTTCGCACCATCTTTTCTTTCAGCCCTGGTGACGCAATTGGTAGACGTGTCCGCCTTAGAAGCGGAATTCTGGGAGTTCGAGTCTCCCCTGGGGCACCAAATTTTTCTCTGGGTGTAGTGTCAATCTGGTAGACGGCCTGCCTTGGAAGCAGGAGGCTGCAGGTTCAAATCCTGCCACTCAGACCATCTCTTTTCTTTCTTCTTTTTCTCTTACGCGTGTGTAGCTCAATTGGCAGAGCACTGGACTCCAAACCCAACGGTTGAAGGTTCGACTCCTTCCGCGCGCGCCATTTCTTCATTTCTGTTTCAACGTCTCGTTCGTCTAGCGGTCCAGGACCTCGGAGTTTCATCCCGAAGATCGTGGGTTCGAATCCCACACGAGGCACCATTTTTTACCGGCCCTTCGCCTAGTGGTCCAAGGCACCGGGTTTTGATCCCGGGATCCAAGGTTCGAATCCTTGAGGGCTTGCCAGCTTTTCTTCTTTTTCTCTTTTCGTTCCGCTAACTCAGTGGCCAGAGTGCCTCCCTGTCCAGGAGGAAGCCAGGGGTTCGACTCCCCTGCGGAACGCCATTCGTCAATCGGCTTGTCCCTTCATGGATCGTGAGCAGCACTGGCGACTGCAGCGGGCTGTAACCCCGTCTCCTCTGGAATACTTCGTTCGACTCGAAGACGATCCACCATTCTTTCTTCAATCTCAACATCAGGTTCCGGCGCGATAGCAAAGCGGCTGTGCAGCGGATTGCAAATCCGTCCAGCCCGGTTCGACTCCGGGTCGCGCCTCCATCCACACTCTTCAATCCACTTTTCCCCGGTAGCTCAGCTGGTAGATGCGGCGCACTGTTAATGCGCAGGTCACACGTTCGATCCGTGTTCGGGGAGCCAGCAATTCATCGTCAACACCAAAGGAGCGCCGAAGCATGAAACTCCAGGTCCAACCGAACAAGATCGTCGTGCTCTCGGGCTCCGGCGTGAGCGCCGAGAGCGGCCTGCCCACGTTCCGCGACGCCAAGGGCTTGTGGAACAGCTACTCGTGGCAGGAACTCGCAAGCCCCGAAGGCTGGCAGAGGCACCCGGAGGCGGTGCTGGACTTCTACAACGAGCGCCGGCAGAAGGCATGGCAGGCACAGCCGAATGCCGCGCACGCTGCCATTGCATCGCTCGAAGCCGCATATGAAGTCGTGATCGTCACGCAGAACGTCGATGCGCTGCACGAGCGCGCCGGGTCGAGCAACGTGGTGCACCTGCACGGGCAACTCGCCTATGCGCGTGGTACTTCGGAGCCCGAGCCGAAGCGCTATCGCATCGATGGCAGTCCCATTGCCATGGGGCAGTTGTGCGAAGACGGCACCCAGTTGCGCCCCGACATCGTGTGGTTCGGCGAAGCGGTGCAGCACTTCGAGGAAGCCGAGGAGCACGTGGCCACGGCGGCACGCGTGCTGGTGGTGGGCACTTCGCTCACTGTCTATCCGGCGGCATCGCTCGTGCGGTATGCAGACCGCAGTGCGCAGAAGGTGCTTGTGGCGCTCGACATGGAAGAGGTGCCGCACGGCTTCACTTTCCTGCAGGGCAGGGCGGCGGAGCTGGTGCCTGCGCTGGCCGCGAAGTGGTTGAGCGAGGCGCAGAAGGCGTCGTAGCTGCGTTCGATGCCTGCAAATCAAAGGGCCCGCCATCGTGTCGATGGCGGGCCCTTTTTGCATTCGGCGAGGTCAATGAATTGTTTGGTTCTCAGGGTCTGGGCTTTGGCTAATTTTGATTAACTCCTTTGGTCTTCATATTTCGGATGCTCGAAAAATGATTTGTGAGAAATGACTCGAAGAGGAAAGGAATTCGCCCGAATTCAATCGATTTGTCACAGTCAGATCCGAACATCGCATTCACCCAGCCCCGGAGGCGCACGACAACCGTGTTGCCGCAACCGGATTTCAATATTGCCCGCCGCAATGGCGGCAAATGTTCAAGGCGCCCGGAGGGGCGCCACAACCGAGGGAACGATCAATCATGGCAGTAGACATGTTCATGCGCGTCGAAGGCGCGAACGGCGAATCGAAGGACTCGAACCACAAGGAGTGGACGGACATCAAGTCATTTGCATGGGGCGCAACGCAGCCCGGCAACATGGTCAGCGGTGGTGGCGGCGGTGTCGGCAAGGCCAGCTTCAATGATCTGCAGGTTCTGGCGCGCATCGACAAGGCGGCGCCTTCGGTCATGAAGAACTGCGCCAGCGGCAAGCACCTGAGCAAGGTGGAAGTGTCGGTGTGCAAGGCCGGTGGCTCGCAGATCGAATACACGCGCGTCACGCTCGAAGAAGTGCTGGTGACTTCGGTGCAGTACACGGCCGAACAGGGTTCGGACGCCGTGTTCGTTCAGTACTCGTTCCAGGCCGCGAAGGTGAAGCAGCAGTACTGGGAACAGACCGACAAGGGCGGCAAGGGCGCCGAGACGGTGCTGGCCTGGAACATCAAGGAAAACAAGGAAGCCTGATCCTTCCTTGTGTGAACATGAAACGGAAGCCGGTCGCTTCCGTTTCATCGAGCCGCATGAGCCGGCTCGTCGTCCCGACTTTCGTGCGTCGATCCGAATTCCAGGGAGAGTGCCATGCCGACAGGCGCAGCGCGGTCCATCCGCGTCCTGACCGCTTCTTGCGCCGCCATGCCCACGATGGGCGGGCAACCCGCACTGGAGCCCATCGCCATGGAGGGCGACGAAGGCCTGAGCAAGCTGTTTCGCTACACCCTTGCGCTCGGCACACCCGAGCAGGCGGGCTACAACGAGCGGCAGGCTGCCAACGTGAACATCAAGCAGCTCGTGGGCGAAACGCTCACGGCGCACATTGTGCTCGACGGCCGTCCCGGCGCGGGTGATGGCAAGCGGCACATCTCTGGCCTCGTGACACGCGTGCGCTTCCTGCGCCTGGAAAACCGCCGCGCGCTGTACGAAGCGGTGATCGAGCCCTGGCTTACGCTGGCCACGCGCACGAGCGACTACCGCATCTTCCAGAACAAGACCGTGCTCGACATCCTCGGCGAGGTCCTGTCCGGCTACGACTTCGCCCATGAAGTGAAGGCCACCCGCAGCTACCCGGTGCGCGAGTTCCAGGTGCAGTACGGCGAGAGCGACTTCGACTTCGTCGCGCGGCTGATGCACGAGTGGGGCCTGTACTACTACTTCGAGCATGCCGAAGGCGGCCACAAGCTGGTGGTCGTCGACGACATGTCCGCTCATCAGCCGTACGCCAACGCGGGCTACCAGAAGATTCCTTTCTACGGCGCAGACGACACCGTGCGCGCCGAGCACTGCGACCGCTTCAACGCATGCGAGTCGCTGCAAAGCGGCCGGTGGGTCACCGACGATTTCGATTTCAAGCGACCCAAGGCGCGGCTGCAACAGGTGAGCGCCATGCCGCGCAAGACGGCGCAAGGCAGCCAGGAGCGCTATGGCTGGCCGGGCGACTACGTCGTCGAGTCCGAGGGCGAGCAACTGGTGCGCACCCGCATGGAAGAAACCGGCAGCCAGGGCGAGCGCGCCAGCGGCTCGGGCAACCTGCGCGGGGTGGTGCCGGGCTGCCTGATGACGCTGGAGCGGCATCCGCAGGACGAATCCAACCGCGAATACCTTGTCACCGATGCGCACCTGCGGCTGCAGGACATCGGCGATGCGAGTGCGCAGCAGGAGTTCGAGTGCCGCGTGGATTTCGAGGTTTTGCCCAGCAGCAAGGTGTTTCGTGCGCAGGAGCCGGAGGCACCCAGGCCGCGCACCACGGGCCCGCAGACCGCCATCGTCACGGGCCCGGCAGGCCGCGAGATCTGGACCGACGAATACGGCCGTGTAAAGCTCAGCTTTCACTGGAACCGCTACTGCACCAAGGACGAGAACAGCTCATGCTGGGTGCGCGTGTCTTCCCCCTGGGCCGGCACGAATTTCGGCGGCATCCAGATCCCGCGCATCGGGCAGGAGGTGATCGTCGACTTCGAGAACGGCGACCCAGACCGGCCCATCGTGACGGGCCGCGTCTACAACGCCGACAACATGCCGCCTTGGACGCTGCCAGCCAATGCGACGCAAAGCGGCCTGCTCACACGCAGTTCAGAGGGCGCGACGGACGCCAACGCCAATGCATTGCGCTTCGAAGACAAGAAGGGCCAGGAGCAGGTGTGGTTGCACGCCGAGCGCAACCAGGACATCGAGGTCGAGAAGGACGAAACCCACTGGGTCGGCCACGACCGCACGAAGACCATCGACCACGACGAGACCGTGCACGTGAAGCACGACCGCACGGAGACCGTGGACCATGACGAAACCATCACGGTGCACAACAATCGCACCGAGACGGTCGATGGCAACGAGACCATCACCATCCACAAGAACCGCACGGAAACCGTCGACCTCGACGAGACCATCACGGTGCACAAGAACCGCACCGAGACCGTCGACCTCAACGAGACCATCGGCATCGGCATGAACCGCACCGAGAAGGTCGGCCTGAACGAGACGATCAACATCGGCGAGCACCGGACCGTGACCATCGGCGGCGCGAAGATGGAGACCATCGCGCTGGCCAAGGCCGAGACCATCGGGCTCGCGAAGGCGCTGACCATCGGCCTCGGCTACCAGATCACGGTGGGCGCGGCCATGAACACCACCGTCGCGCTGATGCAGACCGAGCAGGTGGGGCAGTCCAAGCGCGTGGACGTGGGCAAGTCGCTGACCCTGCATGCCGGCGATCGCATCGAGCTGGTGTGCGGCAAGAGTTCGCTGGTCATGACCTCGGATGGCGCGGTCTCCATCAGCGGGTCGACCTTCGACTTCTCCGCGAGCGGGCCGGTGCAGATCAGCGGCAAGGACATCGACCTCAACTGAGTGCCTCGCAGTGGAGTTTCGCAACCTCACGCCCTTCGACGCGCTGTGCTTTCGCGCGGCCACGCCGGGCGACCGCGAGTACAGGGTTGTCGCCATGAAGGTCGGCTACAGGCTCGTGCGCGGCAGGCACGGCCGCTGGCAGGCCGAGGTCAACGACGACGACCCGGTGCCGCTGGCACTGGCCGATGCCTACTGGGGCGAGGAGGGCGCATCGAGCCCGCGCGAGGAGAGCGACCTGGCTCCCTACAAGCCACGCTGCGACGTGATCGTGAATGCCACCGCTCATGCCCCGGAGGGAACTCCCGCGCCCGAATGGGAAGTGCGCGTGAAAGTGACGGCCGGCCAGCAATGGGCGCAACCACCGGAGCCGCCCAAGCCGCTGCACCCCGGAGCCCGGCTGACGCCGCAGCAGCACGCCGCATGGGAAGACGAGAAGCGCCGGGCCGAGGCCCTGGCCGCGCCACGCACGGTGCTCGACAAGCGGCTGCTCGTCAGCGGTCCTTCTCTGCTCTATCTGCGCAATGGCCGTGAATGGGCGCGCATTGTTTCGCAGCCCGTCGAGAGTGTGCCTATGCGCTGGGAGCATGCTTTCGGCGGGCGCAGCTTCTTGCGCCGGCCCGACGCTCCCGACGATGAGCCGCCATTGCTGAACGAGGTCTGCTTCTCCAACCCGCTGGGCCAGGGCTGGGTCGACCGGCGTGCCGGCGATCTGGCGCGCCAGGCCGGGCTGCCTGCCGTCGAGCGGATGCCCGCACCCCAGATCGAAGCAGCGCACGAGCGCATGCAACAGCCGGTGCTGGCGAAGCACGCCGGGGTGAATCTGGATGCGCGGGCCATGGCCGAAGTCGCGAAAGGCTATGGCCGCGAACCGGCCGGGCTAGGCGTCGTGGGCCGGGCCTGGGCACCCAGGCTGGCGCTCGCAGGCACCTACGATGACACATGGCTCGCGCAGCGCCACCCCTGGCCGCCGCACGACTTCGACTTCGGCTACTGGAACGCGGCGCCCGCCGACCAGCAGATTCCGTATTTGCCGCCCGACGCGCGCATCGAGCTGTGGAACCTGACCGACCCCGCGTCGGCGCCGGACGGCCACCTGTCGGTCACCCTGCCTGGTCACCGCGCGCTGGTGCTGCTGCGGCTCGACAACGGCGCATTGCTGCCGCTGCCCATGGTCACCGACACCGTGCTCGTGGATGCCGAAGCCCTGACGCTGTCGCTCGTGCATCGCGTGTGGATTCCGTCGGACGCGCCCGTGCGCGTGCTCGAGGCGCGCTTCGAGACCGATCCGCATGCGCCACTGGTTCGTTCCGCGCCACAGCCCGGCCAGACGGCGAACCTGGAGCCCACGCCATGAGCGCCAACGTCGCCGCGCGCAAGCAGGGAGGCTGGAAGGTCGTGAGCCTCGCCCCCGACGTCTGCAAGACGCCCATGGGCAGCTCGATTCCGCCCGTGCCTTACCCCGTGACGGCGCAGCTGAACAGCACGACGTCGGTGGCCCTCAGCGTGCGCGCCAACGGGCATCCGGTGGTGGTGTACGACATGAGCATCGTGCCCACCACCATCGGCGACGCGGCGGGTGCTGCCAAGGGCGTGAAGAGCGGGACCGTGCAGGGCAAGTGCTATCCCAAGGATCACAGCGGAACCGTGCGCGCCGAGGGCAAGCTGGTGGTGCGGCATGACGATCTGTTCTGGATGAACGGGAAGTAGGGCATGACGGAACTCACGACCTCCGCGACCTTCGTCCCGACGGGGGATGGCGGATCGATCGGCATTGCCTTCATTCCGGCCGATGTTCCGAAGCCGGTGGTGATCATGCGGTACCCCACGTACCCACCGCAGGGCGAGCCGACCTCGTTCATTCAGCTCAGCCAGGAAGAGTACGAAAAGCTCCAGCGAGACACGCCCAACGTCAAGCTTCCTGATTTCAAGCCCCGGAAGCCCGGCACCAACGCCAACGGCAACACGCTCGGCCCCGCCGTCGGCGACACCCCGTTCACGCAGGTGCCCGCCAAGCAGGCAAACCCCGAGGTCAAGCCCGAGACGCCGAAGGAAGAGAGCTGGTGGAGCAGTTGGGGCAGTTCGATCACCCACACCGTGCTGGACGTCGGCGGCGTCATTCCCGTGGTGGGCATCTTCGCCGACGGTGCCAACGCGGCGATCTATGCGGCCGAAGGCGACTACGTCAATGCCGCCATCTCCGGCGCATCGGCCGCTGCCAACCTTGTGCCGGGTGGCGGCATTGCAGCCAAGGCAGGCAAGGTCGCGATCAAGGGCGCGCTGAAGGGCGGCGAGCGGGTCGGCATCAAGCAGGCCGAGAAGCTCCTTGCCGAGCGGATCGCGAAAGAGAAGCTCGAGAAAGAAGCAGCGGAGGCCGCGGCAAAAAAGGCCGAGAAGGAAGCCGCAGCTGCAAAGGCCGAATCGGGGGGCGGATCGAAGAACAAAGACACCCAGGTCAAGAAGAAGGTCAAGCCAAAGCCGAAGTGCGGGCAGAAGGGCCCCTACAAGGACCGTTCGAAACACGACAATGAAGGGATGAACTGGGATCACATCCCGTCACAGAAAGCGCTGCTCGAGCGTGCCGCCGAGATCAAGGGAGCACCGCTCACCAAGGCCGAGAAGGCCGCCATTGTCGACAACGCCCCCACCATTGCGACGCCGACCGAATTGCACCGGGACCACAGCGAATCGTTCGGCGGCCGACAGCATCAGAAGATCGACGGCGTCAGGCGCCCGACGAGAGACGCGCAAGACCTGCAGAGAGCCGCCAAGGAGAACACCGAGAAGATCCTCCAGGAGATCGACAAGTACGACCCCGGCTGCAAGGGAAAGTACCGCGAGGCGGCCGAGGAGATCACCAAGATGACCCACGATCAATGGACGAAGTGGCTGAAGCAGGCCATGAAATCGGCTAGAAAATGATTTGAAAGTACAGGAGCGCAACGCATGACACTGAACGAACTACTGCCCTTCCTCGGACATTCCGAGCTGAACGCCAACCTCGATCAACTCCTGAAATCCGCGGGAGCAAGCGTCCAGGCTCTGTCGGCCAAGACACTCCGCGCCGAAGGCTCGGACGCCATCGAGCTCAAGTCGCTGGGGCTCGAACTGGCATTCTGGGAGCGGGAAGGCTACGAACGAAAGATGGGCGCCCCGAAAGACGCGGGCAAGGCGATCCTGGCGGCCGTGTTTGCGTATGGCCCGGGCGGCAAGAGCTTCAAGCCCTACAAGGGGACGGTTCCGTTCAGCGGCGGTCCGATCGCCAAGCGGCAAGATGCGCTGACCGAATTCGGCACGCCGGCCCTGACCGAGGAAGACGACGACGTGGTCGAGTGGGACCAGTGGATCAAGGACGGACTGCAAGTGCGCGCCACCTACAACGACGATGGTTCGTTGTGGAATCTCTCCTTCTCGGTGCCCTTCAAGTGACGCCTTGCGCGCCCTGGTTCCACAGATGAGCAGCCGGACTCACGCCTTCGAGACGAGCAATTACCTGCTGGGCCACGCCTGGCAGAGCGCGCGGGCGCGCGCGCTGGTCGAAGGCTGGGAGCAACTGGAATGGATCGACGACGAGGCGCTGAAGAAAGCCCGCACGGACCATCGCCTCTCGCTCGTGAACCCGGCGCAAGGCATCTATCTGTTCTTCACCGATGCGGACAGCTACGAGGCTCGATATGGGGAGCCTCGCAGCAAGGGCAACTTGATACTGAGCCGGGTTTCGCTGCTGCTGCACTTCGACCCGCAATGGACTCCGTACGCGGGTTCATTGCCTCTCGCGCTCCGCGCCGATGACATGGTTGGCGATGTGCTGCGGCGACTGGGTTCGCCGGTGGAACTGTGGCGGGTAGGCCTGAATGTCTCCAAGGCGCGATGGTCCACGCCGGATGCCGAAGTGGACGTGAGCTTCGAGCGCGACACGGGGCGGCTCAAGCTGGTGACGATGACGCCGCCCCGGGTGGCTCCAGTGTCTGCAAGCGCGATGCCCACACCCGAACAGTTCGCACGGCAGTTCGGCCGGCCGTTGGCCGAGCTGCAGGATGACGCCCAGTTCGCTCCCTTCTCCCTGGGCGAGAAGGCCCGCGAGATTGCCGAGTACGGCGAAGCCGACTACTCCCGGGAGTTCGGCATCGAGCTCTACTTCAAGCCAGGCGCAGAGATGGCGGATGCCGTGCCGGGAGCACCGCGAACCAGCGAACCCTGCCTGAGCGGCGTGCGCTACCGGACGGATCTGGATTTTCAGAGCAGCGGCTACGCAGGCCCCTTGCCATGGGGCTTGCAGATGAGCGACACCGTCGACGTGACGATGTCCAAAGCCGCGGCGCGCCCATTCAAGGAAGCGCTGGATCGCGACGATGGCTATCAGCTGTGGCGCACGGACCTTTGCGATGTTCATGTGCTTTACAGCTTTCTTGAAGATCGCATCTATCGGGTCACGTTGCTTGCGCGTGGGTGTTACGACTAAAGGGTCAAGAGCCAAAAGCCGCATAGCCACGTCGCACTACCCCAAGGAACATCGCTGAAAAGGCGTCTCGCCCGGCCATCATTGTTTCCGTGAAGCAAACTGGCAACAGTTTGCACCACAATGTGTTCATTCTCAGCAATGAACACGATGAGCCCCATCCACGCAGCGCGCGAATATGTCCTTGAGGCCGTCCAGAGACCCGCACTTGCTAGCTCTTTGCCGGAGTCGACCAAAGCCAAAGTGCGGCACTCCAATATCTGGCTGAACCAGTTCAAGCGTGTAGGGGACCTGTTCGCATACCTGAAGCGATTCAGCGCGGACAAGCAGGATGAGACATACCTCGAAATGCATGCGCTTGGGCTGCAGACATTCGAAGATATCGTCGAGCCCTTTGAGAAGCGGTTTGGTGATTGGGTTGGCGACCGAATGCGAGCGTCGGACTTCGTCATCGGTGAGACGTACAGCGCGCATGACATCCTCATCTTCTCGGCGAACTACGACACCCGAGCTGGCGGGATGTTCGTTATCGAGTCAGCTGGTCAGCCGACCGCAGTGGTTATCAAGGCGACGTTGAGCGGGGGGAGATATGCAAACGAATGGCTGGAGCGGGGCCGACGACTGAAGTACTTCCTGAAGAGCAAGACACTGAAGGATGGAAGCGTTCAGTTTGGTGAGCACTTCAAGCCCAATGCCGCGATCTTGAATGTGCCGAGCCTTCCTGTGCTTGCTTTCGTTAGGCAGACGTCAAACGATGGGTTCGTGTACGCAGGGGCGTTCGCGAATCAGCAAATGCACGAGGAGGCTGATGGTGCGAAATGGTTTGAGCTTGTCCTCACGACTTCTGATGAAGTGATCGCGGATGCGGGATATCTGCAGCAAGAGCTGCAGGGCCTTGTGGCCCAGGCATCTACGCGGTCGAGACAGCAGCGCCTTGAGCGTTTGGCTAAGGCGCCGAAGAAGCCCAAAACCATCCGGACCATTTCAACGGCGTACGTGAGGAATCCCGACGTGGTTGCCGAAGTCCTCTTCCGATCAGAAGGGTGCTGCGAAGGGTGCAAGAAGCCAGCGCCGTTTGTCAGCAAGGCTACTGGCGATCCATATCTGGAGGTGCATCACATAACGCCGTTGGCGCAAGGCGGTGATGACACTGTCGACAACGCTTGGGCCCTCTGCCCAAACTGCCATCGCGAAAAGCACTTCGGCTAGCAGCTAGAACGATTCGACTAACCGCTGCTGTATCGCTAGTCCCAGTAGATCAAGCCTGAGCGCCAACACCGCAACGATCACGATCATGCGCGTAAAGTCGATGCGATCCCCAATTTGTTCACTGCATGGAGTCGCCGGCTAGCGCGGTTCTCCCATACATTTGAACGACCGCTGCGCCTCACGGCGGGACATCGATGCACACCGCGGCGATGTCGATGTGAGGCACAAAAGGCGACGGCCAAGGTGCGCTAACACCATGGCCGTCTGACCACTCAACGTGCAACAACTTTGGAAGAGCGCACATCAAATGGCTGATCGAATTATCGCCGGGCAAAACACGCCCACCCCTGACGACGAAACCCGCGAGCAAGACGCGTCAGACATTCTTGAGAACAAGTTGTCTCAACTGCAATCTCTGTTGAGTTGCTGCTACGGGGATTGCAGCGAATGGTTCGATGCGATTGGGGCGAGGCATCGAGACAACATCATGTGGATTGCGGCTGACTTGGCCGACGATGCATCGAGACTGCACCAGCGAGCAATGGCGGAAAGAATCTAGCAGCGTGCGTCAGGATTGATCTTCTGGGTGGTTTGCTGGTCGATCGATCTGGCATCGTAGGTTACTAATCTCGAACAAAGGCGGTTGAACGTTACGATCCGCCGCATGAAATCGCTGCCATTTGCCGAACTGCCGCCGGAGACTCCGCTGACCGCTTGGCACGACGCTCTTGCGGGTGATTCTCAAACGAGTTCTGAACGGTACTTAACGGCGCTTGCTCGGAGAGCATTTCTTACGCTTTGGAGTTATCCAAATGTGTTCACGGATGAGGGGCGAAGCCGAGGGAAAGGAGATGGCAAAGAGCTTTGCGATCTGCTGGTCATTTTTGGTAGCGACATCCTAATTTTCTCGGACAAGCAATGCGAATTCATCCCGCACGCTGACGTCAGCGTGGCGTGGGGGCGTTGGTATAAGCGAGCCATAGAGAAATCAGCTAACCAGTTGGCCGGTGCGAAATCTTGGATTCTTCGATATGCTGATCGGCTTTATTTGGACAAGCAATGCCAACATCGATTGCCAATTGAACTGCCCGGTATCGAAGATTGCCGAATTCACCTGATTGCAGTCGCAAAAGGCGCCACTGAGCATGCCGCTAGGTACTGGAAAACCGTCGCGGTAGAACTTGCGGAGATGGAGGGTTTGTTCGATGCGGTGTCTGGCCCCAGCTCCGGCAGCTTGATGATCCGTACTGATATTGAGGGTGCTGAGCACAGAGCGGCACCCTTCCAAGTAGGGTGGCCGCTTGGAAGAGGGCACATGGTTCACGTGTTTGACGAAGAGACGCTCGATGTAGTTTTGGGTGAGTTGGACACCGTCCCTGACTTTGTTGCATATCTTCGTAAGAAGGAGGAGTTCTTTAGGCGAGAAGATGCACTTCTCATAATTCCCGGTGAGGAGGATCTACTTGCCTGCTATCTCTCGTCATCAACTTACGAGTTTGACGGGCCGAAATTCCCCGACATACCCGTTGGCGCAGCATTTCTTTTAGGCGAGGGTGAGTGGAAGGCGCTAAGAATTAGCAAGCGCTACCGGAATCGAGTGAAGGCAAATCGGGTCAGCTATCTATGGGACGCGCTCATTGAATTTCAGACCTCGCACATATTGGCCGGATCGTCAGGCGTAGTTCGTTCATCAGCTTCGCTAGAAGGTCTCGCTTCTTTGGTGCAGCAGGAAACGATTCTTCGCAAGATGGCAGAAGAACCTCGATCTACTCGGCGAATGCTTGGGGCGGCCGTCGATCGAGCGCGCAGTGTCAAAAAGAAAGATGCGCGATACACATCAACCGTGCTTGGACGCAGCAATGGCACGAGGGCATATGTGGTCATGACATTGCCGAAGCCTCATTACATGTCGTACGAAACGTATCGAGAGCATCGGCAGCGTCAACTGCTGATCTATTGTGAGGGATGCAAGCTCAAAAATCCGCACTTGAAGGAAGTACTTGGCATCGCGATGGAGCCCTATTCGACCAGAACGGTCTCAGTGGATTTCTTGCTCATGATCGTACGCGACGAAAATCTGGTGGCTGACTCGGCTGAAATTCTTCAACGGCAGTTGGACGAAGAAGGTATGTGGCAGCCAGAGTCAATAAAGTGGTCGCGAGTTTCGCTTAGCGAGCTTCCTGGCGGGCCATCTCTATGGAGCAAGGTTTGGGCGACGCTGCTCAAGCGTATGCGCTCCTAGGTCATTGTTGCCTTTGCCAGGTTGCAAGAGCTTGAGGTTGGATGCACCCTAATAACGCGGCGCACCTTCTGCTTCATCTCGTTTAGCTTGAGACCGCCCGAGCGGCGCAGAGAGAGCACTTTCTTGTGTGCCCCCATGTGAGCTTTGTGAGCAGGCTGCGCTGTCTCGTCGAACAGGAGGACAACCCTATCTGGAGCCTCATCACACTGCACGCGTTTCAGACGGCAGTCCGGATCACCCTCAATTTGTTGCTGCACTTTGTCCCAGCCGCCGTCGCCAAGTTCGCTATGGAGAATATGCCCAAGCAAGGAATACGGGGCTCATTGAGAATCTCCATAAGATCGAGCCACGTGACAATCAATAGATGAAGGCTGCCTGAGTTGATTCGCTTAGACCGCGACCGCACAAGGAAAAAGCCCGCTACCTTTTGGATAGCGGGCTTTTAATCTTGGTGCCGGAGAGATGAATCGAACACCCGACCTTCTCATTACGAATGAGCTGCTCTACCGACTGAGCTACACCGGCGAAGCCTCAGATTATAGCCAAGAAATCACGCTTTCTCGGCGTGGTACTGCGTCAAACGCTCAACTTCGTTTCTAGAACCCAACATCACGCTCACCCGCTCATGCAGTTTCGTGGGCTGCAGGTCCAAGATGCGCTGCTTGCCGTTGGTGGCCGCGCCGCCGGCCTGCTCGACCAGCCAGCTCATCGGGTTGGCCTCGTACATCAGGCGCAGCTTGCCGGCCTTTTCGGGCTCGCGCTTGTCCCACGGGTACATGAAGACGCCGCCGCGCATCAGGATGCGGTGCACGTCGGCCACCATGCTGGCGATCCAGCGCATGTTGAAGTCCTTGCCGCGCGGGCCTTCCTTGCCGGCCAGGCATTCGTCGATGTAGCGCTTCACGGGCTCGTCCCAGTGGCGCATGTTGCTCATGTTGATCGCGAATTCCTTGGTGTCGGGCGGAATCTGGATGTCTTCCTGCGTCAGCACGAAGCTGCCCTGTTCGCGGTCGAGGGTGAACATGGCCACGCCGTTGCCCACGGTCAGCACCAGCGTGGTCTGCGGGCCGTAGATGCAGTAGCCGGCGGCCACCTGCTGGGTGCCCGCCTGCAGGAAGTCGGCTTCCTGCACGCCGGGGTGGTCGTCGGGTTTCTTCAGCACGCTGAAGATGGTGCCGATGCTGACGTTCACGTCGATGTTGCTGCTGCCGTCGAGCGGGTCGAACATGAGCAGGTATTCGCCCTGCGGGTAGCGGTTGGGCACCACGTAGATGCTGTCCATTTCCTCGCTGGCCATGGCCGCGAGGTGGCCGCCCCATTCGTTGGCCTCGATCAGCACTTCGTTGGCGATGATGTCCAGCTTCTTCTGGATCTCGCCCTGTACGTTCTCGCTCTCGGCCGTGCCGAGCACGCCGCCCAGCGCGCCCTTGTTGACGGCCTGGCTGATGCTCTTGCAGGCGCGCGCGACCACTTCGAGCAGCAGGCGCAGCTGGCCGGGAATGAGGCCGTCGGCACGCTGTTGTTCGACGAGGTAGCGGGTGAGGGAAATCTTTTGAGCCATGTGTCTTCCGGGTTCGGGTTGCTTCTTCAGTTGCCAGCCAGGGCGCGGGTCACGACTTCATGCGTGTCCTTGCTCAGGTCGGGCTTGGCTGCCACGCGGGCAATCGCCTCGCGAGCGGCGCTGCGGTACGGCTCGGCCAGCTTGCTCCAGCGGTCGAGCGCGCGCGCGAGGCGGGCGGCAACCTGCGGGTTGATGGCGTCGAGCTCGATCACGCGCTCGCTCCAGAACACGTAGCCGGCCGCGTCGGGGCGGTGGAAGGCGCCGGGGTTGGCACTGCAGTAGCTGAAGATCACGCTGCGCGCGCGGTTCGGGTTCTTCAGCGAGAAGTCGGGGTGCTTCATCAGCTGCTTCACCAGCGGCAGGATGTCGCCGCCGCGGTCGGGCGCGCCGGCCTGCAGCGAGAACCACTTGTCGATGACCAGCGCCTCGTCCTTGAAGATGGCGTGGAAGCGCGCGAGCGCCTGCGCCGCCAGGCTGTGGCCCGACGCCACCAGCGCGTTGAGGGCGTTGAAGCGGTCGGTCATGTTGCCCGCGTCCTTGAAGCGCTGCAGCGTCTTGCCCGGCCACACGACGTCGCCCGAGGAGCGCGCCGCCAGGCACAGAAAGTTGAGCGCCATGCCGGCCAGCGCGCGGCGGCCCGAGGAGGTCGGGTCGGGGCTGTAGGCGCCGGTGTCGTGGTTCTCTTCATACGCCCACTGCCAGTCGGCGAAGAGGGCGGTGGCCAGCTGGGCGCGCATGGCTTCGCGCACGAGGTGCACGCGTTGCGGGTCGACCACGTCGAGCTGCTCGGCGATGTAGGTTTCCGACGGCAGCGTGAGCACCAGTTCCTTGAAGGCGGCGTCGAGCTGCGGGTTGCGCAGCACGCTGCGCATGGCGTCGATGTAGGCGTCGTTCAGCACCGGCGTGGTGTCGGTGGCCAGGGCGGCAATGCCTTGCAGAGCGGCGCGCAGGCCTAGGCGCTGGCCGGCTTCCCAGCGGTTGAACGGATCGGGGTCGTTGGCCAGCAGGGTGAGCAGCTGGGCGTCGGTGTACTCGAAGTCGAGGATCACCGGCGCGCTGAAGCCGCGCAATATGGAGGGCACCGGCTCTGCGTCGAGACCCACGAAGGTGATCTGCTCGCCGGCGCGCGACAGCACCAGGGTGCGGGTGCCGCGGGTCACGTCGCCTTCGCCTTCGAGCTGCATCGGCAGCTCGCGGCCGCTCGCGTCGAGCAGGCCGATGTTCAGCGGAATGACGAAAGGTTCCTTGGTCGGCTGGCCCGGCGTGGGCGGGCAGCTCTGCACCACGCTCAGGGTGTAGCTGCGGTTCTGCGCGTCGTACACGCCATGGGCGGCAAGGCGCGGCGTGCCGGCCTGGCTGTACCAGCGCTTGAACTGGGGCAGCAGGCGGGCGAGTTCCGACTCGGGGTTCGCGTCGGCAATGGCCTGCGCGAAGTCGTCGCAGGTCACGGCCTGTCCGTCGTGGCGCTCGAAGTAGAGCGTGATGCCCTTCTCGAAGCCCTTGCGGCCGACCAGCGTCTGCATCATGCGAACCACCTCGGCACCCTTTTCGTAGATGGTGACGGTGTAGAAGTTGCTGATCTCGATGTAGCTGTCGGGCCGCACCGGGTGGGCCATGGGGCCGGCGTCCTCGGGGAACTGGGCGGTGCGCAGCACGCGAACGTCTTCGATGCGCTTCACGGCGCGGGCCGAGGCGTCAGCGCACAGGTCCTGGCTGAATTCCTGGTCGCGGAAGACGGTGAGGCCTTCCTTCAGCGAGAGCTGGAACCAGTCGCGGCAGGTCACGCGGTCGCCGCTCCAGTTGTGGAAGTACTCGTGGCCGACCACGCTCTCGATGTTGCTGTAGTCGGCGTCGGTGGCGGTGGCCTGGTTGGCCAGAACGTACTTCGTGTTGAAGATGTTCAGGCCCTTGTTCTCCATGGCGCCCATGTTGAAGTCGCTGGTGGCGACGATCATGAAGCGGTCCAGGTCCAGCGGCAGGCCGAAGCGGGCCTCGTCCCACAGCACCGAGTTGATGAGCGAATTCATCGCGTGCTCGGTCTTGTCGAGGTCGCCGGCGCGCACGTACACCTGCAGCAGATGCTCCTTGCCGCTGCGCGCCTTGATGCGCTGCTCGCGCGCCACCAGCTTGCCCGCCACCAGGGCGAACAGGTAGCTGGGCTTCTTGAACGGGTCGACCCATTTGGCGAAGTGGCGGCCCTCGGGCAGCTCGCCTTGCTCGACCAGGTTGCCGTTCGACAGCAGCACCGGGTAGGCGGCCTTGGCCGCGCGAAGGGTGACGGTGTAGCTCGCCATCACGTCCGGACGGTCGAGGAAGTAGGTGATGCGGCGGAAGCCCTCGGCCTCGCACTGCGTGAAGAAGGTGTCTTCGCTCACGAACAGGCCCATCAGCTTGGTGTTCTTGATGGGGCAGCAGGTGGTGAAGATCTCGAGCTCGAAGCTGTCGGGCAGGCCGTCGATGACGAGCTGGTCGCCCTCCATGCGGAACGATGCGCCCTGGCCATTGACCAGCACGCGCGCCAGGTTCAGCTCGTCGCCGTCCAGGCGCAGCGGCTGCACCGGCGCCTCGGGGTTGCGGCGCATCTGCATGCGGTTGAGCACGCGGGTCTTGGCGGGGTCGAGGTCGAAGGTCAGGTCGACGGTGTCGATCCAGTACGCCGGGGCGGCGTAGTCTTCGCGGCGGATGGCGATGGGTTGGCCTTGTGCGTCACGTAGCAGCATCGAGGGTCTCCAGAAAGTTCGAATGGGCGAGTTCGTCGTAGTCGCGAACCGCGGCGATCACATGGGGGCCGGCCAGCTCGGCGGCGGTATGGGTGCTGCAGACGGCCACGGCGCGCATGCCGCCGCGGCGGGCGGCCTCGATGCCGAAGGGGGCGTCTTCGAAGACGATGCAGCGCTCGGGCGCAACGCCTATGCGGCGCGCGGCTTCGAGAAAGATGGCGGGCGTGGGCTTGCCGCTGAAGCCCTCGTCGCCGCCCACGATGGCCAGCGGCAGCGGGTCCATCTTCAGGCGCGACATGGCGAACTCGATGTTGTGCCTGTCGCCGGCCGTGCCGACCGCCACCTTCAGGCCGCGCGCAACGGCGGCCTTGGCGAAGGCGGTGAAGCCTGCCACCTCGGTGAAGTTGTCGCTGAACATGGCGCGGTAGATCTCTTCCTTCTCGTGCACCATGGCCTGGCACTCGGCGTCGGAGAGTTCGCGCTCGAACAGCTCGCGCATGCACTCGGTGCCGGTGCGGCCCGTGGTGCGCGCGAGGATGTCGCTCACGTCGAGTTCGAGGCCGTGGCGCGCCACGAACTCCACCCACGACCGCGCATGCCAGGGCATGGAGTCGATCATGGTGCCGTCCATGTCGAAGATGAAGGCTTCGACCTTGCCACCCTTCAGGCTTTGCAGGCTCATCGGTTTTACACGCCCTGCTTGAGAGAGGCTTCGATGAACACGTCGAGGTCGCCGTCGAGCACCTTCTGCGTGGCCGAGACTTCGACGTTGGTGCGCAGGTCCTTGATGCGGCTGTTGTCCAGCACGTAGCTGCGGATCTGGTGACCCCAGCCCACGTCGGTCTTGCTGTCTTCGAGCTTCTGCTGTTCTTCCTGGCGCTTGCGCATCTCGTGGTCGTACAGACGCGAGCGCAGGCGCTTCCAGGCCACGTCGCGGTTGCTGTGCTGGCTGCGGCCGTCCTGGCACTGCACCACGATGCCGGTCGGGATGTGCGTCAGGCGCACGGCCGAGTCGGTCTTGTTGATGTGCTGGCCGCCGGCGCCGCTGGCGCGGAAGGTGTCGGTGCGCACGTCGGCCGGGTTGATCTCGATCTCGATGGAGTCGTCGATCTCCGGGTACACGAAGATGCTGGCGAAGCTGGTGTGGCGGCCACCCGAGGAGTCGAACGGCGACTTGCGCACCAGGCGGTGCACGCCGGTCTCGGTGCGCAGCAGGCCGAAGGCGTAGTCGCCTTCCACCTTGATGGTGGCGCTCTTGATGCCGGCGGTGTCGCCGGGCGTCTCGTCTTCGAGCTGCGCCTTGAAGCCCTTGCGCTCGGCGTACTTGGTGTACTGGCGCAGCAGCATGCTGGCCCAGTCGCAGGCCTCGGTGCCGCCGGCGCCGGCCTGGATGTCGATGAAGGCGTTCAGCGGATCGGCCGGATTGCTGAACATCCGGCGGAATTCGAGCTGCTTGATGTCGGCCTCGAGCGTCTCGGCGTCATCGGAGATGGCCTGCAGGCCGGCGATGTCGCCGTCTTCCTTCGACATCTCGTAGAGCTCGGTGTTGTCCGACAGGCCGCTGGTGAGCCGGTCGAGCGTGACGACCACGTCGTCGAGCGACTTCTTTTCCTTGCCCAGTTCCTGGGCCTTCTTCGGGTCGTTCCAGACGTTGGGATCTTCGAGCGATGCGTTGACCGTCCTCAGGCGTTCGGCTTTTGCATCGTAGTCAAAGATACCTCCGTAAATCGACCGTGCGGGCGCTCAGGTCCGCAAGCATTGCGCCGATTTGGTTGATTTGTTCTGCGTCCATGGGGTGTCCTGACTGTCTGGCTGTGTAGGGGAGGGTGTCCCGGGGGAACCCGCCATTTTCTCACGGGTGACAGATGACCCCGGAAGCAGCGTTATTCAAGCTGGAAGTCCACGCTGATCGTGGCCGTGATGCTGATCTGGCCGACCGACAGGTCACCTTCGCCGCCTTCGCCCTGGCCGCCGGAGCGCGGGGCCACCTGCATCACGTTCTGCTGCATCAGCTGGCCCTCGTTTCGGTAGCGGCCGGCCCAGCCGCCCCAGTTCCAGCCCGAGCTTTCGCTGATCCGCATCGCGCGGCCGCGCTTCACGCCCAGCTGGGAGGTCAGCGCGTCGGCCTTCTCGCGCGCCGCGATCACCGCCAGCTCGCGGGCCTTGTCGCGGTGCTTGCGCATGTCGGTGTTGCGGAATTCGATGTTCTCGACCTGGTTCACGCCCACCGCGTACAGGTCGGTCAGCAGCGGCTCGAAGGTGTCGAGCTTCGTGACCTTGATGCCGATGCTCTTGTGGGCCACGTAGGCCTTCGGGACGGTATAGCTGCTCTGGTAGTCGTACGTGGGCTGGACGTCGATGTAGTTGACCTGCACGCTCTTCTCGGGGATGCCGTAGCGCTTGATGACCGCCAGTGCCTTGGCGATGCGCTCCCGGTTGTCGGTCGTGGCTACCTGCAGGTTCTTGTCCCGGCTCTCGACGCCGACCGTGAGATAGACCTCGTCCGGCGCCACGCGCACGGCGGCCGAGCCGCTCACGCTGATCTGGCCGGGGGCCTGGTTGCCGGCTTCCCTGGGTGCGAGCTGCGCCGGAGCGGTGGTCGCGGCGGCCAGCGCGAGGGCGCCAAGGCCGGCGGAAAAGGTGCGTCGAGAGAACATGGAAAGGACCCTCCGGGTTGATGAAGCCCGAAAGATACCTTCAGACACATGTCAGGCGTAAAAAGAAAAAGCCCCCGGCGCGGCGCGAGCGCACGGGGGCAAGGGGGACAACCGGGTGCGTGTCAGAACGCCGGAACCAGCGAGCCCTTGAACTGGGTCTCGATGAAGCTCTTCACCTCGGGCGACTGGTAGGCCGCCACGAGGCGCTTGGCCCAGGGCTTGTCCTTGTCGGCGCGGCGCACGGCGATCAGGTTGGCGTAGGGGCTCTTCGGCGATTCCTTGATCACCGCGTCCTTGTTCAGCGACAGCCCGGCCTTCTCGGCGTAGTCGTTGTTGATGGAGGCGATGGTCAGGTCGTCCAGCGAGCGCGGCAGCTGGGCCGCGTCGAGGGCCACCAGCTTCAGCTTCTTGGGGTTGGTCACCACGTCCAGCGGCGTGGCGTTGTTGTTCTTCACAGCGTCGGGCTTCAGCGTGATCAGGCCGGCCTGCTGCAGCAGCAGCAGGGCGCGGTTGCCGTTCGACGGGTCGTTCTGGATGCCGACCGAGGCGCCGTCGGGCAACTGGTCGATCGACTTGATCTTGCGCGAGTAGAAGCCCAGCGGCGCGGTGATGGTCAGGCCCACGGGCACGATGTCGAAGCCGCGCGCCTTGTTCTGGTTGTCCAGGAAGGGCTGGTGCTGGAAGGCATTGGCGTCGAGGTCGCCCGAGGCCAGCGCGGCGTTGGGCAGCTGGTAGTCGTTGAACACCACGACCTGGATGTTCAGCCCGTCCTTGGCGGCGACCTTCTTGACCACCTCGAAGATCTGCTCGCCGTTGCCGACGGAGACGCCGACCTTGATCGAGTTCTTGTCCTGTGCGAAGGCGCTGCCGCCGGCGAAGAGGGCGACTGCCAGGGTAGCGAGGGCAAAGGTGCGGCGGCGGAAATTGGTGTGCATGTCGTTGCGCGAATCGAAAAAATGAAGGCGCGAATGTGGCATTGCCCGGTGCCGAAGGGAACGAACCAATGCTCATATCCATATGGCCCATATGGCGACGGAAAGCGGTGTAGGCTGTGCCCTTATGTGCTTTGGTGCATAAGCAAGCGCCGATTTGTTCGTTCCCTTTCGCTGCGTTTCTTTTCATACTCGGCACCTTTTTGCGAACCTACGCGACTTGCGCCATCCGCTCGGGCCGCGCTTCTTCTCCATGACCCACCCTACGCCTGACGAGGGCCGCGGCGATCACGCGGCGCCAGTCATCCGTCTCCAATCGGTGCAGAAATCGTTCGCCTTGCCCAACGGCGAGGTGTTCGACGCCGTGCAATCGCTGTCGCTCGACATCCAGCAGGGCGACGTGTTCGGCCTGATCGGCAAGAGCGGCGCCGGCAAGTCCACGCTGCTGCGCCTCATCAACCTGCTGGAGCGGCCCGACGCGGGCCGCGTCTTCGTCGGCGGGCGCGACCTCACCACGCTCTCGCGCAGCGAGCTACGCGACACGCGCCAGAACATCGGCATGATCTTCCAGCAGTTCAACCTGCTGCAGAACGCCACGGTGTTCGACAACGTGGCCTTCCCGCTGAAGATCCATGGCCGCCACTCCAAGGCCGAGATCGACGCCCGCGTGCGCGAATGCCTGGCCCTGGTCGGCCTGGCCGAGAAGATCGACACCTACCCGGCCCAGCTTTCCGGCGGCCAGAAGCAGCGCGTGGCGATCGCCCGCGCGCTGGCGCCGCGCCCGCAGGTGCTGCTGTGCGACGAGCCCACCTCGGCGCTCGACTCCGAGACCACGCGCTCGCTGCTGGAAACGCTGCGCGACATCAACCAGAAGATCGGCGTGACCATCGTGATCGTCACGCACGAGCTGTCGGTGGTCGAGGTGCTGTGCCGCAACGTGGCCATCCTCGAGAAGGGCCGGCTGGTGGAGCAGTTCGCCGTCGACGCCGCGGGCGACGCCGAGCGCAAGACCGCGCTGGGCCGCGAGATCGACGAGCTGGTGCGCCGTCGCGAGCGCGAGGCGCGCGAATCCCGTTCCGCGCAATCATCCGCCCAGGTGGGCGCGCAGGAGCTGGCCTATGTTTGAGAACATCGCCCCCATCCTCCCCGAACTCTGGGTCGCCACCGGCCAGACCTTCATGATGCTGGCCATCGGCCTCTCGGCCGCCGTGCTGATCGGCGGGCCGCTGGGCATCCTGCTGTTCCTGCTGGGGCCGGGCCAGTCGCTGGAGAACAAGCCGGCGTTCCTGGTGCTCAACTGGCTGGTGAACACGGTGCGTTCGTTCCCCTTCATCATCCTGCTGGTGGCGCTGGTGCCGTTCACGCGGGTGATCGCGGGCACCTCCATCGGGCCGCTGGCCGCCGCGGTGCCGCTGTCGTTCGCGGCCATTCCCTACCTGGCGCGGCTGGTCGACCAGTGCCTGCGCGAAGTGCCGCGCGGCGTGATCGAGGCGGCCCACGCCATGGGCGCGACCGAGCTGCAGATCGTCTGGCGCGTGCTGCTGGTCGAGGCCCGCTCGGGCCTGGTGCTGGCGCTGACGGTGCTGGCCGTGAGCTTCCTCTCGTACTCGGCCGTGGCCGGCGTGGTGGGCGGCGGCGGCATCGGCGACCTGGCCATCCGCTACGGCTACTACCGTTTCCAGACCGACGTGATGGTGCTCACCGTGGCACTGCTCGTGGTGCTGGTACAGATCCTGCAATTCGCCGGCAACGCCACGGCACGCAGGCTCGACAAGCGCTGATCCCTCTTTCCCTTTTCACTGTTTCTCCAATCTCATGAAGACCGTTTTCCTGCGCCGTTCCGTTCTCACCCTGTCGCTGGCAGCCCTTTCGCTGGGCGGCCTCTCGCTGCAGGCCCACGCGCAAGACCCCGCCAAGAAGAACCTCGTGATCGGCGGCACCGCCGGTTCCAACACCGACCAGCTCAAGGCCGGCATCGTGCCCATCCTCGAGAAGAAGGGCTACAAGGTGAAGCTGGTCGAGTTCAACGACTACGTGCAGCCCAACCTCGCGCTGGCCCAGGGCTCGCTCGACGCCAACTTCTTCCAGCATCAGGTCTACCTGAAGAAGTTCGCTGCCGACCAGAAGCTCGACCTCGCCGAACTGGTGCAGGGCCCGATCGCGCCCATGGGCGTGTACTCGACCAAGCGCAAGACGCTGGCCGACGTGAAGGAAGGCGACCGCGTGACGCTGCCGAACGACCCGAGCAACCTGGCCCGCGCGCTGGTGCTGCTGGAGCAGAACAAGCTGATCACCATCAAGGCCGGCATCGACCCGCTGCGCGCGTCCGAAAAGGACGTGGCCGAGAACCCGAAGAAGCTGAAGTTCATTCCGCTCGAAGCCGCCCAGCTGCCGCGTTCGCTCGGCGACACCGAGTACGCCATCGTCAACGGCAACTTCGCGATTTCGTCGGGCCTGAAGCTCACCGAGGCCGTGGTGCTCGAGAAGACGCCCGACTACTACCTGAATGTGGTCGCCGTGAAGACCGCCGACAAGAACACCCAGTGGGCCAAGGACATCGCCGAGGCCTACCGCTCGAAGGAGTTCAAGGCGGTGGTCGACAGCAAGTTCCAGGGCTACGCGAAGCCCAGCTTCCTGCAATAACTCTTCCTTCAGAAAAGGACGCCCCATGCCCGTTCTGGCCGTATTCGATGCTCAGGGAAGCTGGCGCGACACGCACGTGTGCGACGGCTGGATCACCGAACACCTGGCCGGGCAGGGCGTGAGCTGGGGGCGCGGCAAGAAGAAGGGGCAGCGCGTGCTCGAGAGCGCGGGGCTGTTCTATGTGCCGACCGCCGACGGCTATCTGGGGCTGCTGCTGGAGGCCGGCGAATGGGCCTCGATGCCGGTGGGCAAGCCGCATTTCTTCGATGCGGGCGAGGCCGAATCCATCGAGGGCCTGCCCGCGGAGCTGCCGCTCTTCGAGGCCTTCGTCGAGGAAGTGCTGTCGCTCACGGGCAACGACGCCGACGAGGAGTGACGAAAAGGAAAACGAAAAAGGCCGCGGTTCTCGCGGCCTTTTTCTTTGCCTTGCCTGTCGCGCTTCAGGCAGCCAGTCGTTGCGCCGTTCGCCCGCCAGGCCGCGCCAGCCCCAAGTGGTCGCGCAACGTGCGCCCTTCGTACTCCGTGCGGAAGATCCCGCGCTTCTGGAGGATCGGCACAACGCCGTCGACGAAATCCTGCAGCCCGTGCGGCAGCGCATCGGGCATCAGGTTGAAGCCGTCGGCCGCGCCGGCCCTGAACCATCGCTCGATGTCGTCCGCGATCTGCTCCGGCGTGCCCACGATCACGCGGTGCCCGCCGCCGCCCGCGAGTTCGCGGATCAGCTGGCGTACCGTGTAGCCGTGCGTGCGGCCGGCAGCGACCACCGCGTTGAAGAAGGTATGGTTGCCGTTGCCATTGGCGGGCAGGGGAAGGTTGTCTGGCAGGCGCTCGTCCAGCTTCAGCCGGTCGGGCGTGATGCCCAGCGTGCCGGCGATGCGCGTCAGGCTGTAGTCCCACGGAATCAGGTCGACCAGCTCGTCGCGCCGGCGGATGGCTTCGGCCTCGGTGGAGCCGACGATGGTGGTCAGGCCCGCGAGCACCTTCACCGCGTCGGGGCCGCGACCCAGCTCGGCGGCGCGAGTCTTCAGGGCGCGCGCATAGGCCAGCGATTCCTCGAAGGACTGCGAGGCCGAGAACACCGCCTCCGCGTGGCGCGACGCCAGCTCGCGCCCGTCGGCCGAAGCTCCGGCCTGCACCAGCACCGGGTGCCCCTGCGGCGGTCGCGGCAGGTTCAACGGTCCCTGCACCGCGAAGTGCTCGCCGCGATGTGCGATGGCTTGCACCTTCGCCGTGTCGATGAAGCTGCCGGTGGCCTTGTCGCCGACGAAGGCGTCGTCCTCCCAGCTGTCCCACAGTGCCTTCACGATGTCGGTGAACTCCGAGGCGCGTGCGTAGCGCTTCGCATGGTCGGGCACGGCGTCGAAGCCGAAGTTGCGCGCCGAGGGCAGGTCGGCCGTGGTCACCATGTTCCAGCCTGCGCGGCCGCCGCTCACGTGGTCGAGCGTGGCGAAGCGGCGGGCGATGTTGAAGGGCTCGTTGTAGCTGGTCGAGGCGGTGGCTATCAGGCCGATGTGCGTGGTGGCCGCGGCCACGCAGGCCAGCAGCACCGTGGGCTCCAGCGCGGTGATCGGGCGGAAGTGGATCTGGTCGACGATGGCCGCGTTGTCCGCGAGGAACACCGCGTCGAGCTTGCCCGCCTCGGCGATCTGCGCCGTGCGGATGTAGTGCGCGATGTCGGCGAAGGCCCGCGGGTCGCTCTCCGGCAGGCGCCACGCCGAGGGCACGAAGCCCGAATGCAGGATGTTGACGTTGAGGTGCAGCTGCCGCGGCCGGGTCTTGTTCGGAAGGCTCATTGCGAGAAGTAGTCCGGCAGCCGGTAGCCGGCCCATGCCGGGTTTGCCTTGAAGAAGCGCTGGAACTCGGCCGACTGGTAGGCGGCTGCGATGTCCTGCGCGAACTTCGCCTTCTCGTTGCTGCGCTTGACGGCCACCACGTTCACGTAGGGCAGCGTCATGTTCTCAAGCTTCAGTGCCTCGGTCAGCTTCAGCCCCGAGGCGATCGCGAAGTTGCCCTGCACGGCGGCGATGTCGGCATCAGCCAGCGAGCGCGGGGCCTGCGCCGCTTCGAGCGGCACCAGCTTCAGGCGCTTGGGGTTGGCCACGATGTCGCGCTCCGACACCGAGATCGGGCTTACGCCCGGCTTGAGCGTCACCCAGCCGATGCCCGCGAGGATGTTGAGCGCGCGCGCCGCGTTCACCGGATCCGAAGGCAGCGTGACCGTGGCGCCGTCGGGCACCGTGTCGAGCGACTTGTGGCGCTGCGAGTAAAGGCCCATCGGCGGTGTCGGCACGTGCACCACCGGCACCAGGTCGAAGCCCTGCTGCTTGTTGGTGGCCTCGAGATACAGCGTGTGCTGGAAGATGTTGGCGTCGATCTGCCCGCGCTCCACCGCGTCGTTGGGCTGCACGCCCTGGCTGAACTCGACGTACTTGACGGTGTAGCCCAGCTTCTTCAGCTGGGGCTCGATGCCGTTGGTGAAGGCATCGCGGTACGGGCCGGGCATGAAGCCCACGCGCAGGTCGGCGGCGTGGGCGGAAAGCTGGAGCGCCAGGCCGAGGGCGAGGCCGCCCAGCGGCAGGGCAAGGCGGCGCAGCCACGAAGCGGAGGGCGCGCGCGAAGGGGAAGGCATGAAAACAACTCCGGAGAACGGCGAAAGGAGCTGGGCACTCTAGGCCGCGATGCCTGCGCGGCGAACGAAGATTTGCGCGCTTCCTTATCCGCTGGCCGGATATGGGGCCGGCCCGGTTCCGGCTACCCGGGCTGCGCCCGAGGCTTTCAGGGCGACAGGATCATCACCTTGCACTGGCTGGGCACGATCCGCATGCCCACCATGTTGCCCCGGTTCTGCGTGCTCAGGCTGGTCATGCGCGTGGCCGGCGTGCCCTTGACCAGCACGGTGAACGCACCCGTCACGTGCCGCGACTGGCTCATGAAGGTCTGCGAGACGATGCCGCCGCCCGCGCCCGTGGTGTCGCCCAGCGTGATCGGCGTGGTGGTTGCCATGTTGTGCGCGGGCATGCACATGAAGAGGATGTTCCAGGCGTTCGGCACGGCCGTGGGGCCGAACGCCATGTTGGGGTATGGAATGGGCGCCATCGCGGCGGGCGGCGTCTTGCAGACGTCGGGAAAGGCGAGGTCCATTCCCATCAGCTGGCAGTTGGCGAACATGGCGGTGCTCCTTTCGGCGGGGGACGGGTCAGCCCATGTGGATCTGCGCGGCATCGACCTTGACGAGGTCGCTCGCAGTGACCACCGTGTGCCGGGCGTGCAGGCGCGCCGTGCCGCCGGCTTCGCAGTCGAGATGGCCGACGCGGACCTGTTCGGTCTCGTCCACCACGCGCAGCGCCCTGCGTGCCATCTGCACCACGCGGTCCGCCACCGACTCGAAGACCTGGCCGACCAGCCGCAGCCGGCCCACCGTCGCATCGAGCGCCTGGCCGGTGAAGCGCATGTCGTCGACACGGCACTGGCCGCTGTCGGCCTGGAGGTTCCACTGCGCGGCCCGCATCTGCAGCTCCGCGCCGCTGCTCAGCCGCAGGCCGCCCGGGCTCTCGATCGAGAGTGCGCCGGCAGCATCGAGCCGGCTGACCGAACCGTCGGCTTGCTCGAGCACTGCGATCAGATACACCCGGCTGCGGTCGGGCCCGGAGAGCAGCACGGTGTCGCCCGCCTCGGGCCGCAGCAGGCAGCTGGCCGCGCGGCGGCAGCGCCAGGTTTCGCCGTGCTCGTCTTCCACCTCGAGGTTCGCATCGGGCAGCGAGGCCGTCAGCCGGCCGACGAAATGGACCGGCGCGGCGGTCGTCGCGGGGGCAGGGCGCAGTGGAACGACATTCATGGCTGATTCCTTCTCGATGTTGGTTGGTGTGTTTCTTCGGAAAGCGGGTTGTCGGATGCGGGGTTCAGTGCGGGCCGGACCAGGCCTGCGCCTTGAAGAGTTCGGGCTCGTTCTCGATGATTCCGGCGCGGCTGGAGAACCGGGCGCCTTGCTGCTGCGCGCGATGCAGGCGGGTGCGCAGGAAGTGCGCGCCACCGAGGTCGGCGCCGCTCAGGTCGGCATACGAAAGGTCGGCATCCTGCATCGCGGCATCGCGGAAGCTCGCGCCGGCACAGCGTGCGCGGTGGAACACGCAAAGCGGCAGGCGGGCTCCCGAGAAATCGGCGCGTTCCAGCAGTGCTTCCGCCCAGATCGACTGGTCGAAGCGTCCGCCCCTGCAGTCGGCGTCGCCGAGGTCGGCCTCCGGAAACAGGGCCTGGCACGCGTCCGCGTTCGAGAAGTTCGCCCGCTTCAGCGTCGCGCCCTTGAAGTTGGCCTGGGTGAGCGTGGCACCGCCGAAGTCGGCGCCGTCCAGGCGGCTGTCGGTGAACTGGCACATCGGCAGCGAAAGGCCGGCGAAGCGCTGGCCGCTCAGGTCGCACTCCAGGAACATCGCGTTCGTGGCCGACGCGCCCTGGAAGACCGCCGTCCTCAGGTCGAGCCGGTGGAAGGTCACGTAGGCCAGCGCCGCGCCGCTGAAATCGGCGCGCCCGAGCTGCGACTCCATGAAGCTCGCCCGTTCGAACCGGGAAGACCCGAGGCGGCTTTCCGCCAGCTCGCAGCGAAAGAACCGGGTGTAGTCGAGCCTTGCCTCCACGAAGCTGGCCTGCGCCGCATGGCATTCGGCGAAAGAGGCTCCCTCCAGCATGGCGGCTTCGAGCCGCGCGGCATCGATGCGGCTGCGGAAGAACTGCACTTCCTTCAGGCGAGCGAAGGAGAAGTCGCAGCCCGACAGCCTGCAATGCGAGAGCGAGCTGCCCTCGAGGTCGGCGTGCGAGAAGTTCGCGTCGCCGAAGTCGACGTCGTCCATCATCGCGCCCGAGAGGTCGAGGCCGCTCAAGTCCCATCCCCTGCAGTCGGCGCTGCCGACCTGGATGCCGTGGCGGACCTTGTCGACGAGTTCATCGCGGGTCATTCGGCGGAAGGGGCGCGTCGCGCGGGCAAGGTTCGGGCGTGCTGCGTGTAGGCGCCGAGCAGGTGGGTGGTGCCGTCGATCAGGCTTTGCGACACGTCGGTGCGGAACAGGTTGGCTCCGCTGAGATCGGCCTGCGTGAAGACCGCCTTGGAGAAGTTGGCATCGATGAGGTTGGCGCCGCGCAGGGTGGCGCCGGTGAGGTCGGCGCGTACGAAGAGGCTTTCGCCGGCGACGAGCCGTTCCAGGTTGGCCTCCTGCAGCGCGCATTCGGAGAAGTCGCAGTTGTCCAGGCGCGCCTGTGCCAGGTCCGCGCGCGTCAGCGGCGTGGTGCGCAGCCCGCAGTGCCTGAGCACGCAGCGGCGCAGGACGGCTCCGGCGAGCGTGCTTCCGTGCGCGAAGCTGCAGGCGTCGAGCCGCGCGTCGGAGAAATCGGTCGACCGGCTGCAGTCGGTGGTGACGAAGCCGCAACGCACCAGTGACGCGTTGACGAAACGCACGTCCGCCAGCGTGCATTCGAGCCACACCACCTGCCGGAAGGAGGCTCCGTCGAAGGCGATGCCGTTCATGCGCAGCTTCGTCAGGAACACCTGGTGCCAATCGGAGCCACGGAAGTCGCACCGGCTCATCTCGCTCTCGGCCAGGCGCGTCTGGTCGAAAGTGGTGTTGGCCATGTTGCATGACTCGAAGCGAGCCTTTTCGCAGTTGGCCCCGCTCAGGTCGGCGCCGGAGAAATCCGAGAACTCGCATTGCGCGCCGCCGAGGTTGGCATTGCGCAGGATCGCATTGGCCAGCGAGGCGCGCGACAGCCTGGCGCGGGCCAGCACCGCGCCGCTGAAGTCGGCGTTCGCGAGCAGGGCTCCCTCGAGGTTGGCGTCTTCGAGGGCGGCGCCGGAAAAATCCGCTCCGCTCAGGTCCATGCCCGAGAGGTCGGCGCCGACAAGCCGCATGCCGCGGAAATCGCGCTCGCCGGGAGCCGCCGCCGCCAGCTGCCGGCGCAGCTTCGCGGAGCGGAACGAGGGCATGGGCGGCGCGGGGTCGAAGAGGTGGGCACCGTGGAGGTAGCCCTGCCTGATCTGCACCGTCATCCGCTGCGTGGTTCCGGCGGGTATGAGCGCGGGGGGCGGTCCCGAGGTGGCTGGCGCGGCGGCAAGCTGTTCGAGCTGCCGGATGAGCGCGTCCGGATCGAAGCGCTGCGGCTGCCCGCGGCTCTTGTCGAGCAGCGCCGGGTCGATTTCTTCTTCCTGCCTGCGGCGCATCTGCGCGCCTTCTGCCTCGAGCTTGCGTCGGGCTTCCATCATTTCTTCCTGCATTCGCTCGAAATACTCGGGCACGTCGTCGAAGGCCAGCGGCGCGGCTGGAGGCAGGGGCGCTGGCAGGTATTTGTCGGGGTCCACGCCCAGCGCGATGAGTTCGGCTCGCCGGCTTTCGTGGTCGCGCTGCTGTCCGGCGCGGAGGTTGCGCACCAGCGGCCGTGCCATCGGGTCGGGTGCGTCGAGGACGCTCCAGTTGCCGAGAATGGCCTTGGGCGCGAGGTCGCTGTCGCGAAAGGCGAGCAGGCCGCCTCGCGCGGTGTCCAGCCGCTGGAGCAGCACGGACTGGTAGTGCTCGGGCGTGCGCGGCTGCCGGGGCAACTCCAGCGCCGGCATGATGTGCCGCACGTCCGCCGCGTCGTCCTCGCGCACCGGCAGCACGCCATGCCAGACGAGCGCCACGCGCTCGCGATGCGGAAAGAACCAGGCGGTGGTCAGCCGCAGGCCGATCTCGCGCAGCCCGTTGCCCTCCTTGTCGAAGCTCGCGAAGCAGCGCGCGCGCCAGTCGGGCAGGGTGCCGGCCAGCACCGGCTTGTCCGGGTGCATGTTGAGGATCTCGTAGGGAGCACCTGGCGGCAGCTCCTGCAGGGCCGGCCAGCGCTGGTCTTCGGGCGCGGCGTTGAAGAAGCGCCAGTCCATGTCCGGGGCGAAACCGGGGAAGTGCCGGTCCAGCCAGTGCTGCCCGAAGCTGCTGCCCATCAGGGCCATGCGCCGGGGGCTGTCGATGGGCACCGGGCCGAAGCTGGCGGGTGCCACCTCCTGCCCGCGCGAGCGCACGCGCCCATGAACGGCTTCCACGTTGGGCGCGCGGCGGGTGCGCACGCCGTTGACCGTCTCGTCGAACGCGCCAATGCCGGTGGGGTTCTCCGGCACGTCGGGCCCGCCGTAGGCATGCGCCCAGTCCAGCGGCATCGCCTCGAAAGGCTGCGGCGCGCTCAGACGGCCGTCGAGCCAGTAGCGGTCGCCGGATACGTGCAGGGACTTCTCCAGGCCGGCGACGCGCAGGCGCACGGCGCACGCGGTCTTGTCCTGCTGGTGGCGGGTGTATGCGTGGCCGCTCGCCAGCACTTCCGGCATGCACTTGGGCACGCCCATGTCGAACACGCCCATGCCGCCGATTTCCTCGCCGACGGTCTGCCACAGCTCCTGGTCGGCCATGAGCTTGGGTTCTGCTTCCAGGCTGGCGAATGCCGTGACGGCCACGCCGAGCTGGTCGACGCCCTGCCAGCGGTAAGGCCGGGTGAGGATGCCAAGGCGCAAGGGCTTGACGGTCTTCATCGGCCGGCAGCCTCCGCGGGTGGACGAGGCCGGGAGCTGTCTGCGCCGTGGTGGACCGGCGAGTTGCCACGACGCTCGAGGACGACTTCACGGCTCGCCGGGTCGAAGCGCACGGCGATGGCTTTTCCGGCCGCGTGGTCGGGCAGGTCGGGCAGGGCGATGGCGGTGGTCTGGTCGACGTCGAAGGCCTCGTTGCTCGCCGTGGCCTGCACGCGAAGATGCAGCTTCGCGATCGCCCAGGTGGTGCCCTCGCCCGAGAGGCGCTGGCCCGTGTCGTGAAGGGAGATCACCTGCGCCATGGCGGGCGTGCCGTTCGCGAGGATGCCGACGGCCTTGCGCGTGCGCGCGAGTCTTGCGGAATGCCGGCGGCGCTCGCGCACGAGCGTGACGCACAGGGTGAACGCCAGCCACGCAAGCAGCGGAGCCAGCACCCACCAGATCGAGAAGGAGACATCCGGCATCCGGCCTGGGCGCTCAGCCGAAGAGCACGAAGCCCTTGAGCGCGCCCCAGAAGCCTCCGGCGTGCTCCTCGGCCACCACGTTCGAGAAGCTCACGGCGCCGAAGTTGGCCTGGTGCGCGTACATGTTCAGGATCTGCGCGGTGGCGTCCATCTTCTTGATGTTGCTCGTGATCGTGAGGCCGGCGTTGCTGTTGTTCACGCCGTAGGTCGCGCTCGAGAGGCCGGTGGCCAGCACGGCCGTGGGCGACCAGTCCCACAGCAGCACGCGGTTCACGCGCTTGACGTGATTGCCCTCGAAGGTGAAGTCGCCGCTGGCCTTGATGTCGACGTCGCCCGCCGTGGCCTCGATGGTCACCTTCTGCGCCTTGCCGTGGTAGTTGCCGGACGAAACGGTCGAGTTGTGGTCGCCCGTCTCGATGGTTTCCTCCAGGCCGCCCTTGATGTTGTCCTTGCCGCCGCCGCCCACGACGTCGCGCTGCCAGCCGGTCTGGTAGGTTTCCTGCCGGTTGCCGGCGAGCGTCTTCAGTATGGAGTTGCCGGTGTGGATCTCCTCGTCCATGCCCTCCTTCACGTCGACCAGCAATCCCTTGTCGAAGGTCTCGTGGCGCAGGCCCGCGTTGACGACGACCTCCGACTGGCCGCTGAGCACCGTCTCCTTCGAGCCGAGCCTGGTGGTGGTCTCGATGCGGTTGTCGAAGAAATGCTCGGTGAGCGCGCCCGAGACGGTGAGCTTCGAGCCGTTGCGGTACTCGGCGGTGTCCTTCTGCTTGACGATGGTGTCGCGGGTGCGGTCGACGGTGAGGGTGTCGGTCTTCAGGACGTGGGTGTTGCGGTGGCCGTCGATGGTCTCTGTCTCGTCGTTCTCGACGTGGATCCTCAGGTCGTTCTCCACGTCGATCTCGAAGTCCTTCTCGGCATGGATTCGCACCAGCTCGCAGCCCGGCGCGTCGTCAAGGATGAACTCGTTGGCGTTGGCGGCGGAGCCGTCCCTGCTGCGGCTGACGAAGCCGCTCACCGTGACCTTGGCCGGCAGCTCCAGCGGCGGCATCTGGTCGGCGTTGTAGACGCGGCCGATGATGATCGGCCGGTCGGGGTGTCCTCCGATGAAGTCGACCACCACCTCCTGGCCCCGGCGCGGATGGTTCACTGCTCCGTAGTTCGAGCCGGCCCAGGCGCTGGACACGCGCACCCAGCACGAGCTGTTCTCGTCGCTCTTTCCGTAGCGGTCCCAGCGGAACTGCACCTTCACGCGGCCGTACTGGTCGACCCAGAACTCCTGTCCTGCCTTGCCCACCACGGTGGCTGTCTGCGGGCCGTTGGCGCGCGGCATCGGCGTCACGCGCGGCGCGCGAAAGGCGCAGCTGGCGGGCTGCACCGCGAAGTCGAAGCTGCAGGAGCCGGGTTCGCTGCCGCTCGCATAGCCTCCCTCGCGCAGCGCATAGGAGACCGACACCACGAGGTACTCGCGGTTGTCGTCCTCGCGCGGGCAGTTCTGCATGGTGAAGCGGTAGCCGGGCGCCATGCCGCGCACATTGGTGTGGCCGATGTCGCGCTCGGCCTGTGCCTGCGCCTCCTCGAGGCGGATGCGCGCGTAGTGCTCGCCCTGCTCGGACTCGCTGAAGCCGCCGAGCCATTCGTACATCTCGTACTGGCCGTGATCGCCGCCGCGCGGCTGGTTTCGCACGTTCATGAGATCGGCGCGCGGCTTTTTGAAGTCGAAGTCGTCCACCACGTAGCTGCCGGGGCGGATTTCTTCCGTGACCTGCCACTGGTCGATCACTTCCTGGAACGGGGCCAGGTCGCGGTCGGTGGCGAGGTAGCTGATCTTCGGATAGGCCGGCAGGGGCTCGTGCGCGCCGATGTCGTCGGCCAGCACCAGCGTGTGCTGGTTCTTCGCATGCTCGAAGAAGTAGTAGATGCCTTCGTGCTCCATCAGGCGACTGACGAAGGCGAAGTCGGTTTCCTGGTACTGCACGCAGTATTCCCACTGCCGGTAGCTGCCGCCGAGCCTCTTCTCGAAGGCGAAGCCGTAGTCGGCGAACACCTCCTCGAGGATCTCGACCACCGACTTGTTCTGGAAGATCTTGCAGTCGCTGCTGCGCGTGAGGTACCAGAGCCAGGGCCGCACGCTCGCGCGGTAGACGATGTGGCGCGAGGTGTCGCCTTCCTTGCCGATCATCGTGAAGCGAACGATCTGGCCGTTGAGGAAGCGCGGTTTCCCGGCCGTCTGTATCTCGAGTGCGAGAGGCTTGCCGAGCACTGCCTTCATGTCGATCGACATGCTCGGGCTCAGCAGGTCGACGTCGAACTCGAACAGTTGCGACAGCCCCTCCATGCCGCGCATGGAGCGGAACATGAGCTGCTCTTCGCCCAGCGGCGTGTGGGCGCGTACGACTCTGGTCATTCGAGGACTCCCTTTCGCTCAAGAACACCCAAGACGTGCCGGCTGCACCAGCATCGACCACCGCGCGTGCACCTGCAGGCCGTGTTTGCGAACTTAGGTGTGAAACGTTTGCTCGCCTGGGCGCGCACGCGCACCACGGTCTGCCTCATCGTTGTGCCAACGAAGCGGCGTGAGGCTTTCTTTGCAAGTAGCAGGCCAAGAGGCCGAGCAGCCGCGCCGGCCGCGATGTCGCGCCGCGCGTGGAAGAAAAAGGGAGTAGGGGGAGTACCAGGCCGCGGCCGGCTTCTTCAGGCGATGAACTCTTCGATCATCCGCGCGACGATGCGGGGCTGGTCGTGATGAAGCATGTGCCCCGCATCCGCGAGCCGCTCGATGCGAGCGTTGCCGACCGACTTCAGCCGCTCGTGGAATTCGTCGAGCGTGTAGCGGTTCTTCCACCAGCCGTGCAGGCTGTCGTCGGAGGCTTCGACCATCAGCAGCGGCGCGGTGATGCGCGAATACAGCGCCAGCGTCTCGTCGACGCGGAAGATGTGTGCGTTGACGATCTTGTGCGCCGCCTCGCCGAGGATCTGCCAGCGCTCGCTGCCGTCGGGCTGCGCGTGGTTCACCGACCAGTGGCTGGCGAGCCAGGCGGCCTTGTCGGGCGTGAGGCGCGGGTTGGTCTTCATGAGGCGGCGGGCCACGCCGTCCACGGCCGAGTAGCCGGCCAGCGCCATCTCGCCGCGGTGCAGGCGCTTGAGTTCGTCGATCCACTGGCCGTAGCGCGCGGGGGCTTCGTCGGGCTTGCGCGCGGGCATGCCGAAGCCTTCGAGGTTGACGAGGCGGCGGATGCGCTGCGGCCGCACGCCGGCGTAGTGCATGGCGACGTTGCCGCCCATGCTGTGGCCGACGAGGTCGACCTGCCGGCCGCTTTCGCCTTCGCCCGCGTAGTGGTCGAGCAGCCATTCGAGGTCCGCCAGGTAGTCGGCGAGCCAGTAGTTGTCGACGCCGCCGCCGTCGGTGAGGCCGAAGCCGCGCCAGTCGGGGGCGATGATGAAGCGGTCTTCCTCCATCGCGTCGACCACGAACTGCCACGACGCCGCCACGTCCATCCAGCCGTGCACCAGCACCAGCGGCGGGCGCGCGTCGGAAGGCTGGCCCCACAGCCGCACGTGGTAGCTGAGGTTGCGCACGGGCACGAATTCGCTGCGGGAGGGGCGGAGGGCTTGGTACATGGGCGTCGATGATAAGGAGGCCTTTGTACTGACGCAGTCCGGCACAGGACAGTGCCCGGGGGCGCGGCGCTCGGGTTTTGGCGGGGCCGTCTGCGGGCTGCGGACCGGGGCGGTAGCATCCCGCGCATGAAAAAGATCCAACTCGGTCAAAGCGACCTGCACGTCACCCCGATCTGCCTCGGCACGATGACCTTCGGCGAACAGGTCGACGAGCCCACCTCCCATGCCATCCTGAGCCGCTCGCTGGAACGGGGCGTCGACTTCATCGACACCGCCGAGATGTATTCGGTGCCCACGCGCAAGGAAACCTACAGCGTCACCGAGACCATCATCGGCAACTGGTTCGCCGCCAACCCCGGCGCGCGCGAGAAGCTGGTGGTCGCGACCAAGGTGGCCGGTCCCTCGCGCGGCATGCCCTGGGTGCGTGAAGGCAGCGGCATGACGGCCGCGGACATCGAAGCCTCGTGCAACGCCAGCCTGAAGCGGCTGCGCACCGACGTCATCGATCTCTACCAGATCCACTGGCCCGAGCGCCACGTGCCCCTCTTCGGCAACATCTACTACGACCCGGCGAAGGAAACCTCGAAGACGCCGATCCACGAGCAGCTGGAAGCGCTGGGCAAGCTGGTGAAGGCGGGCAAGGTGCGCGCCATCGGCCTGTCGAACGAAACGCCCTACGGCGTGCACGAGTTCGTGCGACTGGCAGAGCAGCACGGTCTGCCGCGCGTGGCGACGGTGCAGAACGTGTACAGCCTCATCAGCCGCGGCTACGAGAACGGGCTGGACGAGACGATGCACCGCCTGGGCGTGTCGCTGCTGGCGTATTCGCCGCTGGCCTTCGGCCTGCTGACCGGCAAGTACGACCAGAGTGGCATCGAGGGCCCGGACGCACCGAAGGGCGCGCGCATCTCGAGCTACGAGTCGGTGCGCAAGCAGCGCTGGGGCCGCCCCGATTCGCTGCGCGCCGCCAAGCGCTACAACCAGCTCGCGCGCGACAACGGCCTGACGCCGACGCAGCTGGCGCTGGCCTTCTGCTACACGAAGTGGCAGGTGGCGAGCACGATCATCGGCGTGACCTCGCTGGCGCAGCTGGAAGAAGACCTGGACGTGTACGGCACCACGCTGTCGCCGGAAGTTCTGGCGGAGATCGACAAGATCCGCTGGGACATCCGCGATCCGGCGGCATGAGCCAAGGCTGCCGGTGCGACTGAGTCGGCTTCCTCGTCTTCTCGGACGCCTCGCGCTTGCGGCGTCGCTGGGGGCTGCTTCTCAATCGGTCTGGAGTTCTTCGCCGGTTGCCTATTACGTTGACGCCGCGTTCCCGTTGAATGCTGCAGAGATCGGAGGCGATCAGCTCGATGCGCTGGAGGTGTTGCTGTGCCGGTTTGGCAGCACCCAGCTCGAAACAGCCGTTGTGATCGGGCATGCGGCTGCGGACGAGCGCAATCCCGAACTGATCGCCAGACGAAGGGCGGAGCGAGTCGGGGAGTGGTTGATGGCGAATGCCGGATGGACGGCTGCACAAATCTATACGGAGGGAAAGGCTGCGAAACAGCCGGTCGCGACCAACACCACCAGTTTGGGACGCGCCAAAAACCGGCGAGTGGAAATCGAGTTGGTTCGCGCTTCAAACAGGGGCGCGCCGCTGCGACAGGATTGCCGACCCGTTTGGCAGGACCAGCTTTTCTCGCTGAGCGGTGAATCCGCGATGGTGATGGCCCGTGCGCTGGTGCGTTCGGGGCGAGTGTCGGCGGACGCACCTCTTTCGGCAGCACTGCAGGCCAGGCGCCTCGACTTGTTCGAGGCTTTGGCGAGCCAAGGGGCGGGACTGAAGCTCACGCCGGTTCAGCATGAAGGGGTCGCGCGGCGCGCATTGCAGTCCGGGCAGATCGACTATTTCAGGCATTGGATCAAGACGCCTGATTTCGCGGCAAGACGAGGCGAACTCGAAGAGCTGTTCCTCGCAACTTGCGAAAGCCGCGGCAGCGAAGGCGAATTGGCGAAACTGGTCGCCGAACTGCATGGGGAAGGGCTGGCAATTGGTGATGAGAAAGCACTGGCCTGTGCGGTTTGGCGGAAGTCCCCGGTGTTGGCTGAGGCCTATTTGAATGCTGGGGCCGCGCGGTTCATGACGCCGCAGGTGGTCGTGGACGCCGGGCGGGCACCAGCGGTGTTGGCGCGACTGTTGGTCAGAGGTGCCGATCCGCGCGCTCGCACTGCCATCGGCACGATGCTGTTTCACACCATGCGCCTCGACACGACAGCCGATGTCCGGCGTCTCGTGGATCTCGGGCTGGACATCAACGCGCAGGGCCGTACTTTCCCGAGCAACCGGGAAACTACGCCGTTGAGGGAGGCGCTCTCCTATGCATCCGTCGAGGTGCTCGACGCGATGAGGCAGGCCGGCGCACGCCTCGAGGGCGCAGGGCCGCTCGAGGAGTTTCGAGGCAATCCGGATGCGCAACTCTGGCTGCTTCGCCATGGTTCTCCGGTCACTGATGCGGGCAGAACGGTTGTCCAGATTGCAGCGCAGGACAAGGGTGCCGTGCAGGTGCTCGCGGCCTTGCGAGAGCGAGGTGTCGACGTGGGCGCGCAGAATACGTCCGGGCAGAGTGCCCTCGGAATCGCGATCGAGCGGTATCGGCCTGACGTGGTTCGCTTCCTGGTCGACGCCGGCGTCGATACCCAAGGGATCGTTACCTATCGGGTGCGCACACCGAAGTCGGCGCTCGAAGTTGCCGAGAGTTTGTCAGTCATGGCGCATCCTGTATCCATCAGCGGAATGCCTGCTCCCGAGCCTTTCTTCAGTCCCGATTTGCAGCAGCGAAAAGACCTGATCATCGAGATCCTGCAAAGCACGAAGCGATCTGATGCCACCTTGTGACGGCTGATTCAGCGAGCGCATTCACCGCTTGCGGCGGCCAGGGCGAGCGCGGGCAGGCTCAGCAGGCCCATGCCACCGCCCTTGAACTCGCCTTTCCTGCAGTCGCCGCGGGCGGCGCCCGAGACGCCCGCGCTCAGCGGGGAATCGAAAGCGGAGCGCGGGTTGCCGTTGAGGTCCTGGTTGGCCTGGTCGGCGAAGGAGTGTTCGCGGCCTATGTCGCGCAGCGCTCGGCGGGCGCTTTCCGAGTGAAGGATCAGCGGCGGTGGTGGTGCGGCGCTCGCGGACTGCGGCGCTTCTGGGTCTGTCGTCGGAGCATCGGTTGCGGGCGGCGCGTTGCCGCGCAAAGGTTTAGGCGTGCGGGCGGCGCCTGTAGGCGGTGAAGGTGCCATCGGAGCGCGTACTACCGCTTCCTTCGGTGGTGCCGGTGGCTCGACTTTCACCCTGGGAGTGATCTGCACCAGCGCCATCACGATGCGCCTGGCCGGATGAGCGCTATTGCCTTCGTGCGGTCTGGTGGCGATCACCAGCAGCCAGAGCACCGCCGCGTGCATCGCCACCACGGCCAGCACCAGCGCCGGCAGCGCGGGGCGGCGCATCAGTCCGTGGGCGGCGGCTGCCACTCGAGCAGGTCGCCGGGCTGGCATTGCAGCACCTCGCAGATGCGCTCCAGCGTGTCGAAGCGCACGCCGCGCACCTTGCCGCTCTTGAGCAGCGACAGGTTCTGTTCGGTGATGCCGACGCGCTCGGCCAGTTCGCGCGATCGCATCTTGCGGCGGGCGAGCATCACATCGAGGTTCACGACGATGGGCATGGCGGGGTCAGACGAAGCCTGCGTTGTCGTCGGCCAGGCGGCGCGCCTCGGCCATGACCCGGGCGATGGCCACGAGCACGGCGCCGAACAGGATGTGCAGGCAGTCGAACCAAGCGATGCTGATCGCCAGGAAGCGCTGGCCCGGCGGGTAGCCGATGCTGAGCGCGACGGTCATCAGTCCGCGCGCAAGCGGGAGCAGCAGGGCCAGCAGCAGCACGGCCCAGGCAAAGCGCACCAGCGCATCCTGCGCCGTGGCGCCGAAGACGCGGCCACGGCCGTATTCGCCGAACAGTCGCCACAGATGCAGCAGCGCATAGAGGCCGCCGCCCACCGGCAGCAGGCTGACCAGCGCGGTGCGCCAGCGGCCCGCCGCGTCGGTCGGCAGGCTGGGCAGGCCGAGGAAGCTGCCGATGCCGAAGACGTCGAGCCAGTCGCTGGCCGCGAGCAGCAGCACGGGTTGCACGAGCAGCAGGGCAGCCCCGGCCAGGACGAGCGCCTGCACGACCTGCGCGTGGCGCTTCAGGTAGAACGAGGGCGTGGCGGCCGAGGCTGGCGTATGCTGCATGAGTGAGCCGGTATTCAATGCAATACGGCAAGTTTTTATCGTAAAACAATAAATTTCCTGAAGCATTCCTGAAGCCGTCCCTGAAACCGGGCGGCCGCCGAGATGGCCAAGAAGAGCACCCACACCTCCGAGACACCCGCCACCCAGCTGCTGCGCGCGCACAAGATCGCGTTCACCGAGCATCCCTACGAGTACGTCGAGCACGGCGGCGCGCAGCGCGGCGCCGAGATGCTGGGGCTCGACCCATTCACCGTCATCAAGACGCTGGTGATGCAGGACCAGGACGCCAGGCCGCTGATCGTGCTGATGCACGGCAACCGCACGGTGTCGACCAAGAACCTCGCGCGGCAGATCGGCGCCAAGTCGGTCGAGCCCTGCAAGCCCGAGGTGGCGCAGCGGCACAGCGGCTACATGGTGGGCGGTACTTCGCCCTTCGGCACGCGGCGCGAGATGCCGGTGTACGTGGAGTCGAGCATCCTGGAGCTGCCGCGCATCGTGCTCAACGGCGGGCGGCGCGGCTACCTGATCGGCATCGATCCGCAGGTGTGCGTGGCGCTGCTGGGCGCGAAGCCCGTGCAATGCGCGCTGGCAGAATAGCCGCCGCCATGGCGACATCACCGTCTTCCAACTCCGGTTTCTTTCCTCCGCTCTGTCCGGCCAACGAGGGCGGCGGGCCGTCCTTCGAGGTCGAGTTCAACGACGGCAAGAAGGACTGGACCGAGGTCTTCGACCTCACCGACCTGCTGCTCGAAACGCTGGAAGCACGCGGCCACGCGCCGGCACGCGAGCGCGAAGGCTGGCTGCGGCTGCCCGACAGCGGCCTGTGGCTGTGGCCGCAGATCACCAGCTACTGGGCCAACTCCGACGGCAGCGTGCGCACCAGCAGCACCATCGAGGTGGCGCATGCCGAGCTGCTGCCGCAGGGACTCTTCGAGTTCCAGCATTCCCTCGGCGCCGACATCGCGGCCTCGCTGACCCGGGGCTTCGATCTCTGGGCGCAGGTCGACCTGGTCGTGTTCCTCGACGCGCTTTCGGCCGATGCGGCCGGCCTGAGCCACTGCACCTCGATGCAGATGAACTGGAGCGCGAAGGAGGGCGAGGGGCAGCCGGCTCGCGAGCGGCGCGTGCTCTTCGGGCCGGTGGCGCACCAGCATGCGAAGGAAGCCACGGAAGAGGAAGAGCATCCGTTCTGCCCCTGCTGCCTGTTCACCAACACCTGGGACGCCTTCAAGCCGCAGATCGAGTCGGACGGCCTCTATGGCGTGCGGCTCTATGCCGCGCGCGACGCAGAGGGCGAGGTGCAGGCCGATTGCCGCATCAACGGCGAGGACTGGCCCGCCGGCGCCGATGCCCTGCGTGCCTATGCGGCGCAATGGCCCGACCGCGGCTTCGAATTCCGCAAGCAGTACGTCGTGATCCAATCGCCGCCCGGGGCGTAGATTGCCCGATACGCCGAACACAGAACAACAACCATCCCCGCGGAGTGCCGTCTTGAGCTTCACCTTGCCTTCCATCATTGCCATCGTGGCGTCGTACCTGATCGGCTCGCTTTCCTTCGCCGTCATCGTCAGCAAGGCGCTCGGCATGGCCGACCCGCGCAGCTACGGCAGCAAGAACCCCGGCGCCACCAATGTGCTGCGCTCCGGCAACAAGGGCGCGGCGCTCGCCACGCTGCTGCTCGACGCACTCAAGGGCTGGGTGCCGGTGTTCCTCATCCACCAGTTCGGCGCCCAATGGGGGCTGGGCGGGGGCGTTGCCGCGGTGGCCGGCGTGGCCGCGTTCCTCGGCCATCTCTACCCGGTCTTCTTCGGCTTCCAGGGCGGCAAGGGCGTGGCCACGGCCGCCGGCGTGCTGGTGGGCGTCGCGCCCTGGCTCGGGCTGGCCACCGGCGCCACCTGGCTGATCATCGCGATCTTCTTCCGCTATTCGTCGCTGTCGTCGCTGGTGGCAGCTTTCTTCGCACCGGCCTACTACCTGATCGGCGGCGGCATCGCATGGCCGCTGGACCGCACGGCGCTGGTCGCGATCATCGTCATGAGCCTGCTGCTGATCTGGCGGCACCGCGAGAACATCCGCCGGCTCGCCGCCGGCACGGAGTCGAAGCTCGGCTCCAAGAAGAAACCAACCTGAACCGAAGAAAGAACACGTCCATGGCTTCCATCACCCGCTACCACGTCGGCCCGCGTCTCTCGGAGACGGCCGTGCACAACGGCACCATCTACCTCGCGGGCCAGGTGCCCGACGACACCACCCAGGACATCCGCGGCCAGACCACGCAGGTGCTCGGCATGGTCGACCGCCTGCTGGCCGAGGCCGGCAGCGACAAGTCGCGCATTCTCATGACGCAGATCTTCCTGGCCGACATCAACGACATCACCGCGATGAACGAAGTGTGGGACGCATGGATCCCGGCCGGCAACACGCCGCCGCGCGCCACCGTGCAGGCCAAGATGGCCAACGCAGCCTACAAGATCGAGATCGTGGTGACGGCCGCCCAGGCCTGATCCGACAGGGTTCTTTTCGCGAGGGCCGCCGCGCACGGCCGCCCGAAGCGGCCGGCCCGCCCCCGGCAGGGGGTTGGCGAAGCGCACGCAGTGCGCGCAGCCTGGGGCGAGCAATCAATACCGCTTTTCGAGGACCATCTGGTCCGCGTCGCGACGCATCGAGAAGCGGTTGATGAAGCTGTTGCCCAGCAGCACGAAGGGCATGGCCTGCTGCGAGACGATGGCGTCGATGTCGTACACCTCCACGTCGCCCACGCGCACCGACTGCAGGCGCAGCTTGTAGCCGGTGGCCGTGCCGTTGGCGGTGTTCATCAGGACGCGCTGGCCCTTGCTGTAGTCCAGACCGATGCGCTGGGCGTCGTCGGCCGACAGCGCGATGGCCGTCGCGCCCGTGTCGAGCATGAAGGTGACCGGCCGGCCGTTGATTGAGCCCTGCGTCATGAAGTGCCCGCGGCTGTCGGCCGACAGAACCACGCGGTTTCCGCCTCCGCCAGAGCCGCCTCCGCCGCCGATGCTGACCGGCGTGTCCATGCGCAGGTTGACGCGCTTGCCCTCCAGCTCGACCACGGCCTGGTCCGCCTGCAGCGACACCAGCTTCACGCCCTGGTAGCTCTCGCCGACCGCCACTGTCTTGGGCGGGTTGCCGTTCACGATCAGGATCGCGCGGCTGCCGATGCTGCCGGTCAGGGTGACCGAGCCGGCCGCGTGCGCCACGGCAGCGGCAATGAAGAGCTGCGCTGCGACGACGAGTTTTTTCATACGAGGCTTGCTACTCCAAGTGCCGGTTGTTCGGCGTGAATAGACCAGGAATACCGCGGAACCCGCTCCACCGGGCCGCCGGTATTGCCCCCGGCGAGGGGGTTGGCGGCCACACGAAGTGGGCAAGCCTGGGGGTGTGCGTCAATCCCTGAAGTTGTTGAACGTGAGGGGCATGTCCGGCACGTCCTTCTTGATCAGTGCCATGGCCGCCTGCAGGTCGTCGCGCTTGGCGCCGGTGATGCGCACCGCGTCGCCCTGGATCGCGGCCTGGACCTTGAGCTTGCTGTCCTTGACGATGCGGGTGATCTTCTTGGCCTGGTCGCTCTCGATGCCGCTCTTGACCTTGATGACCTGCTTGACCTTGTCGCCGCCCATCTTCTGGACGTCGCCCTTGTCGAGGAAGCGCACGTCGACGCTGCGCTTGGTGAGCTTGTTGCGAAGGATGTCCTCGACCTGGACGAGCTGGAACTCGGCGTCGCCGATCATGGTGATTTCCTTGTCCTTGAGCTCGACGGCGGCGGCCGTGCCCTTGAAATCGAAGCGCGTTGCGATTTCCTTGGCGGTGTTCTCGACTGCGTTCTTCACCTCGGGAAGGTTGGGCTCGCAGACGGTATCGAAGGACGGCATGGACTCTCTCCTGAATTCTTCACGGGTGCAGATGAGACAATTCTCCCATGATCGTGGAGTCCAACGTCCCGCTGCAGCCCTACAACAGCTTCGGCATCGTCGCGCGCGCGCAGAACCTGGCGCGCATTGCCGGCGAGGCCGACCTGGCCGCGCTGCATGCCGATCCGGCATGGCGCGACGCGCCCCGTTTCGTGCTGGGTGGCGGCAGCAACATCGTGCTGACGGGCGACGTGAAATCGCTGGTGCTGAAGGTCGAGATCAAGGGCCTGCGGCTGCTCGAGGAAACACCCCGCGCCTGGATCGTGGAAGCCGGTGCCGGCGAAACCTGGCACGACGCTGTCGAGTGGATGGTGCGCAACGGCTACCCGGGGCTGGAAAACCTGGCGCTCATTCCGGGCACGGTGGGCGGCTCGCCGGTGCAGAACATCGGCGCCTACGGCGTCGAGCTGCAGGACCGCTTCGATTCGCTCGACGCCTTCGACCTCGAGACCGGCCGCAGCTTCACCCTCGATGCCGCCCAATGCGCCTTCGGCTACCGCGACTCGGTCTTCAAGCACGTGCGCAGCGGCCCGAACGATTTCGGGCTGGCGGGCAGGGCGGTGATCACCCGGGTGCGCTTTCGCCTGCCCAAGCCCTGGAAACCCGTGGTCGGTTACCTCGATCTCGAGCGGAAGATGGAGGAAACCGGCAACTTCACGCCGAGCGCGCAGGACATCTTCGACTGGATCTGCGCCATCCGCCGGGCCAAGCTGCCCGACTGGCGCGTGCTGGGCAATGCCGGCAGCTTCTTCAAGAACCCGACCGTCACGCCGGAGCAGTGCGCCGACATCATCGCGCGCGACCCGAAGATCGTGCACTACCCGATGGACGACGGCAGCATCAAGCTGGCTGCCGGCTGGCTCATCGACGCCTGCGGCTGGAAGGGCAAGTCGGTGGGCAACGCCGGTGTCTACGAGCGGCAGGCGCTGGTGCTGGTCAATCGCGGCGGCCGCGAGAACCCGGTGACGGGCGGCGAGGTGATGACCCTTGCCAAGGCCATCCAGACCAGCGTGTACGAGCGTTTCGGCATCCGGCTGGAGCCGGAGCCGGTGGTGGTCTGAGCTGACGCCGGCGCCAGCATGGATCTCGACTTCCTCCACCTGAATTTCCGCCGCCGCATTGGCGCACTGGTATGGGCCCGACGGGCCGTGCCGCTCGTCGCGCTGCTGGCGCTCTTCCTCGGAACGCGGCGGTGGGGATCGATGGTGGCGGTGATCGTGTTCGCGCTGCTGTTCGCGGCGGTGCTCAAGTTCCTCGAGAACAGCCTGCGGCGCCAGTTCATCCGCGAGGCCCGGCTGCCGCCCTTCCTGATCGGCAAGCTCTGCGAGGCGCATCCGCAGCTCAGCCGGCGCGACGCCGAACTGGTGCTGCGCGGCCTGCGCCAGTTCTTCATGGCGCACCTGCGCAGCGACCGCAAGTTCGTGGCGATGCCCTCGAAGGTGGTCGACACGGCCTGGCACGAGTTCATCCTGCACACGCAGGGCTACCAGAACTGGTGCAAGGCGGCCTTCGGCGGCATGCTGCATCACAGCCCGGCCGAGGTGCTGGGCAGGGATGCCCGGCGCAACGACGGCCTGCGCCGCACCTGGTACTGGGCCTGCAAGGAGGAGAGCATCGATCCGCGCAAGCCGGGGCGTCTGCCATTGCTGTTCGCGCTGGACATCAAGTTCGCCATTGCGGGCGGGTTCCACTACGTGCCCGACTGCCGTGCGGTGGAGCGGCACATCGGCTCGGACGCCCACTGCGGAACCAGCTTCGGCGAGTCGTCTTCGTCGGATGGCGGCAGCGCCGGCGATGCCGGCGGGTTTGGCGGCAGCGAGTCGTCGAGCAGCGGCGATGGCGGCTCCAGCGATGGCGGTTCGTCCGACGGCGGTGGCGGATGTGGCGGTGGCTGCGGCGGAGGCGGCGGGGACTGACATCGCAGTGCGCCTGCAATGGCAATGAAAAACGGGCCCCGAGGGGCCCGTTGTCGTTTCTGCCTCGCGCGGGAGGCAGAGGGGAGGTCGATCAGCTCGCGTCGCCGTCGTTCGCCAGCTTCGGCAGCGCCGCGCCTTCGTTCGGCGACAGCAGGCCGACCTGCGTGTAGATGCCCAGCTTCTCGCGCGTGTCGGCGATGTCGAGGTTGCGCATCGTCAGCTGGCCGATGCGGTCCAGCGGCGTGAACGCGCCCTCGACCTTCTCCATGCTCAGGCGCTCGGGTTTGTACGTGAGGTTGGCCGACTCGGTGTTCATGATCGAGTAGTCGTTGCCGCGGCGCAGCTCGACCGTCACTTCGCCGGTGATGGCGCGCGCCACCCAGCGCTGGGCCGTCTCGCGCAGCATGATGGCCTGCGGGTCGAACCAGCGGCCCTGGTAGAGCAGGCGGCCGAGCTTGCGACCGTTCTCGCGGTACTGCTCGATGGTGTCCTCGTTGTGGATGCCGGTGACCAGGCGCTCGTAGGCGATGAACAGCAGCGCGAGGCCGGGAGCCTCGTAGATGCCGCGGCTCTTGGCCTCGATGATGCGGTTCTCGATCTGGTCGCTCATGCCCAGGCCGTGGCGGCCGCCGATGCGATTGGCCTCTAGGATCAGGTCGACCAGGTTCGAGTAGCGCACGCCGTTCAGCGCGACGGGCACGCCTTCCTCGAAGCGCACCGAGACGGTCTCGCGCTTGACTTCGACTTCGTCCTTCCAGAAGGCCACGCCCATGATCGGCTGCACGATGGTGATGCCGCTGTTCAGGTGCTCCAGGTCTTTCGCCTCGTGCGTGGCGCCGAGCATGTTGGAGTCGGTGGAATAGGCCTTCTCGGCCGACATCTTGTAGGCGAAGCCGGCCTTCTGCATGAACGCCGACATCTCGGCGCGGCCACCCAGTTCGTCGATGAAGACCTGGTCGAGCCAGGGCTTGTAGATCTTGAGGGCAGGGTTGGTCAGCAGGCCGTAGCGGTAGAAGCGCTCGATGTCGTTGCCCTTGTAGGTGCTGCCGTCGCCCCAGATGTGGACGTCGTCTTCCTTCATGGCCGACACCAGCATCGTGCCGGTGACGGCGCGACCCAGCGGCGTGGTGTTGAAGTAGGTGACGCCGGCGGTGGTGACGTGGAAGGCGCCGGCCTGCAGGGCGGCGATGCCTTCGTTGGCCAGCTGCGCGCGGCAGTCGATCAGGCGGGCGTTCTCGGCGCCGTAGAGCATCGCCTTGCGGGGGATCTCGTCGTAGTCGGGCTCGTCGGGCTGGCCGAGGTTGGCGGTGTAGGCGTAGGGAATGGCGCCCTTGTTGCGCATCCAGTGGAGCGCCGCGCTGGTGTCCAGGCCGCCGGAGAAGGCGATGCCGACCTTCTGGCCGGCGGGAACGTTTTGGAGGATGGTCGACATGTCTGGGTGGTCCGGTTGGCGTTGTTTCGGGCGGCTCAGCCGAAATGACAGATGTAGCTGTAAGGCTCGCCGGTGACGCGGATCTTGAAGCTCGAGTTGCCGGGCACGTTGAACTTCTGGCCGGGGCCCGAGGCGACCCACTCGTCGGAACCCGCGAGCTGGTATTCGCAGCTGCCGGCGGTGCCTTCCATGATCTCGGGGGCGCCGGTATTGAAGGTGAGGGTGGACGGCAGGATCACGCCGACCGATTTCTTCGTGCCGTCCGCGAGGGTGAGGCTGTGGCTCACGCACTTGCCGTCGAAATACACATTGGCCTTGGTGGCCACTGCGGCGCTGTTCAGAGTGTCGGTAGTCGTCGTCATTGGGTGGCGCCGGCGGGTTGGCTGCCGGCGAATCGAGGACGCACCGCACCAGCGGCGCACCCGTCAAGGGTTGGAAAAGTCCTCGATTTTAGGGGTTCGGGCGGCTCGGGCCGCCGGCCGGCGAATCAGCGGTGCCAGCCGCGATAGCCCCAGCCGCCGCGGTAGTAGCCGCCGCCCCAGCCGCGCGAGTACCCGAGGTTCAGCGAGATGCCGACCGGCGGGTAGGCGTACGGGTAGGCATAGGGGTACGTGTAGGCCGGTTCCACGTAGACCGGGGCGCTGTACACGGGAGCGGCGTACACCGGAGCCGGCTGGTAGACCGGTGCCGGCTGGTAGACCGGTGCCGGGGCGTTGGAGACGACGACGCCGGGCTCGGGCACCACGTTGTCCCACGGCGAGCCGCCGGACTGCGGGGCATAGCCGCCGCTGTTGGCTTCGACCGGGTACGCCTGCAGCTGCGATTGGGGCACCACCGGGGAGGTCGTCACACCCGTCACGCCATAAGCGCTGGCCTGGATCGGGATGGTCGCGCCCGGCCGGGTGTTCATGCGGGTGGTGTACTGGCGTCCGTTGTATTCGTACGTGACGTTGTAGTTGACGTCGCTGCCGGTCGTTTCGCGGATCGGGGTGGCGGAGATCACCCGGGCCTGGACCACCTGGTTCTGCTGTGCATGAACGAGGCCGGTGCCGGCGGCCAGCATGCCGGCGACCGAAATGCCTGCGAGAGTGCGAAAAGTGCGATTGTTCATGGTGTGTCTCTCCTGCGGATCGAGGTTCGACGCCGGGCGGCAGGTCGGGTTCCGGGATTTACACGGCGTTGACAGCCCAGGCTTCGGCGTCGAATCCCGTCGTAACGGGCTTTTCCGGGCCCCAGTTGACCACCGGCCGCTTGATCAGGCTGGGGTTGGCCAGCAGCACGGCACGGGCGGAGGCCGCGTCGACCACGCCTTCGCGGGTGGCTTCATCGAGCTTTCGCCAGGTGGTTCCCTTGCGGTTGACCAGGGCCTCCCAGCCGGGCTTCTTGAGCCACTGGTCGAGCTCGGCCTCGGGAACGCCCTGTTTCTTGAAGTCGTGGAAGGCGTAGTCCACGCCGTGTTCGTCGAGCCAGGCGCGGGCGCGCTTGACGGTGTCGCAATTCGGAATGCCGTAGAGGGTTGTCATGGCCGCGATGATGCCCCGGCCGACGGGTCGGCGACAATGCCCGCCTCCATGGAAACCCTGAACGACTGGCTCGAGCGCGCCGAGCGACTCCATCCTAAGAACATCGAGCTCGGACTCGAGCGCGCCAAGGAAATGGCGCAGCGCCTCGGCCTGCGTTTCGGCTGCCCCGTCATCACGGTGGCGGGCACCAACGGCAAGGGCTCGACCTGCGCCATGCTCGAATCGATCCTGACGCACGCGGGCTACCGCACGGCGGTGTTCACCTCGCCGCACCTGGTGCGCTTCGAGGAGCGGCTGCGGCTCCTGGGCGAGGCGGTTGATGCTTCCAAACTGATAGCAAGCTTCGAGGTGGTGGAAAAGGCGCGCGGCGAGATGCCCCTGACCTATTTCGAATTCACCACGCTCGGCATCCTGCACTGCATGATCGAGCAGAAGCCCGACGTGGCGATCCTCGAGGTCGGCCTGGGCGGCCGGCTCGACGCGGTCAACATCATCGACACCGACTGCGCCGTCATCACCAGCATCGACCTCGACCACATGGAATACCTCGGCCCCGACCGCGAGAGCATCGGCTTCGAGAAGGCCGGGATCATGCGCCCGGGCAAGCCGGTGGTCGTGAGCGACCCGGTGCCGCCGCAGAGCGTGATCGACCACGCCAACGCCATCGGCGCCGACCTCTGGCGCTTCGGAACCGACTTCAACGTCTCGGGCGACAAGCAGCAGTGGGGCTGGTCGGGACGGGGGCGGCGCTACAGCGGGCTGGCCTATCCGGCCCTGCGCGGCGCCAACCAGCTCATCAATGCGGCCGGCGTGCTGGCGGCGCTCGAGGCGCTGCGGCCGCAGCTGCCGGTCACGGCGCAGGCCGTGCGCAACGGCTTCGCGATGGTCGAGCTGCCGGGCCGCTTCCAGATCGTGCCGGGCGAGCCGGCGCTGGTGCTCGACGTGGCGCACAACGCGCACGCCGTGGCCGCGCTGGCCGAGAACCTCGACGCGATGGGCTTCTATCCGACCACGCACGGCGTGTTCGGCGTGATGGCGGACAAGGATCTCGCGCCCATCCTGGCGCGCATCGGCCCGCTGATCGACCGCTGGTACTTCACCGACCTGCCCACGCCGCGCGCGGCCAAGGCGGCCGATCTGCTGGCTGCCTGGCAGGCGCAGAACAAGCGCACCGATGCCTCGGGCAGCGTGCACGCGAGCCCCATGGAAGCGCTGGGCGCGGCCATCGGACAGGCGGGGGCCGCTGATAGAATCGTGGTCTTCGGATCGTTCTTCACCGTGGGTGGCGTGCTCGAAAACGGCACCCCCCGGCTGCAAGCCAAACACCTGTCGCCGGGCGGCTGACCGTCGGGCCGTACACACCTTCTGGCGCAACCTCGCTGCACTCCTTCAGGGATCGAACTTCATGGCGTTTTTCAAGTTCCGCACGCGCGGCCAGCAAGGCAACGAAGGACGAGGCGCCCCGGCAGCCGTCCCGGCGGAAAGTGTCGAAACCATGCGTCGGCGTGCGCGCCACCGGCTGCTCGGCGCGGCGGTGCTGGTGCTGCTGGGCGTGATCGGCTTCCCGCTGCTGTTCGATACCCAGCCGCGGCCCGTGTCGGTCGACATTCCCATCGAGATTCCCGATCGCAACAAGGTCAAGCCGCTGCCGGTGCCCGCCACGCCGGCGCCTGCCGCGACCACCTCGCCGGCTGCGCCCGACAACAGCGGCAGCTCGCGCGTCGCCTCGTCGTCTTCCGGCGGCATGATCACAGAAACCGCCGACGGCACCGTGATCGACCCCGGCAAGCCCTTGCCCGCCACGCCGCCCGTCGCGGCCGTGGAACCCAAGCCCGAACCGAAGCCGAAGCCCGAGCCCAAACCGGAGCCGAAACCGGAAGCGAAACCCGAACACAAGCCGGAATCCAAGCCCGAGGCCAAGCCGAAGCCGGAACCCAAGCCCGAAGCGAAACCCAAGCCCGCCGCCGCGGACGACGGCGCCCGGGCCCGCGCGCTGCTCGAAGGCAAGCCCCTCACCGCTGCCGCGGCCAAGCCTGCCGCAGCCGACGAGGGCGGTCGCTTCGTGGTGCAGGTCGGTGCCTTCGCCGATGCCGACAAGGCGCGCGAAGTGCGCCAGAAGCTCGAGAAGGCCGGTCTCAAGACGTATGTGCACGTGGCCAAGACAGCCGACGGTGAGCGCACGCGTGTGCGTGTCGGCCCCTTCGGCTCGCGTGCCGAGGCTGACCGCGCCGCCGAGAAGGTCAAGGGCTTGTCTTTGTCGGCCGCGATCCTCACGTTGTAAGGGCCGTCGCCCGCTGTCGCCGTTGCCGTGGCCTTGTTCGACTGGATCGCCGTCGCGCTCATCGGGGTGTCGATGCTTCTCGGCCTGATGCGCGGGCTGGTGTTCGAAGTGATTTCGCTGATCGGATGGGTGGCCGCCTTCATCGCAGCCCAGTGGCTGGCGTCGGGCGTGGCGGCATGGCTGCCGTTCGGCGACCCGCAGGGGGCGTGGCGCTACCCGCTGGCCTTCGTGCTGGTGTTCGTGGCGGTGGTGTTCGGCGTGGGGCTGGTGGCAGCGCTCACGCGAAAGTTGATCACGGTCGTGGGTCTGCGGCCGGTGGACCGGATTCTGGGAGCGGCGTTCGGCGCGGCGCGGGGCGTGGTAGCCCTGCTCGTGTTCGCCGTCGTTGTCCATTTGCTGGTGTTGAGCGACAGTGCCTGGTGGCACGAATCGCGCAGCGCCATTGTTCTCGATGCGGCATTGCAGGGCCTCAAGCCCTCGCTGCCTGAAAAGTTGGCAAGCTACCTGCCCTGAGAGGAATAGTTCATGTGTGGAATCGTCGGCGTTGTCAGCAACGCACCCGTCAATCAGCTGCTCTATGACGCGCTGCTGCTCCTGCAGCACCGCGGCCAGGACGCCGCAGGCATCGTCACCCTGCAGGAACGCAAGTTCTTCATGCACAAGGCCAAGGGCATGGTCCGCGACGTGTTCCGCACGCGCAACATGCGCGCGCTGCCCGGCAGCGTGGGCCTGGGCCAGGTGCGCTACCCGACCGCCGGCAACGCCTACAGCGAGGAAGAGGCCCAGCCCTTCTACGTGAACGCGCCCTTCGGCATCGTGCTCGTGCACAACGGCAACCTGACCAACGCGCATGCGCTGCGTTCGGAGCTGTTCTCCACCGACCACCGCCACACCAACACCGAGAGCGACTCCGAAGTGCTGCTCAACGTGCTGGCCCACGAACTCGAGCGCGCGTCTCGTGGTGTGCCGCTGCATCCGGCCGAGGTGTTCGCCGCGGTCAAGAGCATGCACAAGCGCCTGCGCGGCTCTTATGCCGTGGTGTCGCTGATCGCGGGTCATGGCCTGCTGGCCTTCCGCGATCCGTACGGCATCCGTCCGCTGTGCATGGGCCGCAGCGCCGACGGCACCGTGATGGTTGCGAGCGAATCGGTCGCGCTGGAAGGCTCGGGCCATACCTTCGAGCGCAACATCAACCCGGGCGAGGCCGTGTTCATAGACCTCGAGGGCAATGTGCATTCGATGCAGTGCGCCGAGTCGCCGACGCTCAACCCCTGCATCTTCGAATTCGTCTACCTGGCGCGTCCGGACTCGGTGCTCGACGGCATCTCGGTCTACCAGGCGCGCTTGAACCTGGGCGAGACGCTGGCCAAGCGCGTGGTGTCGACCGTGCCGCCGAACCAGATCGACGTGATCATCCCGATCCCCGAGTCGAGCCGCCCGAGCGCCACGCAGCTCGCGCACCTGCTGGGCGTGCCGTACCGCGAAGGCTTCGTGAAGAACCGCTATGTCGGCCGCACCTTCATCATGCCGGGGCAGGGCGTGCGCAAGAAGTCGGTGCGCCAGAAGCTCAACGTGATCGGCAGCGAGTTCAAGGGCCGCAACGTGCTGCTGGTCGACGACTCCATCGTGCGTGGCACCACCAGCCGCGAAATCGTGCAGATGGCGCGCGATGCCGGCGCCCGCAAGGTCTACCTGGCCAGCGCCGCGCCGCCGGTGCGCTACCCCAACGTCTATGGCATCGACATGCCGACCAAGGACGAGCTGGTGGCGCACGACCGCACTGTCGAAGAAATCCGCGAACTGATCGGCTGCGACGCGCTGATCTACCAGGACGTCGACGCCATGAAGCGCGCCATCGGCTCGCTCAACACCAAGCTCGACGGCTTCGACGCATCGTGCTTCGACGGCGTGTACGTGACCGGCGACATCGACACCGATGCCATCTCCCGCATGAACGGCAACCGTCCCCGCATCGAAGAGACCGAAGAGGATTCCTCGCGCCTCGCGCTTCCCAATCACAGCGAGTGAGAGCAGACGAAGTGACCGACGACGAACGAACACTGCCGCCGGGGTTGCATCCCGACACGCTCGCGCTGCGCACCGGCCTCGCGCCGAGCCAGTACGGCGAGCATTCCGACGCGCTCTTCCTGACCAGCGGCTTCGTGCAGCCCGACGCCGAGACCTCGATGCGCCGCTTCGCGGGCACCGAGCCGGGCTTCACGTACTCGCGCACCTCGAACCCGACGGTGACCAGCTTCGAGCAGCGCATCGCGGCGCTCGAGGGCACCGAGGCGGCGATCGGCGCTTCGACCGGCATGGGCGCGATCCTCATGATGTGCATGGGCCTGCTGAAGGCCGGCGACCATGTGGTCTGCTCGCGCTCGGTATTCGGCTCGACGCTGAACCTGTTCGGTAAGGAGTTCGCCAAGTTCGGCGTCGAGACCACATTCGTCTCGCAGACCGACGTTGCCGAATGGCGCGCGGCCGTCAAACCCAACACCAAGCTGCTGTTCGCCGAGACGCCCACCAATCCGCTCACCGAGGTCTGCGACATCCGCGCGCTGGCCGACGTGGCGCATGCGGCGGGCGCGCTGCTGGCGGTCGACAACTGCTTCTGCACGCCGATCCTGCAGCGTCCGGCGGCGCTGGGCGCCGACCTCGTCATCCACTCGGGCACCAAGCACCTCGACGGCCAGGGCCGCGTGATGGCGGGCGCGATCTGCGGTCCTTCGAAGCTCATCGTCGACGTGTTCGGACCCATCGTGCGTACCGCCGGCATGGCGCTGGCGCCGTTCAATGCGTGGGTCGTGCTCAAGGGCATCGAGACGCTCGGCATCCGCATGAAGGCGCATTGCGCGAACGCGATGGACATCGCGCAGTGGCTCGAGAAGCAGCCCGGCATCGCACGCGTGTACTACCCCGGGCTCGCTTCGCATGCGCAGCACGAACTGGCCATGCAGCAGCAGTCGGGGCAGGGCGGTGCGGTGGTGTCGTTCGACGTGGTCGGCGATTCGCCCGAAACGGCGCGCGCCAATGCCTTCCATGTCATGAACAGCACGCGCGTGGTGAGCCTCGCCACCAATCTCGGCGACGTGAAGACCATCATCACGCATCCGGGCACCACCTCGCACGGCCGCCTGACCGAAGCGCAGCGCCAGGCCGCCGGCATCGGCCAGGGGCTGATCCGACTCGCCGTCGGCCTCGAGCATGCCGAAGACATCAAGGCCGACATCACGCGCGGCCTGAGCACCCTGAATCCACGATAACGAAATGACCGGCAAAGTACGCACCCGCATCGCACCATCCCCCACGGGTTTTCTTCATCTGGGCACGGCACGCACGGCCCTCTACTCGTGGGCCTATGCGCGCCACTATGGCGGCGAGTTCGTGCTGCGCATCGAGGACACCGACGTGGCCCGCTCTACGCAGGACTCGACCGACCAGATCCTCGCGTCGATGCACTGGCTCGGCCTCGAATACGACGAAGGCCCGATCTACCAGATGCAGCGCCTGGAGCGTTATCGCGAGGTGATCGCGCAGATGCTCGCGGCCGGCACGGCCTACTACTGCTACTGCACGCCGGCCGAGCTCGACGAGATGCGCGAGGCGCAACGCGCGCGCGGCGAGAAGACGCTGTACGACCGCCGCTGGCGTCCCGAGCCGGGCAAGGTGCTGCCGCCCGTGCCCGAAGGCGTGCCGCCGGTGGTGCGCTTCTGCAATCCGCCCGAAGGCGATGTCACGTGGAACGACCTCGTGAAGGGTGAGATCACCATCAACAACCGCGAGATCGACGACCTCATCATCCTGCGGCCCGACGGTGTGCCGACCTACAACTTCGCGGTGGTGGTCGACGACTGGGACATGAACATCACGCACGTGTTCCGCGGCGACGAGCACATCAACAACACGCCGTGGCAGATCAACATCTTCCGCGCGCTCGGTGCATCGCTGCCCGAGTTCGGCCATGTGCCGGTGATTCTTGGCGACGACGGGCAGAAGCTCTCGAAGCGTCGTGGCGCAGTGAGCGTCACTGCCTATGAAGACAACGGCTACCTGCCCGAAGCGATGCTCAACTACCTTGCGCGCCTTGGCTGGAGTCATGGCGACGACGAGCTCTTCACGCGCGAGCAGATGGTGAGCTGGTTCGATGGTTCGCACCTGTCGAAGAGCCCCGCGCAATGGGATGCGGCCAAGCTCGCGTGGGTCAACGCGCAGTACATCAAGGCGAAGAGCGGCGACGAACTCGCGCCGCTCGTTGCAGCACAGTTGCAGAAGCGCGGCATCGTTGCGGACGAGCGGCTGCCTGCGATTTGCGCGCTGTTCAAAGACCGTTGCGAGACCACGGTTGCGCTCGCCGATTGGGCTGTTGCGTTCTATGCGGACATCACAGTGACCGAAGCAGATCGCGCGCAGCACATCACTGACGCAGTGAAGCCCGCAATCGCAACGCTCGCTGAAAAAATGATGACGGTCGCGTGGGATAAGGCCTCGATCGCAGTTATGATCAAGGAAGTCCTCGCGACACACGCATTGAAGATGCCGGTGTTAGCGATGCCAGTACGAGTGCTTGTGATGGGAACACCGCAAACACCGTCCTTGGATTCAGTCCTCGAAATTTTTTCCCGCGAAAAAGTTATCGAACGATTGAGAAAGGCCTGAAATTCGGGCTATAATCTGAGGCTCGACACCCACACGGGGGTATAGCTCAGCTGGGAGAGCGCTTGCATGGCATGCAAGAGGTCAGCGGTTCGATCCCGCTTACCTCCACCAGAGTGTCGAGATGGTTAGAGATGCTGATCGCAGCACGTCCAAGGTTTTGACCCTATCGTCTAGAGGCCTAGGACACCACCCTTTCACGGTGGCTACCGGGGTTCGAATCCCCGTAGGGTCGCCAGTTTCACTTCAGTGAAGCTGGCACGAGTCGTCAACACTCGGTTCCGCAAGGAACGAACGTTGTCTACCAGGAGTGGTAGTTCAGTTGGTTAGAATACCGGCCTGTCACGCCGGGGGTCGCGGGTTCGAGTCCCGTCCACTCCGCCAGTCAGAAGCCCTTGCAGCTCAATGAGTTGCAAGGGCTTTTCACTTTCTGGCCTCTTCTCTTCTTCCCTCTATTCGATCAGCGGACTCGGGCGCATCACGCCCGCGAGTTGCTGTTTGCCCGACAGCAGGAAGTCGATGAAGGCACGCACGCGGCGCGGCATCGAGCGACTCGCCGGATAGACCAGCGATGCAAGCTTTGGCGCAGGCTCGAAGTCCTGCAGCAGTCTTTCCAATCGACCGCTCGCGATGTGCTCGTTCACGACGAACATTGGCAGGTGCGCGATGCCCAGTCCTGCCACTGTCATCGCCGCAAGGTGATGCATGTCGTCCGAGCGCACATCGGCGCGCGTCTCGATCTGCAGCGGCCCTTCCGGTGTCTTGAAGTTCCATGACTCCTCCCGACCATCCGGCCGCGCATAGGCCAGGCACTGGTGCGCGAGGAGTTCTTCAGGTCGTGATGGCCGCGGCTTCTCTCTGAAACACGCTGGAGCCGCAACGGTGACGAATTGCCCGTATCCCAACGGACGCGCCACGAGGCTCGAATCGGGCAGGGCGCCCACGGCTATCGCGACGTCCAGCCCCAGATCGAAGATGTCCGACAGCAGCATGGTCGACACGATCTCGATGCGCAGTTTCGGATGTCGCGCGAGCAGAGCCGGCAGCATCGGCGCAACAACGAATGTGCCGAAGAGCGGCGGCAATCCCACGCGCACGGTGCCGGACACCGCGTACGCGCCCGCCCCGGCTTCTTCCGCCGCTTCCGCCAGCAGTTCGAAGGCTCGCGCGCAACGTTCATGAAACGCCATGCCTTCCTCGGTCAGATGCAGCGCCCGCGTCGTGCGCGTCAGTAGCTGCACGCCGAGGTCGCTCTCGAGTCGACCGATGGCTTTGCTCACGGCCGACGGCGTCATCGCGTGCAGCGCCGCGGCGGCAGTGAAGCTGCCCGCGTTGGTCACCGTCACGAATACGCGTGCATCGGCTTCCGATATGGGCAACTCGTGAGTCCGGCTCATCAGTCTTGTGCCTTCAGCCTGCTTTTTCATGAAGCTCCTCGCGGCCACCATTCGTGGCGTGCACATCGATCACATCGACACAGCCCGTCTGACCATCAACAGGAGCCGATCATGAAACTCTTCTACAGCCCCGGTGCTTCTTCATTGTCCCCGCACATCGTGCTGCACGAGGCCGGCCTGAGCGCGGAGATGATCCGTGTCGACCTCGAAACCAAGACGCTGCCTTCCACCGAGCAGAGCTATCTGCCGATCAACCCCATGGGCAAGGTGCCCGCGCTCGAGCTCGACGACGGCGAGGTGCTGACCGAAGGCATTGCCGTGCTGCAGTACCTTGCCGATCTCGCTCCGGCGTCGCAGCTTGCACCGACGGCCGGCACCATGGCGCGTCATCGTTTGGCCGAGGCCCTGAGCTTCGTCGCGACCGAGCTGCACAAGGGCTTCGCGCCCATGTTCGATCCCGACGTGCCGGCAAGCTACAAGCAGAGCCTCATCGCCGACACCCGGGCCTTCGAGCGCGTCGCATCGCTGGTGCAGCCGGGGCCGTACATCCTCGGCGAATGCTTCACCATCGCGGATGCGTACCTCTATCCAATCCTGCGTCTCGGCCGTCATGCAGGACTCGATTTCTCGCCGTGGCCGGCGATCGTCCGCTACATGGAATCGGTCGCGAAACGCCCCGCCGTGCATGCAGCAATGCAGGCAGAAGGACTGATCGAAGATCGATAGATGAAGGTTTGAAGCGACCGCGTTACATCCGGGCTCTCGCAGTCGAATAAACTCCGCCCCGCTTGCAGCTTGTATTCGTGCTGCGCCGCCATAGGCAACATGGCGAAATTAAACCTATCAGGAAACTCAGTTGAACCGCATCGAACTCGTCGAAAAAATCGCCGCCGCCCACAACCTCAGCAAGGCAGAAGCCGCGCGCGTTCTCGAGACCATCACCAGCTCGATCGTCGCCGCCGTGAAGAAGGACGACCCCGTCCAGATCGTCGGCTTCGGCACTTTCAAGCAAGTGGCGCGCGCCGCTCGCTCGGGCTTCAACCCCAGCGCCGGCACCAAGATCAAGATCGCCGCACAGAAGGTGCCGAAGTTCGTGCCGGGCGCAGCCTTCAAGGCCGCCGTGGACCCCAAGGCTGCAAAGCGCAAGGCCGACAGCAAGGCTGTGGCCGCCAAGCCCGCAGCAAAGAAGGCTGCCGCGCCCGCCAAGAAGGCCGCCGCTGCCAAGAAGAAGTAAGAAGCAGTGACGAAAGCGTCGCGGCCATGCGCTGCGAACGCAGAAACGAAAACGGCCCGAAAGGGCCGTTTTTTCATGGGCGGCGCACTTTGCCTGCCAGTGCGCGAATTCTTCCTCAGTCGGGTTGGATCACGCCCTCGCTCAGATAGCGTTCGTACTCGGCGATCGGAATCGCCGTCGTCTGCATGTTGCCGGCGTCGCCCCAGCTCAGCACGGCGCTGTCAGGCGCCAGTTGAATCTCGATGGGGCCCTGGGGAATGAGGATCAGGGGGCCGTCGCCAGCCCGATATTCGACATTTCCTGTGACTTTCGCATTGGCTGCCATGGCTTCGTTCCTCGGGATGTTGGGGAATGCGGGGGACGGAACCCAAGCGTATAGGAATCCGGTGTCCTGCGGGTGCTTTGGCGTGCGCTTATCCGTGCAGATCGAATGGCTGTCCGCCGGGTGATGGCACGTCATACCGGCGTCACGTGCCGCGTGGCACGCTCGCGCCTCGAATGACGAAGCCCATCCGAAGATTTCTTGCGCTGTCGATTGCCTGCCTCGCGATCCTGGCGGCGGTCGTCGGATGGCACCTGGCCTGTGGCAGTGCCACCGAAGTCCGCGTGGCCGACGCAGCTCCGTCGCTCGAAATCCGATGGCACGGCGGAGGCATCGTGCTGCAGGGAACGGTGCAGGACGTCGCCACCCAGCGCTCCCTCGCGGAAGGCGCGGCCGCGCGCCTGGGCGGCGAGAGCGACCAGGTGACCGACTGGCTCGACATCACGCCCACCGCGCCGCCGGTGGCAGACGCGGCGGCGCTCGCCAAGGTCATCCTCCTCGGACAGGAGGGCTGGCACCTGCAGCGTCGGTCGACCGAAGGCTTGCTCGCGGTGCAGTCGCCGACCGACGAGCGCAGCATGCAGGCAAAGGCGCTCCTGCAGGCTGCATTCGGCCCTGGCATCGCGATCCGCCTCGTGCAGTTGCCCTGAGCGGCGACGACGCCTCTTTGGATCTTCTCGCCCCGTCATGGGGCCTTCATGGCCTCGTCATGAGTCGTGTCCAGCATCCGCTGCGGCATTTCCAAAAACCGAGGAGAGAGGTTCCCATGCACCCATCGTTGAAGCACTTCGCCCTCGCCGGCGTGGTGGTGGCTTCGCTGACTGCCTGCGGCGGCAGCGGCAATTCGAACAATTTCATTCCTTTCGTGCCGCCACCCACGGCCGGCAATCTTCCGGCACCTGCGCCCGCCGTTCCCGGCAGCATGGACGTGAAGCTCATCGCCTTCAACGACCTGCACGGCAACCTCGAGCCGCCGAAGCTGTCGATCACCGCGCCCGCCAAGAGCGGTGGCACGGTGCCCGTGCCTGCCGGCGGCGCGGCCTACATGGCTTCGGCCATCGCCTCGCTGAAGGCGCAGAACCCCAACAACGCCGTGGTCTCGGCCGGCGACATGATCGGCGCGTCGCCGCTGGTCTCCGCGCTCTTCCTCGACGAATCGACCATCGAAGCCGTCAACGCGATGAAGATCGACTTCAACGCGGTCGGCAACCACGAGTTCGATAAGGGCCAGACCGAACTGCTGCGCATGAAGAACGGCGGCTGCGCGAAGAACACCGCGCTCGAGCCCTGCCGCGTGAACAAGAGCTTCCCGGGCGCCAACTTCGGCTTCCTCGCAGCCAACACCGTGAAGGGCGACGGCAACACGCTGTTTCCCGCAACCGGCATGAAGACCTTCGCGAAGGACGGCGCCACGGTGAAGGTGGCCTTCATCGGCATGACGCTGAAGGGCACGCCGAACATCGTGACGCCGGCCGGCGTTGCGGGCCTCACTTTCAAGGACGAAGCCGACACGGCCAACGCGCTGATTCCGCAGCTGAAGTCGCAGGGCGCGGACGCCATCGTCGTCGTCATCCACGAAGGCGGCACCACCACCGTGGGCTACAACGACAAGAGCTGCACGGGCCTGAGCGGCGACATCCTGCCGATCCTCAACAAGCTCGACTCCGCGGTCGACGTCGTGATCTCGGGCCACACGCACCGCTCCTACGTGTGCGACTACGGCAAGACCAATCCGGCCAAGCCTTTCCTGCTGACCAGCGCGGGCCAGTACGGCACGCTGCTGACCGACATCAACCTCACCATCGACACGAAGACGCGCAAGGTGACGGCCAAGACCGCCGACAACGTGATCGTGCAGGGCGAGGCCTACACCAGCGGCGCCACCACCGTTGCGCTGACCGACCAGTACCCTGTCTTCGGCAAGAACCAGGAAGTGGCTGCGCTCATCAGCCAGTACCTCGCGATTGCGGGGCCGCTGGTGCAGCGCGTGGTGGGCTCGCTCACTACGACGGCTACGCGCGCGCAGGACCCGCAGACCAAGGAAAGCGTGCTGGGAGACCTGATCGCCGATGCGCAACTGGCCGCAACCAGTCCGGCCGGCAAGGGGGCTGCGCAGATCGCCTTCATGAACCCGGGCGGCGTGCGCGCCGACCTCGCGCCCGCCGGCGACGGCAGCGTGACCTACGGCCAGATCTTCGCCGTGCAGCCCTTCGGCAACAGCCTCGTGGTGAAGACCATGACCGGCGCGCAGATCAAGGCAGTGCTGGAGCAGCAGTTCAACAGCGGCTCCAACACCACGACTTCGCCCAAGGTGCTGCTGCCTTCCGCAAGCTTCAAATACAGCTTCAACCTTTCGGCACCCGCTGGTTCACGCATCACCAACATGTCGCTCAACGGCACCGCGATGGCCGACGGCACAAGCTACCGCGTGACGATGAACAGCTTCCTGGCCACCGGCGGCGACAACTTCACCGCCTTCAACCAGGGCACCGACGCGCTCGGCGGCGACCAGGACGTGGATGCCCTGGAGGCCTACATCAAGGCGAACAGCCCGCTGGCGCCTCCGACGCCCAACCGCATCTCAGTCTTGCCCTGAGCAGGCGGTGAACGAGGGGGCAGGCTGTGTTCAGACAGCCTGCCCCTCAGGATGTGCCCACCTCACGGACCTCGAGCGAGACCGCGCGAGCCATAGGCAGCTGAACACGGCCTGCAGCAAGGCAATCGCGACACAGGGCACGGCAACCCCCAGCAGGAGCCCGAAGCGCGGCTCCAGCGCATGGAAAAGGCCAAGCACGAACAGCACTTGCACGAGGTAGTTCGCCCATGCCATGCGTCCCATGGGGGCGAGCTTGCACAGCCGTCGACGCCAGCGCGGTTGCTGGAACATCAGCACGAATGCCGCGATGCCGAACGTGAACAGAGCCGGCGCGATCGATGCGGGACCTTGCGGCAGCGCGATCGCGACAAGGCTGACGGCAAGTGCAGCCTGCAGCAGGCGAGCCCACAGGTGCCGGTACGCAACCGACTCCTTCAGCATGCGTTGCACGAGCAGGCGCACGGCTCCAGTCTTTTCGTCGGGCCCGTCGACCCGCGTCGCGAAGCTCACGCCGAAGAGCAGCGCGAGGAGGGCGGCGGACGTTGCGGCGAACTCGAGCGCCGAAGTGCTGAACAGATTGAGCACAGGCGCGCAGAGCAGTGCGAAGCCGCGCAGCGCGTCCGGCAGTGCGAGGCGGCGGACGCTGCCGGCGCGAGAGTGGCGCGGAAACCTTGCGAGATCGAGTGTCATGGGAGTGCGCGAAGTCGGTTCGATGCCAGATCGCGGACGGCCTTGTGCAGCCGCCCGCACCAGAGCCGCGATGCTACGAACCCGCATTGCACGAACATTGCGCCTGATTCGGTAGGACGAGCGGCCATCGGTTCATCGACGCCGTGACCTTGCGTAGGCCGATGCCTTCAACCGGATTTGCACGGTTTTCGCGGACTTAGCATGAGCCGATCTGCCATCGCAGGCAGAGTTCTCGTTCATTGCCGATCCATGTTCTCAACAAGGAAAGGATTCCGTCATGAAAGCCATGAACTTCCGAACGCTGGCGTTCTCGTCCATCGTGGCGGCGTGCAGCCTGGCATTCGTCGGGTGCACCACCACGCGGCCGCAGGACCAGGCCAGCAGCGCGTCTTCGCGCACTTCCATCGACGCTCAGGTCGATGCATCGCTCTCCAAGCTGTACGACTCCGTGAAGGGCTCGCGTGAGCTGGTAGCCAGGTCGAGCGGCGTGCTGGTCTTCCCCGCCGTGGTGGGGGCCAGCATGGGCGTGGGCGCCGAGTACGGGCGGGGCGCCCTGCGCGTGAACGGGCGCACGCAGTCCTACTACAGCACGACCGCCGGCTCCGTGGGATTCCAGGCCGGTGCGCAGTCGAAGGCGGTGATCTATGTCTTCACCACCCAGGCGGCGCTTGACCAGTTCCGTAACAGCAAGGGCTGGACGGCCGGTGCGGATGCCACCGTGGCACTCGCAACCATCGGGGCCAACGGCAGCATCGACACGAACACCCTTCGCCAGCCCGTGGTGGGATTCGTGATGACCAACGTGGGGCTTGAGGCCGGCGTTTCGCTGTCGGGCGCGAAGATCAGCGCGATCCAGCCCTAGTCAGCCCTGGTAGAGAAACCCGCCGGTCCTGAGTGGACCGGCGGCGAGCTCAATGCCCGAGCTGCGCCTGCAGCTCGGCGACCTGCCTGCGCAGGGATTCGTTCTCGGCAGTGAGTTCCGCCACGCGCTGTTGCAGCGCCTGAAGCGTGTCCACGCTGCCTTCGTCGTCGGAAGGCGCTTCGGCGGATTCCGCGCGCGGCTTCTTCTTCGACTCGCGCACGCGCTTGGCTGCCTGCTTGAGTTCGTCCTTGCCGGCGTTCGCGGCCGAGACCTGCTCTTCGGCCGGCAGCGTGGCCACGGCCGCCGCGGTGTTGATCGAGATCACACCCGATTTCACGGCCGCCACCAGTTCCGGCGCAGCCTGCTTCTGGATCTTCTCGATCATCACGACCTGACTGCTGCTCAGGCGCGCAGCCTTGGCGATGGCCTCGCGACTGTTGAGCGGCGCGGGCGGCGGCAGGGACGCCGCAGCCGCATCGTCTTCCGGCGTCGCGTCGGCGGGCGGATCGACGTCGAACGGCGCGTCCGACGAGGAGGCTGCCGACTCCGCCGGTGCCATTGCTGAACGGCTGCGCTGCTGGTCGACGATGTCCTTCTTCCTCAGCGCGAGCACGCCGCGCAGATAGTCCGAAATGCTGCGCCGGCCCAGGTGCTGGTCGATCATCCAGAGGTGTACGTCCTCGATGGTCTTGAAGCGCGGGTTCTGCACGGTCTTGAACGGCAGGCCATGTTTCTGGCAGATGCCGTAACGGTTGTGGCCGTCCACCAGCACGTCGCCCCACAGCACCAGCGCGTCGCGGCAACCCTCGGCGAGGATGCTCCGCTCCAGCGCCTCGTGTTCCTCCGGTGTCATGGGGTCGATATAGGCTTTGAGTTCTTCGTTGACGACGATGTTCATGGGGACGCGATCGGGATAGGGGCGGCATTTTAGGTGGCGCCGCCGGCCCGCCCGGCGTGGGCCGGAGCTGTCTCGCTTTCGGCCGTTCAAACGTCTAATGAAGTGAGAGATAAGGGGAGGAGCAACTGCAAGAGCAGGCCTTCTTTTGTCCAAAGATGGTAATAGTTCTTATTTGCATTATCTCAAATTGAATACTTCAGGAGTACCCATGGACATGTCGCTTCAGCCAGCCGAGCCCACGCTGGGGGAGGTCTTCATCGCAAACCGTGCCCAGCTCCAGCGCGTCGCGCAAAAAATCGTCCGTACCGCGGACCTCGCCGACGAAGTGCTGCAGGACGCGTACCTCAAGCTCGCCGACGGCGCCTCGGTGCGCGACGTGCGCAAGCCGCTCGGCTATTGCTGCCAGGTGGTCCGCAACGTGGCGTTCGACTATCACCGCCACAACTCCGTCGAGGCCAGCTATCGCACCTACTGCGAGGACGTCGAGCTCGTGAGCCCGCCGAGCAACGATGCGCCCGAGCGCGTGCTCGACGGGCGCCAGGCGCTGGCGGCGATCGATCGGGTGCTCGAGGCGCTGCCCGCGCGCACCCGCATGGCCTTCGAGCTCAACCGCCTCAGCGGCATGACCCAGCGCGAGATCGGCGTGCGCCTGGGCTGCTCCGCCACGCTGGTGAATTTCATGATCAAGGACGCCGACGCGGCCCTGGAAAGCTGCCGCTATCTGGTCCAGGGTGGCTGAATCCGCCGCGCCATCGGCGATACGATGTCGCCGATGACAAAGACGGACAAGGATCACGACCCGGTCTGGCAGGCTGCATGGACCTGGGTGCGCCGCCAGCACGAGCGCGGCGGCCTCGGCGACGCGGCAAGCGAGGAGTTCGCACGGTGGCTGGCCGAGAGTCCTCTTCACCGCAAGACCTACGACGAGGCGGCCCGTCTCTGGCTGCTCGTGGGCCTCGTGCCGCCCGCCAACGACGTTCCTCCGCCGGACGACACGGAAGAGCCCGCCGGGCGGTAGCCGCCGCTGTCGTCGGGCTTCGCGCTTTTCCTTCCCGTTCCCCGCCACCCGCTGTTTTCCCGCGGCCCGGCCGCGGCGCAGCCGCGACCTCGCGCGGCCGCCGGACCTGCGTCAACAGTCCTAAACACCCGGCCTCCTGCCCCGTCATGTATCGCAAGGGAAGGTGCCCGTGCCCCGCCGAGCGAAACGCGCGGCGGACGGCGCGGGGTTTCCTCGCCCGCCGATCTCAACAACCCAAGAGGACCGCACATGTCTACCAGCTGCTTCGACCGTGAGGACGAGACCTTCATCGTTCTCGTCAACCACGAAGAGCAATACTCGATCTGGCCGCAATGGAAGGCCGTGCCCGGCGGCTGGAAGGCCGTCGACGGCGTGCAGGGCGACAAGAAGACCGTGCTCGACTACGTCGAGAAGAGCTGGACCGACATGCGCCCGAAGTCGCTGCGCGACTGGATGGCGCAGCAGGAAAACACCTCCGCTGCAGCCTGAGGAGCGAATGCAGGCTCCTCTCTCGCTGCTGTGCCTGCCCTGCGCGGGCGCCAGCGCCACCATGTACCTGCGCTGGCGGCGCGTGCTGCCGCGCTGGATCGAGGTCGTGCCGATGGAGCTGCCCGGTCGTGGCGGCCGCCTGGGCGAGGATTTCGTCCAGGACTTCGATTCCATGGTCTCGCTGCTGTGCGCCGAGCACGATGCGGCGCTGCGCGGCAACTTCGCGCTTTTCGGTCACAGCATGGGCGCCTTGCTGGCATGGGGCATCGTGCAGCGCCTGCGTGCGAAGGGGCGTTCCCTGCCCAAGGCGCTGCTCGTGTCCGGCAGCGCCGCGCCCTCGCACCGCGACCCCGACCGCTTCGTCGACATGAACGACGACGAAGCCCTCGTCGGTGATCTGCGCAAGCAGGGCGGCACGCCCGAGGAGCTCTTCGACAGTCCCGAGCTGCTGCGCATGACGCTCGACACGCTGGCCGCCGACTACCGAGTGTGCGAAAGCTTCGCGCACTCGGGCGATGCGCCGCTGCCGCTTCCGCTGCACGTCTTCGCGGGGCGTCAGGACGACATCGAGCCCTGGCGCATGGAGGCCTGGTCCGGCGAGACCGCGAACCCCGGCTTCACGCTCGACTGGTTCGAGGGTGGCCATTTCTTCATCCGGCAGCACGAGACCCGGGTGCTCGCCGCGCTGGTGCAGCGCCTGGCCCGGTCGGTGGCGGGGGAAGCCCATGCGCCTCGTGCCCTTGCATGACTCGCTGCCGCCGGGCTGCGCCGTGTCGCCGGTCCGGCAAATCAAGGAATCGATGTGAATCCGATGCATCCCGTGGACTTCGTGAGCCACCTGCGCGACCTGGCCGCACGCCGGCCCGATGACACGGCGCTGATCGCCGTGACCGACCGCGAAGGCGCGCCCCTCGACACGCCCGTCAGCTACCGCCGGCTCGACGAGCGGGTGCGCGGCCTCGCGGCACGGCTGCAGCAGTCCTGCGGTCGCGGCGAGCGCGCGCTGATCATGCTCGACAACTGCGACGACTACGTCGTGAGCTTCTTCGCCTGCCTCTATGCGGGTCTCGTCGCCGTGCCCGTGTTTCCGCCCGAGTCCACGCGCAAGCGTCATCTGGGCAAGCTCGAAGGCATCGCGGCAGACGCCGGTGCCTGCTGCGTGCTGACCCACGCCGCCATCAAGGCATCCATCGCCGCCGTTGCCGATGCCTTCACCAGCGTGCCGCTGATCGCGGTGGACGAGATCGGCGGCGAGGACGCCGACCGCTGGGCGCCGCACACGCCGGCGGCCACCGACATCGCCTTCCTGCAATACACCTCCGGCTCGACTTCCGCGCCAAAGGGCGTCATGGTCACGCACGCCAATCTCATGGCGAACATGCGCGCGATCGAGGAGGGGCTTTCCGTCCGTCCGGACGATCTCTTCGCAAGCTGGCTGCCGCTGAACCACGACATGGGCCTGATCGGTGGCCTCCTGCAGCCGCTGCACCGGGGCATTCCGGTGGTGCTGATGTCGCCCCGCTATTTCCTCGAGCGGCCCGTGCGCTGGCTCGAGGCCATCTCGCGGCATCGCGCGACCATCAGCGGCGGCCCCGACTTCGCTTATCGCCTGTGCCTCGAGCGGGTGTCGGAAGCCCAGTTGCAGAAGCTCGATCTGTCGAGCTGGAGCCTGGCGTTCTCGGGCGCCGAGCCCGTGCGTGCCGACACGCTGCGCGAGTTCAGGAGGCAGTTCGCGCCCGCGGGGGTCGCTGCCGGCGCGGTGTATCCCTGCTACGGCCTTGCCGAATCGACGCTGTTCGTGACCGGCGGGCAGCGCGGCTCGGGCATGGTCGCGCAGGACTTCTCGAGCCAGGCGCTCGCGCGCGGCGTCGTAGAGATCGAGGCCGAAGGCACCACGCTGGTCGGCTGCGGCCGCACCGTCTCCGGCCACGCGGTGCGCATCGTCGATCCAGCCTCGCTGGCCGCGTGCGACGCGGGCGGCATCGGCGAGATCTGGGCCACCGGCCCCAGCATCGGAAGCGGCTACTGGAACAAGCCCGAGGTCTCGCAGAAGACCTTCGTCGAGCATGACGGCGCCAGGTGGCTGCGCACCGGCGACCTCGGCTTCGTGCACGACGGCCAGCTCTACGTGGCCGGGCGCATCAAGGACATGATCATCGTGCGCGGCCACAACCTGTACCCGCAGGACATCGAGCGGATGATCGAGCTCGAGGTCGACATCGTGCGCAAGGGGCGCGTGGCGGCCTTCGCGGTCGATGGTCCCGACGGAGAGGGCATCGGCCTGGCCGCAGAGGTATCGCGCAGTACGCAGAAGCTGGTGAAGCCCGAGGCGCTGGTCGAAACGCTCAGCGCTGCGGTGAGCGAGCAGTTCGGCGAGCCGCTGTCCGTCGTCATGCTGCTCAACCCCGGCGGCATGCCCAAGACCACCAGCGGCAAGCTGCAGCGCGGCGCCTGCCGGCAGGGCTGGATCGACCGAACGGCCGACGCCTATGCGATGTACGCGCATGGCGAGTTCGTGCTCGGCGGTTCCGCTGCGGCGAGCACGCCTGTCGCGGAGCCGGCGCTGGACGAGGTCGAACAGTCCGTCGCGGCGATCTGGAGCGAAGTGCTGCGCGGCGATGCCCGGTCCGCGCGGCCTTCCTTGAAGCGGGACACGCACTTCTTCATTCGCGGTGGCAACTCGCTCGCCGCCACGCAGGCGGCGGCCCGCATCGCCGACCGCTGGGAAGTCGAATTTCCCGCGCGCTTGCTGTTCGAGCGCCCCCGATTGGGCGATCTCGCGGCGGAGGTGCGCAACGCGCTCGCCGCCGGCCACCGCAAGCCGCGCAGCCTGATCCCTGTTCTGCCCGCCGAGCGCCGTGCGGGGCCGCTCGCGCTGTCGCATGCACAGGAGCGCCAGTGGTTCCTGTGGCAGCTCGACCCGAAGAGCACGGCGTACCACGTCAGCGTTGCGCTGGACCTTTCGGGCCCGCTCGACGTCGTTGCGCTTGGCGCGGCCTTCGACGGCCTGGTCGAGCGCCACGAGAGCCTGCGCACCGTGTTCCGCGCGGCGGCGGATGGAGCCGTCAGCCAGTGGATCCAGCCCGCCCATCGGCTCGCGCTGCGGCAGGTCGACCTGCGCGCATTGCCCCTCGAGGCGCGCGATGCCGCTGCCGCGCAGCACGCAAGCCAATGCCACGCCGAGCCCTTCGATCTTGGTGAAGGCCCGCTCTTGCGCGCGGTGCTGGTCCGCGTCGACGAAGCGCGGCATCTGCTCGTCGTCGTCACGCATCACATCGTGTCCGACGGCGCTTCGATGCAGGTGCTGATCGACGAACTCGGCGCAGCCTATGCCGCTCGCGCCAAAGGCGAGGCGCCGCAGTTCGCGCCGTTGCCGATCCAGTACGCCGACTACGCCCTCTGGCACCGCGACTGGCTCGCCGCGGGCGAAGCCGCGCGCCAGCTCGGCTACTGGCGCGCGCAACTGGGCGACGAGCACCCCGTGCTGGCGCTGCCCACGGACCATCCACGGCAGGCAGTGGCGAGCTATCGCGCCGCCAGCCATGCCTTCGAAATCGACGCCGTGCTCGTCGAGCGGCTGCGGGTCACCGCGCAGGAGCAGGGGGCGACCCTGTTCATGGCGCTGCTGGCCGGCTTCCAGGCGCTGCTGCACCGATACACCGGCCAGCAGGACGTGCGCGTCGGCGTGCCGGTCGCCAACCGCCACCGCCCCGAGACAGCAGGCCTGGTCGGCTTCTTCGTCAACACGCAGGTAATTCGCGCCGGAGTGCACGGCCGCATGAGCCTCGCGCAACTGCTGGCGCAGACGCGCGAAGCCGCGCTCGGCGCGCAGGCTCATCAGGACCTGCCGTTCGAGCAGCTGGTCGAGGCACTGCAACTGCAGCGCAGCCTGAGCCACAGTCCCTTGTTCCAGGTGATGCTCAACCATCTGCGCGAAGACGCGGACATGGCGGGCGTATTGCCCGGCCTGCATGCGCGCGAGCACCGCGTGGCCGACGGTGCCGCGCAGTTCGAGCTCGTGCTCGACATCCGGGAGCGCGCTGACGGCAGCACCGGAGCGGTGCTCACCTATGCGGCGGAGCTGTTCGACCCCGCCACCATCGGCCGCATGGCTGCGCACTACCGCGCGCTGCTGCAGGCGCTGGCGACGCAGTCCGCACAGGCCCTCGGAGAGGTGCAGTGGCTCGATGCCGGCGAGCAGCGCCAGCTGGGCGACTGGTCCGCGGGCGAGCGGCAGTCGTTGAGCGCTCAGCACGTGCATCGCCTGTTCGAGCAGCACGCCCGCAAGAGTCCCGATGCCGTCGCCCTCATCGACGGCGATGCCCAGTCGAGCTATGCCGCGCTGAACGAGCGCGCCAACCGCCTCGCGCACCGGCTGATCCGCGAGGGCGTGAAGGCCGGCACCATCGTCGCCGTGGCCATCGAGCCCGCCGTCGATCGTGTGGCAGGTCTGCTCGGCGTGCTGAAGGCCGGCGGCACCTACCTGCCGCTGGACCCGTCTCATCCCGCGCAGCGGCTTGCGCAGTTGCTGGAAGACAGCGGCGCCGCGGTGCTGCTCTCGACCGGCCGGCATGCGGCGGAGCTGCCCCCGGGCGTCGCGAGCGTCATGCTCGACGAGGCGGAGCTCCGGAATGAAGCATCCGCCGATCCCGACGTCGCGCTGCACGACAACCATCTCGCCTACGTCATCTACACCTCCGGCACCACCGGCCGGCCCAAGGGCGTGGGCGTGCCGCACGGCGCGCTGTCGATGCATATCCAGTCGATGGCGCAGGCCTGCGGCATGCGCGCCGAAGACCGCTCGTTGCAGTTCGCGCTGCCGCACGTCGACGCGGCCGTCGAGCAATGCCTGCTGCCGCTCGCCAGCGGCGCAGCCCTCGTGGTGCAGCAGCAGTGGTGTTCGCTGGCCAGCGAGCTCGATGCACTGCTGCAGCGCCACCGTGTGAGCGTGGTCGACCTGCCGCCGGCCTATGCCCGCCAGCTGGTGCAGGGCCAGGCGCCGTTCGCGCATTCCGTGCGGCTCGCGCTCTTCGGTGGCGAGGCCTGGACCGGCGAAGACCTGGCGCTGATCCGCCGCGTGCTGCGCCCCGAACAGATCGTCAACGCCTACGGCCCGACCGAGGCGGTCATCACGCCCACCGCGTGGCGCGGAACCGCGCACGACGAGATGCAGGGCAAGGCACAGGGCTATGTGCCCATCGGCCGGCCGGTCGGCCATCGCACCGCGCATGTGCTCGATGCCGGCATGCAGCCCGTTCCCCCGGGCGTTCCCGGCGAGCTGTACCTCGGCGGCGAGGGGCTCGCGCGCGGCTACCTGGGCCGCGCGGCCCTTACGGCCGAGCGCTTCGTCGCCGATCCCTTCGACGCGGAGGGCGGCAGGCTCTACCGCACCGGCGACCTCGTGCGCTGGCGCGGCGACGGCCAGCTCGAATACCTCGGCCGCCTCGACCACCAGGTGAAGATCCGCGGCTTCCGCATCGAGCTCGGCGAGATCGAAGCCCGGCTGCGCGAACACGACGCCGTGCGCGAGGCGCTCGTGCTCGTGCACGACGGCGAAGCCGGTGCTTCGCTGGTGGCCTACGTTTCGCCGGCACCCGCCGCCCGGATCGACGCCGCCGCGCTCAGGGAGCAACTGGGCCGCGTCCTGCCCGACTACATGGTGCCTTCGGCCATCGTGGCGCTCGACAGCTTCCCGCTCACCGCGGGTGGCAAGGTCGACCGCCGCGCGCTGCCCGTGCCCGTCCTGGCGAGCCGCCAGGACTACGAGGCCCCGCAGGGCGACGCCGCCGAGACGCTGGCCTCGATCTGGGCCGGGCTGCTCAAGGTCGAGAAGGTCGGCATGAACGACAACTTCTTCGACCTCGGCGGCAATTCGCTGCTGGTGATCCGCATGCACCGCCTGATGGAAGAGCGGCTGAGCCCCGGCCTGACGGTGGTCGACCTCTTCAAGTACCCGACCGTCGGCGCGCTCGCACGGCGCATCGAGCAAGGCCGCGGCGCTGTGCAGCCTGCCGGCAAGGACGACAACGGGGACGGCGACAGCGAACAGGCCCGCGCCCAGCGCCAGCGCGCCGCCTTGCTGCAGCGCCGCCGTCCCACCGAAAGAAGCATCTGATGCAAGACCAGACACCGCCGCCCGGACTCACGGGCATCGAGATCGCCATCGTCGGCATGGCCGGCCGCTTTCCGGGCGCGCCGGACGTCGACGCCTTCTGGCGCAACATCCGCGACGGGGTCGAGTCGGTCACCGTCTTCAGCGACGAGCAGTTGCGCGCGCGCGGCGTGCCAGAGCGCACGCTGGCCGACCCCGACTACGTGAAGGCCGGCGTGCTGTTCGAAGGCTTCGACCAGTTCGACGCAGGCTTCTTCGGCTATTCGCCGCGCGAGGCCGAGCACCTCGATCCGCAGCAGCGCATCTTTCTCGAATGCGCATGGGAGGCGCTGGAGCACGCCGGCTGGAAGGCCGGAAAAGGCAACGCATCGGTCGGCGTCTACGCAGGCGACGGCCCGAACCTCTACCTCATGCGGCACCTGCTGCCTGCCTTCGGCGTCGATGCGGGCACCGGCATCGCCGACATGCTGGGCCTGATGAGCGGCAACTCCGCCGGTTCGCTGTGCACGCGCGTGGCCTACAAGCTCGACCTGCGCGGCCCGGCCGTCAGCGTGCAGACCGAATGCTCGACCTCGCTGGTGGCCGTGCACATGGCCTGCCAGGCGCTGCTGAGCCACGACTGCGACATGGCGCTGGCCGGCGGCGTATGGCTCAACCTGCTGCAGGAAGGCGGCTACCGCTACCAGAGCGGCGCGATCCTCTCGCCCGACGGCCACTGCCGCGCCTTCGACGCGAAGGCCGCGGGCACCGTCATCGGCAGCGGCGCTGGCATCGTCGCGCTCAAGCGGCTGGAAGAGGCGCTGCGCGACGGCGACACCATCCATGCCGTCATCAAGGGCAGCGCCGCCAACAACGACGGCTCGGACAAGATCGGCTTCACCGCGCCCAGCGTACAGGGGCAGGCCAGTGCGATCCGCGCCGCGCAGATGGTCGCGGATGTGCCCGCCAGCACCATCGGCTACGTGGAGGCGCACGGCACCGGCACCACGCTCGGCGATCCGATCGAGATGGCCGCGCTGATGCAGGCCTTCGCGAGCGGCGGGGCCACTGCGAAGGGCCAATGCGCCATCGGATCGGTCAAGACCAACATCGGCCACCTCGACGCCGCCGCCGGCGTGGCCGGCCTCATCAAGGCCGCTATGGCCCTGCGGCACAGGACGCTGCCCCCCAGCCTGCACTTCGAGCAGCCCAATCCGCAGATCGACTTCGAGAACAGCCCGTTCTACGTGAACACCGAGGCCAGGCCCTGGCCGAAGGGCGCCGCGCCCCGCCGGGCGGGCGTCAGCTCCTTCGGCATCGGCGGCACCAACGTGCACGTCGTGCTCGAAGAGGCGCCCGAAGCGCCGGCCATTGCAGCGGCGCCGGAAGAGCAGGGCGGTTGGCAGGTACTGCCGCTGTCCGCGATGAGCGCAACCGCCGTACGGCAGGCCGCGCAACGACTCGCGGCGCATATCGAGGCGCATCCGGACACCGCACTGGCCGACGTCGCGCACACGCTGCAGACGGGCCGCCGTGCCTTCGCCCACCGCTGCGCCGTGGTGGCCGGCGAGTCCCGGTCCGCCGCGCGCATGCTCGCTTCCGGCGAGGGCGTCCTTGCCGGCGCGGCGCCCGCGCCCGAACAGCCGCCCGAGATCGCCTTCCTGTTCCCCGGCGGCGGCACGCAGCACGCGAACATGGGCCTGGCGCTCTACCGCGACGACGCGCGGTTCCGCGAAGACATCGACCGTTGCTGCGAACTGCTGCGCCCCGAGCTGGGCATGGACCTGCGCGAGCTGCTGTTCCCCGCGCCGGACTCGGAAGCCGAGGCCGACGCGCGGCTCTTCGACATCGCCTTCGCGCAGCCCGCCCTCTTCGTCATCGAATATGCAATGGCGCATTGGTGGATGCGGCGCGGCGTGCGCCCCTCCGTGATGATGGGCCACAGCCTCGGCGAATACGTTGCGGCCTGCCTGGCGGGCGTTTTCCGGCTGGAGGACGCGCTGCGCGTGGCAGCCCTGCGCGGCCGCCTGCTGCAATCCATGCCGCCCGGCGCGATGACGGCGGTGCCGCTCTCGCAGGCGGAGCTCGCGCCCTTCCTGGTCGATGGCTGCGACCTCGGCGCTGCCAACGGCGAGCAGCTGTGCGTGATCTCCGGCCCGCTCGAAGCCATCGAGGCCGCCGAAGAGAAGCTGCGCGCGCAGGGCCACTTGCCGCGCCGGCTGCATGTGTCCATCGCCTCGCATTCCGCGATGACGCAGCCGCTGCTCGCCGAGCTGGAACAGCTCATCGCCTCGGTGCCCCGGCAGGCACCGAAGATCCCGTTCATCTCCAACGTCACCGGCAAGCTCATCATGGCGGAGCAGGCGGTCAGCCCGGGCTACTGGGCGCAGCATCTGCGAGGCACGGTGCAATTCACGGCCGGCCTGCGCACGCTCTTCGAGGTGCCGGGGCGCGTGGTGCTCGAAGTCGGCCCCGGCGAAACGCTCGCCGGCCTGGCGCGCCAGCACCCCATGGCCGCATCGGCCGCCGGTGTGCTTGCCAGCCAGGCTCACCCGCAGCAGCGCGCGCGCAATGCGCAGCAGATCGCCCAGGCGCTCGCCGGCCTCTGGCTCGCGGGCGTGGACATCGACTGGGCGGCCTGCCACGCCGGCCAGGCGCGGCGTCGCGTGCCGCTGCCGGCCTATCCGTTCCAACGCAGGCGCTACTGGGTGGACGCGCCCGATGCCGCATCGGCGAAGTCGTCGCGTGCGAAGCCTTCCGATGCGTTCTACGCGCCGTCTTGGAGGCGCGTCGAGCCGCTGATGCTCGCGGTGACCGGCAATGCGGCCGGCAACGCGCCCGATGCGGGCTGCGTGCTGGTCTACGGCGACAGCCGCAGCTTCACCGGCCATCTCGTGCGGCACCTGCGTTCGCAGGGCCGTACGGTGATCGTGGCCGAACGCGGCCGGGCCTTCGCACGTACCGGCCGTGAAGGCTGGACGTTGCGTGCCGGCGAACGCGACGATCATGCGCAGCTGCTGCGTGAGGCCGAAGCCGACTTCGGCTCCGTCACCGCCATCCATCACCTGTGGTGCCTCGACGAGGTGCCCGCCGTGCAGCCGCAGCCGGAACTGCTGGAACGCAGCTTCTTCAGCCTGCTGGCGCTCGTGCAGGCGCTCGACACGCGCACGGCCGCGGCCGCCGCCGGCAAGCTGCCCATCGCCATCGTTGCGAACCAGATCGAGGACATCACGGGCGCCGAGGCGCTGTGTCCCGAGAAGGCCACACTGCTGGGCATCGGCAAGGTGATCGGGCAGGAGTGCCCGCGCGTCCATTGCCGGGTGATCGATGTGATGCTGCCCGCGCCCGAAAGCGACGCCGAGACTTTGCTGGTCGAACAGATCGCTGCCGAGGCCGCCGCATTGCGCGACGAGCCCGGCGAGCCGCTGCTGGCCTACCGCGGCGCGCACCGCTGGGCCAGGACCTACGAGCCCGCGCCGCTCCCCGCCGCAGCCCAGCCGCGCCTGCGCCGGCAGGGCGTGTACCTGATCACCGGCGGCCTGGGCGGCGTCGGCCTCGCCATCGCGAAACACCTGGCGCAGCACTGGCAGGCCAGGCTGGTGCTGCTCGGCCGCACCGCGATGCCGGAGCGCGCTTCATGGCCTTCGCTGGCCGCCGATGCGAGCCAGCCCGGAGCGCAGCGCACGAGGCTGCGCCAGCTGCTCGAACTCGAAACGCTGGGTGCGCAGGTGCTGACGCTGTCGGCCGACGTGTCGGACGCCGCCCAGCTGCAGGCAGCCCTTGCACTGGCGAATGCGCGCTTCGGCGCGCTGCACGGCATCGTCCATGCGGCGGGCGATGCCGGCGGCGGCATGATGGCCCAGCGCACGCGCGCGCAGGTCGACACCGTCTTCTCGACCAAGGTGCGCGGCACGCGCGCGCTGCTGGACGCCGTGCGCGGCCAGCCGCTCGACTTCGTGCACCTCTGCTCCTCCATCTCCAGCGTGGCCGGCGGCCTGGGCATGAGCGACTACGCCGCGGCCAACGCGTACCTCGACGCCGTGGCGGTCGCCCAGGCGCGGTCTGGCGGCTGTCCGGTCTTCTCGATCAACTGGGACGCATGGCGCGGCCTGGGCATGGCCGAGAACATGAAAGTGCCCGACGGCATCGGCATGGACGGCCCCGAAGGCGCGCGCACCTTCGAGCGCATCGTCAACGGCCCGCTGCGGCCGCAGACCGTGATCTCCACCACCGACCTCGCGGAGCGCCTCGGCCCCCTGGACAACGGCATGCTCGACCTGCTCGATGCAGCCGGCGAGCAGCCCGCCGCGAGCGGCGCCAGCCATCCGCGCCCCGCGCTGCAGACGCCTTTCGTCGCTCCCGAGGGCGAACTCGCGAACGCCCTGGCCGCGCTGTGGACCGAGCGCCTGGGCATCGCACCCATCGGCATGGACGACAACCTGTTCGAGCTCGGCGGCGATTCGCTGGTCGCCATCCAGTTGCTGTCGCGCATCCGCAAGGCCTACGCGGTCGAGCTGCATCCCAGCGAGTTCTTCAAGGCGCCGACCATCGCGGGCCTGATGGCGCGCATGCCGGCCAAGGACGCTCCGGCGAAGCCGCAGCCGGCCGCCGCGATGGAGATCGCACCCGTGCCGCGCACCGGCGCGCTGCCGCTGTCACCGATGCAGCGCCGCCTCTGGCTGGTCGACCGGCTCACCGATGCCGGCAACGTGACGGGCCGTGCTGCCTACAACATGTCGGCAGGGTTGGCCCTGCACGGCGAACTGAAGATTGACGTGCTGCGTGCTGCCATCGACGCCGTCGTGGCGCGGCACGAGGTGCTGCGCACCGTGTTCGCGGAAGACGAAGAGGGCGAGCCCGTGGCGGTGATCCGCTCCGGCGTGAGCCTGGACATCCCGCTCGTCGAGATCGGCGGCGCGGACAGGGCCGATCGCCAACGCCGCTACGCCGCGCTGTTCGACGAACTCGTGCGCATGCCCTTCACGCTGGCCGAGGGGCCGCTGATCAAGGCGACCGTCGTGCGCCTCGGCGAACACGAGCATGTACTGGTCCTGGTGGTGCATCACATCGTGTTCGACGGCTGGTCGATCGCGGTGTTCGCGCGCGAGCTGGGCGAGTTCTACGAGCGGGCCCTCCGCGACCAGCCGCTGCAGCTCGCGCCGCTGCCCGTGCAGTACGTGGACTACGCCGCGTGGTACGACCGCGCATTGGCGTCGGATGCATTCGCTCCCAAGGCCGCGTTCTGGCGCGACTACCTGCGCGGCGCACCGCAGATGTCGAGCCTGAAGCCCGACCACGAGCGTCCGGCCACTGCATCGCACGCCGGCAGCTCGGTGGTGCTCGAGCTGTCGCCAACGCTGTCCCAGGCGCTGGGCAAGCTTGCGCGCGAGTCCGACGCCTCGCTCTTCACGCTGCTGCTGTCGTCCTTTTTCCTGTTCTTTCACCAGGTCTCGGGAGCCGACGACATCGTGATCGGCACCGACGTCGCGGGCCGCGGCCACCCGGACCTCGAACAGCTGCTGGGCTTCTTCGTCAACGTGGTGCCGGTGCGTTCGCGCATGACCGACAGGCAGGCCGGCTTCGGACAATGGCTCGCGCAGACCAGGCAGCAGACGCTCGCCGCCATGGACCACCAGGACGTGCCCTTCGACCAGATCGTGGAGCAGTCGGGCGCGCGCCGCGCGCGCAACAGCAATCCGCTGGTGCAGGTGCTCTTCGTCCTCCAGAACACACCCGAGATCCGGTTCGCCATCGAAGGCGCCGAGGTCGAGGTGCTGCCCCAGCAGATGAACGAATCCAAGTTCGACCTGGCGGTGTTCGCCAGGGAACAGGCCGGCGCGCTCACCGTCGAGTGGGTGTACGCCACAGACCTGTACCGACGGGAAACCGTCGAAAAGTTCACCGCTTCGTGGCACGCGCTGCTGGAGCGGATCGTCGCAATACCGGGCCAGGCCGCCGAGGCCATCGACGCGCTGGCCCCCAGGCAAACGCAGGAGCGAATCAGCATGAATACCGCCAAACCCGCAGACACCGCCGGCACCCCCGGCAAGATGGACAAGCTCGGCAAGCTCGACAAGCTGGGGAAACTCGGCAAGGCAGCCAGCCTCGGGGAAGGCCGCGAGCCGCAGCGCGCCGCCGCGCGCCCCGTGGTCCAGACATCCTTCCTGAAGCCCGGCGCCGAATTCCCCATCGTGCTGCAGGCCACCACGGCCGACCTCGACACCGTGGCCTGGGCGAAGAGCCAGGCCGACTACATCGAGATGCTGGTCGCGAAGCATGGCGGCATCCTTTTCCGCAACTTCGGGCTGAAGACGCCGCAGGACTTCGAAGCCTTCGCCGAGGCCATCGAGCCCGAGCTGTACGGCAGCTACGGCGACCTGCCGAAGAAGGAGGGCGGCAAGAAGACGTACCGCTCCACGCCGTATCCCGAGCGGCAGATGATCCTGTATCACAACGAGAGCTCGCACCTCGACCGCTGGCCGCGCAAGCAGTGGTTCTTCTGCGAGCTGCCTTCGCCCGTGGGCGGCGCCACGCCCATCGTCGACTGCCGCGAGATGCTGCGCCGCCTGCCGGCCGACATGGTGGCCGAGTTCGAGCGCAAGGAGCTGCTGTACGTGCGCACCTTCACGCCGGGCCTGGACGTGAGCTGGCAGGACTTCTACAAGACCGACCGCAAGGACGACGTGGAAGCCCGCCTCGCCGCCGCCGGCATCGCCTGGCGCTGGCTCGACGGCGACACGCTGCAGACGCGCACGCGCTGCCCGGCGGTGATCCGCCATCCGCTGACCGGCGAGAAGGTTTTCTTCAACCAGATCCAGCTGCACCACGTGGCCTGCCTCGAAGCGCAGGTGCGCGAGGACCTGCTCGCCATGGGCGGCATCGACCGCATGCCGCGCCACGTGACCTACGGCGACGGCTCGCCCATCGCCGACGAAACCATGGCCGTGGTCGGCCGCGTGTACGAGGAATGCGCGGTGCGCTTCGAATGGCGGCAGGGCGACATCGTCATGCTCGACAACATGCTCGCGGCCCATGCGCGCGATCCGTACGAAGGCCCGCGCAAGATCGTGGTGGCGATGGGCGCGATGTTCGACCGCGCCGCGCTCGAAGGCTCGGCAAGTCCCGTGGCCGATGCGCGGCTGGCCGACGAGCAGGGGGCATGAGCGTGAGCACAGCGATGACCGACAGCTCCGACGCAACCTTCCCGCTCAGTCCCGAGCAGCGCGCGGTAGCCGCCGGCGCGGCCCGGCTGCTCCTCGTGGCAGCCATCGACGGCGTGCTCGATGCGCCGCGCGTGCGCGTCGCGGTGGAGAGCGTGCTGCGCGCCCACGGTGCACTGTGCGCCTCCGTCCGCCAGGTGCCGGGCTACCGGGGGCTTCGGCTGCAGTATTCCGAGGAGATGCCGCCGCTGAAATGGCAGGAGGCCGACCTGGGCACGGCGGCCGCCGATGGCGCGTCGCTCGACGCGTGGCTCGCCGCCTTCAATGCGGAGCCGCTGGCGATGGAGCGCGGCGAACTGGTCGGCGCGGCGCTCGTGCGCACGGGCGAGGCCAGCCACGCGCTGGCCCTGTCGGTGAATCCGCTGGCAGCCGACCGGGAAAGCCTGCAGAACCTGTTCGCCCAGATCGCCACGGCCTGCCTGGGCGAAGGCAGCCTCGATCCGGAGGACACCTTCCAGTACGCGCGATTCGTCGAATGGCGGCAGGACCTGCTCGAAGGTGAGGACGCTGCCGACGGGCGTGCCTACTGGCAGCGCCTTGCGGCCGATGCCGCGACGCTCGCGCCGCCACGGCTGAACGGACGGCTCGACGGCACCGGTTCGGAGACGGGGCATCGCATCAGCGCATCCGGCGCCATCGACGCTGCACTCGCGGACCGGGTGGCCGCGCGCGCCGATGCGCTCGGCACGCAGCCCGAGACCCTGCTGCAAGCCGCATGGTGGCTGATGCTCGCGAGGCTGGACGGCACGGGCCGCTTCATCGGCGGCTGGCAGCACGACTGCCGGCGCGACTACGAGCCGATGCAGGGCGCGGTCGGCGTGTTCGACAAGGTGCTGCCGTTGGTGGTCGACGTGGCGTCCGAGGAATCCTTCTCGAGCTGGGTCGGCAGGCTGGACGCCGCGCTGGCGGCGCACGTGGACGCGCAGGAGTACTGGTCCGTCGATGCGCCGCCGTTCGCGACGCACACTGTCGCCGGCTTTGCGTCGCATGAAGCGCTGCAGCCTCGGGGCGAAGCGCCGCAATGGCGCCTTGCCGTGCTGCCCGGTCCGATGCCTTGCTTCGAGCTCGCGTTGCAAGCCGCGTGGAGGGGCGAGGGCGCTGAGCTGTCGCTGCACGCCGATGCCGCGCGCCACGGCAAGGTGGCGCTGGAGCGCCTGCTGCTGCAGTTCGTCACCCTGCTCGAAGCCGTGGTCGATCAGCCCGATGCGCCGGTCGGCGGGCTGTCGCTGGTCGGGCCGAAGGAGCGCGAGCTGCTGCTCGCCCTGAACGACCAACGCATCGACGCCGGGACGCAGACCGTTGCCGATCGCATCGCGCATTGGGCCCGGACCACGCCCGACGCTCCTGCGCTCGAAGCCGGCGGGCAGCGCCTGAACTATCGCGAGCTCGACGGCCGCATCAACCGCCTCGCGCACTGGCTCGCCGTACAGGGCGTGGCGCCGGGTTCCATCGTTGCGCTGAACCTTCCCCGCTCGATCGAGCTGCCGGTTGCTATGTTCGCCGCCTGGCGCGCGGGCGCCGCCTACCTGCCGCTGGAGCCCGGATGGCCCGAGGCGCGCCGTGCCGCCGTGCTGGCCGATGCGCGGCCGGCGCTCGTGCTGGATGTTGCCACGCTGCCTGTGCTCGACGGCATGCCCGACGGCATGCCCGCTCACCGCATCGCGCCGCAGGACCTGGCGTACGTGCTCTACACCTCCGGCTCCACGGGCAAGCCCAAGGGCGTCGCCATCGAGCAGGCGCAGCTCCTGAACTACGTCGCCGCGGCCTCGACCGCGATGAAGCTCGACGGCCGCCGCCGCTGGGCGCTCACGAGCTCGGTGGTGGCCGACCTGGGCAACACCGCGTTGTTCGGCGCTTTCTTCAACGGCGCCTGCCTGGTCGTCGCGGGCGAGGACGAAGCCAAGGGCGCCGATGCCTTCGCACGCTTCATGGCCGCGCACGAAGTCGACGCGATCAAGATCGTGCCCTCGCACCTCGAAGCGCTGCTCGAATGCGAGTCGCCGCGCCTGCCGCGCACGCTGGTGCTGGGCGGCGAGGCTGCGCCGCGCGCACTGATCGAGCGCATCGCGCGGCTTGCACCGCAGTGCGCCATCTACAACCACTACGGGCCGACCGAGACCACGGTGGGCGTGATGGTCCATGCGGTGCCGGCCGGTTCTCAGCTGTCCGCGCAGCTGCCGCTGACGCAGGTGCTCGCCAACAACCGCGTGCACGTGCTCGACGAATCGCTGCGCCTCGTGCCGGCGGGCGGCCTCGGCGAGGTCTACATCGGTGGCGCGCAGCTGTGCCGGGGCTACCTGAACCGCGAGGCGGGCGAGGCTTTCGTGGCCGACCCCTTCCGTCCTGGCGAGCGTCTCTACCGCACCGGCGACCTAGCCCACGTGCTGGCCGATGGCGGCATCTGCCTCGCGGGCCGTGCGGACCACCAGGTGAAGATCCACGGCTTCCGCGTGGAGCCGGCCGAGATCGAGTCGGTGCTGCTCGCGCAGCCGGGCGTACGGCAGGCGGTGGTGCTGGCCGCGCCCGATGCGGCGGGTGCGATGACGCTGTCCGCCTTCTTCGTCTCCGATGCGGCACTGGCCGACGGCCGTGCCCTGCGCGAGCAACTGGCCGCTCTGCTGCCCGCGCACATGGTGCCGGCGAGCTTCACCGCGATGGAATCCTTCGCGCGCCTGCCCAACGGAAAGATCGACCGGCTGGCGTTGGCCGCCATCGCGCCCGCCGCAGCCGGGCGCAAGGCGCGCGTGGAGCCGCGCGACGCACTCGAAGCCGTGCTCGCCGACGGCATGGCTTCGCTGCTGGGCAGCGGCCCCATCGGCGCGGAGGACGATTTCTTCGAGCTCGGTGGCCACTCGCTGCAGGTCATCAAGCTCGTGGCGCGCATCCGCAAGCTGCTGCAGGTCGAGGTGGCGGCGGGCGTGGTGTTCGACCACCCCACGCCGGCCGCGCTGGCGACCGCGCTGCGTGAAGGCAGTGACGATGCCGGGCTGCTCGAGCAGCGGGCGCAGGCGGCGCGGCAACCCGAGGAAGCAGAAGTGGGTGAGGCAGCATGAGCATCGGCATCGTCCGCACGGTGCGTGATGGCGATGCCGTCGCGCTTTCCTATGCGCAGGAGCAGCTTTGCTTTCTGCAGAAACTCGAGCCCGGCCTCACGGCCTACAACCTGCCGCGCGTCTTCCGGCTGGAGGGGGCGCTCGACGCCGATGCGCTGGAGCGCGCGTTCCAGGCGGTGATCGCGCGGCACGCTATCCTCCGCACCAGCTTCTTCGAGCAGGACGGCGTGCCGATGCAGCGGGTGCACGCATCCGCGCCGTTCGCGCTGGAACGCATCGATCTCTCGGGGCTGCCGGCCGAAGCACAGAAGCAGCCGCTGGACGAAGCCGTGTGCCGCACCGCCGCGCACGTGTTCGATCTCGGCGCCGCGCCCGCGCTGGTCGCACGGCTGGTGACGCTGGGCGGCGGGCGGCATGTGCTGGCCGTGTGCCTGCATCACGTCGTGTCCGACGCATGGTCGAACCCGATCCTCGCCAACGACCTGGCCCGGGCCTATAGGCTGGCTCTGCGCAGCGGCGATGCGGTCGAGCTGCCGCCGCTGTCCGTGCAGTACGCCGACTATGCGGTGTGGCAGCGCGCCGGCGTGCAGGGCGGCGCGCTGGCGGGCCAGCTCGAACACTGGAACAGGCATCTGGGCCCGGAGGTTCCCGCGCTCGACCTGCCGACCGACCGCACGCGCGGCTCCCGGAAGACCTTCGCGGGAACGGCGCTGGGTTTCGAGTTGCCGCCGGCGCTGGCACTCGCGGTGCAGAAGTTCTGCCGCGCCGAGAAATGCACGCCGTTCGTGGCGCTGCTGGCGGCCTGGCAGGTATTGCTGTCGCGCCAGAGCGGGCAGGGCGACTTCGCCGTCGGCGTGCCCAATGCCGGCCGGCACCATGAGGAAGTGAGCGAACTGCTCGGCTTCTTCGTGACCACGCAGGTGTTCCGCGCGAGGCTCTCGCCACGGCAGAGCCTGCGCCAGGTCTGCCGGCAGGTCCGCGCCGATGCGCTGGCCGCACTCGACAACGCCGACCTGCCTTTCGAAGTGCTGCTGGCGAACCGCAAGGACCGTCGCGACCCGGCGCGTAGCCCGCTGTTCCAGGTGATGTTCGGCGTGCAGATGTCGGGCGAGGCCGTGGCGCTCGATCTCGAGGGCGTGCGGGCCGAGCTGGAGGAATTCGACGACGCGGGTGCCAAATTCGATCTCTCGCTGGACTTCTATATCGACCCGCAGGGTGTTCGCGGCCGGCTCGAATACAACACCGACCTGTTCGAGGCGCACACGGCGCAGCGTCTGGTCGACGGCTATATCCGGGTGCTGGAGACGCTGGCTTCCGACCCCGACCGCCTGCTCGCGAACCTGGTCCTGACGAGCGAGGCCGAGCGCGCGCAGCTGATGGGCTGGAGCGAGAACCCGCAGCACCGCGACCACGTCGAGCCGGTGCACCGCCTGATAGGCCGGCAGGCAGCCCGCACGCCGGATGCGCAGGCTGTGGTGTTCGGCGAAGCCTCTCTGAGCTACGCGCAGCTAGATGCCCGGGCGAACCGCCTGGCGCACCGCCTGATCGCACTGGGCGTTCGCCCCGACACCCCTGTGGGCATCGCGCTGGAGCGCAGCATCGAGATGGTGGTGGGCCTGCTGGCCATCCTCAGGGCCGGCGGCGCCTACGTGCCCATCGACCCCGAGTACCCGAAGGACCGCATCGCCTACATGCTCGAGGACAGCGGTGTCTCGCTGCTGCTCACCCAGAGCCACGTCGCCGCGACGATCCCCGTGCGCGACGGCGTGCAGACGATCGAGCTGGACCGCCTGGACCTGGAGACCGGCCCCAGCGTCGACCCCGACGTGTCCCTGCACGGCGAGCACCTGGCCTACGTCATCTACACCTCCGGCTCCACCGGCCGGCCCAAGGGCGCGGCCAACCGCCACCGCTCGCTGTACAAC